>NZ_JACZFQ010000298.1 GCF_014904755.1 Neoluteolibacter marinus
CTCGTTGGCCTCGTCGTGGGCCTTGACCTTCTGCGTGCGGCGGATCACCTTGCCGTAGAGGGCATGGGTGACGTTGTCCTGCAGCAGCACGACGACGGTCTTGTCCATCTTGTCCGAGACGACGTAGCCGCGGCGGGTCTTGCGATCCCCGCGCTGGTCGGTCTCAGCGGTCTTCTGAGGCTGCTCGGTCACTTGGCACCATCCTTCGAGGTCTCGGCTGCGCCGCGGATGCCCAGCTCGCGCTCACGCAGCACCGTGTAGATGCGCGCGATGTCGCGCTTGACGGCCTTCAGACGGCCATTGCTCTCGAGCTGACCCGTGGCCGACTGGAAGCGCAGGTTGAACAGCTCCTCCTTGGCCTTCTTCAGCTCGGACTGGAGAGCGGCGTCGTCGAGCTCGACGAGCTTCTCCATGTTCAGATCCTTGGATCCAACGGCCATTGATCATTCACCGCCTTCGCGACGCACGATGCGCGCCTTCATCGGGAGCTTGTGGATGGCCAGGCGAAGGGCCTCGCGGGCCACCTCGTCGGACACGCCGCCCAGCTCGAACATCACGCGACCCGGCTTGACGTTGGC
>NZ_JACZFQ010000299.1 GCF_014904755.1 Neoluteolibacter marinus
GGGCCCCGACGAGTACCACGACGGCCCCCGCGGCCAGCACGGCGGCGGTCTCAAGGACAACGCGTACACGAACGTCCTGGCCGCGTGGCTGTTCCGCCACTCGGCGCACATCTTCCAGGACATGGTCGAGCACCAGCGCGAGGAGCTCTCGGCGCGCTTCGGCGTGACCGCGGAGGAGGCCGAGCACTGGCACGAGGTCTCGCAGAAGCTCGCGGTGCCGTTCAACTCCGACGGCACGATCTCCCAGTACGACGGCTACGACTCCCTCGATGAGCTGGACTGGGACT
>NZ_JACZFQ010000300.1 GCF_014904755.1 Neoluteolibacter marinus
GGCCGCCTGGACCTCCTGCTGGAGAACGAGGGCGACATGACGAACAACTACAAGCTCTCCAAGCAGGCCGACACCATCATGCTGGTCTACCTGCTGGGCCCGGAGGGCGTGATCGAGGAGCTCGGGCGCATGGGCTACGAGGTCGACAACGACGTCATCCAGCGCACCGTGGACTACTACATCCAGCGCTCGTCGAACGGGTCGTCTCTGTCCAAGGTAGTCAACG
>NZ_JACZFQ010000301.1 GCF_014904755.1 Neoluteolibacter marinus
CCGTGCTGCTGGCGGTGGCCGGGCTGGGCATGACCATCGGCAACGCGATCGGCGGCTTCACGACGGATCGCTCCCTGGAGCGGACGCTGCTGATCGCCTTCCCGTTCTACATCGCGGCCATGGCGCTGATGATCACCGTGGTGACGAACCCGGTCGGGCTGACCATCGCGTTCTTCCTCACCAACATGGGCCACGCGACGCTGGGCCCGGCCATGCAGACCTGGCTCATGCGCATCGCCGGGCCCTCCGAGATGCTGGGCGCCTCGCTGCACCACGCGGCGTTCAACGTGGCGAACGCGCTGGGCGCGCTGCTGGGCGGCATGGTGATCTCCGCGGGCCTCGGCCTGGCGGCCCCCACAGTGGTCGGGCTGGTCGTGGCGAGCCTGGGCTTCACGATGCTGCTGGGCAGCTTCGCCCTGCTGCGCCTGCGCTCGCGGCGCTTCCGCCGCGAGCTCGACACCGCGCAGGTCCCGGTGCAGTCCCCCGAGGCCGCCTCGGCCCACTGAGCTCGCCCGGCCCGTCCTGGCCGCGCGGCTCGCAGGTGCTCGCGCAGCCGATGCACCCACGTCTTGAC
>NZ_JACZFQ010000302.1 GCF_014904755.1 Neoluteolibacter marinus
CGCCGGTTCGACCCGAACATCCAGAAGAAGCGCTACTGGGTCCCGTCCCTGCGCCGCAACATCACGCTGAACCTCAGCGCCAAGGGCATCCGCGTCATCGACGCCCGCGGCATCGATGCTGTCGTCGCCGAGATGCAGGCACGAGGGGAGAAGTTCTGATATGGCCAAGGATAAGGACGTCCGTCCCATCATCAAGATGAAGTCCACCGCCGGCACCGGGTACACCTACGTGACCCGCAAGAACCGTCGGAACAACCCGGATCGCATCGTGCTGAAGAAGTACGACCCGGTCGCCCGCAAGCACGTCGATTTCCGCGAGGAGCGCTGAGATGGCCAAGAAGTCCAAGATCGCCAAGAACGAGCAGCGCAAGGTCATCGTCGCCCGCTACGCCGACAAGCGCGCGGAGCTCAAGAAGACCCTGATCGACGAGAACGCCTCGGACGAGGCTCGCGAGGCAGCTCGTCTGGGCCTGCAGAAGCTTCCCCGCGACGCTTCGCCGGTCCGCGTGCGCAACCGCGACCAGATCGACGGCCGCCCGCGCGGCACCTTCCAGAAGTTCGGGATCTCCCGC
>NZ_JACZFQ010000303.1 GCF_014904755.1 Neoluteolibacter marinus
TGAGTTCGATCCCGAGCGCGATCGGCATCTTGCTGTTGGCGACCTGATCGACGAGACGCACATCGGGAAACGCCTGACCCGAGCGTTCGAAGCGGTACGAAGCCCACTTTGACTCCGGGTCCCAGATGGGTCGCAAAGCGTTAAGCGTTCGCACGACTTCTAGCTCAATTCCAGCGCCCAAGAACGTATTTAGACTGAACAGGTCAGTGGCGGCGACGCCGCTCACGGGATGCTCGAACTCGAACTCACCCGGTAGCGCCATGAGGGCAGCGCGTACCCCATTGACCAGTTCTGTGCGTCTATCCAGCGGGTCAAGCTCCGGCCGCTGCGGGCCGTTCTCATACTTGTCCGCATCCATTTCATTAGGCATGCCGCCGCTCCATCCGCTCAGTCAGGTCGTCCGCTCCTGGCATAGTCTGGACCAACTCTGCGGCCTCTTCGTCAGGCGCGCTGGTATTGGCGGCCATGAGCAACCGCTCACCCGCGAGGCTAGCGAAATATGGATCCACCTCAGCTACGTACGCCTTACGACCTGTAGCCACAGCTGCCACCGATCCGGTGGCCAATCCT
>NZ_JACZFQ010000304.1 GCF_014904755.1 Neoluteolibacter marinus
CAAGGCCGAGGGCTACATCGAGGACTGGACCGAGGAGCCGGCTCGCGTCGGCAAGACCCTGGTCCTGAACCTCAAGTTCGGCCCGCAGCGCGAGCGCTCCATCGCGGGTGTGCGCCGCATCTCCAAGCCCGGCCTTCGCGTCTACGCGAAGTCCACCAACCTGCCCCGAGTCCTGGGCGGCATGGGCATCGCGATCATCTCCACCTCTTCCGGCCTGCTGACCGATCGTCAGGCCGCGAAGAAGGGCGTGGGCGGCGAAGTCGTCGCCTACGTCTGGTGACCCGCTAGCAGAGGAAGGAAGGAAGAGAACATGTCACGTATCGGACGTCTCCCCATCTCTGTGCCCAGCGGCGTCGAGGTGAAGATCGATGGCTCCCTGGTCACCGTCAAGGGACCCAAGGGGGAGCACCAGCACCAGATCGCAGCGCCGATCACCGCCGTCCTGGAGGACGGTGTGATCACGGTGTCGCGACCCGATGACAAGCGCGAGTCGCGGTCCCTGCACGGGCTGACCCGCACTCTCATCAACAACATGATCGTCGGTGTCACCGACGGCTACTCGAAGGGC
>NZ_JACZFQ010000305.1 GCF_014904755.1 Neoluteolibacter marinus
GGGCATCGTGACCGGCATCTTCGCCTCCCAGATCGTCAACCGCATCATCGTGGGGATCGCCGGCTCCGCCGACGGTCATGTCCTGGGCGGCATGGATGCCTGGCGCCTCATGTTCCTGGTCTGCGCCCTGCCTGCCGCGCTGTACCTGATCGGGGCGTTCATGATCCCCGAGTCTCCGCGCTGGCTCGTGGGCCAGGGCCGCCGCGACGAAGCCCTGCGCATCATGACGCACCTGCAGGGCGAGGGCCCCGCGGTGCACCGCCTGGGAATCATCGACAAGACCCTCGACTCGGAGCGCAAGCCGCGCTTCTCCGACCTGCGCGGCGCCGTGGCCGGCCTGAAGCCCGTCGTGTGGGTGGGCCTGGGCCTGGCCGTGCTGCAGCAGCTGGTCGGCATCAACGTGATCTTCTACTACTCCAACCAGCTCTGGCAGTCCGTGGGCTTCCAGGAGTCGGACGCCTTCACGATCTCCACGATCACCTCGGTGACCAACGTGGTGGTGACTCTCGTGGCCATCGCCCTGGTGGACAAGATCGGGCGCAAGAAGCTGCTGCTGATCGGCTCGGC
>NZ_JACZFQ010000306.1 GCF_014904755.1 Neoluteolibacter marinus
CCACGCACGACCATTCCCGGCCATGGCCGCGAGACTCGACCTGATCTGGTCGAACGCGATTTCACGGCGACGGCTCCGAACCAGCTGTGGGTCGCCGACATCACCTACTGCCGCGCGTTCACCGGCTGGGCGTACGCGGCACTCGTCACGGACGTGTTCTCTCGGCGAGTGGTTGGCTGGCAGCTGTCGAAGTCGCTGCGCACCAATCTGGCCCTGGACGCGCTGGAGATGGGGATCTGGACCCGCCAGCGCGCTGGCCAGGACGTGGAAGGGCTGAAGCACCACAGCGACAAGGGTGTCCAGTACGTCGCGGTGCGCTACACCCAGCGCCTGTCAGAGGCCGGGGTAGTCGCTTCAGTCGGCTCGACGGGAGATTCCTACGACAACGCCCTGGCCGAGGCCTTCAACTCATTGTTCAAGGCCGAGCTGGTCCGCAATCGCGGGCCCTGGAAGAACATCGACGAGTTGGAGATCGCGACCGCGGAGTACATCGACTGGTTCAATCACCGAAGGCTCCATGGAGAGATCGGTATGATCCCACCCGTCGAGTTCGAGGACGTCTACG
>NZ_JACZFQ010000307.1 GCF_014904755.1 Neoluteolibacter marinus
CAACAGCGAGCGGTATTCACCGCTGCCGTATTGGCTGCCGCGGTCGCTGTGGAAGATCAGCCCTGTTTCGGGACGGCGTGTTTGGAGCGCTTGCTTGAAGGCGTCGGCCACCAGCCCGGCGCGCATGTGGCGGGCCAGCGACCAGCCGACGATGCGGCGCGTGCAGAGGTCGATGACCACGGCAAGGTAGAGCCATCCCGCGGCGGTGGGCACGTGGGTGATGTCACCGGCCCAAACCCGGTCGGGCCGGTCCGGGAGGTCCTTTTCCACGAGGAGATTGGGGGCTGGCTTGTCGGCGCGGCCGTCGCTGGTGCGGGGCACGTAGGTCTTGGGCTGGAGGGCTTTGAGGCCCCGCTCCATCATGATCCGGCGGACGCGTGCGGGAGCGCAGGTGATGCCCTGGTCGGCGAGTTCGCTCCAGATCCTGCGGTAGCCGTAGCGGCGGCGATGGCGATTGAAGACGGCCTCGATCTGCTCCCCGATGTCGCGGTCGGAAAGCTCGGAGGGAGTCGGCGTGGCGGCATGATAGTAGCTGCTGCGCGGGACGCCGAGGACCTCGCAGAT
>NZ_JACZFQ010000308.1 GCF_014904755.1 Neoluteolibacter marinus
TCCTCGGCTGGCGCGAGGTCCCCGTCGACGACTCCGCGATCGGCAGCGCGGCGCGCTCGGTCATGCCGTACTTCGTCCAGCCCTTCGTCCAGGAGCGTCGTGACGCGCAGGAGGCCTTCACCGGCCACATCCCGGTCCAGGACCTCGACGGCTCCGCCGCCCGACTGCAGCTCGATCAGAAGGCCTTCCGGCTGCGCAAGCGCTCCCAGAACCGACTGGGCATCTACTGCTCGTCGTTCTCCACCTCGACCATCGTCTACAAGGGCATGCTCACCACGGCCCAGCTCGAGCCGTTCTACCC
>NZ_JACZFQ010000309.1 GCF_014904755.1 Neoluteolibacter marinus
GATCTGTCGGACGAGCGCTTCGGCACGCGGCTGGCGGTGGTGCACTCCCGCTTCTCGACCAACACGTTCCCGTCGTGGCCGCTGGCTCAGCCCATGCGCATCCTGGCCCACAACGGCGAGATCAACACCGTCAAGGGCAACCGGAACTGGATGCGAGCGCGCCAGTCGCAGCTGAAGTCGCCGCTGCTGGGCCGCAATCCGGAGGAGCTGTTCCCGATCTGCTCCG
>NZ_JACZFQ010000106.1 GCF_014904755.1 Neoluteolibacter marinus
TCCCTCGGCTACCGCACCCCGGCCCAGTTCGAAGCCGATCTGAACTCGATCAACTAACCAACAAACGGTCCAAAAATCCGTTGCATCTCATTCCTCCACTTACGGCGGAGCCATCCGCAATGCCGCCTCCTCTTCCCCCACCCTCATCGGCTGCTCCTTCTCCGACAATTCCTCCGTATTCGGCGGCGGGGCCATCCGCAATGCCTCCTCCTCCCCGACCCTCACACGCTGCACCTTTTCCAACAATTCCAGTACAAACAGCTCACTAGGGAACGGCGGAGCCATCGCCAATTTCTCCTCTTCCCCCTCCATCACTGATTGCGCCTTCCAAGGCAACCTGGCAGGATACTATGGCGGCGGGATTTACAACTACAGCTCTTCCCCCGTGATCACCAGCTGCTCCTTCCAAGGCAACCAAGCCCAATACTTTGGCGGCGGGATTTGCAACGAAATCTCCACCCCCGTGCTCACCAACTGCTCCTTCCAAGGCAACCTGGCCTCCGATGGCGGCGGGGTTTACAACGGAAACTCCTCCCCCGTGCTCACCAACTGCTCCTTCCAAGGCAACAAAGCCAGTCTCGCTGGCGGCGCGATCCTCCAGAATGGCGGAACCACCACCGCCACCAACTGCATCTTCTGGAACAACCGGCAAAATGGCAGCACGACCGCCCCCGGTGCTTCCGTCGCGACCGTCGCGGGCACCGTGACCTATTCCCACTGCCTCGTCCAAAACCTCAACCCCGCCGGCACCGGCAACCTCGACGGCACCAACCCTGCCAACGATCCCCTCTTCCTCACCCCCGTCGATCCCGCCTCCGCCCCCACCACCGGCGGCGACCTCCGGCTCCAGCCCGCCTCCCCCTGCATCGACCGCGGCGACGACTCCGCCAACCCCAGCACCACCGACCTCGCCGGCAACTCCCGCTTCATCGGCACCATCGACCTCGGCGCCTACGAAACCCCCGCCGCCGACCTCTGGGACACCGACTACGACCACGACGGCCTTGCCTGGGGCATCGAAAACGCCCTCGGCACCGACACCACCCTCCCCACCTACCCCAGCCCCTTCACCGCCCCCACCTTCGACACCAGCGGCAACCCCCTCCTCACCTTCCCCAACAACCCCGCCGCCGTCCCCGGCACCATCTGGGTCCTCCAGCGCTCCACCGACCTCACCGGCTTCACCGAAATCTGGCGCTCCAACGGCGTCACCCTCACCAACCAGCCCGACACCAGCTCCACCCTCCTCGACAACATCTTCACCATCACCGACACCACCACTCCTCCCGACTCCCGCGTCTTCTACCGCTTCGGAGCCCTCCACCAGCCCGCCCCGTAGCAGCGGACTCCATCCACTTGTCCGCTGAAGACCGCCCCCGCTTCAGGGCGCTGCGGATCAGCGCGAGATGCCGGTGCTTGGAATGACTTGACCGGCTCCTGCAAGGAGTCTGCAAGTGCAAGGAGATAGGTGCGGTGTTGGCTGCAAGCGGCTTTCGGTTGGGCGAGGTGGTTGGGGTTGAAGGGGCGACATGATTTCAGGACGCCATAGATGACGTGGAGCAGCTTGGCCATTACCGCACCGAGTACAACGATCCGCCGCTTGCCTTTTCGTAGGCGCGCAGCTGCGTGGCAGGAGTCCCTGCCAGCTTTGGAGCAGTCGTAAAGGCTTGAGGTTGCATGGTGAAAATCTAACTTTTCCGAAGAACTTTCGAAATCAGATGTCGCTTACGAAATGCACGGACTGCAAGGGACTGGTGAGCAAACGGGCAAAGGCTTGCCCTCATTGCGGTGCTGAGCGCCCCATAACAAGTGGCTGCACTTGGCTTGTTCTCGTGCTGCTGATCGGCTTCGTTGTTCTCCCTGTAGTATTCGAAACGATTACGGGGTCGCTTGGCCGCGATAGGTCCGGGAATCGCCCAAGTGTCAATTCCGCTTCCACGGGTTCACCGAACCAAGGCTATCAGTCGAAGGCGGATCCATCCGTGGTCCCGCGGGCGAAGCGTGCGGTGGCGAAGCAGCTGAAGGATCCGGAATCCGCTCAGTTCAAGGACGTGGGTTACGCATGGAGCGAGAAGACCGGGAATGTTGCGTATGGATGGGTCAATTCGAAGAACGGGCTTGGCGGTTACAACGGCTTCCAGCGTTTCGTCGCCAACGAGAAGACCGTCCTGTTGGAAGAGCGCGAGCCGGAGCGAACTCTGGCTGCCTGGAGAGAAGCAGCTGCGGGGAGGACGACGGAAGAAAGCCTCTCCAAGCTATCGAAGGGGAACGCTTCTGCGGCTCCTCTGGTTTTCGACGTGAAGGTCGTGGTTGCCAAGACTCCCGCCGAGGTCACCAAGCTCCTCGGCAAACCGAAGGAGACGCAGAAATCGAAGTACGGCACGATCTACAAATACCAGTCACCCGACATTGAGATCCTCTTCACGTCCGGGAAGGCCAACTTGATCACGGTCAACGGTCTTGATTCGGTTCCCTTCTCGCCGGCTGCAATTCAAGCCCTCGGGCTTTCCCGGCCGGTATGGGAATTCCGACGCTGTCTCTCGCCACGATCTGACGACCTCGGGTCGCACGCGGTCTGGAAGCGGATTACTTAGCCACCGAGTCCTTCCGATCAGCCCTCTGAATACCCGGTAGTTCACGCGAGCCAGGATCCCGGACCACCGAGTTCGTTTGCGGTGCCCACTCAGAACGCAACCGAGATCGAACGCATAGGCAGCCACCTACGTGCTTGTTGCACTTTTTGTGGAAGAAGCTAGAACAACAAGCATGAACCACGTTTCGAAGGAAGCACTGCTCGCAATGAAAGAAGAAGCCGCTACATCGGTTGAAATGCTGACTGGTCAGCTTGCTGATGCCAGGCGCGAGTTGTCGGCCATTGAGGACTTATTGAGAATCCGACACGGTTGGGTTCCAGAGAGGCTCTCGATGCCCTCGGACGCCGGAATTCATCTGGCGGACTTTGAAACATGGGCGAAGGACGAATGGCTGCCCATGTTCAAGAAGGGCAGCAAAGTCACTACCAGCCAATTCTCGCAGTGGATACGGGAGCATCGAGCGAGAGGTGAGGACGAAGGACGGATCCGGAATCTCATCGGTCTCACGTTCAAGAAATTGGTCGAGGAAGGACTCATCGTAAGTGTCAGGGCAGGAAAAGGGCGAGCACCGACCGTCTACGAAAAGCGCTAGGGTCTACAAATTCCTATTGCTTGTGTTGTGTTTGTTTTTACTTGTATTACTCTGATTATTGAGCAGGTTGGTCGCGATGAAATTCCCCCCGTTTTCCACAAATGCCCTTTCTCGGCTCAAAGCAATCAACCAAGCCCCTTCGGCTCAGGGATCTATAGGAAGGAAGCCCACGAACTTCTTGAGCCTGCTGCGCAGAACTGCCTCACTCCGGCAACCAGACGTCAGCCCAGTCGAGAAACTCTACCCGTCGGTAGTGAAGACGTGCTGCCGTGATGAGGTTCGGAGGATAAGCACTGACCAGAGGGTCGATCCATTGGAAGCCTACGCAGTCGCGATGGCGTGGGGTGGACAACGGGAGAAGCACTTCAAGTGGTCGATTCAGGAGCCTGCTCTTTTGGAGCTATTGAACAGGCTGCGAACCAGCAACCGAGGACGCGCTGAAGATTTCGGCGAGGCAAGACAGCTCGCACGGAGCATTTCG
Organism: Neoluteolibacter marinus; assembly: GCF_014904755.1. Lineage (GTDB taxonomy): Bacteria > Verrucomicrobiota > Verrucomicrobiia > Verrucomicrobiales > Akkermansiaceae > Haloferula > Haloferula marina. Next base: position 3,668 of record NZ_JACZFQ010000106.1, read on the forward strand.
GGACTTGGCCCTACCCCTCGTTCTTCAAACTGAAGGGCGGCGAGGGAAAGCAGTTCCTCACCATCCCCGAGCGCGACGAGAAGACCATCCAGTTTTCCACCGACGTGGAGGACAGCTACTTTGACCGCAGCGAGGATCCCGGGGAGCTGAAGGTCTCGATACTCCAGCGCCGGATCAATGAAACGGAAGGCGGAACCGCGGCCGGTGCCGTCGATGCCCCCGAAGAACTCCTGGATATCCGCAAGACCAGCCCGAAGGACGGAACCATCCGCATCGGGCTCGGCGCGACCAGCGAGCTAAAAATGGGCGACGAGCTGGAGATCCGGGCCACCCTCGGCGGACCGGAAGACTTCGAGTGCCGCTTCTGGGTCAAGATCATCGAGCCGAACAAGGAGCCAAAGGAGGTCAAGAAGCCGGACGAGGAGGATGAGCAGCCGATGGGCTTGCCGGAACTGCAGTTGGTTTTCAAAGAGCCGCGTGAAGATCACCCGGACGACATCACTTGGGACAAGCTGGCCGAGGTTGGCGTGGAAATGGACTGGAATATCCCGATGTATCCATCGGTTGGAGAAGACGGCAATCTGGACCGGGTTTACATTAACGTTGATTGCTCGATTCTTCGGAACTACATCAGCAGGCAAGGGCCGATAACTGTCGAGCAGCACCAGACCTCCGAGAACAAGTTCATCTCTTCAGTCTATTTCCACGCGATTTTCCTCTTCAGCATCACGAAGAACAAGAAATACGACCTGAAGCAGGGGGAGAGGGAGGTGGATCTCCAGGACGACCTCACCCGAGGGTAGGGATCACCGAGTCAGGGACTCGGCCCCCGATCGGGGTTAAGTCCTTGATCCGGAAAAATGGAGCATAGCGGAATCGAACCGCTGACCTTTTCATTGCGAACGAAACGCTCTACCAACTGAGCTAATGCCCCCTGTTCCTCTCGGACGCGCCACCGGTGACAGTTCCGAAGCTTCAAATCAAGGGGAAATCCGGTCCGCGGGGATTGAGATTGCTTGGCTGCGGAACCAAATCACAGGCGCAAACAATCAAGCTTTGCCAAGGGCAACCAATTTCTCATACTCGGTCGCATGCGATTGCGCTGGCTTTCCGTTCCTGCTGCCGCCCTTTCGGTGGCGCTCACCGCGTGCACCAACGGCGGTTACTCGTCCGCCGAGAATCCGACCGGCACCGGTCCCTTCGACAGCCGCGGCAACTACGTTGAAGCCTGGGCCGACAATCCGTCCCAGTGGAAGCAGGCCAACTCCCGTCCGGTGGACGCCGAGCCCGACAAGCAGCCGGAGCCGGTCCAGACGCCGCCGCTCATCGCGGCCAACACCCCCCAAAAGACGGCCACCACGCCGGTCATCAATCCGAAGCCGACCCCCAAGCCCGCGCCGAAACCGAAGCCCAAGCCGGCCCCGGTCAAGGTCAAGCCCAAGGTGGTGCGCCACACGGTGAAGAAGGGCGACTCGCTCTACGCCATCGCCAAGCGCTACGGCACCACCGTCGGCAAGATCCAGAGCGCGAACCGGCTCAAGGGCACGATCATCCGCCCCGGCCAGTCGCTGGTGATCCCCCGCTGACCGGCGTCTCAGCCGAGCGGGCTCACCTGGCCGGAGGTGACGCTGAACCGCGCCATCCCGCCGAGCCCCTGCGATTCATCCAGCCAGCCCAGGTGGGTGGTGGTGATCCATTTCTGCGCCGCCGCCGGCAGCGCCCGCAGCACGGCATTTCGGCGTCCGGGATCGAGTTCGCCGAAAACGTCATCGATCAGGTAGACCGGCAAACTGCCCCGCGCCTCGGCCAGCGCTTCGCCTTGTGCCAGCTTGAGGGCAAGTGCGAGCGTCCGCTGCTGGCCCTCGCTGGCGAACTCACCGGCCGCCATGCCATTGATCGTGAGCCGCAGGTCGTCGCGATGCGGACCGACCACGCTCTGGCGCTGGCGGCGCTCCCGCTCGTGAGCTTGTTCAAGAGCCACGCGCAAGTCGCCGCCGCCGGCCGGGCGATACTCCAGCGCCAGCCGCTCGTCGCGGCCGCTGACCTCGCGCTGGGCGTGTTCCGCCCGCGGCGAAAGCAGTTCCACCAGCCGGCGCCGCGCCGCCACCAGCTGGTCGCCGTTGGCAATCATGATCTCCTCGTAGGACCGGATCTCCTCCTCGCGGGGACGTCCGTCCTTGAGCAGCAGGTTCTTCACCTTCAAGGCCCGCCGGTAGCGGCTGAGTGCCTGCCGGTAGCCCGGCTCGATCTGGGATCCGATGAAGTCCAGGTAATGGCGGCGCCCTTCCGCCGGGCCGCGGACCAGCTCGAGGTCCTCGTTGCCCATCCACACGATCAAGCCGCCATCCGCAAGATAGACGCCGGGACCACCGCGCGCTTCGCCATCGACCGCCAGGTCGAAGCCCCGCTGCCATTTGACCCGGCGCTCCATGCCCCAGACCTCCCCGGCGATCCCGAAGCCCCCCGCCCCGCCCATCCGCACCATCGCCGGCATCCGGCGGGAGCGCGGCGAATGCAGCCGCACCAGCACGCAGACCGCCTCGAGGATCGAGGTCTTGCCCTGGGCATTGTCGCCGGTGAAAACCGCCCCGCCCGCCGGGATCTCCAGCGACAGGCCGGCAAAACAACGGAAATCGACGGCGCGCAGGGTGCGGATCACGGCGCCAAGCTAGCCGGGGGAGCCGCCCGCCCCGCAAGGGCAAACCCCTGCTTCTACCCTTGAAATGCCGGGACACCCGTGCATCCTCGCCGCCCGCTGATGGCAGGGCCTAAATTCCAAGCACTTCCCGGTTTCCGCGACTTTCTCCCGAAAGACACCGCGGCCCGCAATTATTTGTTCGAAACCTGGCGCTCGGTCGCCCGCCGCTACGGCTTCGTCGAATACGAGACGCCGCTGCTCGAGGACACCGGCCTCTACCTGAAGAAGTCCGGCGGCGAGCTGTCCTCGCAGCTGTTCCGCTTCGAGGACCAGGGCGGCCGCGACGTCTGCCTGCGGCCCGAAGTCACCGCCTCCCTCGCCCGCCTCGCCGCCCAGCATCAGCGCGATTTCCCCAAGCCGCTCAAGTGGTTCGAGATCGGCCAGTGCTTCCGCTACGAGAAGCCGCAGAAAGGCCGCGGCCGTGAGTTTTTCCAGTTCAACGTCGACATCCTCGGCGAGGCCGGCCCGCAGGCCGATGCCGAGCTGATCGCGCTGTCGATCGACACCATGCTCGCCTTCGGCTTCAAGCCCGGCGACTTCGTCGTCCGCGTCTCCGACCGCCAGGCCTGGCTCGACTTCGCCGCCAAACGCGGAGTCGCCGAGGAGGCGATCCCCGACTTCCTGCAGATCATCGACAAGCTCGAGCGCGAGAAACCCGACGTCACCGCGCAGAAGCTCGGTGCGCTGGGCCTCAGCAGCGACGAAGTCACCGCCTTCATCGCCAACCCGGAGAACGCCTCCGCGGCCTTCGACACCATCCGCGCCGAACTCGAGGCCCGCGGGCTCGGCGACTACCTCTCGCTCGACCTCTCCATCGTCCGCGGCCTGGCCTACTACACCGGCGTCGTCTTCGAGGTCTTCGACGCGAAGAAGTCGATGCGCGCGGTCGCCGGCGGCGGCCGCTACGACACCCTCGTCGCCACCATTTCCGATGGCGGCTGCGACCTGCCCGCCACCGGCTTCGCCATGGGCGACTACGTCATCCGCAACCTCATCGAGGAAACCCCGCATGCCGAGCTGAACATGGCCGCCTGGCTGCAGCGCAACGCCGCCGCCTGCGACATCTACCTCGTCCTCGCCGATGACACCAAGCGTCCGGAAGCCCTCGAGATCCTCGCCGAGCTGCGCAATGCCGGCATCTCCTGCGACCTGCCCTTCACCACCCCGAAGATCAACAAGCAGTTCCAGAACGCCGAGCGCAGCGGCGCCCGCTTCGCCCTCGTCATCGGCAGCGAACTCCCCGAGCTCAAGCTCAAGGCCCTCTCCTCGCGCAGCGAGGAATCCTGCCATGTCCTCGGCCTCGCCGACTGGCTCACCGACCGCCTCAAGCAACCCGACGGCCCCCTCCTCGCCTGACCTGATCCTGCCTTTCCACTGATCACTGATCACTGATTACTCTCCACTTCAAAGTCCATGCGCACCCACCATTGCAACGAACTCCGCGCCTCCCACATCGGTGAAACCGTCACCCTGATCGGCTGGGTCAATTCCGCCCGCGACCAGGGCGGCGTGATCTTCATCGACCTCCGCGACCGCGAGGGCGTGACCCAGTGCGTGTTCCGCTCCGAGGTCTCCCCGGAAGCCGCCGAACTCTCGCACAAGCTCCGCGTCGAGGACGTCGTCCAGGTCACCGGCACCGTCGAGGCCCGTCTCAAGACCGACACGGTCGACACCACCAATGACAAGCTCGAGACCGGAGCGATCGAGATCGTCACGAGCAAGCTGGTCATCGTCAACAAGGCCGACGTGCTGCCCTTCCAGCTCGACAAGGAGTTGTCGAACGAGGACCTGCGGATGCGCTACCGCTACCTCGACATCCGCCGCCCGCGGATCACCGGCAACCTGCGCACCCGCCACCGCGTGACCAAGTCGGCCCGCGACTTCCTCGACGAGCAGGGCTTCTGCGAGATCGAGACGCCGATCCTTTCCAAGTCGACCCCGGAAGGCGCCCGCGACTTCCTCGTCCCCTCGCGCCTCCAGCCGGGTTCCTTCTACGCGCTGCCCCAGGCACCCCAGCAGTACAAGCAGCTGCTCATGGTCGGCGGCATCGAGAAGTATTTCCAGATCGCCAAGTGCTTCCGCGACGAGGACCTCCGCGCCGACCGCCAGCCGGAGTTCACCCAGATCGACATCGAGGCTTCCTTCGTTGAACAGGACGACATCATCGGCCTCGTCGAGGGCCTGCTCGGCCGGATCTTCAAGGAATCCCGCGGCGCCGACATCCCCGCCTCCTTCGAGCGCATCACCTGGAAGGATGCGATGGACAACTACGGCTCCGACAAGCCCGACCGCCGCTTCGGCCTGAACTTCGTCGACCTCAGCGAGGAGCTCAAGGACTGCGAGTTCCGCGTCTTCTCCGGTGCCGTCGCCGCCGGCGGCGTGGTCAAAGCGATCAATGCCAAGGGCTTCGCCGACATCTCCACCGGCCAGATCGACAAGCTGACCAAGCTCGCCCAGGCCGCCGGTGCCAAGGGCCTCGCCTACATCCAGGCCCGCGGCGAGGACCGCGAGTCCTGGCGCTCGCCCTTCGTCAAGCGCATGACCGACGCCGAGGTCGAGGCGCTCCGCAGCAAGCTCAACATCGAGCCCGGCGACCTCATCCTCTTCGCCGCCGACCAGTGGGAAGCCGCCTGCGACGTCCTCGGCCGCGTCCGCCTCGAGTGCGCCGACATGCAGAACCTGCTCGAGGGCAACACCGAGCTCGACTTCCTCTGGGTCACCGAGTTCCCGCTGCTCGCCTTCGACGAGGAGACCGGCCGCTACGTCGCCGTCCACCACCCCTTCACCCGCCCGCTCAAGGAGGACGAGGAGAAGCTGCTCAAGGGCGAGCTCTCCACCGAACTGCGCGCCCAGGCCTACGACGTGGTCCTCAACGGCCACGAACTCGGCGGCGGCTCGATCCGGATCCACGAGGGCCCGCTGCAGACCGCCATGTTCAAGGCGCTCGGCATCTCCGAGGAACACGCCGCCGAGGAGTTCGGCCACATCCTCGACGCCTTCCGCTTCGGCGCCCCGCCGCACGGCGGCCTCGCCCTCGGCCTCGACCGTCTGGTCATGCTGATCTGCAACGAGGACTCGATCCGCGAGGTCATCGCCTTCCCGAAGAACAACAAAGGCAACGACCTCATGAGCCAGTCCCCGGCCGAAGTCGACGCCAAGCAACTCCGCGACCTGCGCATCCAGGTGACCGCCAAGAAACCGGCGGCAGCTCCGGTGCAAGGCTAGGCGGTTGTCCGACGCTTCCCAAGCCAGCCCTGCGACCGCGGGGCTGGCTTTTTCTTTGCCTGCCCGTCTTTCTATCACGGGACCGCGGACACTCCACGCAAGCACCACCATTCATTGGTAAACTGCACTAACAGAAGGCCTCCACGTGCCCGCAGCAACACCTTGTTCTGCGTCCCTCAATTCAAGAAGTATCCCCTGTCAAAAGCCCAATAGAACTCCCCGAATACCCAGAGCCGAATCGACCCGACCCCAAGTCCTACAAGCAACAAGAGGATAACCCAAGACGGAGAACGCCCGTCGCTCAGCCGCTCCGCAAACCAACATCCACTCCCGAATCCTGAGGCAAGGAATCCAAACAAACAGGAGCATTGCCAGAACGGATACCCGAGGTTCCTGCTCTCGAGGAGGGGAAAAGCAAGCCATGCCAACACGATCAACAATGGGGCCACCACGAGACACGCAGAGATCAAGTGCTGCTTTTTCGAGTAGACTGCGATCTGCTCTGCGAACCGGGTTATCGCTGACTTCGCCATTGGACTATTGCCGACCATGCCGGGTTTCAGATTGAACGCAACGCGGGAGTGATCGGGCGATCCTCTCCACTCGGCCGCGGCAGATTCCGTGAGGAGCGCGGCCGGCTCTTCAACCGCGGCGTGGTGCTGCGCGAGTTCCTGCCCATCGTCGAGCGGGGCAGCGACATCCGCGGCCTGCCGCTGGTCGAGGAAACCCGCCTCTTTTTCTGGCAAGACGAGCCGCTGGTCATCCCGGAGCCCTCCACGCCAGGACCCATGGATGAAATCGGGCGATGGAAGGAGATCGCCCGCCGCTTCCGCTCCGACTTCCTCACGATTGATGTCGCACTCCTGGAAGACGGCAGTTGGAAGATTGTCGAGACCGGCGACGGCCAGGTTTCCGGCCTGCCGGTCGGCCTGGACCCCGAACGCTTCTACGCCAGCCTCTGGAACAAGAGCATCGCTGACGATTGATTCGGCAAAGCCCTCCGCCCGCCCGGATCAACCAAGCAACTCCTCCATCTTCGCAAACAAGGTCGAGAAGCAGTCGTCCCCCAGCACCGGCTCCGTGCCCGCGCGGGTGCCTTCGGGCGGCTCGGGAAGTTTCACCCAACTCCGACAGCCGCCGTACTTCGCCTCGTAGGGGAACTCCCAGGGCTGCGCCAGCTTGCTGACCCGCAGCAGCGCGACGTGGATGCTGCCGCTGGCCATCCCCTTGCCCTCCCAGTCGAAGCGCTGGCGGATGGTCTCCTCGGTCCAGATGTGGTACGGCTCCAGCGCCGCGACCTGGTCCCAGTCGCTCAGGGTCTTGGCCCACAGCGCCTCGCAGTGGTGGGTGATGCCCACCGTTTCCCCGTCGGTCCATTCGGGTTGGGCCACCACTTCACCCTCGCGGACAAACTGGTCCTGGTTGTGGAAGCGGGTCGGGAACAGGAAGAACGATTCCTCGGCGAAGGAGAAGCCGGCCCGCCCCTCGTGGATCCCGCCCTTTCTCAGGATTATCGATTGCCTGCCGCTGGCGAGCGCGTCGCACACCACCTGCCACTCCTTGAAGCCGTTTGCCATGCCCTGCGGTATGCCGGCGGGCCGGCCGGCTCAATCCGCAATTTCCGCCAAGTCCACTGCCGATGACCGGAATCGCCCGACCGCCAATGCCGCACCGGCATCCTCAGCGGGCCGGACGATTCCCGCCCGCCGGGCTTTGATTCCCACTCCGGGCACGGGAATACTTCCGCCTAGCCCATGCTTCCCGTCCACGTTCCACTCTATCTGCGGCCCCTGCTCGCGGTCTTCGCCATGCTGCCGGCACTCGCGGGAGGTGAGTCCCGGCCGAACGTCCTGTTCATCGCCCTCGACGACCTCAACGACTGGATCGGCTGCATGGAAGGCCACCCGCAGACGGTCACGCCGAACCTCGACCGGCTCGCGGCGGACGGCATGCTGTTCACCAACGCCCATTGCGCGGCACCGGCTTGCAACCCCTCGCGGATCTCGATCTTCAGTGGCCGCTCGCCCCACAAGACCGGCATCTACACCAATGCCCAGAAGCTCCGCGACGTGCTGCCGGACGTCACCCTGCTGCCCGAGCATTTTTCCAAGAACGGCTACCACGCCAGCGGTTCGGGCAAGATGCTGCACTACATCATCGATGCCCGTTCCTGGGACGAGTACTTCCCGGAGAAGTCGACCGAGATGCCGATTCCGGACACCCTGTATCCCGACAAGCGCCCGCTGTCCCTGCCCCGGGCGGGCCCATGGCAATACGAGGAGACCGACTGGGGTCCGCTCGACACCAGCGACGAAAAGTTCGGCGGCGACTACACGGTCAGCCAATGGGTCGGCGGGAAGCTCGCGCAAAAGCACGATGAGCCCTTCTTCCTCGCCTGCGGGATCTACCGGCCGCACGAACCCTGGTTCGTCCCGAAAAAGTATTTCGAGAAGTTCCCGCTCGAATCGATCCAGCTGCCGCCCGGCTACAAGGAAGGCGACCTCGACGACCTGTCCGACGAGGCGAAGAAGCTCGCGGAAAACCGCTACTTTCCCCACATCCTCGAACAGGGCCAGTGGAAGCAAGGCGTCCAGAGCTACCTGGCCTCCATCCACTTCGCCGACGCCATGCTCGGCCGGGTGCTCGACGCCCTGGAGAAAGGCCCGAACAAGGACAACACCATCGTGGTCCTGTGGTCCGACCACGGCTGGCATCTCGGCGAAAAGCAGCACTGGCAGAAGTACACCGCCTGGCGCGCCTGCACGCGGGTCCCGCTGATGGTCAAGGTTCCCGCCGGGATCTCACCCGCCCTGCCCGGCGGCACAAGGGCCGGCATCCGCTGCGATGCTCCGGTCAGTTTGCTCGGCCTCTACCCGACGCTCACCGAACTCTGCGGCCTGCCGCCCGGCGAGGCGATCGATGGCCGCAGCCTGGTGCCGCTGCTCAAGGATCCGACGTCCTCGATCGAACCGGCGGTGATGACCTATCTGCACGACGGCGGCAGCGTCGGCGTGAGCACGAAGGACTGGCGCTACATCCGCTACAAGGGCGGCGCCGAGGAACTCTACCACACCTCCGTGGATCCCTACGAATGGGACAATCTCGCTTCGACCCCCGCCCACGCCGCGGAACTCAAACGCCTGCGCGCGCTGGTGCCCGCGGGCTTCTCCACAGTGAAAGAGGTCAAGGTCAAGGATCTCCCCGACCTGCCATGGCGGCCGGTGGCCACCGCCTCCGACCTGCCGCCGTCAAAGCCGGACGGCACGCCGATGCGCATTGCCTTCGTCAACCACCGCAACCAGACCGTGCAGCTTCACTGGATGAACCGCCAGGGCCACGCCGTCGACAAAGGCGTGATTGAGCCGAACCAGCAGCAAGAGCTCAAGGGAAGGCCCGGGTCGGTGTGGGCGATCAGCGACGAGACCGGCGCCTTCCTCGGCTACTTTGAGGTGGTCGACCGTCCGGCGAAGGGAGTGATCCGATGAATGCCGCCTCCCTGTCCCATCCCGGCTGCCGCCCGGCCCGCCGCGAGTCACCGCCATTGCGGAAATTCGGCCTCATCGGGGGCACCTCGTGGCGCTCCACGATGGCCTACTACTCGGCGATCAACGAGGCCATCAACCGCCACTACGGCGACAACACCAACCCGCGCATCAACCTCGCCAGCCTGGATCAGAAAGGCATCCACAGCGCCCAGCTGGCCGGCCGATGGGAGGAGGTCCTCGAGCGCATCGGGTCGGCCGCCATCGAGCTCCAGCACACCGGGGTCGAGGGCATCGCCTTGTGCGCGAACACCCCGCACAAGATCTACGACCTGCTCCAGTCGGACCTCCGCGTCCCGGTGCTCCACATCGGCGATGCGATCGCCCGCGAGTGCGAGCGGCAGGGCTGGACCCACGTCGGCCTGCTCGGCACCCGCTTCACCATGGAAGACGACTTTCTCCGCGGTCGTCTCAAGGAGAGATACGGGATCCGCACCCGCGTGCCGAATGTCCGTGTCCGCCGGGCGATCCACCGCTGCCTCCTGGAGAAGCTGTCGATGGGTATTTTCGACGAGGTGTCCCGCCGGCTTCTTTTGGACCAGATTGATGGTTTCTCACGGATCGGCGTGCAAGCCGTGATCCTCGGCTGCACCGAGTTCCCCTTGTTGCTGGCTGGCAGCGACAGCCCCTTGCCACAGGTCGACTCCCTCGCCTGCCATTGCGATCAGATCGTGGAGTTCATCCTCGGCACCGCCGATTGAGTCACCCTCCCGTGCGGGCGCGGCCGACGCTCTCGCCCTCGATGAGGTTCATCTCGAGAAAGTGCTTGCCGATCGGCCTCAGCCCGCCGCTCAGCCATTCCTTGAAGTAGGTCAGCGCCTTGCGGTTGGGGAAGCGGAGCATGGTCGGCCGCGGCTGGCACCACTCGAAATGGCGCTCGTAGTTGATGCTGATCACCGACACGTCGGCCGGGATACGGATGCCATGGTGGGCGCAAAAGCCGTAAAGCGACAGCAGGTGGACGTCCTCGGTCACGACCACGGCAGTCGGCCGAATGCGCCGGAACGCCTTTTCCCAGTAAGACCGCCAGACCTCGGGGACGGGCTCGGGAAAGCGCGGGCACAGGTCTTCCACCGTTCCTTCCTCGGGGGCCTCGCCGAGCCCGCGGGCCAGCCCGTCGACGAAGGCCTCGCGGAAGCCCCCGGAGATCGAGTCGATGGGCACGAGGATCCGCCGGTGGCCGAGCTGGGACAAGTGACGCGCCACCGCCTCGATGCCCTGGTTGATGGCAAAGGAGCACATGCTGAACTTCTTGCTATTGCCGTGCGTTCCGCCGACCTGGAACGACGGAAGGCGCTCGCACGCCACCTCGCCCCAGGTGTGCAATGGCACGTAGAGGACCAGCGCCGCGGCGTTGTGGCGCTCGATCAGCTTTTCCAGCGGCACCTTCGGATTCCGGTAGCGTTCGAAGTCCACCCGCTCCCATGCCACCCCGCCGCGGGTTGCTTCCCAAGCTTCCTGGAAACTGCGCAGCAGGTTCTCGTCTTCAAGATTCAACGGAGACGACGCGGGGCGCAGGATCAGCAGTCGCCCGCGGGAAGCCTTCCCGGAATCCGGCCGGCTTTCGGCGGGCAGGATCTCGCGGCACTTGCCGACCTCGGCACCGCCGACGAGCCCGCGCTGCTCCAACAACTCCATGGCCGCCACGCAGGTCTTGCGGTTCACGCCGTAGCGCTCGGCCAGCATCCGGTTGCCGGGAAGGCGATCACCCCATTGGCCGGAGCGAATGGCCTGCTCGATCCGGTCCGCCACCTGAACCGCGAGGGACTTGCGCTCGACCTTGTCGTCCATGGTCCGGAATCTCAACCCGACGCGGAGTGCCGTCGAGCCGAAACCGGCCCCGCGGCGGGTCCGGCGGGAGAGAATCGCCAGCGCCTCGGCACCATCCCGGGAATCATCCGCGGACGGCTCATGGCGCGCCCCCGAGCTCGATCACCCGCCGTCCTCCGCCCTCCGCCGCCGCCACGGTGATCGTCTCGTAATAGCGGCCGTCGAGGCTTTCGGCGACGAAGACATGCCCGGCGTGACTGTCGATCCGTTGCGCTTTCCCGGCGGCGATGTCCCATTGCCGCGCCCGCTCCCCTTGCGGGCTGATCCAGGTCAGACGGACCTCGCCCGGATGTCGGTTGACAAAGCGGACCGCCGCCACGCCGCCCCCGTCCAACGAATGCACCACCGGCCGCATCGCCACGCGCCGGGGAGGCAGCACCTTGCTCAAGGTCTCTTCAAGTTCCGCCACCACCGCGGGATGAGCTGCCGCCACATTGGCGTTCTCCTGGTCGTTCTCGCGGTGATCGTAGAGCACGCGATGTTTCACCCGGCCGTCCTCCATGTTCCGCCACTCGGTGTAGCGCCACCCGCGCGTCCGCACGCTGTTGCCGATGAGCGGCCGGTAGAAGTATTGGCTGTAGGCCGCGTCGCGATGCTCCGCCGCGGGATCCTTGAGCAACTTTGCCGCGCTCTTGCCTTCGGTGAAAGAGGGAGCCGCCACGCCGGCCAGCTCGCAGAGGGTCGGGAAGAGGTCGAGGGTCTCGACGATCTGCCCGCACCGCTGACCCGCCCTCTTCGCCCGTGGATCGCGGATGATGAAGGGCACGCGGGTATCGATCTCGAAATTGGTCATCTTCCCCCAGCCGTTGTGTTCGCCCAGCTTGTAGCCGTGGTCCGACCACAGCACGACCACCGTATTCTCCGCCAACCCGGATGCCTTGAGCGCCTCTAACAGCCGACCGATCTGGGCATCGACGAAGGAAACCGAAGCCAGGTAGCCATGAATCAGGCGGCGGGCCTTCGCATCGCTGATCTTGCCTTGGAGCGGTGCGGGAAAATCAATGCAGTCGGCGTAATGGTGGAGCTCGTAGTTGGTCCCGAGCTCCACCGCCGGCGCTCCGTCGGGCACCTCAGGGTTGGCGGCGAGGGGCAGCGAGCCCCGGTCATAGAGGTCCCAGTATTTCCGCGGCGGACACCACGGCAGATGCGGCAGGACGAATCCCGCAGCGAGAAAGAAGGGCTTGCCGGAGTCCTTCAGCTGATCGAGACGATCGACCACCATGCTCGTCATCGCCCCGTCCGGATGGTCGTCGTCGCGGATGTCCGGATCGTTGGTGACCGGCCCGCGCAACGACGCCTTCTGCCAGGCATCATCGGGCAGCGCATCCCGGACCGTTCCGATCAGGGCCTTCTGCCGCTCGTCGTAATGATTCCAATCCCCCGCCCCGAAGCGATGGGGCAGATCCCAGGAGCGCGGGTCTTGCCAGGGGTTGTGGAAGATCTTGCCGTAGCCCTCGACATGATAGCCCTGCCGGCGGAGATACTGCGGCAGGGTGACGGCATCGGGGTGAGTCTCCCGGAAGTGATATTGCAGCGTCCAGCACTTCAAGGTGTCCGGGCGGAGGCCGGTCATCATGCTGGCCCGCGATGGGTTGCAGACCGCCACCTGCACGTAGCAACGATCGAACACCAGGCCAGTATCCGCGAGCCGGTCGATGTTCGGCGACTTGACCACGGCGTCGCCGTAGCACCCGAGCTGGGTCCGCAGGTCATCGACGCAGATCATCAGGATGTTCGGATGCCCGCCGTCTTCCGCCGCGCGGGCAGGAGAAGCGACCACCAGAAGAAGGGCAATGCCGGAGTGACGGGCCAGGGCTTTCATGAGGATGGATCGACTCAGGGCTCCGTTCCCAGCTCATCGCGGAACATCACCACCCCGGCCGGATTCGGATTCTTCGGCTTGGGGTCGGCATAGACCAGCAGGAAGCTCCTCGAATCGGGGCTCACCGGCAGGGTGTTGTAGTAGAATTGCCGCTTCACCTTGCCTCCATTGCCAACCAGTCGGGCAACCACCTGTGTCCGGCCGGAGCGGTTGACACCCGGCCGCAGCACCCGCGACTCCAGCGGTTTCAGCATCAAGGGCCCCTTGGCATCTTTTACCGGGACGTCCAGCTCGATCCCAAACAGGGTGCCGTTGAAAACGAACAGGGACCCGCCCGGCAGCGCGACCGGCGAGGTGTCGAACACGTGGACTCCGGGATCCTTCCATGCCTCGACTTTCCCCGGTGCCGCCACCAGAACCGCCAGCGCCCGGGAGGCCCCGTTCGGCAGCGCGGCCGAAACATAGCCGTGATGAAGAAGCCCTCCATCGGCACCGGTCTCCCCGGTCAGCAAGTCCAGCGACATGCGCGGCTTCACTTCCGACTCCGTCCCCGGGGCGTTGAGGGCCAGGGAAACCGGCCGCATCTCTACCCGTCCGCCGTCGCCCTCGTCGCGAAGGTAGAGCGGGCTCGGAAGGTATTCGAATGGCTTGCCCTTGATCTCCACCGGGCGCAATCCGCCCCCCTTCTTCTTCCCCGCCTTTTCACCGGGCGCGAGGGGTGCCGCGGCATCCCCTTCCCGCTCGCCCATCTTCCAGCGGGTCGTCCGGTGATGCCCGAGGGCGACGACCCTCAGCTGCAAGCGCTCCGGCGCCTTCCCGCCACCGGTTTCCGACTGTCCGGAGGCCATGGCCGCAAAGCCCACGAGGAATACCGCAAGTTTCGTCGTCATTTCGAAGGAAGGCTCGGGTTAGAGTCCGGTCTCGCCCTTGCCGAGCCAGCGGAACGACTGGATGCGGTAGCGCCGGCCCATCGCACGATTCACGTCCGACATGAGGTCGGCGCAGGCGACCGTCGGGTCATCGGCCGCCGCTTCCAGATAGTCGGAGCCGCGCTGGACGACCGCCTCGCAGGTCGCCCGGGCGACGACCCGCCCGGCCGGGTCACGCGCCTCGCCGTAGGCACGGATCGAAAAGGTATCGGACCGGGCGGTCAGCGACGCCCCGATCGATTGCAGGATCTTGCCTTGGGAAAGGTGGGCCGGTGCCCCGGCGAAGCGATCCGTCGGCATGTTTGCCGTGGCCGGGGCCGGGGCCCCGCCCGCCGGGGCAGCGTAGCGGCGCGACGAAGATACGGTGAAGTCTTGCATCGGATCGTTCAGGCCCGCCCGCCGGATCGCGACCTCCAACGGACCGGCGTAGCTGAGGGCCTTGGTCTCGTCGTCGATCTGGGAAGACGGCGACTCCGACTCGCGGCCGACATCGAGCAAGCGCCGGTTCACGAAGTCCGACACCGACACGAAGGGCGCGCGCCGCTTGACCTCCGCGACGAGTTCCGCGGTGAGACGCTCGATTTCCTCGTCGTCGAGCTCCCGGAAGCCGGTCCACGCCAGGGGCTCATCCGAGGCACTCCCGGAGTTCGCATCACCTTGGGGATCGGCGGATCCGGGGAATGGCACCGCGTCATCTCCCGACGAGGCCCCGCCGATCCGCAGCCCGCGGTTCATGGTGAGCAGCGATTTCCAGGCTATCGCCCGGGTCGAGTTCACCGACAGGTGGTTGCGCAGGCGCAGGTAGCGGGCGGCATTCTCGGCACCGGCTTCCACCCGGCCACCGAGGGAATCGGCTGCGACATGGATGTAGGGATTGGGCAGCTTGCCGGGTGCGACGAGGGCCTTGAGGTCGGCGCCCTCGGGCAAGGTCGAGAAGAAGAATCCGTCCCACAACACACGGTTCGTCTCGTAGCGGTAATCGAAGGCCGCGAACTGTTTCCCCGGATCGAACTCGTCCTGCCACCAGGTGTTGTCGCGGGGATTGACGGTGCACTCCCGGTTGAATCCCGACCACCACGCCCGCTCGTAGCTGCGGGGATCGAAGGCCGACTGATCGCGCGGGGCGGCAACCGTGGCAAGACTCTCGCCGGCAATGAAAGTCGGAGCGCTGAACTCCTCGGTAAGGCGGGCGCTGCGGAATTGCGCCGGGTTGAAGAACTCGACACCCGCCACCGGGATGTCGATGACCGGGAAGCGCAGCTCTCCCGGATACGACTGCGTGTTCATGAAGGGAGAGCTTTCCTGCAGACCGTTGACATGGCGGGGCAACATGAAGGGATCCAGGTATCCCGGCTGGTCGAGTTCGTCGGTGGTCAAGGCGCCGTAGGCGATGACCGGTTGCGCCCCGTAGCCCGACTTGGTCAGGCTTTCCACCGGGGCATCCCACGGCGTCCGCCGGAAGGTCGACGACATCAGGTTCGATGACTCGAACAGCGGGAAATCCCAGAAGGCGGACCCGTGCTTCGCGACGTTCTCGCTGGTCTCGCGGAACGACTTCAGCCGCGCCCCGAGCTTCATCCGGTTCTCCGGGATGTTGCCATTGGCACGCATGCTCGTCATCTGTTGCCAAGGCTGCTGGTCCGCATACCACCATTGGCCGCCGGGATCGATCATGCCGTTCCAGTTGAGCGTGTGGACGATCGGGTAGGCGTTGAGGCGCAAGCCGCCGTCGCGCACCGTGGCGCGCTCGAGCTGGTCATACGAGGCCGTCGCCGGGGCGATCCGGAGATGAGCCGCCATCGATCCGAATTCCCGGCCGATGTACATCGGGTTCTGGCCCGACTGGATCTGTTTGTGGTCGAACTTGTACTGGTTCGGCAGCGCCCGCGGATTGAAGACAGGCACCATCTCGGAGCTCTGGTCCTTCGGGGTACGGCGCTGGTTCAAGTTCACATAGTAGCAACCCCGGTCATTCGCCGCGAGATCGGCCGAAGCACTGAGGACATTGCGGGCGATGTTGCCGTTGCGTCCTTCCAGTTCGGTGACGCGGCCGTTGGGCGGCGAGAAGACCAGGCACTGGCCGGGCTCCATGCGCACCGGCTCGAGATAAAAGAACAAGTACCACTCGCGCGCCTGGGTCCCGTCGCCCGGACGCGGACCGTCCCCGAAGTAGGTGAACTGTTCGCCGTACTGGTCGTAGGGTGCCGAATGGGTGCCGCGCTTGCCGTTGACCATGATCCCCATGCCGGTCCGGTGCTGCAGCTGGACGAAGTAGCCGGAGGTATCGAGCGTCACGTTGGTCGGATTCCACAAGGTCACTCGCGGGTAGAACTGCAGGGCCAATCCCGTCTCCCCTGCGGAAGGGTTCGGGGCGATCGAGTGATACACGCTGTATTCCGCGATGATCGGATGCAGTCCTTGGCGGATCACCCGGGTGGGATCGGCGAAGTCGCCCTCGCCCCCGCCGCCGTTGAAGGGCCCGCGCGGCGTCGCGACCCGGTCCGGTCCCACATCTTCCCCCAATCTCACGAAATCGCGGAGCGCACCGAACTTCGGGGAGAAGCTCTCGAAACGGCGCCCCGGAATAAGCGGGGCGTCGTCATCGAGCGTCCGCCCTTCGTACTCGAAACCACCGCCGTCGCTGCGCTTCAATACCCCGCTCCCGGTGTTGGAGCGGTCCCTGAGGAAAGGGGTCAGGTCCGCCTTCAATCGACCGGCGAGGGTGTCGGTGAAAAGCGCGCTGTTCGTCGTGGTGATTCCTTCTCCTGAATTTCCCAGCATATCGGCGGTCGCCGGATCCACCTCCCCCTGCTCATCGAAGGCGCAGGTTGCCAACGAGACATAGCGAGCCTCCGCTCCCTCCTCGCGGACTAACGCGTCGTCGGACAGGTGGCTTGCGGCGGGAGCGATGCCGTCGAGCCTCGAGAAATCCCGGACCCTGCCGGCATAAAGATTGGCATACCCGCCGCTATCCCCGCCCCCGGACACGGCGTCCTTGCCGATGTTCGGGTTGTGCTGCAACAGGGGCATCGCCACGCCGAGGTCTTTCACATGATAGGCATAGGCCCCGGGGGTGTCCTTTTCACCGACTTCCACCAGCGGGGCACGGATTTCGGCATCCCCGTCGCGGGCGATGATCACGGCCTTGCGGCCGCGACCCGCTTCGTCCGCGGTGGTCCGGGGATCAAAGTCCTCCCTTGCCGAGCCACTGGAAAGCCAGGTCTCGACGGCATTGCGGTGATCGACATAACCCGCGCTCCCCGGATTCCGAGAGTCGACGCTGATCCCGTCGCGATCGCGGTGGAGGATGGGCTCGCCGGACGGGTCCACCGTTTTCCAAACCCCGACAGTCGCGGGAGCCGCGACCCCGTCGATCTCAAGCGTGTCCGGGTCCTTGTCAAAGATCGACGCCGTCGCGGTGACCCGCTGATCCGGTCCGGTTGACTTCTGCAACTGGCCGATGGCGATCGACAGGGCGAGCCGAGCGTTCGCTTGTGCCACCGCGCGGGCATTGTCCTGGCCGCCCGTGCGGACCGCAATCGACGACAGACCCAGCAAGCCGACCGCAAGAACGGCGAGCAGGATCATCAGGCTCAGGGTCACGACGAGGGCGAAGCCGCCGCGCGTGGCCCCATCCGTCCGGAATGTTCGGGAAAGCCTGCTCAAGGATGGTCGATTCATGGCGTCGGCGGGGCTGTCGCGATTCCGGCAACAAGACCGGGAGGTCGCGGGTTCACTCGATGCCATAACCAAGCAAACCCAGGCCCACTCTCAACTTGGCCGGGCTTGATTCAACCGAGCCCTCAAAGGGGCCACTTGTCCTGCCGGCGGACCAAACAGGTCCCTCCGGGCGACCTCGACGCTGCTAGAATGCATTCTCCACCCGGTGGACCCGCGGCTTCTCCCCCTCGGTCAGGATCACCTCGATCACATCAAAGCGCCACGGGATCTCGCGGGTGCCTAACAGCCGGAGCCACTCGTTCGCGCCGCGTTCGATTAGCCTCTGTTTTTCCCGGTCCACCGCATCGAGCGGCCGGCCCTTCGCCCCGGCACGGCGGGTCTTTACCTCGGTGAAAAGCAACTGCCTGCCCTCGCGGGCGACGATGTCCACCTCACCTCCGCGCGGGGCCTTGAAGTTCCGGTAAAGCACCTTGCCCCCTTGGGACCGCAGCCAGGCGCGGGCAATGCGTTCCCCCAGCTCCCCGATCTCCGCGGAGCTGACCGCACTTCCGTCGGACCTTGCCAACCGGCAGGGCGCATTGAGCAGGCGGCTGAAGCGGGCGACAAACCAAGAAACTAGACTCATGTCGTTTAACTCCATCGTGATAAATTGAACTATCACTGGAGTCATTCGCCAAGAAGTCCCAATATGCTGCCCGGGGCGCAATCCGGCGGATCGATGTTCTGGATGGGGTTCTCAGAGAGAAACCCCATGCGGTTATGAATGCCACACCAGCATGCCCCTGTCTGCCAGCCATCACCCGCCGTCCAGCGGCAGGGCCAGTTGGGCGACCGGTTGGAAAGAGCGCCGGTGGATCGGGCACGGTCCGTGCCGATGGAGCGCGTCGAGGTGCACCTTGGTGCCATAGCCCTTGTGCCGCTCGAATCCGTATTCCGGGAACTCCCGGGCGAAGTCGAGCATCCGGCGGTCCCGCGAAACCTTGGCAATGATGCTGGCGGCCGCGATCGACAGCGACTTGCCATCCCCTTTCACCACCCCGTCGTGCGGCCACGGGAAGGACGGCACGGCCAGACCGTCGATCAGGCAATGGTCCACCTTCGTCCGCAATCCGCCCACCGCCCGGCCCATCGCCGCATGCGTGGCGCGCAGGATGTTGATGCGATCGATCTCCTCCGCTTCGGCGAACGACAGCGCCCAGATCACCGAGTTGTCACCGGTGATCGTCTCGAAGAGCTTCTCGCGTTTGGCCTCGCTGAGCTTCTTGGAATCATCCAATCCGGCACAGCGCCAACCCGGTGGCAGGATCACAGCCGCGGCGGAAACCGGCCCGGCCAGCGGCCCCCGGCCCGCCTCGTCGACCCCCGCGATCATTGAAACCCCGCGGGCGCGGAGGGCGGACTCTAGGGAATCATCGGGCATGCGGGCTCAGAACTGCCGCATGCGATCGGTCATGGCCATATGAGAATGGTTCTCCGAGGCGAAAATCTGGGTCGCGAACACCGTGCCATCGGAGTCCACCACCACGCCGATGCCGGTGGCATCCCACTTGCCCTGCAGGTTCTTCTTGTGGCCGGAAGACTTGATCCAGGCATTGACCAGGGTCGATGCCGCCCGGTTGCCGGTCCCGCTGCAGGTCGCGACATTCTCCGCGACGTTGGACATGTTCATCATCCGCTGGGCGGCCAGGGCACGTTCGCTGAAGCCGTAGTGACTGATGTTCGCCGATTTGCTCAGCTGGAACTTGCCACGGTTCTGGCGCATGAATTCCGAGTGTTGCTGGGCCAGGCGATCGAGCCCGGAGTGGCGGTTCAGCGCCTCACGGCCGCTGGAAACCCGGTAGGAATTCACGCCGGAGTGGATGGTTCCGGCCAGACTCCCATCGCTTCGGGAGATGGAAACCGGTGCCGAGGTCGACATCGGCACGGATGTCGAGGACAGCTGCGGGCCACACGATGCCAAAAGCATCGCCCCTCCCGCAGCGCCGAGAAGGTGGTGAATGTTTGTTTTCATGGTGGAACAGCAGTGACGAAATCTCAAAAAAACACCTAAATTTAAAGGATATTTTAAATTTCCTTAGGATCAGCCACCGCAAAGGGCCGGGCCATCGACGATCCAACGACACCCCGCCGGCGATTTCTCTGCAATTCCTGCGGCCTACGTGAACTCCGCCATCCCCAGCTCCCAAAGCCCCCCCGTCTCCACACGGCCCGCGAAGCAAGGTCCAAAGCGATCCAGGTCCGACGTCACAAGCAGCCGGCTTCGACCTCTTCAGAACTCGAGGCAAATCCTTGCGATGAGCCGCCATCTATCGATAATCTATCAGAATCGCGTGGCGCTTTTTAGTACCCGCCGCCATCCCCAGAACCCCATTCATCAATGAATCCGAATGCTCCCGTCGTCGCAGGGATCGACTTTACCGCTCCCTCCCCGTCCGTCCTCCTTCATGCCCTGCACACCGCTGCCCTGACCGGCGCCCCGGTCATCGCCGTGCACGTCCTCGATTCCGGAATTCTCTCGCACCTGAGTGCAAGTGCCGGTTCGAACCCCGTACTGGATCAGGTGGTGGAGCAAGGGCGGCACCGTTTGGCCCAGCTGGTATCGCAGGTCGATCCCGGCGCCAAGGTTCGCCTCGAGATCCGCAACGGACGTCCGGCGGAAGAGCTGCATCGTCTCGTCGAGGAAGAAGGAGCGTCGCTACTGGTGATCGCGGCCAACGACCTGACCAAGAAGCGCCTGGGGTCGATTGCCTCCCGCTGCGTCCGCACCGCGCCCTGCGACGTCCTCGTCCTGCGCGACTGGCAGGAGGGCAATTTCTCCAAGGTCGTCGTCTGCACCGACTTCTCGCCGACGTCCGAACTCGCCTTGGCCCGCGGGGTGACAATGGCAGCCGCCAACGGTGCCCGGCTGGAGATCGTCCACGTCATGTATCCGCCCACCCGCGACGTCTGGGGCGAAGTCCTCGACCACGAGGAAAATTCGGAAGTGAGTTACGAGACCGAATGCCGCGACCGCGCCAACAAGGCGATGGCCGGCTTCCTCGCCCCCTCTGCCGAGGCCCTTTCGCGGATCGATCACGCGCCGGTCTTGCTCGAATCCACCATGCCCTCGATGGCCCTAACCCATCACATCCAGGACACGGAAGCCGATCTCGTCATCCTCGGGACCCGCGGCATGTCGCGCGTGGCGGGCTTCTTCATCGGCACCAATGCCGAGCGGCTGCTGCACGACGCCCAGGTCTCGGTCCTCGCGGTGAGGGACTGAACCCACCAGCACGACACTTAGGCGGGTTCTTCGGGTGGCGACGACCGGGAGCGCGGAATTCATTCCGCCCCCCTGCCCCGGCAGCTTACCAGCCGGGCGGGGTGAATCCCGCGTTCCCTTTAGGACTCCGCGGACCGAAAGCAGGCTCAAGCCCGATCCATCCGGGCCTGAACCCGCATCGTGCGGCCGGACTCACCGCGGCCAGCTCCGTCCGGTTTGGAATCAAATCAGATTCGCGGCGACATACTCACGCCCCTTCCCGAGGATCCTGTAATGGGCCGATGCATAGTAGCCGCCCCTTGCGCGCACGAGGGCGCTGCTCCCTGCCGCCTTCACCACACTGACCGACCGGTTGATGTCATGGACGACAAAGCCACCGGCCCCCAGCTCATCCAAATGGCACTTCGTTTCAAAGACCGATAGATCAACCGACTCCGCGATCTTGCTGACCGGAAGAGCGTCCCCCTGATGAAGAAGTTCGAGGATCTGCTCCTGCTTGCTTACAAGAGATCCCCCCACCTTGCCCTGGCGCGCGAGTTGTCTCCGGAGCTCACGATTTTCTGCCATCAACTCCGCTATCTCCAGCCGTGCCTGCTCCAATCGACGCCCGGATGCGGCGATCTTCCGGTCAAGCGACTCGACTTTCGTGGCAAGGGACACGATCGGATCACACGTGGACGCTCCACTCTCATAGCGGACGTCGTCGTCATCGGTTGAATTGCCAATCGCCATACTTCCAAAATATCGGTTGCTG
The DNA here is from genome assembly GCF_014904755.1 of Neoluteolibacter marinus. Classification (GTDB taxonomy): domain Bacteria; phylum Verrucomicrobiota; class Verrucomicrobiia; order Verrucomicrobiales; family Akkermansiaceae; genus Haloferula; species Haloferula marina. Next base: position 25,411 of record NZ_JACZFQ010000106.1, read on the forward strand.
ATCACGCTTTGAACATCATCAGCAATCATCTTCAAGGGCTCATTGGGACATCACTCCATCTACCATCATGATTCCATTTCGCTCTGCTGTTCTATGATTTGTCATGGTCACATCGCCCCCGCAGATCGCCGCACCTCCAGATATCGATTCATAACCAAACCCTGCACCAGAATCGTAGCACGAGACGACATACCTCCTGTACCTGCCAATTGGCAAAGAAGGACCACCAGCACACGGCCGAAGATCAGGAGAATCCGCCAGACGTATCCATCCCGGCAGGGATGGATACCACCAGCTCAAATGAAGGATCGCGAACCCTCCTGCAGAACCACGTCACTCGTAGTTCCAAACCCAGCGCGAAAAAAGGCCCTGCAACTCATCGAGCTACAGGGCCTTGAAATTGGTGGCGGGGACAGGATTTGAACCTGCGACCTTCAGGTTATGAGCCTGACGAGCTACCTGGCTGCTCCACCCCGCGGTTTTATGTGCGCCTTGCGGCGCGGGCCGCGACCCTATCCATGAAACAGGCCCGCGCAAGGGATTTTTTGTTCTGTTTCCAAATTCGTGATACGCCGTCGCGCGTGACCGCGATTTCGACCCTCCTGAAGACCGCCGATTGGCAGGAGCGGCTGCGCCTGCATCGTGCCCGGGCCGAGCGCTGGACGGTCTCCGCCCGCTCCCGCCGGGCCGCCAGGAATCCCGATCCGGTGGAGGATTTCCTGTTCACCTACTACCCGTTCTCGTTCGCCAAGCTGGAGGAATGGCATCCTCCGGTGGGCGTGGCGGTGGAAGCCTCTGATCCTCTTCCCGCCTGTTGGACGAAGGGCCCCTACCGTCGCGACGGCGAGGCGCTCTTCGCCGACCCCACCCTGCTTTCCGACAAGGAACGGGCCCGGCTGGTGTGGCTGCGGGAGTTGCTGGCCGCCACCCGCGACCGCGCCCCGAACCTCGCCTGCCACGGCTTGCACGAATGGGCGATGGTGTATCGCGGCTTGAACGTGCGCCATGGCGAAGTGACCCCGCTGCGCCTGCCGCAGCGGGAGATCGACGCGCTGGTCGAATCCCGACCGATCCGCTGCTCGCACTTCGACGCCTTCCGTTTCTTCCACCCCGACACGCAGCCGCTGAACCGGCTGCAGCCCGCGCTCTTCACCCGCGAGGACTTCGAGCAGCCGGCCTGCATCCATGCCAACATGGACCTCTACAAATGGTCGTTCAAGGCGATGCCGTGGGCGGGTTCGGACTTGCTGTTAGACTGCTTCGAGCTGGCGATGGAGCTGCGCGACCTCGACATGCGGGCCAGCCCCTACGACCTGGGCGCCTGCGGCCTGGAGCCGGTGAAGATCGAGACCGCCGCGGGCCGCCGCGACTACGAAAAGGAGCAGTCGCGGCTGGCGGCGAAAAGCGCGCCGCTGCGCCAGCGGCTGATCGCCGCCCTCGATCTCACGCTGGAACCGGGCGGTGCCTAGAAGCCGCCCGCGAGGTTCTCGAAATACCACTGCGCGATCTTCCAGCCGCCGAACATCCAGGTCAGCGCGCCGAGGATGAGGAAGGGCCCGAAGGGCAGGCGCATGCCGAAACCGACCCGCCCGAGCACGGCCGCGACGATGGCGTAGAGGGACGCGGCGAACAGACTGAAGAACACGCCCGCCCAGCCGAAGAAGGCACCGATGGAACCCATCAGATGGACGTCGCCCATTCCCATCGCCTCGCGCGGAATGACGGCGCGCGGGGCCTTGCCGTCCAGGGCCTTCAGCTCCTCGATGGGAATGATCCGGCCGTCCGGGAGCTCGACGCCCGTCTCGCGGATGGTCACCACCCCGGCCTTGGCCTCCTCGCCGTTCGCCCGGACTTCGGTGGCCTCGATCACCAACCGGTCGGTTTTGCGGAAGAAGATATCCCACCAGCCGGTGCGCTCGCCGTTCATCTCGAACCAGATCGGATCCTCATCGCTTTCCGGCTCGATCAGCCGCCAGTCGACCGGCTCGGGAAACTCCATCTTCTTCTTTCCGAAGGCGGCCTTGCCTAACAACACCACCGCCCACAGGCCGAAGAATCCGATCACCCAGCCGAGCCCCGACTGCTTGAGCCCGTCGGCGAGCATGGGATCCTCGCTCGCCCAGGAGGCGAGGTCCGGCAACTTCGGCCACAGCGCCGCGGCGGCAAGACCGGCAATCGACGAGGCCCAGGTGAAGGACAACGGGATCACCAGATGCTCGGCATCGATGAAGGTGATGACCATGAATAGCGCGGCCATGATCCACAGTGGTAACAGCGCGGCGACCTCGAGCTGGAGGTAGGGCCCGAGCCCCAGCGAGGCGCGGAGGAATCCCCAGATCGCGGCAAAGAGCAGCGCCGTGAGAAGTTCGACCGCGAAGTAGCGGAACGCGATCGGTGCCTTGCACTTGGCGCATTTCCCACGCAGCCACAGCCAGCTGAAGAGCGGCACGTTGAGTCGCATCGGGATCTCGTTCTTGCACTTGGGGCAAAAGGAGCGCTTCGGCTCGTTCACCGACAAACCGAGCGGGACGCGGTAGATCACCACGTTCAGGAACGAACCGATGCAGGCCCCGATCAGGAAGGCCGGAACGAACCAGACCGGGTGGGCCAGGGAAGGGAAAATCTGGATCAAGGTGGCGGCATTGAATCGCATCCCAAGCATTTCGGAAATCCGAAATTTCTCCTACAGCTTAACGGAGCGCCGACTTCAGTCGGCTTGGAAGACTCCGTGAAGGAAGCCGGAATCCCTGAAGAGGTCGACCTGTCGAAGCCGACTAAAGTCGGCGCTCCCTACGCCTGCCTGGCCCGCCAACCCGCCACCCGGTCGATCGCCCCCAGGACCACCACCAGCAGCGCGGGCAGGAAGGTCAGGGTGATCGCGGCGGTGAAGGCGAGGCCGAACAGCACGATCGCGCCGACCCCACGGTAGAGCTCCGTCCCTGCCCCGGGGATGAACACCAGCGGCGCCAGACCCATCAAGGTGGTCGCGGTGGTCATCATCACCGGTCTCAGGCGGGAGGCGACGGCATCCTTCACCGCGTCGAGCAGCCCCATGCCGCCCTCGCGGCGATTCTGCATCGCGCGATCGACGATCAGGATCGGGTTGTTGACCGCCGTGCCCAACAGGATCAGGAAGCCCAGCATGGTGATCATGTCGAAGGGCTGCTGGATCGCCGGCAGCCCGAACGACGGCAGGTGTCCGCCGACGAAATTCAGGAGCCACAGCCCGACCAAGCCGCCGCTGATCCCGAGCGGCACCGTCACCAGGATCAGGAACGGCGAACCCCAGTGGCGGTAGATGATGACCAGCTGCAGGTAGCACAGCGCCACCGCGATCCACATGTTGCCGCCGAGCGACTCACGGGTGGCGTCGAGCTGGTCGCTGGCCCCGGACAAGTTGATCGCGACGCCGGGCGGCAGCGAACCGTCCGCGCGGAGGGGTTCGATCACCTTCTCCCGCACCGTCGCCACGGCGGTTTCCAGCGGCACCGAACGGGGCGGGATCACAAACAGCGTCACGGTGCGCCGGCCGTCGACGCGCCGGATTTCCGCGGTGTCGACGGTTTCGGTGATGTCCGCGAGCGAACCGATCGGCACCACCCCGCCCCGCGGCGTGTGGATCGACAGGTCGGAAATCCGGTCGAGCCGCTGGCGGTTGGCCGCCCGGCTGAACAGGAAGATGTCGACCTTGTCGTCGTCGAGGAAGAACTCGTCGACAAAGGCACCATCGGTGAGCGCGGCGACCGAGTAGCCGAATTCCCGGGCGCTGAAGCCCATCTCGGCCAGGCGCTCCCACTTCGGCCGGACCTCCAGAAGCGGCTGACCGAGGGTCAGCGAGGACGGCACGGAGTTGATCTGCGCGTCATCGATCGCCTCCCCCGCCATGCGGTAGGCGGTGAGCGCGGTGCGGTAGATCTCCGGCAGGTCCGGGCCGCTGATGTTGAGCGTGACGGCGCGGGTGCCGCCGTCGTTGCTGGAAATGATCGAGCCCCGCGACGAGAACGCCCGCATGCCGGGGTAGGCGCGGAAGCGCTCGTTGAGGATCTCCATGAAGGGATCGATGTGCTTGGGGTTCTTGGTCACGGCGATCACCCGCAGCGCCTGCGGCTGGATGATAACCGTCACCCGGTCGAGTGCCGGGATCTCCGTTTCCCCGCGGTCAAAGGCCGCCGGATCCTGGTCGAGCGCCGGCAGCAGCTCGTCCTGCAGCTTCTTCCCGATGACCTCCATTTCCGCGAGGCTGTAGCCCGGCGGCGCGATCATGGACGAGAATGACTTCGCCTCCTCGCCCTCCGGAAGATACTCCGCCGGCGGGGTCAAGAAGGTGACCGCGGCACCGGTCGCCAGCAGCGTGCCGGCAATGCATGTCCACCTCCGCCACGGCTTGGCGAGCATCCAGAAGATCGGCGGGATCAAACGTTGGCGGCGGCCTGCGACCGCCTCGCTTTGACGGCGGCGCCCCGGCAGGTTGGCATAGGCCACCGGCACCAGGGTGATCGAGACGACCATCGAGACGATGATCGCCGAAGAGATCGCGATGCCGATGTCGGAAAAGAGCTGCCCGGCTTCCTCTTTCACGAACAACAGCGGCAGGAACACCAGCACCGTCGTCATGGTGCCCGACAGGACCGCGCTCCACACCCCCTTGACCCCGTCGCGCGCCGCCTCGAAGCGATCCTTCCCCTTTTGCCGCTCCTGCTGGATGCTTTCCAGCACCACGATGGTGTTGTCGATGGTCATCCCGATCGCGAAGGCGATGCCGGCAAGGGAAATGACGTTGATGGTGCGGCCGAGCAGCAGCAGCCCGATGAAGCCGGCCACGGTGCAGATCGGCATGCCGCACATCCCGATCAGCGTGGTCGACGGCGACCTGAGGAACAGCAGCATCACCAGCGCGGCCAGACAGGCCCCGATGACGATGTTGTTGCGGACGTTCGCCACCGAGTCCTCGACGTAGCGCACGTCGTCGTTGCTCAAGTACATCGTCAGGCCCGCCGGCTCGAGGATGTCGCGGTTGATCTCATCCATCTTCGGCAGCACGGCCTCCTTGATGCCGATCACGTTCGAGCCCGTCTGGCGGATCAGACCGAGCCGGATGTTCGCCTCGCCGTTGTTGTAGGAAAGGTTCCGCAGCTCCGCGTGGTTCAGCTGCACCGTCGCCACGTCACCGAGGCGGATGATCGCGTCACCGCGGCGGGCCAGGATCAGGTCCTCGAGCTCCTCCAGCTTGTCGAAGCGGCCGACGGTGCGCAGCAGGTAGCGGCGCTTGCCACTGTCGATGTCGCCGCCGGAAACATCCAGGTTGCGGTTGCGGACCGCGTCGCGGACTTCGGTCAGGGACAGATTCCGTTCGGCCAGTTTCGCCGCGTCCACCAGCAGCCGGATCTGCCGCTCCACCCCGCCTCCGATCTCGACCTGCGACACGCCCGGCACCCGTTCCAGCGCCGGGCGCACGTGGTCGTCGATGAAGTCGAACATCATGTGGATGTCGACGTTCTTCGGATTGCCGACCATCGGCACCACGTTGAAGGCCATGAAGGCGTTGTAGGAAAACGAGTCGGTCCGCAGCACCGGCTCGTCGACGTTTTCCGGATAGGATGGCACCTGGCTGAGGGCGTTGTTCACCCGCAGCAGTGCCTCGTTGACATCGGTGCCAAAGGGGAACTCGAGCTCGATCTCGGCGCGGCCGGTGGAGGCCAGCGAGGTCATCCGGTTGAGGTTCGGCAAGCTGCGCAGGTAGCGCTCCTGCTCGATGACGATCTCCTTCTCGACATCCTGCGGGGTCGCACCGGGCCAGCCGGTCTGGATGGAGACGATGCGGACGTCCAGGTCCGGGATCATCTGCACCGGCACCCGCGTGGCGGCGATGATGCCCAGCAGCATCACCATCGCGGTGACCACGGTGACCAGCGTCCCGCGCTTGAGGATGGCGTCGATCATCGGTTCAGGAGTCGCCGCTTGGACCGTCGTCGAGCTTGCTCACCGGCTGCCCCTCGCGCAGGCCCTCGTTGCCGCGCACCACCACCGTCGCGCCGCCGGCGACGCCTTCGAGCACCTCGATCTTCCCGATCAGTTCCACGCCGAGCTTCACCGGCCGGGACCTCGCGACGTCCCGGTCCCCCTCCCGCTCGATCGTCCAAACTTTCGCGGTTCCATCGGGAAAGCGGACCACGGCGTCCCGCGGCACCTGCACCGTGGGCACCTTGCCGCGGGAATGGAAAACCACCCGCGCCGACATCCCGGGGGACGCAAGATCCTCGGGATCGGTCATTTCAAGCCGTACCAGGAAGGTCCTGGAAACCGGGTCCTTCACCGGCACCCGCACGAGAATCCGGGCATCGAGCTCGCGGCCCGGCCAGGCGTCGAGCACCGCCGTGGCCCGCACCTCGCCATCGAGCCGGGCAAAGGCCTCCTGCGGCGCCTGCACGTCGAGCCGCAGGTCGCCGGTTTCCACCAGTTCCACCACCGGAGTGCCGGTCTCCACCCACTCGCCCTCCTCGGCGAACTTGCGGCCGATCACCCCCGCGAAGGGCGCAACCAGCTGGTGACGCCCGATGATTTCCTGTTGCTCCTTCTTCTGCACCTGAAGCCGCCGGACCTCGCTTTCGCGCACCTTCGCGGCGGTCTCGCGCGACTCCGCCTCTGACCGCGGAAAGCCGCCGCGACGGGTGAGGTCGCGCACTTCCTCGACCTTGCGCAGCGCCTCGGCCAGCTCCAGTTCGGCTTGCTCAAGCTCGATCGAGATCCGCTCCAGGGTCAGCCCGGCCAGTTCGGTATCGAGCTCCATCAGCACCTGCCCCGCCGTCACCTCGCTCCCCGCGTCCACCTGGATTTTCCCGATCAAGCCGCCGGTCCGCGAAGAAAGGCTGGCCCGGCGATGGGCCGTCACCGTGCCGGTGAGTTCCAGCTGGCGCTCGAGGGGCGCTGAAACCGCCGTCGCCGTCGTCACCGGACGCGGCGGATCTTCGGCCGCGGCCACGGCGGCGATTGTCAGGAACAGGGGGACTCGCATCCAGCACATGGCGCCGACTATCGCGGGGACGCCGGCGAACTCAAGGGATCAAACGGCCGTTTCCAGCCCACCGGGCCTTGCCGCCGTCCACACACTGCCCTAACACCATGGTCGTGCCAGAAGCCCGCAACGTCGCCGTCTCCTTCGCCCACCGCCTCCGCGATGCGGGTCACCTCGCCTATTTCGCCGGGGGCTGCGTCCGCGATCATCTGCTGGGCAAGGAACCCAAGGACTACGACATTGCCACCTCCGCGACGCCCGCCGAGGTCGTCCGGCTGTTTCCCGGGGCGAACGAAGTCGGAGCCCACTTCGGCGTGGTGATCGCCAAGTCCAAGGGCCACATGGTCGAAATCGCGACCTTTCGCACCGACGGCTCCTACCACGATGGCCGGCGCCCGGCGGAGGTGGCCTTTTCCACCCCGGAGGAAGATGCCCATCGCCGGGACTTCACGATCAACGGCCTGTTTGAAGATCCGGAAAGCGGGGAGATCATCGACCACGTCGGCGGCCGGGCCGACCTCGAGGCTGGCGTTTTGAGGGCCATCGGCAATCCGGTTCACCGCTTCGCCGAAGACTCCCTGCGGTTGCTGCGGGCGGTTCGCTTCTCGACCAAGCTCGGGTTTGAAATCGAAGCCGGCACCTGGGCCGCCATGCGCGAGCATGCCGACGGACTGAAACGGATCGCCGCGGAGCGGATCCGCGACGAGTTCTCGCGGACACTGGTCCTGCCGGCACGGGCCCGGGGCCTGGACCTGCTGGTCGACTCGGGGCTGATCCGCCATTTCCTCCCCGAAGTCCTCGACCTGATCGGCTGTGAACAACCGCCGGAATGGCATCCCGAAGGCGATGTCTACGTTCACACCCGGATCATGCTGGAGATGCTCGGCGACCACGCACCGCTGGAACTTTGCCTGGCCGTTCTGCTTCACGACATCGCCAAGCCGCCCACCCGGACCTTCGACGAAGACGCCGGACGCATCCGTTTCAATGGCCATGATGCCCTGGGCGCCACGATGACAGAGGTGATTCTGCGTCGTTTGAAATATCCGAATGAAACAATCGATTCCGTAACCACCATGGTCGGCCGCCACATGCAATTCATGAACGTGCAGCAGATGCGCACGGCGAAACTCAAACGTTTCATGGCCACCCCGACCTTCCCGCTGGAACTGGAACTGCACCGGGTCGATTGCGCCTCTTCCAACGGCTTCACCGAGAACCTGGACTTCCTGCTCGGGAAGCGCGAAGAGTTCGCCGCCGAACCGCTGATCCCGCCACCCTTGATCACCGGTCGCGACCTGATCGCCCGGGGTTTGAAACCCGGCCCCCATTTCAAGGAACTGCTTGAATCAGCGCAGACCGAGCAACTCGAAGGCCGACTCGGCAGCCGCGAGCACGCCCTTGAGTGGCTCCTCGATCAGATCAAGGATTCATGATCGAGACTCACCGAGCCTGAGGGAGCAGCCTTTTGCATCGATCGAGTCAAATGGGCACTTAAACACCAGCAAATCTTCCATCAACGCCTCGAAAAGAAGCCCAATTGAAACAACACAAACCACTAAAAACCAACAATCTAATCATTTGAATCTTTCGATTCGATCAATTGTTTCAATCAATCCGTCTCCAGCATTGCACCCTCTCCGGATCTAGTAGTCCACCTCGGGCGAGTTCGGCGCAGAAGCGCCCCGGAGCAGCTGCTCCGCGGCCCTGAATGTCCGGTCGCGAGCCAGCTTCTGCGCGCTGCTCGACTTGAGCTGGGGGCAGCGCCTCACCACCTCGGCGGCAAGCAGGTCGGGCCGGGGCACCCGGATCTTCACCGCCTCCTGCTTGCACCCGCGCCGGAAGGTGACCCGAACCATCTCGGTCCTCGCGCTGGCAACCCGACGAACCCGGTCCACCCGCGTGATCGTCGGGTAGAGAATCATCCGGGATCCCAGCGCCCGGTGAACGATCAGCCCCTCGTCCGACACCTCGTAGCCCGACCTCACCAGGAACCTCTTCCCCCACGTCGCCATCACCCCTCCGACCAAGATCAGGATCACCAGCCCCTCGAAGCCAACCCAGGCCTCCTGCCGGTCCGCTGCCATCCAGATCCCCAACGCCACCAAGGCGCCCAAGGCCAGCAGGAGCGAGCCGCGCAACACAAGGAACGAGAGCTTTTGGAGCGCTTCCGGCTTCATGAGATTTCCCGGCTTGGCCAATCAACCGTAGATCCAGACGGATTTTCCGCCGCATGGCGAGCTTGAAGCCGCGAGCCGCTTGCCCCGGCGGCGTGCGATGAATCGGGAGGAATTCCGCAAATTCCGCGTGGCTTGCGCGTAAGGGACGGCCTAGCGTCCCCGCCATGCAAACGATCCCTGTCGAGCACACCGACCCCATCAACGCAAAGATCCTGGCCGTTTCGGAGGATCTGGTCGCTGGCTTCCAGCGTGAGCCATTTCACGTGATCGCCGAAAAGAGCGGGGTCCCCCTCGACACCGTGCTGGAACGGATCCGCGCGATGCTCGAAGCCGGCATCATCCGCCGCGTCCGCCAGACGATGCTCGCCACCAAGCTGGCACACGGGGCCCTGGTCGCCTGGAAAGTGCCCGAGGAAAAGCTCAACGCCGCCTTCGACTTCATGGCCAAGGAAGACCCCTTCTCCGGCCACGTGGTCATCCGGTCCACGGACACCGAGGTCTCCGGCTCCGGCTACCGCCTGTGGACCACCTTGAAAGTCCCGGTCGGCGAGTCGCTCGACGAACACGCGACCGCCCTGCTGCGTTTGACCGGTGCCACCGAATACCTCCTGATGCCCGCCAACGGCGTGTTCGCGCTCGGCGTCGGCCATATCCGCCGCCGCGCCCTCGAACCGGGGGACAAGGCCGACGAGCCGGCGGTGATGATGAACACCGTGCCCGCCGACCTGAGCCCGGAAGAATGGTCGGTGCTCCTTTCCCTGAAGGAAGAGCTCGCTCCCGACGAGATCGTCCCCAACCCCTGGGAAGCCCGCGCCGCCCGGCTCGGCATGCCCCTCGAGCGCTACTGCGAGATTGCTGAAGCCTTGAACCAGAAGAAGGTCATCGGCCGCTTCTCGACCTTCCTCGAGCACGTCAAGCCGTCGTCCACCGGCGAGCGCGTTACCCGCTTCAACGGCCTCTTCCACTGGGCCGTGCCGAAGGGCCGCGAGATCGAGGCCGGCGGCGAGGTCGGCCGCCATTTCTGCATGACCCACTGCTACTGGCGCGAAGGCGGCCCGCAGTTCGGCGACGTCAATATCATGGGCGTGGTCCACGGCACCGAGAAGGACCGGGTGCTCGAGCACAAGGCCGCCATCGATCGCCACCTCGACTCGATCGGCATCCCGGTCAGCTACACCAACGTCTTCTGGGGCGGCCGCTCGGAGATCAAACCGTCGGAGATTTCCCCGCAGGTCTACAAGGACTGGCACCGCAAGATGGCAGCGCCCCCGGCCTGACGGGACTTGCGACGAATTCGTCACACGCCCTCCGTTCCCGGCGTCACACGGCCCCCGTAAACCTCACCGCGCATGCAGAAAATCCTGATCGTCGAGGACGAACGCGACATCGCGGACCTGGTGGGCTTCAACCTGGAGCGCGCCGGGTTCCAAGTGATGAAGGCGCACGACGGAATCTCGGGGGCCGAGGTCGCGATCCGCGAACGGCCCGACCTCGTCATTCTTGACCTGATGCTCCCCGGCAAGGACGGCTACGGCGTCTTCAAGGAGCTCCGCCGCGACGACCGCAGCCGCGACATTCCGGTCATCATGCTCACCGCCCGGGCCCAGACCGAGGACCGCATTCAGGGCCTCGAGGCCGGCGCCGACGACTATCTGACCAAGCCCTTTTCGCCCAAGGAGCTGATGCTCCGCGTGCAAGCCGTCCTCAAGCGCAGCGACGGCCCGCCCGGCCAGGTGGAAATCACCTACGGCCCCTTCCGTTTCGACAAGAACGCCCTGAAGTTCTACCTCGACGGTGAACCCGTTGAACTGACCTCCACCGAGTTCAAGCTGCTGCTCTTCCTCACCGAGCGCGCCGGCAAGGCTCAGGACCGCAACGATTTGCTCCGCACGGTCTGGGGATACAGCGACGAGGTTCACAGCCGCACCCTCGACACCCACATGAAGCGGCTCCGTCAGAAACTGGGCGAACATGCAGCGATGGTTGAAACCGTGCGAGGCATCGGCTACTGCGTGTCATCCCTTTGAGGATGCCCGAGCCGTTCACCATCGCCGCCGTCCTTGCCGCGCTCTGTGCCTTGCTGGCGCTGGCGGTCACGGCCCTGCGCCTGCGGCGCGCCCGGGCGGAGTTCACCCGCGAAGTGTCGTCGTGGCGGATGAAGCTGGACATCGACATGGCGCAGTCGCGCCGGGAACGCGACCAGCTGCTCGATGCCCTGGGCGACGCCTTCATGCTGGTCGATGCCGATGCGCGGGTCCGCTTCGCCAACAAGGCGGCACGCACGCTGTTCCGCGGCCGGGATCTCACCGGCCGGACGGTTCACGAGGCCTTCCTCGACCAACGTCTCGCCGCCGCCCTGATGCGCTGCCTCGAGACCGGCGAACCGACCGTGACCCGGGCGGTCCTCGCCCAACAATCCTCCCCCTTGGGCGACCAGGAACGCCGCGGCGTGAATGCCTGGATCATCGATGCCGCCCGCCTTTCAGACAGTCCCGCGGAAGACCCTACCACCCGAGTTGTGATCCGTGACGTGACCCGCGAATACCAGACAGAGCAGATCCGCAAGGACTTCGTCGCGAATGCCTCGCACGAACTGCGCACGCCCCTGGCCATCATCAACGGCTATTTGGAGAACCTGATCGACGACGACCTCCTCGACGATCCGGAACTGACCCGCCGTTTCCTCAAGGTGATGCGCAAGCACACCGAGCGGATCTCCCGCATCGTCGAGGACATGCTGGTGATCTCCCGCCTCGAATCCGGCGAAGCCGCCGCGCTCAAGGTGAAGCCATTCCGCATGCGCTCCTGCTTCAACGACGTGCTGGAGCGGCTGGAGTCGGTGATCCACAACCAGGAAGCGACGATCCGCATCGACATGCCGGACCTCGACCTGACCTTCGCCGGCGACCGCTTCTACTGGACCCAGGTGCTGTTCAACCTGGTTGAGAACGCCCTCAAGCAGAACCCCCGCAAGGGCTTGACCGTGACCATCGGCTGCGTCCGCGACGAAGAGGTCACGCGGATCTGGGTCAGCGACGATGGCGTGGGCATCCCCAGCGCCGACCTGACCCATATTTTCCGGCGCTTCTACCGGGTGGAAAAGCACCACTCGCAAGAAGAGATCAAGGGCACCGGCCTCGGGCTTTCGATCGTCAAACGGGCCATCGAAGCCCACGGCGGCAGCATCCAGGTCACCTCGATCCCCGGCCAGGACACCCGCTTCACCATCGAAGTGCCACGGGAGGCCGAAGCCAGGCTCCTGGAAGAGGCCGAGGCCAATGCCCTGCCCGAGCTCGGCAAGGCCCCGGAGATCGAAGTCGGCACGCCACCGGAAAGCTGAGCCGCCACACGCTCCACAGCACGGGATCTATCGCGTCATTTTTGTTGTTGTAGTTTTTTTGTGTTTGCAAATTTGGAGCGGATTCAATTCATGCAGGGCCGTGCCCCGGAAGCTCCCCCGGGGCCACGGATCTCCACACCTCATGAAATCGAACCGCTTCTCCTGGGTCTCTCTCGCCCTCCCCGGCGCCTGCCTCCTTCACGCCACTGCTTCCGGCCAATCCGCGGACCTCAGCACGCTGGATGAGCTTCTGGTCACCGGCTCGCCCACCGATCGCACCCTCTTCGAGCAGGCACAGCCGGCGAACCTCCTGTCCGGCAGCAAGCTGATGCTCAACCTGGAATCAACCCTGGGCGAAACCTTGCGGGACGAACCCGGGATCAGTTCGACCGCCTTCGGGCCCGGCGCCAGCCGGCCGGTGATCCGCGGGCTCGGGGAGGATCGCGTGCGCATCCTGCAGAACGGAACTTCCGTGCTCGATGTCTCGAACGTCAGCCCCGACCACGCGGTGGCCAGCAATCCGCTCACCGCCCGATCGGTGGAAGTCGTCCGCGGCCCGGCTACCCTGCTTTATGGACCGAACACGCTGGGCGGGGTCGTCAATGTGATCGACGGCCGCATTCCGGACCAGCCCTTCACCGGGTCGCGGCCGACCGGCAGCTTCTCGAGCCGCTTCGGATCGGTCGACAACCTCGAGCAATACGCCGGCGAGCTCGACTACGGCCAAGGAGATTTCGCCTTCCACCTGGATGCCTTCAGCACCCAGACCGACAACCTCAAGATCCCGGGCTTCGCCCGATCGGCCCGCGCCCGGGCCCTTGATCCACTGCCCCCCGGGGAAACCGAGGCTTATGGCATCTTGCCGAACAGCGCGACCGAATCGCGCGGCGCGGCCTTGGGCGGCACCTGGTTTCATGAGGGCGGCTACATCGGGCTTTCCTTTTCCGGCGAGGACTCCCTTTACGGCACGGTGGCGGAACCCGACGTCACGATCGACCTCCGGCAGCGCCGCTGGGACCTCCGCGGCGCGTTCGACCAGCCGGCCACGTGGATCCGGGAGATCGACTACCGACTGAGCTACAGCGACTACCAGCATACGGAATTCGAAGGTATCGAACCGGGCACCGAGTTCCTGATCGAAGGCTTCCAGGGTCGGGTGGAACTGCTCCACGAGAAGCTCGGCCCCTTCGAGGGCGCCATCGGGATGGAAGCCGGCACCAACGACTTCTCCGCCCTCGGCGACGAGGCCTTCCTGCCACCCGTGCAAAACCAGGCGGTCGGCCTGTTCCTGTTCGAGGAGGTCCCCCTGGGCGACCTCCGGTTCCAATTCGGCGCGCGCTACGACCATCACGACCACGAGACCGATGCTTCCGCGGCGTTCGGACCATCGATGAAGCGCGACTTCGATGCCTTTAGTACTTCCACCGGCCTGGTCTGGGAACCCGCCGACGGTTACGCGGTCGCGTTGTCGGCCGCCTACACCCGCCGTCCGCCGACCTACGTCGAGCTGTTCGCCAACGGCCCCCACGTCGCGACGGGAACCTTCGAAATTGGCGACCCCTTCCTCGGCACCGAGGACGCCTTGTCGTTTGACCTCTCCCTGCGGAAGAACACCGGCCGCGTCACCGGATCGGCCAGCGTGTTCCATTACCGCTTCGACGACTACATCAACCTCGCCCCGACCGGCACCGACTTTGTCGATCCGGAGGACGGCGGCTTGATCCCGATCTACCACTACACCCCCGTTGCCGCGAGCTTCACGGGCGGCGAGATCGAGGCGACCTTCCACCTGCTCGAAACCCCGTCTGAAGCCAAAGATGCCAAATCCCCGGTGTCGGTATCGCAGCGCCTCGACCTCAGCCTGCAGGCCGACTACGTCCATGCCGAAAACCGCAGCACCGGCGATCCGCTACCGCGCATTCCCCCGTTCCGCAGCGGAGTCGCGCTCGAATACGGCCGCGACGCCCTGACCTTCAGGATCGACGGCCAGTACGCCGCCCACCAGGACCGCCACGCACCCGGCGAGCTGCCCACCGACAGCTATTTCCTGGTGAATGCGGCGCTCAGCTACCAGCTCGACCTCGGCGACGTGACCACCACCTTCTTCCTGAAAGGGACCAATCTCACCGACGAGGAAGCCCGCCTGAGCACGTCCTTCCTCAAGGAAGTCGCCCCCCTCGGCGGCCGCGGCGTGGTCGCCGGCATCCGGGCGGAGTTTTAACCTCAAGACTCGGCAATCTTCTCGCGGCGCCACGCCGTCGGCGCCGCACCGACGATCCGGGCGAAGCTGCGGTTGAACTGCGACAAGGACTGGTATCCCACCTCGAAGGCGATTTCCGAAACGCGCTTCTCGGGCTTGAGCAGCTCGCGCTTTGCCCACTCAACCCGGCAACGGTTGACGTAGTCGGTCAAAGTCAGGCCGGTGGCTTCCTTGAAAAGGCGGCAGAAGTGCGACTCGCTCAGCCCGGCCTCGTGGGCGACGTCGCCCAGCGGCAGCGACTCGTCGAGATGGGAGTGGATGTACTTCCGCGCCTTCGCGATTGCCGCCGGTTCGCTGCCTTCGGCGATGATCGCCAGCGACTCGGCGTGGCGGCTGAGCTGGTCGGCAAAGCTCTGCAACAGCGTGATCATGCTGGCGTAGCGCTCGGGCTCCACCGAGCGGGTCTGGAAATACGCCGAACGCAGCGTGTTTTCCGTCGCCTTGGTCATGGTCTTGCGGCCGAGGCTGCCGAGCAGTTGCTCGAAGTCCGCCTCGCCCGGCGTGCGGGAAAACACCTGGCCGGTCTTCAGGTAACCGACAACCGATGCTCCCAGCTTCACGGGCACCGCCGACGCGGTCAGGCCGGCGAAACAATGGCAGGTCGACGGCCCCTTGACGCTCGCCTCGTCGATCAGGCGGCGGTTGGTGTCGATGCAGGCGTGGCACGCCGACTTGCAGAGATTCAGTTCCTCGCAGAAGGGGCTGCGGTTGATCGACTGGTCGTCGAGGCACCACTCCTCGGGATTCGCCCCCACCAGCCGCAGCGGCAACCCGGTGGCCGTGCGGAAGGCATCCTGATACACGCGGAACATGTCCGACTGCTTCAGCCGTTCGTGCAGGGTGTCCTCAAATTGCTTGCTCGCTTGGCTCATTTCGGGAGGGTCCGGTCGCCGGACCGGCGTCGCGACCATAGGTCCCCTGCTTGGAGATTTCAACCACAGGAGTTCGCGAACCCGAAGCGACTAACAGGATCGAAATCACCGAGCTCAAGGGCATCAGCACCGCCGCCAGGATCGGGCTCATGTGGCCGCCGGCGGAAAGGACGATCACCACCAGGTTGTAGGCGATCGCAAAGGTGAAAGCGCGCCTCACCCCCTGGGCGCGGGCATCCGCCGCTGCCAGGGCTTCCGGCAGGTAGGCCAGCCCGGATCCCAGCGCGTAGAAGTCCGCCTTCGACTCCAGCAGGCTGCGGTCAACCACCGGGGTTCCGGTCACGAAAGCCGCATCAAAGGCCAGCGAATCGTTCGCCCCGTCGCCGAGATACAGCGTGTCCTGACGGTCGAGCGCCTTCACCCGTTCGGCCTTCTCCTCCGGATTCAAGCCCCCCGACGCCTGCCCGTCGTCCAGCTCCAGCGCCCGCGCCAGCCGCGCGACCTTCTGTGGATCATCGCCGGACAGGATGTGGATCGACAGCCCCCGGCGCTCCAGCCCGCGGATCGCCTCGGCGGCTCCCGGCCGCAGGGAATCGCGGAAGGAAAAGGTCGCGACCACCTGGTCGCCGTGACGGAGTTCGGTCCCGCCCGCGCCCTTGCCGAGGAACCACTCGCCGTCCTCCGCCTGGCCACGCACCCCGGTCCCGGGGATCTCCTCGACGGCGATCGGCCCCTGCGCTCCCAGCAGCCGCTGGCCGCGGCTTCCCAGCGCCTCCAACAAGCTCCGCGAAACCGGATGCAGCGAGCCCCGGGTCAGCCGGGCCAGGGCCAGTGCCGCATCTTCGCCGAGCGACTCCACCGCCCCGGGGTTCACCAGTTCCGGCCGCTCCAGGGTCAGCGTCCCGGTCTTGTCGAAGACCACCTTCCGCACCCGCCGCAGGCGCGGCCACAAGCTGGCACGGCGCACGAAGGCACCCGCCCGCGACAAGCGCGACGCGGCCCATTCGTCGGCCAGCGGCACCGCCACCCCAAGCGCGCACGGGCAGGACACCACGAACACCGAAATCATCGCCTGCAGGCCGGTGCGCCAGTCGCCCGACCACGACCAGCCCGCCATGACCGCGATCCCGACTGCGATCACCACCGCCAGATAGCCCTTCAGCAGCCGCTGGAACACCGGCGAGCCGCGATCGCCCGCGGTGTCAGCGGTCAGCTTGGAAATCAACGAATCCGCCCAGCTCTCGTCGGCGGTCACCGAGACCGGCTGCCGCCCTAACAGGATCGCACCGGCCGGCATCCTCGCACCCGGTCCCAGCGTGACCGGGTCCGCTTCGCCGTGGATCCATTCCAGCGACACTTCGGCCACCCCGTCCGCCAGGCAGGCCGCCACCGGCAAGGCCTTGCCGGGCTCGAGGTCGAATTTCATCCCCGGTGCCAGGGCCGCCACCGCCACCCTGCCGTCCCCCGCATTCACGGACTCCGGCAAGGGCGAGCGCCTCACCAGCCGCAGCCGGTTCTTCTCCACCGCCGCGGTCTGCACGTAGCGGCCCAGCAGCATCAGGAACACGAAGGTCGCGACGAAATCGAAATACATCAGCTTCTCCTCGCCCGCCGCCCAGCCGGCGATCGAACCCGCATAGGCGGCGACCAGGCCGAGGGCGATCGGCAGGTCGATGTGCAGCGCGCCCGACTTCAGCGCCCGCCAGGCCCGGGCAATGAAATACCCGCCCCCCGCCAGCATCGCCAGGGTCGCCGATGCGAAGGCGATCAGACGGAACAACCCGGCGAACTCGAAGTCCGCCGGCATCCCGAGATAGCCGGGCAGCGAGAAGCCCATCGCATTCAAGGCGAAGGCCCCGCACAGCCCCATCCGACCCGCCAGCTGGCGGCGCTCCGGCGAAGCCTCGCGGCCCGTTGCCGGCGCCACCACGTAGCCGAAACCGGCCAGCTCCTTGGCGAAACCGGCGAGATCACAGCTGCCGGGACGCCATTCCAGGTGCAAGCGCCCGCTGGCCGGGTTCGCCGCCGCCCGCACCGCGCCGTCGTGGCGCTCGAAGAGCCGTTCGATCAGCCAGACGCAGCCGACGCAGGAGATGCCCTCGACCGCGCAATCGAGCTGCGCCACGCCCTCGCCCTGCTCCGCCGCCGCCATCGCGGGCGCCAGCCAGGCGAAGTCGTGGTCCTCGAACGGCCGCGACCTCACCGGGGTGCCGGTCGCATCGTCCTTGAGTTCGTAGTAGCGGCCGAATCCCTGCTCGCGGATCATCCCTGCCACGTAGTCGCAGCCACGACAGCAGTACCGTTCCCCCGCGTCACGGGGAGTGAAGGCCGTGCCGCAATGCTCGCAGGTCGCCATGTGGCGGGAATCTTGCCCCAAGCCGCGCCGTCCGCCACGCGGGAATTGCCGGAGGTTGTGCAAATCGAACCCGAAAGCCGCGGCTTGCCTCGTCCCGCCGCCTCGTGCATTTCTCCGGCATGACTTGGAACGAATCCTTCATCGACCTCTTCGAGCGCAGCGTGAAACGCTACAAATCGGGCGACAAGAATTTCACCGGTTATTACGAGGATGAGGATCTCCTGCTTCTAACATCGATCGGCTGCCGCGGCCGCGAGTTCTTTGATTTCGTCGAGGACCACGTCGAGGACCGGGATGGCCCGGCGGCGACCACGGCGCTGCTGGTGGCGGCGGTCCGGCGCGACTACTTCCACGTCGTGATGGAAGGCAAGGTCTGCCGCCCCACCCTCAACCCGGACAACGCCCCCGCCCGTGAGGAAACCCTGGCGGGCATGGCGTACCTCCCGCGGCTGCTCGCCAAGGCCCGCGCCAAGCTGGCGGGCGAACTCGACCCCGACCTGATGTACGGCTGCGGCGGCGACCGGAAATTCCTCCGCGAACACGGCGACATCCACCTCGCCGATTTCCTGCGCCGGGTCTGGGCCGCCGGAGACGACGACGACCGGATCGCGAAGTGGATCGAAAGCAAGGGCGCCTTGGTCTGAAAGCCTCCGCGCCTTCAGTGGCAGCATGACGGCAGCTCCCGCTCAACCGCCACTTCCCCGCCCCGGAACGGCACGGTGGCGTGGAGCCGCCAGGCCAGGACCACGGCGGTGACCAGGGCAAGTCCCCGCTGGATGCGCGCGAAGCCACGGGGCGAAATCTTGCTGCGCAGCTTCTGGAACTGGTGCTGCGCCACCCACAGCAGCGGCACGGTGCCCAGCCCGAAGGCCAGCGCCACTTCCGCTCCCCGCGCCGCGGAACCGGCGGCCAGCAACGCGATGAACACCGCGTAAAGCGGCCCGCAAGGCAGGAACGGCGTCAACAGACCGGTCAGCCCGGCCCCGGCGACGACCGGCAGCCGCTGGGCCTTGAAGCGGGCTCTGACCGCGATCCGGGTGAGAAAGGCGGGCCGCGGGATCTTCTTTTCCAAACCGCTCGCCAGCAATAGCAAGGCGATCACCAGCGCCCACGGCAGCAGCACCGCCGGCGAGTGGAAGAACCAGCCGAGCGGCTCCTTCCCCAGCGCGCCGCAGATCGTGCCGATCGTGGTGTAGGCGGCCAGGCGGCCGACGTGGTATATCGACGCCGCCGCCATCCGTTCGCTCTCGCTTTTCGCGATCGCCCCCACCCCGCAGGCCAAAGGCCCGCACATGCCCGCGCAGTGCAGGCTGGTGGCAAGGCCCGCGAAAAGGGCACCGGCGAGGGTCAGGTCCATGATGCTTTGGCGAAGGATTCGAAGCGACTGCCTGTCCATCTTCCCGACGCGTCGCCGGGAAGGTGCAGCGCTACTTCACTTGAACTTCCACCTGCTGCGGGGCGTGTTTCACGGCAACGGTGATGAGCGTGCTCCACGCCGCCAGCAGGAGGGCGAAGGCGAGGACCACGAATAGCCAGGGATGGCGGACCAGGAACGCGGGACGGGATTCGACGGGGCTCATGACAGGTTAGTTTTGGATGGAATCGGGATCGGGGCCGAGGAAGCGCATCTCGTGGCTCAGCACCACGCCGCCGGGTTCCGCACGGACCTCGATGGCGAGGTTGGTGGTGCCGCGGTAGGCGGACGCAGGGGCCACTACGATGGCGGGACGGGTGATCTCTCCCAGCGGGGGCACTTCGATGAGCGCGTCCGCACCGCTGAGCGAGAAGCCTTCCGGTGCCTGGGTGAGGTGCAGGGTGAAGCGGGCCTGCTGGTTGCGCTTGTTGTGGAAGCGCACCTGATAGTGGTTTCGCACCGCCGTGCCGTCGGCGTAGAACGGCTGGCCGCGCATCCGCGAGAAGTCGGCGGTGAAAGGCCGCGCATTGCGCCAGCCGGCGATGGCGAAGGCCCCGAGTCCCAGCAAGCCGAGCAAGGTGTAGGCGACCACGCGCGGCCGCAGGATGCGCCGTTTCTTGCCGCTCAGGCCATTGAGCGAGTCGTAGCGCACCAGGCCTTTCGGCCGGCCGACCTTGGTCATGATGTCGTCGCAGGCGTCGATGCAGGCGGCGCAGCCGATGCACTCCATCTGCAGGCCGTTGCGGATGTCGATGCCGGTCGGGCAAACATTGACGCAGCGCCGGCAGTCGATGCAGTCGCCGGTTACCTTGCCCTTCGCGCCGCGCGGTTCGCCCCGCCCTTCGTCGTAGCCGATGATCACCGTGTCGTCGTCGGTCAGCGCGCTCTGGAGCCGGCCGTAGGGGCACATGATGATGCAGAACTGCTCGCGGAACCAACCGAAGCAGAACCACAGCACCAGCGTGAGGAAGGCCACGATCGCGAAGGCGCTGGCATTGGCGAGCGGGCTCTCCTGCATGTAGGAATAGAGCCGGGGCAGCGACACGAAGTAGGACAGGAAGACGTGGGCGATGAGGGACGCGCACAGGATGTAGAGCGTGTGTTTCACCACCCGGCGGGCGAGTTTCCCCGCCGTCCACGGGGCGGCCGCGAGCTTCTTGCGGGCCACCGAATCCCCCTCGGTCCAGCGCTCGATGCGGCGGAAGACGTGGTCGAGGAAGACGGTGTAGGGACAGGCCCAGCCGCACCACAGCCGGCCCAGCAGCGCGGTGACGAAAAAGAGCGTGAAACCGAGGCCGGTGACGCCGAAGAACATCACCCAGAGATCCTGCGGCACCAGCGTCAGGCCGAAGACGTGGAAGCGGCGGTTTTCAACATCGAAGAACAGCGCCGGGCTGCCGTTCACCTGGATCCACGGCAGGGCGACGTAGATCGCGATCAGGAACACGCCGAAGACCCGCCGCGCGGACGTCCAGCGGCCCTTGACGTCCGCGGGATGGAGGAAGAAGTGCGAGCCGTCCCGGTTGATCGTCGTGACGGAATCGAGGTTCGGCTGCTTTTGGACGGGTGCGGACATGCCGTGGTGAACGGGGACAATCTGGCTCCCGCGGGGTCATCCCGCTCCGCATCCCGTCGCAGACGATGCGCGGATCTTCCCGCTCAGGCCTCCGGGCCGTCTTTCCTCAGCGAGGCCAGGCGGCGCTTGCAGGTCCGCCATTCGCGGTTCGAGCAGCGGGTCTTGTTGCAGTCGAACTCGCAGATCGCGGATTCCTCGGGGACCATCTGGATCAGCCGGTTCATCCAGCGTGAGCGGAACAAGCCCGGCTTCGGTTTTTCGGGGGATGTCGTGGTTTTCATGGTTCTGGGGGGGCGACCGCACGGGGCGGTCAGTTGGCGAACTCCGCGGAGTTCCTTGAAATCAGGTAGGCGGTCACTTCGGCGACCTGCTTGGGACTCAGCATCTGGCCCCAGGCCTGCATCTTCGCGCCGTTCAGGCCGGTCGAGCCTTCAGGCGTTCCCTCGTTGATGATCTTGAACACGTCCATCGGCTTGCCGCCGTGCTCCCAGACGCCGTCGTTCAGTGCCCGCCCGGGCAGCGGGATCTTGTTGCCGGCCACGTCCATCGTGGCGCTCAGGTCGGCGGCATGGCAGGCCACGCAGTTGACCATGTAGGTGGCTTCCCCGGCGGCGACGATCGCCGGGTCGGTCGACCATTTGCCGATCAGCGTCTCGTCGTCCAGCGACGCCAGGGTCGCGGCGAGTTCGGCGTCCTTCTTCTCCTGCAGCGCGCCGACCTGGGCGATGATCTTCTCCTGGTCGGTCTGATAGACGTTGGAGTGGTAGTAGAGACCCCAGTAGACCACGAACCACACGATCGCGCCGTAGAAGGTGAACAACCACCAGTTCGGCAGCTTCTGGTCGAACTCCTGGATGCCGTCGTACTCGTGTTCGCGAAGGATCACCTCGCCCTTCTCCTTGGCGTAGTTGCCTCTCTTGATCTCGGGGTTCATTTCTCTGAATCGTTGGAATCCTGAAGGGGAAGGTCCGCCATCCGCTTGCGTTCGTCGGGCTTCAGCCGGATCGCCCGCAGCGTGGTGACGACGAACACGGTGAACATCACCGCGAAGGCGAACATCGGGACAATGGTCGCCCACTCCTCATGAATGACGCGCTTGAACATGACCGGTCAGGGATTGGTGGTGGTTTCGCCCTTGCGGAAGGCCTCGTTCTTCTCCGTGAGCTTGCGATAGCTGTCGGGATCCAGCGGCATCGGCTGCGGCGGGCCGTCCTTGGTGATCTCGCGATAGGTGCCGATCTTCTGGATGTAGGCGATCATCGCGACCACCTGGCTTTCCGAGAAATGGCGGACCAGTTCCTCGGTCGAGGCGCCTTTCATCGGCTCGTAGCCGACCGGGGCGTCCCCTTCGAACAGCGAGCGGGCGATCGCCATGCCCTGCTCGCGGGCTTGCTGGTCGATCTCGTCCTTGGTCCACGCCGGGAACGGCACGCCGAGACGGCGTTGGACGGCGATCTTGCCCGGCAGCGACTTGAAGTCGGTCTTCTGCTCATAGAGCCAGGGGTAAGGAGGCATGTTCGAGTCCTCGTTCGCCCAGCGCGGGTTCATGAAGTGGAACCAGTGCCACTTGTTGTCGCGCTTGCCCGACCGGACATGCTCGGAGCCGGCCACGAAGTCACCACCCTCGCGGGCCAGGTCCGGCCCGGTCCGCTTCGACCCCCACTGGTAGGGATGGTCATAGAGCGACTCGCCGAGGTGCGAGAAGTCGTCGGTCTTGCCGGCACGGCCGTAGCGCATCACGTCCGGCATCAAGGTGCGGATCATCTGCGAGTGGCAGTTGTAGCAGCCTTCGTTGACGTAGAGGTCGCGGCCGGCGAGTTCGAGCGGCGTGTAGAGTTCCTGCAGGCGGCCCTCGATGTTCTTGTCGCGGTTCACCAGCAGCGAGGGAATGATCTGCACGCTGCCGCCGATCGCCACCGCGATGAAGACCAGCAGCGTGAACGGCAGGTAGTTGCGCAGCAGGCTCTCGTGCCAGTGGTCCCAGGCATGGGCGTTCTTCTGGAAGGCGCGGATGGCCTTGACCGAAAGCAGGACCGCCACCAGCAGCGCGGCCTTGTCGGCATGGGGCGGCAGGAAGAACCACAGGATCATCGCCGCCAGGCCGAGCACGCAATAGGCGACCGGGTCGTTGAACACGGCGGCGCCGATGCGCATCGTGTCGTGCTTTTTGTCCGGAACCACGACCTCGACGGTGTCGTCGTGGGCCGAGCCCGAGCGGGCGGTCTTGAAGATGTTCACCGCGCACATGCCGAAGCCGATGAGATAGAGAGTTCCACCGATCGAGCGCAGGATGTAGGGCAACTGGATCGCCTTGAGGGTCTCGACGAACTCGTACTTCAGCGTGGTGCCGCCTTCGGCGACCTCACCGAGCATCAGGCCCTGCATGATCCCGGCCGTCCACATGGCGACCACGTAGAGGAGGATGCCGACCAGCCCGACCCAGAAGTGCATGTTCGCCCACGAGGTCGACCACAGCTTGGTTTTCCACAGCCGCGGCGCGAGCCAGTAGAACATGCCGGCGGCCATGAAGCCGTTCCAACCGAGCGCGCCGGAGTGGACGTGGCCGATGCCCCAGTCGGTGTAGTGCGACAGCGCGTTGACGGCGCGGATCGAGAGCAGCGGCCCCTCGAAGGTCGCCATGCCGTAGAAGGTGATCCCGGCGGCGAAGAACTTGATCACCGGGTCGGTGCGGAGCTTCGCCCATGCTCCGCGCAGGGTCAGCAAACCGTTCAGCATACCGCCCCACGAGGGGGCCCAGAGCATGAGCGAAAACAGCATCCCGAGCATCTGCAGCCAGCGCGGCAGCGAGGTGTTGAGCAGATGGTGCGGGCCCGCCCAGATGTAAATGAAGACCAGCGACCAGAAGTGGATGATCGACAGCCGGTAGCTGTAGACCGGACGGTTGGCCGCCTTGGGCAGGAAGTAATACATGATCCCGAGGATCGGGGTCGTCAGGAAGAAGGCGACGGCGTTGTGGCCGTACCACCACTGGACCAGGCCGTCCTGCAGGCCACCGAAGATCGGGTAGGAATGGATCAGCGAGGTCGGGATCGAGAGGTGGTTGACGATGTAGAGCATCGCCACCGTGACGATGGTCGCGATGTAGAACCACAGCGCGACGTAGAGGCTCGGCTCGTTGCGTTTGGCCAGGGTCCAGAAGAAATTGACCGCGAAGACGACCCAGATCACCACGACCGCCAGGTTGATCGGCCAGATCAGCTCGGCGTATTCCTTGCCCCGCGTGAGGCCCGCCGGCAGCGTGATCGCCGCCGCCACGATGATCAGCTGCCAGCCCCACATGTGGATCTTCGACAACAGGTCGGAAGCGGTCCGGCATTTGCACAACCTCTGGGTGGAGTAGTAGATCCCCGCGAAGGCCATGTTGCCGACGAAGGCAAAGATTACCGCATTGGTGTGCAGCGGGCGCAGGCGGCCGAAGGTGATGTACTGCATCCCCTCGCCCTTGAAGAGCCCGCCGGTGAGGGCTTCGAGGAACTTGCCGTTCATCTGCCACCAGGAGAGCTGGGTGGCGCAGATCACGCCGACGAGCATGCCCACGATCCCCCACACGATGGAGGCGATCATGAACTGCCGCACCGTGCGGTCGTCGTAGGTGATGGTGGTGGTCTTGGCGCTGGCGGTGTTCATTTCGTGAAAGTCGTGTCGTCGTCGAGGGGAAGCAGGGAATCGCGCTCCGGGGAGGAACGGCGCGAGCGGCGGAATTCGCCGGCGAAGCAGAAGATGAAAATCCCGGCGAGACAGGAGCTCACGAGGATGGTCAGGGCGATGACGTTCATGGTGACGGGGGCATTGGAGGGGACCCGGGCGGGAACGTCGCCGCGTGGATTGCCCGAGGATGCGCGGATCTTCTCAAACCGACTCCGCCATCAACCGCGCCGCCGCCCACTCGAGATAAGTGTCCCCGATGATCGATGCCAGCGACCGCTCGCTGAACAGGTCGGGCTGGAGGACCAGGTGAAAGCCCTTGCCGTCATTCGGCGCCGGCCCGAGTGAAACGCGGAAAATGTTCGAGAGGTTGGCGCTGGCCTCGACCGCCAGCATTCCTTCCAGCACCGCGTTGCCGCGGCGCGCCAGCACCTCAAGCACCTTGCGGCGGCCGCAGGCGCTGTTAGGCGGGCAATTCCGGCACCCCTCCCCCAGGTTCAGCAGGCTCCGCTGCGCCGGGGTTGCCGAGATCTGCTCGAGCAATTCCGGCACGAAGCCCGTCCAGCGGCCGCCGCCGTCCTCGTCGAACTCGTTGAGGTGACCCGCCACCGCCGCTGCAAGCCCGCGGGGCAGGACCGGAAAACCGAACAGCACGATGCCGGGAGCATGCGCGGCCCCGCCATCAAGGAACCAACGGTGGAAATCGGAGAGGTTGGTGGTGAGCATGGTGGTGAGGCTCGCACCCTAGCAAGCCGCCGGGGCGCTTGACTCCGCGTTGGTTTGTGAAAGGTGTGCGGATCTTCTCATCCCCCGGTCCCACGCGGTCGCAGAAAACGTTCGCCTTTCCCGCGCCGCCCGGACGAAAATCCGCCGCGTGATCCATCCCACGGCGATCATTTCCCCGCAAGCGAAGCTCGGTGCCAACGTCCGGGTCGGCCCCTATTGCATCATCGAGGCCGGCGTCGAACTCGGCGACGACTGCGTGCTGCATTCCCACGTCATCCTCGGCGGACCGTCGAAGATCGGACAGGGCAACGAGTTCTTCCCCTTCGCCGCGGTCGGCGGCAAGACCCAGGATCTCAAGTACGAGGGCGAACCGACCGCGCTGGAAATCGGCGACCGCAACGTCTTCCGCGAGAACTGCACCATCCACCGCGGCACCCACGGCCACACCCCGACCCGCATCGGCTCCGACAACCTCTTCCTCTGCTACTCGCACGTCGCCCACGACTGCCAGGTCGGCAACCACATCATCCTCTCCAACAACGGCACCCTCGGCGGCCATGTCGAGGTCGAGGACCACGCCATCGTTTCCGGCCTGGCCGCGATCCACCAGTTTTGCCGCATCGGCTGCCATTCCATCATCGGCGGCTGCGCCAAGGTGGTCCAGGACGTGCCGCCGTACATGATCGTCGACGGCAACCCCGCCGCCACCCGCGGCATGAACCTCGTCGGCCTGCAGCGCCGCGGCTTCGCCGAGGACGACATCAAGGCCCTGAAGTCCGCCTACAAGAAGCTGTTCCTCAAGAAGGACGGCAACCTCGCCACCCTCATCAGCTCGCTCAAGGCCGACCGCCCGGCAAACCACGACCCGGTGAGACACCTGATCGCCTTCATCGAGGGTTCGAAGCGCGGGGTGACCCGTTAGATCGCGGTTCTCGACCTCCTCGACCGCCTGCAGGCCGCGGCCATCCCGGCGATCAGGAGAAGCAGCGACGTCGACGGCTCCGGCACCCCGGGAATCTTCGGCGTCGCGTCGTCATCAACCGGCTCCAGGCCGTGCTTCTTGTACTGCTCCTCGGTTTCCAGCACCACCGCCCCCGACACGCGGGTGACCAGCTGGTAGCGGGCCGCCAGCGCCGGCCGCTCCGCTTCGGGCACTCCGGAAAGCGGCGAATCGACCGCCTCGATCGCCCACTGCCGGGCAAGATGATCCCACACCGGCGCCCCGAGTTCGGATGGCGGGGTGGCCTGGCGGCGCCAATGCCAGCCGATCTCCTCGCGGCCCGACTCCAGCCCCTTCAAGAAGGCGGTCAGATCCTTCCGCGGGTCCAGCAGCACCGGCCCGCGCCGCAGCGCTCCACCGCGGTAGATGGTCTCCGCCAGGCGGTTCGGCCCGGGCACCGCCATCACCGCGTGGATCTCCGGCACCCGCGCGCCGCGTTCGATCACTTGCAGCAGGGCCTCGGCCTGAGACAGCCCGACCGACTGCGGACCGTGCAGCCAAACCACCGCACCGACCTCCCCGGACTTCGCCCGCCGCAGGGCCTCGCGCAACGCCGGTTCGTTGTCGCGGCCGCCGGAGAAGCGATGCTTCCTCAGCTGCGCGGGGCTGATCTCCGTGGCGTCGTCGTTTGCCAGCATCAACTCGAAAGCCCCTTCGGGGAAGTCATCGAGAACCGAGCCCACGATCCAGTCCTTCGCCTCCCGCATCGCGGCCGAACCGTCGATCACCAGCAGGATCTTCCCCGCGGGACCGCGGGTCAGCGTCTTCGGTCCGCGGATCAGGAACCGCTCCTCCGCCTCCGCAAACTTGTCCTCGCACCAGACCTCCGGCGATGCCGCGTCCGGAACCGCTCCCGTCCGCACCACCACCTTGCCCTCCATCACCGCCGCGGGGGAAAGGCTGAGCGTCATCGACTGGCCCTCGCCGTCCTCGACCGAATGGCGGTCCGCCTTCCCTTTCTCCAGCACGTCGAATTTGCCGTCACCCTGGATCCACAACGCGTGCTCCAGCCCGTCCACGGTCCCGAAGTTCCGTTCGATGATCCGCGGCATCTCCCACATCCCCCCGTCGAGGGCGGCGGTGATGCCGAAGCGGATCTTCATCTCGCCCTCCGCCGGCACCGGAAAGCACTGGACGAGGAGGGTGTCCGGTCCCGCCATCGTCACCAGGACGGGGTCGCGGCGCTGGACGACCGCGATCTCCTTGTAGGCCGCCTTCACCTTCGCCACTGAACTGAACGCCGCCTCGCGGGGCTCGCCGTTCACCCACAGGGTCAGCCGCGACACCCGCCCCCCGCGCGGCATCAGCACCTGGCAGCGGGCCTCGCGGGCTTGGCGCGAGCCATTGTGGAAAACCATCGTCCACTCCCCATAGCCAATCCCCGAGCGGCCATCGACATGACCGTCGAAGCGCGACTGGGCGAGGTCGAGGTCCTTGATCCGGACCGCCACCTGATCGCCGCCGAGACCGTCGTCGAACTGCATCTCGCGGAAGTCCCCGCCCCGCCCGAAGGATTCCGAGCGCATCATGCGGGGGGGCCTGAGCGAGTTGAACGGTTTCCCGGTGACCCGGAAGAACACGTTCCGGGCATCCTCGTTGCGGGCCATCCGGCTGACGTTGTCGAAGCCCAGCATCTGCCACCCGTAGCGCAACCAACCCGAGACATCGGTCCCCATCGCACCGCTACGAGAGCTCTCGTAGCATGCCCGCAGCAGGACGCGCTCGGAGTGGAAAATCCGCAGGCGGGCGATCGCGGACCGCTCGCTCGCGCCGCCCGCTCCGGCCATGCCGAGGTTTCCCCGCGTCCAGACCGCGGGCCCCTCGAGCACCAGCAGCGCGACGATCGCTGCCGCCAGGCCGGTCCGCCAGCCACGGCGGTAGGCCGCGGGGTCATGTGATTCACGGCGCTGCCGCCGCCCGATCCGCCAGGTCCACAGTCCGGCCATCACCGGGGTCAGGGAAAGCACCCCGATCCCGAATAACAACGCGATCAATGTCAGCGGCAACAGCGGCAGGAAGAGCAGCGCATAGAAGACGGCGATCACCACCGTGAACCCCGCCGCCAGCCCCTTGCCGCGTTCGCTTCCCCGGGGAGCCCCCTTCAGGATCCAGGCGTTGACCGCCGGCACGGTCGCGACCAGCATGGCGTGCCACCAGGTCGCGATCGGATCGAAGAACACGCTCCCGCAGAAAACCGACGCGCCCTCGATGAGCAGCACCGCCAGGGGAAGGACCACTCCCCAGGTCCAAAGCCAGAAGGGCTTCATCTCCTTCTTGCGCTTTTCCGGTACCGCCGGGTGGCTCATCGCCGGGACCGGCCGGTAGCCGGCGTCAAGCCTGCCGAGGATTCCCTCCAGCTGAATCAGACCGATGCCGTCGGCCATCTCCTTCTCCGCCTCCTCGTGGATATGACGCATGAGGTCCGCCTTCAGATCTTCCGCGTCCTCGCCGTCGAAGCCCTCCCGTTTCGCGCGGTCGTGGAGATAGTCGGCCAGGCGCAGCTCGGCTTGGGTGGTCCAGGTTTTCATGAAAGTAGCGGCTCAGGTTCGGAGGATTCCGTCAGATGGGGCGGTTGCGGGGATTCCGGATGAAGGGCTCGTGAAATCGACGTGACCGCCGAGTCCCGCCACGCCCTTTGCCATTTCGGTGAAGTAAGCCTGCATCTCCTCGCCCACCGTCCGCCCCGCGGCGGTGAGGCGGTAGTATTTCCGGGCCGGACCTTCGCTCGACTCCTCCAGGCGCGTCACCACCAGGCCCTGCTTCTTCAGGCGCGACAGCAAGGGATAGATCGACCCTTCGGCCACCCCGATCCCCGGAATCGCCACCAGCGTCTTGACCAGCGCGTAGCCATAACACTCGCCGCCGGCCAGGGCCTTCAGGATGCAGAAATCGAGCACGCCCTTGCGCATCTGGACGGTCCAGTTGTCAAAGAGTTCTCCTGCGGATGTGCCGGGGTCAGCCATGACTAGTGTCAGCCATTCCAGAACCGCAGCGGAGGATCCTGCTCGTGCTGGTAGGGCCAGTTGAGATCGAGGTCGCCGCGCAACTCGCCGTCGCCGAAGACCTTCACCGAATGCTCCGCCGGACCGGGCACGATGCGGCAGCTCCCCCAACGCCGGGCCTCGTGATCGAGGTACTGCCACAGCCAGGGGCCTCCCGGTTTCCTTGAGTAGAAGTCGACGGTGTAAGGCTCGCCGCCGTTGTCCCAGCCGTTCCAGGACTGGGTCACCAGGCACTCGGTGCCGTCCGCGAGGGTCACCCGCGCCAGCACATCGTCCGTCCCGGGCTGGACGAGCATCAGGTAAAATCCCGCGAACCCCGCAACAAGTGCCGCCAGACAAATCCAATCCCACCTCCGCAATCGAGGGGCCATCGGGAAAAATCGAGCTTTCATGGTGGAATGTGCACCGGGCCCCAGAGCTATCTTGCATCGCAAGGTATCCGGCAAGCCAATTCTTCGATCCACGATTCGCCACCCCGGGGTTGCAGGAACGTGCCGGAGGACTAGTCTCGCCGCCTTTTCCCGGAATCATGGCCATCACCACCATCCTCACCCACCCCGGCGGCGCCCATAAGGACGAGCTGCTCGCCTGTTGCCTGCTCGTCGCCGTCCACGGGGTCGAGATCGTCCGCCGCGAGCCGACCGACGCGGACCTGGCCGATCCCGCGGTGGCCGTGGTCGATGTCGGCGGCGAACACGCGCCGGAACGCCACAACTTCGACCATCACCAGTTCCCCGCCGACCATCCGCCGGCCTGCGCCCTCACGCTGGTCCTCCAGCACCTCGGCATCTACGAGGACGCCCGTAGCTTCTGCGACTGGCTCGAGCCGGCCGAGTGGTTCGACACCCGCGGCCCCAATGTCACGGCCAAGTGGCTGGGCGTCGACCGCGAGACCCTCGCCAAGCTCAACTCGCCCGTCGACGTCACCCTGCTGCGCCGCTTCGCCAAGTCATCGCGTCTCGGGCCCGGCGACGTGATCTGGGAAATGATGCGCTACATCGGCCAGGACCTGCTCGATTACGTCAGTTCCCTCCGCCAGCGCCTCGACTTCATCGCCCGCCATCTCGAGCTGTGGACGGTCGCCGGCTGCGAGATCGCCTTCCTGCCGCGCACCGAGCCGATGCCCGACGAACCGTCGTCCGGCATCGGCCGCTACCTGGAATCGATCGGCAAGGCCAAGGAAGTCGCCGCACTGGTCTATCCGGACCGCCGGGGCAGCGGCTACGGCCTGTCCCGCAACAATGACGATCCCCGCTTCGACTTCACCCGGATCGACGGGGAAGACGACGTCCACTTCGCCCACGCACGGGGATTTGTGGCAAAAACGTCAGCTGCCGCGCCGGAACGGCTGCGCCAGCTGCTGGAATTGGCCCGGGTTGAGTAGGTCGCCGCGGGGATCGGGCCGTTAGAAGTGACGGAAGCGTCACGCGGCCCCGCTTCGTCGCGCCGGGAGGTGTCGGTATCGACTCGCAGCCTCCGGCGCGATGCCTTCCTACACCGACCCTACCCATCCCCCTCTCCGCACCCAGGAGTGGTTCCGCGTGGCCGTGGCCTGCGTGACGAATATCTCGATTCTCGCGGCTCCCTGCCATGGTTTTTCGGACTTCGTCGCGCTCCCCGATTACAGCATGGGGGGCGATTTCATGCTCGCCGCCCTCCTGCCGGAGCGCGGTGACGTCGTGCTCGACGCCCATGGTGGCGCTTCCACCCAAGCCGCCGGATTCTTCGAATGGCACACGCCGGAACGGCCCGCCTTCTGGATGTCACCTGAGCCCGCGGGTGTCCGCCCGGGCGACCTGCTTTCGACCTGGGAGTCCCCGGCTCCGGAATCCCTGCCGGCCCCCGCGGTCACGCCATCCACCATCCAGGTACCGTGGATTCCCGGCGAAGTGCCATCCGGCAGCGACCCTGCTCCCCGGCAAGGCAACTTCGGCGCCCTGCCGATCGAACAGGAGTCCGGCGACTGCGTCGTCTTCGGCGAAGTCGCCTCCGGACTGGACCCGGTCCCGGGCGCCCGCGTCGAGATCCTCGGCACCGGCCGCATCGCCGAAACCGACGCCCAGGGCCGCTTCCGGATCGAAGGCCTGCCCGCCGGCGACTTCACCGCGGACGCCTCCGCCCTCGGCTACTCCGGCCAGACGCTCGGCGTGAGCGCCAGCCCGACCACCCCCGCGGAACTGCGCTTCAACCTCACCGAGAAGCCGGTCGATGGCGGCAACGAGGAGTACATGCTCGAGGAAGAGAGCATCGTCGGGGAGTACCAGGAGAGTTCCCAGGGCGACCTCTTCATCAATCTCGAGACCAGCCAGACCATCACTTCCGGCATCGACAAGGCCGAGTTCTCGCAGAAGAACATCAGCGATGCCGCGGGCGCGGTCGGCAAGATTTCCGGTGCCAACATTGTCGGCGGCAAGTTCGCCGTGGTGCGCGGTCTCGCCGATCGCTACGTCACGACCCTCTTCAACGGTGCGGCCATTTCTTCCGCCGACCCTTCGCGGAAAGCCGTCCAGCTCGACATTTTCCCGACGGTTGCCCTGCAGGGGATCGACATCGCCAAAACTTATGTCCCGAGCCTCCCCGGCGACTTCGGCGGCGGCACGATCAAGATCCAGTCCCTCAGCATCCCGCAAGAGCGGGTCGCCGAGTTCAAATACAAGATGACCTGGAACTCGAACCTGGAGGACCGGATGCTCGTCCATCCGAACCGGGATCTCGGCTTCTGGGGAGACGCGACGCAGGCGATCCCCGACAACCTGCTGTGGAACGTCGATGCCTTCGGGAATCCGGTATCCTTCAACTCCGGCGGCAACCGGGTCACCCCGAACAACAACAACCGCAACCAGGCCCAGCAAGCGGCACAGGTTGCCGTCGGCCGCGAGCAACAGGCCCAGGCGGACGCGGCCCTGGAGGGCGTGCGCCGCCTCCACCAATCGCAGTCTTTCATGCCTAAGGTCGAGAAGCCCGAGGCCGGGGAAAGCTTCTCGCTGGTTTACGGCGACCGCGTGGAGCTGGAGAACGGCGGCGAATTCGGATTCATGGCCGCCTTCCAGCGCTCGAGCAGCGACGAGGTGAATGCGGCCGGTCCCGAGAACCGGCTGACCTCTCCGGCTCGCTCCTGGACCGAGGAGAGCTATGCGCGCGAGGTCGACTGGTCGGTCTACGTCGGGGCCGGCTACCGCCCGAACGAGAACCACGAGTTCACCGCGACTTATTTCCACAAGCAGATTTCCACCGACGAAATCACCCACGGCACGGACTTCCAGATCCAAGGCAGCGATGTCTACGGTGCCTTCGCCCGCAATGACGCGGTGATCAACCGCTACGGTGCATCGGCGGTCTACAACAAGGAGTTCTGGACCATCGACCCCATCGTCCGCGACACCGAGATCCTCCAGTTCGGGGGCAGCCACAAGAATGATATCGGCACCAAGCTGGCGTGGGGGATCACCAGGTCCACCGCCCGCGAGTCGCGCCCGCACTCCAGCACCTTTCAGAACGGCATCCTCGACTTCACCGATCCCCGCATCGCCGCCGAAGCCGCCAACAACCCGGACTTCGTCTACAACCCTTCGCTCGGCCAGATCTCGACCATCGAGTACCAGACCTTTGTCAACGACGGCAACGGCAGCCAGGACTCCGCCCGCTCGACCCAGTTCATCGACGAAACCAGCCTCGAATCGTCGATCGACCTCACCCAGTCGATCTACTTCTCGCAAGACAAGGAGGACGGTCCGCGGCTCGATTTCTCCTTCGGTGGCAGCAGCCTGAGCAAGGACCGTGAACAGCAGGGCCGGGTGTATCTCCTCAAGACCGCGAGCTGGGAACGCTGGGTGGCACGCAACACCCCCAGCTGGTGGCCTTCGGACGGATCGATCGCACCCTACTCCCCCGGCATGCCGCTTGCCGCGACCACCATGCCGGACGGCAGCGCGATCCCGGGAGGCTTCGGCACCCTGGGAGAATACTTCGCCGCCAACCCCGACGCCCTCGTCGATTTCTTCAACGGCTACGGCAACGAAGGGATCGGACGCATTCCGGGAACCGGCACTGCATCCAACAGTGCGAACTACGTCCAACCGGACGCTCCCTACTACGTCAACGGATCCGGACTCGAGGTGCGCAATGTCGACAGCGAGCTGGCGCTGACCGGGCTCTACACGTCCGCCACCTTCTACGCCGACAACTGGCGCTTCGGCGGTGGTGGACGCTGGGAGAAGGAAACCAAGAGCTACGAGGTCGCCGCCGATCCGCTCACGCGCCTGCTCCCGGACGACCCGACCCGTGTCGGGGAAGTGACCACCTCCGCCTTCATCCCGTCGCTCCTCGCCGGGGTCGACCTGATTCCCGACAAATCCTGGATGAACTTCGCCTGGTCGCGGACCGTCGCCCGTCCGACCTTCCACGAATTCCTGCCGATCGAATCGATCGACCAGGAAACCGGGATCATCCGGCGCGGCAACCCGACGCTCGGAGAGACCAGCATCGACAACCTGGACCTTTCCCTCGACTACGTCTTCAGCGACACTTTCAACGCCCGCGCCTCCCTGTTCCACAAGACCTTGACCGATCCGATCGTCGTGGTCCAACGCGTCGACCAGGGAGTCAACAGCAACACCTACATCAACGGTGATTCCGGTTCGATCGACGGCTTCGAACTCGAAGGTGTCTGGAGACAGAAGGATGGACCCTTCTCAGTCAGCGGCAACTACACCTACATCGACTCGACGTTGAAGTATCAGGTGAACCAGGGCATCCAGGTCACCGACCTTGAGACCCGCTTTCCCTTCCAGCCCAGCCAGATCCTGAACCTGACGCTCGGCTGGGCTCCCGAAGACGGCCCGTGGAGCGCGTTCCTCACCACCA
The DNA here is from genome assembly GCF_014904755.1 of Neoluteolibacter marinus. Taxonomy (GTDB): domain Bacteria; phylum Verrucomicrobiota; class Verrucomicrobiia; order Verrucomicrobiales; family Akkermansiaceae; genus Haloferula; species Haloferula marina. The sequence continues at coordinate 59,678 of NZ_JACZFQ010000106.1, forward strand.
ACTTCACCGCGGAGTACCCCACCATCCTGCGCAGCGATCCGAACGCTTACGACGTTTGGCTCAACTCCCAGCTCACCCTCGACCTCGTGGTCGCCCGCAAGTTCGAGTTCGACCAATTCGACGCGACCCTGACTTTCGGCGTCAAGAACCTCCTCGACGGCACCCTCGACTACGAATACCGCGGCGGTGGAACCAACGGCAGTACCGGCCCCTATGACGGCCTCGTTTACACCCAGGATTCCCCTGGCAGGTCGTTTTCCCTCGAGCTCAAGGCACAGTTCTAATTCATCTTCGCCATCAGCCGGCGGGATTTCCCGGACCGGCTGATTCTCCGTGCCTTGTGGACACTCGGAGCAATCTGTCAGAGACCTCGAACTGGGTCGAAATCGACACAGAAAAACACTCTAGCGGGGCCTTGGGAGGAGCAAGCCTGCGCCGTCCCCCGACTCCCGGGGACCCTGTCCAGACAGCACCATCGTACGACTGAATCCATGAAACCGACCCTCACCACCAAGAGTAGCCTGTTGGCCCTGGCCGCGCTGATGCCCAGCGTGACCCAAGCCATCGAAATCGACGTCATCGCCGAGCAGACGATCGTCAACCCGAGCCTCGTCGCCAGCTACGGTCCCAACGTCCACCAGCTCAACGTCGACACCACCTGGACCAAGGACAACGTCTACATCCTCACCGACAAGGTCTTCGTCACCGACGGCGCGACCCTCACCATCGAGCCGGGCACCAAGATCTACTCCACCCTCGACGACAAGGGCACCGGCACCAAGGACGACGATGACTTCGGTTCCATCGTGATCGTCCGCGGTTCCAAGATCATGGCCCAGGGCACCGCCGAGGAGCCGATCGTCATGACCACCATCGACGAGCTCGAAGCCGAGAAGCAGGACGACTACGACGGTGACGGCTTCGTCGCAGAGGCGCCCACCGCCACCACCGCCGGCCGTTGGGGCGGCCTCGTGGTCCTCGGCAACGCGCCGATCGCCAACTACAGCGGAACCACCAACATCGGCGAAGACCGCATCGAAGGCTTCCAGCCCGCCGCTTCCAACGACCTCGACAGCGACTCCCGCGCCGATGTCATCGAATACGGTGGTAACGCCCCCGCCGACAACAGCGGTGTCATCAGCTATGTCTCGATCCGCCACGGCGGCTACGTCTACTCCGGCGCCAGCGAGATCAACGGCCTCACCCTCGGCGGTGTCGGCTCCGGCACCACCATCA
>NZ_JACZFQ010000107.1 GCF_014904755.1 Neoluteolibacter marinus
TCGCCAACGCCGACGACGGCATCGAGTTCTTCGGTGGCACGGTCAACACCGACCACATGGTCCTCGCCTTCAACCAGGACGACGGCTTTGACATCGACCAGGGCTACTCCGGCATCAACCAGTTCTGGTTCGCCATCCAGGCGCCTCTCCTCATCGACGGCGTCACCTCCGCCCACGACAACGGCGGCGAGTGGGACGGCGTGACCGGAACCATCGCCGACAACGCCGACAACTCGGCCCCGGTGATCTACAACGCGACCTTCATCGGATCCGGCACCTCCGCCCTGCTCGGCAACGACAAGGGCAGCAACGCCGTCTACATCGACGACCGCTTCAAGGGCAAAATCTACAACTCGGTGTTCGACGACTTCGCCGAAGACCTCATCGAGTCCTCCGGCGACGGCCCGGGAGCCGGCCTCGTCTTTGCCCACAACACCGTCGGCCGCTTCGGCGGTGGCACTCCGGGCAGCAACCTGACCTACCTCAATGGCACGGGCGCGGCAGGAACGTTCTTCGACGCCGGCGGCGTGCCGATCAACGGCAACTCGAACGGTGGCGTGGATCCCCTCTACACTTCCTACAGCCGCAATGCCTCCCTCGAACTCGAGGACATCGATCCCCGCCCTCAGGCCGGCTCGCCGCTCCTTACCGCCAACGGCGCCACGCTCCAGGCCGGAGCTCCGGTTGCCACGACCTTCCGCGGCGCCTTCGGTTCCGTGAACTGGGCCGCCGGCTGGACCAAGATGGACCAGTCCAAGTTCTTCTCCAAGAAGGTGGACGTCATCGCCGAGCAGACGATCGTCAACCCGAGCCTCGTCGCCAGCTACGGCCCCAACGTCCATCAGCTCAACGTCGACACCACCTGGACCAAGGACAACGTCTACATCCTCACCGACAAGGTCTTCGTCACCGACGGCGCGACCCTCACCATCGAGCCGGGCACCAAGATCTACTCCACCCTCGACGACAAGGGCACCGGCACCAAGGACGACGATGACTTCGGTTCCATCGTGATCGTCCGCGGTTCCAAGATCATGGCCCAGGGCACCGCTGAGGAGCCGATCGTCATGACCACCATCGACGAGCTCGAAGTCGAGACCCAGACCGACATCGACGGTGACGGCTTCGTCGCCGAGGCCCCCACTGCCACCACCGCCGGCCGCTGGGGCGGCCTCGTGGTCCTCGGCAACGCGCCGATCGCCAACTACAGCGACACCACCAATATCGGCGAAGACCGCATCGAGGGCTTCCAGCCCGCCGCATCGAATGACCTCGACAGCGACTCCCGCGCCGACGTCATCGAATACGGCGGCGCCAGCCCAGCCGACAACAGCGGCGTCATCAGCTACGTCTCGATCCGCCACGGCGGCTACGTCTACTCCGGCGCCAGCGAGATCAACGGCCTCACCCTCGGCGGTGTCGGCTCCGGCACCACCATCAACCACGTCGAGGTCTACGCCAACGCCGACGACGGCATCGAGTTCTTCGGTGGCACGGTCAACACCGACCACATGATCCTCGCCTTCAACCAGGACGACGGCTTCGACATCGACCAGGGCTACTCCGGCACCAACCAGTTCTGGTTCGTCATCCAGGCCCCGCTGCTCATCGACGGCGTCACCTCCGCCCACGACAACGGCGGCGAATGGGACGGCGTGACGGGAACGATCGCCGACAATGCCAACAACTCGGCCCCGGTGATCTACAACGCGACCTTCATCGGCTCCGGCGTCACCGCCCTGGTCGGCAATGACAAGGGTAACAACGCGATCTACATCGACGACCGCTTCAAGGGCAAGGTCTACAACTCGGTGTTCGATGACTTCGCCGAAGACCTCATCGAGTCCTCCGGCGACGGCCCGGGAGCCGGCCTCGTGTTCGCCCACAACACCATCGGTCGCTTCGGCGGCGGATCCTACACCGGGTCCAATGCCAGCAACCTGTCGTTCCTGAACGGCTCCGGGGCAACCGGCACCTTCTTCGACGCCGCGGGCGCTCCGATCAACGGCAACTCGAACGGCGGGGTGAACCCGATGTTCCGCGCCTACAGCCGCGACGTCGATCTCAACCTGGTCGCCATCGACCCGCGTCCGGCCGCCGGATCGCCGCTGCTTTCCAGCAGCTTGCAGGGTGGTGCGCCTGTCGCCGCCAGCTTCCGGGGCGCCTTCGGCTCGGAGAACTGGGCTGCTGGCTGGACCAAGATGAGCTTCGACGGAACGCTACAGGGTGAGGTCGCCGGTGGCGGTGCCGCCCCGTTCGCCGACGTCGACAACGACGGCATCTCCGACACCCTCGAAAGCAGCCCCGAGCTCCAGGCTCTCGGCTTCACCGTCGGGGTCAACGATGCCGCCTTGTTCGCCTCGATCTACACGGAAGACGCGATCCAGGATCTGGTGACCGGCAACCAGGTGGTCGTCCAGAAGAACGGTGCCAACGTCACGCTCAGCCTGCCGTTGTTCCGCTCCACGGATCTGTCGACCTTCGATCCGGCTCCGGCGCTGGAAGCAACCTTCCCGGGAGCCCCGGACAAGGAGTTCTATCGCATCGAAGTCAATGGCGCTGAATAAGCCGCCTATTTGACGAAAGCGTCACATCGGGGCCATCGGCAAACGCCGGTGGCCCCCTTTTTCTTCCCGCCGTTACCCGCCATGCGCATTCATCGTCTGCTTCCCGGTGTCGTTTTCGCCACCTGGCCCCTGATGGCTCAGGAGCCCGCCGCCCCCGCCAATGGTCCCTCCGAACTCCGCAAGTCGGTCCGTGAATGGATCGAAACCATGCAGGAAATCCAGAAGGAGGAAGACTCCTGGGAGAAGGATCGCGAGATCCTGAAGGGCTACAAGGAAGGCCTCGAAACCGAAATCGAAACCCTCAAGGAACAGATCGAACGCGCCAAGACAGAACGCGACAGCGCCGCCAAGGAGGACCTCGAGAAGATCGCCGAGCGCGATTCCTACGCCGCGGCCCGCGAGTCGCTCGCCAAGTCGATTGCGGAACTTGAAACCGGCCTCCTTGCGAGCCTGCCGCTGCTCCCCGAGACCCTGCTGAAGGAGCCGAAGGTCGCGCAGATCGTGGAGGAGATCAAAAAGGACTCCGCCCTCAAGGGCAAGGACGCCGAAAAGGCGATGACCCGCCGTCTCAACAACAGCCTCAACCTGCTCGCCGAGTCCGAGAAGTTCCAGCAAGCCGTCCACCTCCGCGAGGACCTGCTCTACAAGACCGCCGACGGCCGCGAGTTCAACATGAAGGTCCTCTACTTCGGCCTCGCCGCCGCCTACGCCGTCAATGAGTCCGGCGACGTCGCCGTCGTCGGCACCCCCACCCCGTCGGGCTGGGTCTTCACCGAGCGTCCCGACCTTGCCGCCCGCATCACCGAACTCGTCGGCGTCACCACCGGCGACATGGATGCCAAATTCGTCTCACTCCCGATCGATCTCCCATGAAGCCCGCGCTTCCCCTCTTTCTCCTCGGCCTGCTGGCCGCCCCGCTCCACGCCCAGGATCCGGTTGAACGGTCCCGCGCCGACCTGACCCAGGCCCGCAAGGAGCTGGACAGCACCCACAAGGAATATACCGACCTGCGCGCCGGGGTTTACCGCGAGATCAACCGCCTCGACGACGAGGCGCTAAAACTCTCCAAGGAGCTCCGCGCCCTCGAGCACGAACGGGAACAGCGGACCGCCCACAAGCGGACGCTCGAGAACAATCTGCTCACCGAGAAGACCAACTTCGATTACTCGGCCGGCATCCTCAACAACTACGGCAAGTCGATGGCGACCCGCCTGCACCCCGCGGAGAACCAGCTGCTGCTCGAAAAGATCCAGCAAGCCGAGCAGCGCGCCGCCGCGGCCGGCACCGACCACATCGCCGAGCTCAAGGAACGCATGGACATCGCCCGGCTCGGCCTCCAGCGGCTTGGCGCCATCAGCGGTGGCCAACGTTTCGAAGGCAAGGCCCTGCGCAACGGCAGCGAGGCCTTGAAAGGCTCCTTCCTCATGCTCGGCCCCGCCGTCCTCTTCGCGGAGCAGAACGGCGGTTTCGAAGGCGTCGCCTCGTTCGCCGCCACCGGCTCCGGATTGCCGACGGTCGTCGCCATCAGCCAGGACGGCTCCACTCCCTTCGCCGGCACCATTGCCAGCGGCAAGGGCGAGGTCCCGCTCGACGGCAGCATGGGCAAGGCCATCGAGGTCGCCGCGGCCCAGGAATCGATCGGTGAAACCGTCGAGAAAGGCGGCATCGTCGGCCACTGCATCCTCGGCCTCGGTCTGATCGCCCTCCTCCTGACCACCTTCAAGGTCTTCGAAATCACCCGCTTCCCCGTCCCGTCGCGGCGCGAGATCAACGCAATCCTCGACGACCTGATCGCCCACCGCCGCCAGGACGCGATCGCCAAGGCCGACAAGCTCCAGGGCATGGCCGGCGACCTGGTCCAGACCGGCGTGCAGCGCTTCCACGAAAAGCGCCGCATCCTCGAGGAGGCGATGTTCGAGAAGATGGTCTCGATCAAGCCGCGGCTCGAGCGCTTCCTCCCCTTTCTCGGCCTGACCGCCGCCGCCGCGCCGCTGATGGGACTTCTCGGCACCGTGCTGGGCATCATCAAGACCTTCAAGCAGATGGCGATCTACGGCACCGGCAACGCCAGCAGCTTCTCCGCCGGCATTTCCGAAGCGCTCATCACCACCGCCGAGGGCCTGGTCGTCGCCATCCCGGTGCTCGTCCTGCACGGCATGATGAAGAGCCTGGTGAAGAGCAAGTTCGGCGAAGTCGAGGCCATCGCCATCGCGCTGATGAACGGCACCACCGAGGTCGAGCGCCGCACCGCCCGGGCCTCCCTCGACGACACCGACGAGGACGACATCGAGTTCGCCCCATCCCCTGCCTGATCCCGCCATGCTCTCGATGTTCCGCGATGCCCTCCAGTTGTTCCTGTCAGGCGGGGGGATCATGTACATGCTCGGGGCCGTTGCCTTCATCCTCTACGCCACCGCCTTCGCGGCGCTCGCCTACGTCAACAAGGGCAACCTCAATGAGAAGGACGCCGACCACTGGCACCACTGGATCGAGAAGCCGGAAGACGCCAAAGGCCGGATGGGCGAGGCCATGCGCTACGTCCTCCACGGTCCCCGCCTGACCGCCAAGACCGTCCAGCGCCGCTTCGACGAGGTGAGGCTCAACATCCTCGCCGCCATCGACCGCCGCCTGGTGGTGGTCAACACCCTCGTCGCCGCCGCCCCGCTGGCGGGACTGTTAGGAACGGTCATGGGCATGCTGTCGATGTTCGCCGGTCTGTCCCAGGGCAAGGGTGCCTCGGGCATGCAGAAGGTCGCCGATGGCATGCAGCAGGCCCTCATCACCACCCAGACCGGCCTCACCATCGCCCTGCCCGGGCTGTTCATCGCGCTCATCGTCAAAAACAAGCGCAATGCCATTTCCGCCGCCCTGACCCGGGTGGAAAGCCTCATCCTTACCTCCCGCTTCCAGCGCGAACTCCAACCGTAACCCGCCATGTTCGGACGCAGCCTTTCCGACGACGCCGATGAAGAGGTCCACGTCGACCTCTCCTCGATGATCGACTGTATCTTCATCCTGCTCATCTTCTTCATCGTCTCCACCGTCTTCGTCGAGGAGACCGGCGTGACGGTGAACAAGCCCGACCTCGGCAGCGCGAGCAGCCTGGAGAGCAACAGCATCCTCCTCGCCGTCACCGCCGAGAACAAGGTCTACTACGGTGGTGAAAGCATCGGCGTCCAGGGCGTGATCGGGAAGATCAAGCCGCTGCTCGCCGAGGACGCCGAGATGCCGGTGATCATCCAGGGCGACAAGGACGCCACCCACGGCGTCGTCCAGCAGGTCCACGACCAGGCGATCCTCGCCGGCGCGGACAAGACCAAGATCTCGATCTCGACCAAGTAAATGGCGATCCAGCGTCACGTTTACCGGCCGCCGCGCGGCAAGATGTCCGGGGTCTTCGCGATCCTCGGCGGCGTGATCGCGACCATCGCCGTCTTCGTCGCGATCCCGCTCTCGCAGAAACTGGCCGACATGACCGCCAAGCCGGTCGTCGAGCCGGAAGAGATCTCGATCGCCCCGCCGGAGACCGAACTCCTGGCCGAAATGGAGCCGCCGCCGGAACCGGAGGAAGAACCGCCACCGCCGGAACCGATGGACGAGCCGACCGACATCGACAGCGGCCTCGACCTCTCCGACCTGCCGCTCGGCACCGGAGGCGGTGGCTTCGTGATGAACATCCCGAAGTTCGCGATGAAGGGCGACGACGCCTTCGGTGGCATGGACAGCCCGCCGGTCCCGACCTCCAAGTTCCCGCCGAGCTACCCGAGCAGCCTGCTTTCCAAGGGCATCGGCGGCAAGGTCCTGATCGCCTGCGAAGTCGACGAGTCGGGCAAGATCATATCAACCAAGGTCCGCCAGAGTTCCGGCCACCCGGAACTCGACAAGGCCGCCCTCGCCGCGGTCACGCGGTGGAAATTCAAGCCCGGCACCAAGTCCGGCCGCAAGGTCCGCGCCAGCTGCGTGGTGCCGTTCAATTTCGAAGTGAAGAAGAACTGATGATCCGTTTCCTCATCCCCGCCCTCACCGTCGCCGCGGCGATTCCCCACGCCGCCGCGCAGAAGATCGATGCCCCGCCGAACCTCTTCCGCGACCCGAAGTTCGTGAAGGAGTTCGTCGGCAGCTACGGCTTCATTTCCGAAGTCGAACCGCGCGTCTCGAACGAGGAGCAGGCGCTGCTGGTCAAGGTCGGCGAGCTCTTCAACAAGAACCAGTTCACCACCGCCGAGCAGGAGATCGTCCGCTTCATCAAGGAGACGGAAGCCCCGACCGATCCCGAGAAGCCGCCGGGCGAGATCAGCGCCGCGATGGTCTTCGTGCTCGGAAACCTCTACTTCTCCGCCGACCGCCAGGACGAGGCGCGCCGCGCCTTCCTCGAGGCCATCCGCCGCTTCCCGCGCTTCCGCCGCGCCCACACCAACCTCGGCTACCTCTACATCTCCCAGAACAAGGTCGATGACGCCATGCCGATGCTCCAGAAGGCCATCGAGCTGGGCGAGACCAGCCCCCGCACCTACGGCATCCTCGGCTACTGCTACCTGCAGAAGAGCAACGCCATCGCCGCCGAGAACGCCTACCGCCAGGCCTACCTGCTCGACCCGAAGAACCGCGACTGGAAGCTCGGCCTCGCGCAGGCGCTGATGCAGCAGGAAAAGATGGAGGAAGCGACCAGCATGCTCGACACGCTGATCGCCGAGAACCCGGGCGACCGCCAGCTCTGGCTCCAGCAGGCCAACGCCCTGATCGCCCAGGACAAGAAGATCGACGCCGCGGTCAACCTCGAGGCCCTGCGGCTGAAAGGACTCGCCGGCGAAAACGAGCTCAACCTCCTCGGCAACCTCTACATGGACCAGGGTGAAGCCCAGCTCGCGCTCTTCGCCTACACCGAGGCGATCGAAAAGGCGGACAAGTTCGACGTCTCGCGCGCCCTCAAGTCGGCCCGCATCCTCAATGACTACGGCTATCCGGAAAAAGCCGAAACCCTCGTCGGCCGGATCGAGAAGGCTGCCTCCGCCAGCCTCACCAGCGCCGAGAAGACCGAGCTGGAACTGGTCAAGGTCCGCGTTGCCCGCGGCGCCGGCGACACCGCCCGGGTCGGCAGCCTGCTGCAGGACCTCCGTGCCTCCGACCCCGCCAACGGCGAGGTCATCGTCGAGCTCGGCCGCCACTTCGACGACATCGCCCGCGCGGAGACCGACGAGGACAAGCGCGCCGCCGCGCTGGTCGAGGCCAAGACCTACTACAAACTGGCCAGCGAGATGGACGCCGTGGCTTACCAGGCGAACCTCGGGTTGGGCCAGCTTCTCGTACGAGAAAAGCAGTATTCCGAGGGCCTGCCCCACATCCAGCGCGCCGTCGCGCTCAAGACCGGCGACAAGTCCAGCCTCGAGCAATACCTCAGCCGCGTCCGCCGCGCCGCCGACCGCGAGCGTCAGCGCGAGGAACGCGAGGAGGCCGAACGCGCCGAAGCCGCCGCCCGCGAGGAAGCCGCGAAGAACGCCGCCGACAAATGACCGCCATGAAACACTTTCCCCACCCTGTGCTGCCCGCCGGTGCGGCGCTCCTGCTCCTCGCCCCGCTCCACGCCAACGAGGCGCTGGATGTGCTGGAAGGCAAGAAGGATGCCGCCGCCGTCGCCCTGCCCCCCGCCGAGGGAGAAAGCGAAGGCGCTGAGAAACCGGTATTGATCACGCCCGACTGGGCTCCCAGTCCGCCCGACCCGGTCTGGTCGAAGGCGGTTCTCTTCGAGGACCCGTCGAACCCTTACGTCCAGCAGCTGGCGATCAGCGGGCTCTTCCACTGGAGCGGTGCCTGGGGCGAAGCGACTCCCGAGGGCGGCCGCGCGGTCGATCTCGACAGCACCCGCACCCGCCGCGCCCGGCTCGGCGCGCGGATGAGGGCCTTCAACAACACCGAGATCGAGGCCGTCGCGGAGTTCGCGGGGGATTCCAACTTCAACGGCATCGAGCGGCTCAAGGGCACAACCCGCTTCCTCGACAACACCTGGGTCAGCTACGGCAAGATGCGGCCCGGCTTCTCGATCGAGTACTCGACCGAACCCCAGGACCTGCTGGTCCCCGAGCGCTCGCTGCTGGTGAACATGGTCGCCCCGGCGTCCACCCTCGGCATCATGGTCGGGCAGGACTCCGGACGCTGGGACTGGGCGCTCGGCTGGTACTCGTCCGACAACGACTCGAACATCCCGGGCATCGAGGGCGACGGCTTCCTGCTGGCGAAACTCGGCTACGAGACCGACGAGCCGAACGCCGATGGCACGCCGATGAGAACCCGCTGGCACCTCGACTACATCTACAACTTCGACGAGAGCAACAACCCGGCGATCCCCCGCTACAACGTCGCCGGCCGCCGCTCGGCCAACGGCAACCAGCTGATCGCCCGCAACCCCGCGTTCCGACACCTGTTCTCGGCCGGCGTCGAGATCGAGCAGGGCAAGTTCGGATTCGCCAGCGACTTCATCCTCGCCAACGGCGACACCAATGCCTTGGGGCTGAGCCTGACACCGAGCTACTGGGCGCTGCCCGGCACCCTCCAGATCGTCGGCCGCTACGCCTACGCCGACACCGACGATGCCGGAGGCCTGGTCGGGGGCATGGGCACCTCGAGCGACCTCCACTTCGACTCCAGCCCGGTCTTCATCGGCGACGAGTACCATTCGTTCTACCTCGGCGCCAACCTCCACCTCTATCAGGACGATCTGATCCTGATGAACGGCCTCGAACACGTCCTGCTCAAGGACCAGGCCGGCGGCGGTTTCGACTCCGACGCCTGGATCTGGCACTCCGGCGCCCGCCTGTCGTTCTAACCCAGCACCTCCCGTGAAAGCATTTCTCGCAATCCTCCTCGCCGCCGCCACCGCTGCGAGCGCCTTCGACGAAGAAGCCCTCGGCGCCAGCCTCAACGGCTGGACCCGCGACGGCTCCGCCCACTACTCGCTCGGCGGCGTCACCTACCGCACCACCCGTCCGGTCGAGACGGCCCAGGCCGATGGTTCGACCATGGTGGCGGTGACGGTCATGCACCGCGCCAACTCGTGGGCCTGGGTCCCGTTCGAGCTCGAGGTGACCTTCGCCCCCGACGGCAGCGCCCTGGCCTTCCGCATCCACGGAATGCCCCGCGGCCATGAGGTGGATACCGGCGCCATCACGCGCCCGGAACGACCTTCTGTCGCGGAAGGCGAAGCTGCTCCTCCGTTTCATCCCCTTGCCGAGATGAAGAAGCAACTCTTCGACGCCTTCGTCTCGCAGGTGACCGAAGTCGCCGATGCCAAGGATCTCCGCAAGCGCGACCTGCTGGCCCGGATCAACGGACCCGAGCCGATCGACCCCGCCGCGATCACCACCGGACTCCGCTACAACCTCGACCGGATCCTCGGCCTGCGGCCGCAGGTGCCGTCGAAGTAGTGGAGGCTTTCGCTGCCATTGTCCGTCAGCCCGGACCGGGAAGTTGAGACTTCCCATGGAGTAATATAGTTTCGCCGTTCTCTGGCGAACTCATGAGCAGCAACAAGAAGAAGCGCGAGCTGATTTCCGGGCAGAAAGAGCGGAAGCGCCAACGGAAACGAGCCGCCGATCAACTCGCGGAGGAACGCAGCATCCGGCAGAAAGCGGCGGCCAAGCGATTGGCTCCAATCGATCGCTCCAAGATCACGTCCCGCAGTTGCATGCCAACCTCGCCGATTCCGACCCTCGCCGGGAGGTACTATCTGAATTGGCGGTTTAAGTGCATCGACTGCGGCAAGTCCGAGATCTGGACCAGCCGGCAGCAGAAGTGGTGGCATGAGGAAGCGGGCGGCGCTTGGGAGCAGATCGCCGTGCGCTGCCGCGACTGTCGACAGAAGGAGAAAGCGCGAAAGGAATTGGCCAGGCGGGTTCACTTGGAAGGACTCGAGCGAAAGAGGAAGGAGCAAGGCCGGAAGGACTGACTCAAGGGAGAGATCCACGACCCCGCGGTTGCCGCCTGGATCCGGCGTGCCTCGTCCCCCCGCTCCCCGCCGGAACTCGCGAACAAGCCCTTTCCTCTCCGCGGTTTCCGCGTAGGTTCGGCGCATGTTGAAAATCCTCATCCTCCCGGGCAGCGCCCGCCGCGATTCCGTCAACCGCAAGCTCGCCGCGGTCGCCGCGGAATTGATCACCGCCGCCGGTGCCGTGGCCGACCTCGTCGATCCCGCCGATTTCCCTCTCCCGCTCTTCGATCAGGAACTGGAAGATGCCAGCGGTCTGCCTGCCGAGGCCAAGGCCCTCAAGGAGAAGTTCCTTGCCGCCGACGCCATCCTCTTCGCCTCGCCCGAGTACAACTCATCGGTCACGCCGTTGATGAAGAACATCATCGACTGGGTCAGCCGCGCCGAGAGCGACGACGAAGCGCCGCTGGCGGCCTACAAGGGCAAGGTCGCCGGCTTGATCGCCGCGTCCCCCGGCGCGCTCGGCGGGCTCCGCGGACTGGTGACGCTGCGCTCGATCCTCGGCAACATCGGGGTAATGGTCGTGCCGAAACAGTTCGCCCTTGGCGGCGCCTACGGGAAGTTCGATGACAACGGCACCCTCACCGACGACTCCGCCCGCAAGGGGGTGCAGTCCGTGGTCGATGAAGTCATGGCGGTTGCGTCGAAGTTGAAGTAGCGGTGATTTTCCCGCTTGGGCTTGCTTCATCCCGACGGTCGGCTTTTCTCGCGGGATGGAACTGGAAGCCCTCAAGGCCGCCCTCGCGGCATCGCCCGACAACATCCCGCTGCTACTTCTGGTGGGAAAGATGCACGAGGACCGATTCGAGCTCGCCGACGCCCGCGCCTGCTTCGACCGGGTGCTCGCCCTGAAGCCCGACCACAGCGAATCGCTGCTGGCGATCGCCCGCTTGGCGGACCTGTCCGGCAACAGCTCCGAGGCCGCGGTCCGGCTGGAGTCGCTCTGTAGCCAGAAGCCCGGCTTTGCCGCCGCCTGGCTGCTGCGCGCCCGGATCGCGCTCGACGAGGGCGACGCCGTGACCGCCCGATCCTACTACGACACGGCGGTCGACCTCGACCGGTCGGCAGCGGACGACGAGTTGCTCCAGTCCATCCTGAAGGCCGGCGGCAACAAGCGGGTCGCCATGACTTCGTCCGGCCATACCCGCGAGGAGGAAGAAGACGATTCCCCGCTGGAAGGCATGGACGCCGTGGCCGCCCGCGACCTCAACCTCGAGTTCAAGGTCAAGGCCGACCTCAAGTTCGACGACGTCGGCGGGATGGAGAAGGTCAAGGAGGACATCCGGATGAAGATCATCCATCCGCTCAAGAACCCCGACCTCTTCGCCGCTTATGGCAAGAAAGCGGGCGGCGGCGTTCTGCTCTACGGCCCCCCGGGCTGCGGCAAAACTCTGATGGCTCGGGCCACCGCCGGGGAGATCAATGCCGCCTTCTTCTCGATCGGCCTCCATCAGGTGCTCGACATGTATCTGGGTGAGTCCGAGCAGAAGCTCCACGCGATCTTCGAGCTCGCCCGCAAGTCGGCGCCGGCGGTGCTGTTCTTCGACGAGACCGACGCACTGGCCGCCGACCGCCGGGATCTCCGACAGTCCGCCGGGCGGAACCTGATCAACCAGTTCCTCAGCGAACTCGACGGGGCCCAGGCGGCCAATGACGGGCTGCTGATCCTCGGTGCCACCAATGCCCCGTGGCACCTCGACAGCGCCTTCCTCCGTCCCGGCCGCTTCGACCGCATCATCTTCGTCCCGCCGCCCGATGCAGGCGCCCGCGCGGACATCGTGAAGATCCATGCCAAGGGCAAACCGCTGGTCGACTTCGACCCGGCGGATCTGGCGAAACGCACCGACGGCTTCTCGGGTGCTGACCTCCGCGCGGTGTTCGACCAGGCGACCGAGTCGGCCATTGCCGAGGCGATGAAGAAAGGCGCGGTCGTTCCGGTCAGCGGCAAGCTGCTGGCCAAGGCGGCGAAGGAGGTGAAGCCCTCGACCCGCAAGTGGTTCGAGACCGCCAAGAACCACGCGCTCTACGCCAACCAGAGCGGTCTCTACGACGATGTACTGGTCCACCTCGGTTTGAAAAAATGAGCACCGCCTTCACCCGCGCGCGCCAACTGCGCCAACATCGTCGCCACGAGGAAGCGGTCGGGCTGCTTCTCGGCCATCTGGCCCAGGACCCGGACGACCCCCACGCCTATCTGGAGCTCGCGCTAAACCGCAATGAGATCCAGGGCGCCCGGCAGCTGGCCCTGGAAGACGCCAGGAAGGCGACCGGCCTGCTTCCCGGCCACCCCTTCCCGCTCGCGCTCCAATCGAACATCCTCTCGGCATTGAATCGAGAGAAGGAAGCGCTGCCGCTCGCCGAGTCGGCCATCGCCCTCGACCCCGAGGAGACCTACGCGAGGAACGCCAAGACCGTCGCCCTCTGCGGACTCAGCCGCTGGCGGGACGCCGAGGAGAATGCGAGGCACACGCTGGAGCTCGATCCCGACGACGAAACCGCGTCGAACCTGCTCGCCCACGCGCTGCGTTTGCAGAACAAGCTCGACGAATCCGCCCGGGAGAGCCGCCGCCGGCTCGAGCGCGATCCCGAGAACGCGTTTTCGTTTTCCAACGCCGGCTGGGCCGCGCTGCAACGCCATCAGGTCCAGGAGGCCGAGAACCACTTCAAGGAAGCGCTACGCCTGGATCCCGAACTCGAACACGCCCGGGAAGGACTGAAGCAAAGCTACCGCGCCCGCTCCGGCTTCTACCGGATGTTCCTGCGCTGGGCCTTTTTCATGCAGCGCTTCAATGAGAAGAACCGCACCTTGATTCTGATCGCGCTGGTCATCGGATTCCGCGTGGTGCGGAACATCGCGGCTGCCATCCACCCGCTGCTGGTGATCCCGGTGGTGCTGATCTACTACATTTTTCTCTTCGGCACCTGGCTTTCCAGCGGCATCGCGAATCTCCTGATCCTGAAGGACCCGGTCGCCCGGATGTCGCTCGACCGCGGTGAGAAGGCCGAGGGCGTGGCGGTCGGCATCCTCTTCTTCGGCGGGCTGGTGCTGCTCGTCGCCGGCATGGCCCTCGGCATGATCCCGCTGGCGGTCGCCGGCGTGACCATGATGCTCGCGGCCATTCCCTCGACCCTCGTGTTCACCAACGAGTCGAAGAAAGGCCGCCTGCTGTTCGGATCCTTCCTGGTCGCCATCCTCGCTCTCGGCGGCTACGTCGCCATCGACCTTGCGACCCACCCCGGGCAAGCCGTGGGCAAAGGAAACTCCGGTCCGGCCCTCGGCGTGGGCGTCCTGCTGACGCTGGCGACCACCTGGCTGAGCATGGTCCCCTCCTTGCGAAACGAGAAGCCGACCTAAGCGTTCCTCCGTCGAATGAAACTGCACGCGCTCCTCTTCCTCCTCGTCGCCCCGGCGCTACCGGCGGAGGAGTTCGTGCCTTTCCAGCCATCCGAGGGGCTGATGTCCTTGCGCGTGCCGGACGATGGCGCACCCTTGCGCGAGCTGTGGATTTCCTCCGGCCTGGCGACTCCCGGAAACGACGGGGAGTCAGCGGAGAAGCGCTCCCGTGTCACCACCGTCAGCTTTCCCGTCTCCTGGTGGCGCTGGCGCGAGCAGGTGATCCGCTTCATCCCCGCTCACGACGGCGTGGTCGAACTCGACCTCAGCGGACCGTGGGCGGAAGAACGCCCCGGCGTGCTGCGCCGGCAGGAGATCCTCTGGGACAAGTTCGTCGTCACCGGGGCCCGTTTGCCAAACGGCAGCTTCGAAGCCGATGCCGGTGGCAAGCCTTCCGGCTGGGAATCGCCATGGCGCCCCTACGTCCAGCCCGGCGACTGGCCCCTGGCCGGCAGCGAGCCGCTGGATGGCGACCGCTGTGCCGCATCCTGGCACGGCCGTCCGCTGTTCGGGCGGCTCGCGGTGAAAGCCGGAGTCCCGGTCACTCTCACGCTCCATGCCCGCGCCGCCACGGTCCCCGGTGCCAAGCTGCCGGCGCGGCTGCCCCGCGACACGCCCGCCCACCGCGCTTGCGCGAAATTGAAGCGCGGGGTGAACCTCGGCAACTGCTGGGACACCCCGCCCGGGGAATGGGGCGTGCGCTACGACACCCGGGACATCGACAAGATCGCCGCCGAGGGATTCGACCATCTCCGCGTTCCCGTCGCCTGGCAATTCCATCTCGACGGCGGAAAGATCAAGCCGCAGCTGCTCGCGGAACTCGAACCCGTGCTGAAGCACGCAATCGATCTCAAGCTCACCGTCATCCTCAACTGGCAGTCCTTCGAACCGCTATTCAAGGACCCCGAATCGAACCGTGCCACCTTCGCGACAACCTGGGGCACCATCGCGGAGCATTTCCAAGGCTGGCCCCCGCAGCTCTACTTCGAGCTCATCAACGAACCCCATGGCGAGCTCGACCACCAGGCACTCACCGCGGTCCACGCCGACGCCATCGCAGCCATCCGCAAGACTTCCCCGTCGCGCATCCTGCTCGCCGATCCCCCGCAGTGGGCCGGCGTGAAGGGGCTCGACCGGCTGGTCCTGCCGGACGCCGATGATCGGATCATCGTCACGGTCCACAGTTACGAACCCTTCCAGTTCACCCACCAACAGGCGGAGTGGGTGGGTTACCAAGATCTCCGTGGCATCACCTTTCCCGGCCCGCCCGCGGTTCCGGCGACGGTCCCGGAATCACTGCGAGGCGATCCCGGCCTGGTCGCCTGGATCGACCACTACAACACCCGGCCGACAGACGAGAACCCATGCAGCCCGGCCGTCATCGAATCGCTGTTGGACGACGCCGTCGCGTGGTCGGAGCACTTCGGCCGCCCGATCCACATCGGCGAATTCGGCTCCTATGCGAAAGCCGACCTCGCCAGCCGCCGCCGCTACAGCGGGGCCTTCCGGCACGCCGCCGAGAAGCGCGGCCTGCCCTGGGCGATGTGGGATTGGAAGGCCGGCTTCGGCTACTGGGATGCCGAGTCCGACCGGCCCGTGCTCCGCGAGGCGCTGTTCGGCCGATGATACCCGCCCCTGCCCTGGAACCATGTGCACCTTCTACAAGCAAGACCGGGGCAAGGCGGAACGCTGGTTCCGGAAAAAGAACACCCGCGGCAAAGCGGAACCGGCGGGCATGGAATCCGTCCGCCCCACCCACCTCGCTCCCGTGGTCACCTCGAGCCGGCTGCTGGAGGACATGAGCTGGGGCTTCCGCCGGCGCTTCAAGCTGGCGAGCGGCAAGCCGAGTGCCTGGAAGCCGGTCGTGAATTCCCGCGACGACAAGCTCGCAAGCCCGATCTGGCGGGAGGCCTTCGCCGAACGCCGGTGCATCGTTCCCGTCTCCGAGTTCTACGAGTGGAGCGGCCCCGCAGGCGCGAAAACCACCCACCGCTTCCGCCATCCGCAGGAGGAATTGCTGTGGGTTGCCGGGGTCTGGGAGCCTTCCGCCGAATTCGGGAATTGCTATTCGATGATCACGACCCTCCCCAACCGCGAGGTCGGCCGGGTGCATGACCGGATGCTGGTCGTCCTCATGCCGGACGAAATCGACCGCTACCTCGACGGCGGCGACTTCAAGGACTTCCACCGTCCCGACGGCATCCTGGAGGTTGCCAGCGGCGTGCCGAATCCACTTCAGCGAACGCAACCGCCCTCGCAAGGCGAACTTTTCTAACGGTCCGCTTTGGCCACACACCCAACCTAACCTGCCGGTTGTCCGTCACTTCCTCCGACCGATCCAGATCGCCCGCAACATGCAAAGTTGCGCGATCTCCTCCGCCCGTCTTCACTCCTCCCGTGCCCGCCAGATCCCAAAGAACCAGTGGCTCCGTCGCCATGGACGACTACCTCGAACAGATCCTCCATCTGATCGAGGCGAAGGGATATGCCCGCGCCGTGGACATTTCGAAGAACCTCGGCATCTCCCAGGCCAGCGTGACCAACATGCTGCGCAAGCTCGATAGCGAAGGCCTGGTCAACCACGAGAAGTACCGCGGCACCGTCCTGACCGAGGAGGGCCACCGGATCGCCCGAGCCATCATCGAGCGCCACGAAACCCTGACGAGATTCCTGCGCCTGTTCGGGCTCGACGAGGACACCATCTACCGCGATGTCGAGGGCATGGAGCACCACGTCTCGCGCCCGACACTGGCGGTGATCCGGGCCATTGCCGATCTTCTGGAATCGAACCCGGCCATGCTGGAAGAGGCCCGGAAGAAAATCGACTCGCAGCCCTGATCCGAGGGATCAGGGATTCATGGCCGGAGCCTCATCGCCCCCGGCCCGCTTGCCCATCAGCTTTTCGACGAAGCCGAACTTCTGTTGGAGAAGCTTGTCGCGGTCACCGGTGGTCACCGCGCCTTCGCCCATCATCTTCCCCATCTCGTCGTCCATCGACAGGTTGTCTTCCTTGCTGACGGAGGTCGGATCGATCCCGAGCGACGCAGTCGCGTCGTCGATGCGCTTGCCGTGAACCGAAATTTTCTCCAGCGACTCGTCATACTGGCTGGTGATCGAACCGATCATCTTGGCGTCGTTGACGCTCTGCTTCAGAGCCGGAACCAGCTTCGCCACCGAAGCCTGGGCACCCGGAGAAACCGCATACCATACGCCGCCTGCCGCCAGGAGGCCCAGCAGCGAAAGGGTCACGGCGAGGCTTTGGCGTCCCAACTTCTTGCCGATCTTCTCCTCGCGATCCTCGATCATCGCACGGAGCTCTGCGTCGGGCTTGTCGATGAAGGCCTTGGCGGGAGCGTCGGCATGCTGGGTGGCGGTGACCGTCGTTTCGGTTTGCTCGGCCTCGGGCGCTGCGACGGGAGCCGCCTCCGGGGCCTTGGCCACCGGCTTCACTTCCTTCTCCGTCGGCTTTCCGAACGGCGCCATGTAGGTCGCAGGCTTCGGAGCTGATCCGGCAGGGGGAGCAGCGCGGAGGGCGGCGGCAGCCAACTGGTTCATCTTTTCCTGAGGAGTCATCGGAGGAGGTGGTGTGGGTGGTGTTGCTTTGAGGCCAACCTGAATATTCAGATTTCCTTAATAGGTAGCAAAAACCCTTAGAGCCACCATTACGGAATCGCGTAGGACGGGATCGCGTAGGATCCTTCAGCCCTTCCGCGTGATGATCCCCGCCGCCGAGCAATCGCTGAGCAGATCCAAATCCCACAGCACCTCCTGCACCGAGGCGATCCGCGCGTAGCGATCCCGCAAGGTGGCGACCGAGGCATCGTGGAGCGCCGGCGTCACGGTGGCACAGGCATCTTCGACGACGGTGACGAAGTACCCGAGATCACAGGCGTCGCGCGCCGCCGTCTCGACGCACTCGTTGGTGTAGACCCCGCAAAGGTAGAGCGAGCGGATTCCCAGGTTCCCCAACACGTAGTGGATGTTGGTCGAGGAAAAGACCCCGCTCGCGGTCTTGTTGATCACGATCTCGTCCCCCGCAGGCGCCACTTCCTCCAGGAATTCCGCTTCCTTGCTGCCCGGCGCCGCCAGCAGGTCGAGACGCCGGTGTCCCGCCCCGCGGTCGCGTCCGTCCTGGGTCAGGGCACAGATCCGGCAGTGGATGACCTCCAGCCGGCAGCTGCGGAAAGCATCCTGCAAGCGCCTCATCCCGGGCAACACCGTGCTCCGCAAACGATCAAAGTAGTACTTCCGCCCCTCCTCCGGCACGCCGCTCTTCTCCGGGTCGGCGAACAAGCCCCAGCCGTCGGCCGCGTCCAGGTACTGGACATCGATGCACAGCAGCGCAACCCGGCCGTCGGCCAGGTGCTCCGCGCGCCGCGGGTTGGTGATGAATGCCTCGCGATAGCTGTCCCGCAACGGGTCTTGGATCGGTGCCACGCTCATGATCGTCTCAAATCCCCCCTCGCTTTGCTTACGCCCCGGCGAACGCATAGCGCTCGATTGCCCCCAGCATCACCTGTGCACCCGCCTCGATGTCGTCCCACGCGGTCCACTCCGCCGGCGAATGCGACTTCCCATCCTTGGACGGCACGAAGATCATCGCCACCGGGCAGACCGTCGCCATGATCTGGGCGTCGTGCGCGGCCCCCGACTCCATCCGGCGGTAGCGCATCCCCGCGGACCTCGCGGCATCCTCGACGATGTCCACCAGCGCCGCATCGCAATCGACGGGATGGATCCAGCTTTCCGCATCGTAGGAAAAGCTCAGCCTCCGCCGTCGCGCCACCGCGGCCAAGGCCTTGCGGATCGCCGCGGCGAGCTCGTTCATCACCGTCTCGTCGGTGTCGCGCACATCCAGCGAGAACCTCGCCTCGCCCGGCACGGTGTTCGGCGATCCCGGAGCAAGCTCCACCCGGCCGATCGTTGCCCGCGAAGTTTCCGACCCGTTCTCATCCAGGATCCGCGGCAACTCGTGGGCGAAGTCCGCCACCCCCATGAAGGCATCCCGGCGCATCGGCATCGGGGTCGTTCCGGCGTGGTTCGGTTCGCCATGAAACTTCACCGTCCACTTGAAGAGCCCGGTGATCGCCTCGACGACTCCGACCTGCTCCTGCATCTGCGACAGCACCGGTCCTTGCTCGATGTGCAACTCGAGATAAGCGGCAATGCTCGCCGGATCGCGGCGCGCCTGCAGGGCATCCCACGGATCGAGCCCGAGTTCCTGCATGGTGTCCGCCAGCTTGAGCCCGCCCGGGTCGACCGCGTTGTGGACCGTGTCCGGCGTGACCTGGCCGGCAAAGGCCTGGGAACCGAACATCCCGCCGAAGCGTCCTTCCTCGTCGGAGAAGGCAATCAACTCCACCGGCATCTCCGGCACGCGTCCGGCTTCCTTCAGCGCCCGCAGGCACTCAAGGCCGCTGAGCACCCCGAGGGTGCCGTCCAAAATCCCGGCGCAAGGCACCGTGTCGATGTGTGAACCGATCACCAGCGACGGCGCGTCGGCAACCTTGCCGGCCAGCTTGCCGATTACATTGCACGCCCCGTCGCGGCAGGTCTCCAACCCGGCATCCTTCATCTTTTGCTCGAGCCAGGCCTTGCCTTCCATGTCGGCGGCTGTGAAGGCCATCCGGTAGAGCCCGCCATCTTCACCGCGGCCGATCTCCGCGAGCTGCTTCAAATCCTCGCGCAGCCGTTCGATCGAAATCTTCGTGTCTTCCGTCACCAGCATTTCCCTCACCCAAAGCGGGTGGCGTCGATGATGCCAGAAAGAATTTGCAATCGGTCGCCACACCCCCAACCCTACGCGCGTCGTTTTCGCACTGCAGCGCCCCGTTTTGGCGTGCAATCGAACCACCCGGAACCATCCGCGTTACTTTTTCCAACCCGAGATTTTGCAGGTCGGCCTTCGCCGGCCTCGTCTGGGGTGCACTGTTCGCCACCGCGGCCGCCGCGCTGCCAACGCCCGAACTCGACTGCGACTATCCCGGACGCGAAGGCATTCACCGGAGCGACGACGGCACCGTCGATCTCTCTTGGCCCGTCCCTCCCGATAGCGGGCCGCTCCACTTCGAGTTGCAGCAATCCACGGCGCCCACCTTCTCCCTGGCCGACGCGCGCTATGAAGGGCCCGACACCGCGAGCGTTCTCAGCGGCTTTCGCGAAGGCGACTACCATTTCCGCGTCCGGGCAATCACTCCCGCAGGCGAGGCCGGCCCGTGGTCGGACACCCTCACCCTGCGGGTCCACTTCATGGATCGCCGCACCCTCTTCCTCCTCCTCGGCACCGGCTTCACCGTCGCCGCCCTGACCATCGGCGCCATCGTCCACGGCTTCCTCGCGCATCGCACCGGCACCTGACCTCCCCGTTTCCACTTGCTCGCCACTTCCATCACCGCCAGCACCGGCTGGGCCATCGTCATCGCCCTTGGGTTCATCTGGATCGCCCTCGGCATCTACTGGGGGCGCAAGGCGAAGACCAGCGACGGTTTCATGCTCGCCGGCCGCAATGTCGGGCTGTCGCTCGGCACCGCGACGGCCATGGCCACCTGGGTGACGTCGAACACCACCATGGTCGCCCCGCTGCTGGCCTATGAAAAGGGCGTCTGGGGCATGCTTGCCTACGCTTCGGCCTCCTTCGGGCTGATGCTTTTCGCCCCACTGGCCTTCCGCATCCGGGGCTTGCTCCCGCACGGCGTGACGGCGGGCGATTTCTTCCGGCTCCGCTACGGCCGCACCGGCTGGGCCGTTTTCCTCGCCATCACTCTGGTGTATTCGGTCACCTGGCTGGTCACCATGGCCATCGCCGGCGGCAAGCTGCTGGAAGTCCTCGGCAACATCCCCTACGCGCAAGGCATGACGCTGATCCTCGTGGTTTGCGTGATTTACACCCTCTTCGGCGGGCTCTACGCGGTCATCGGGACCGACTTCATCCAAAGCCTGATCATCCTCGTCGGCATCGTCTTCATCGGTTTCACCGTCGTCACCCGCATGGACGTCGCCGCTGTCCACGCCCACCTCACCCGGCACCAGCCCGCCCTGCTCGACCTGATGATGCCCGCGGCACTGCTCGCCATCTTCAACAACATGCTGTTCG
This sequence comes from Neoluteolibacter marinus, assembly GCF_014904755.1. GTDB lineage: Bacteria > Verrucomicrobiota > Verrucomicrobiia > Verrucomicrobiales > Akkermansiaceae > Haloferula > Haloferula marina. The sequence goes on from NZ_JACZFQ010000107.1 coordinate 21,033, forward strand.
GCTTCGGCGAGGTCATGCACAACAACGTCTGGTGGTCGCGCGCCTTCGCGATGCGCCGCACGATCGCCCCCAAGGCCTTCTTCCTCTCCGGCATCCTCTGGTTCCCTATCCCGATTGCCGCCGGCTTCGTCGCGCTCGCCGCCGGCCCGCTCGGCGTGAACATCACCGATGCCTCGCAGGTCGGTCCGCAGGTTGCCGAACATGTCCTCAGCATGGCCGGCCTCGGCAAGATCGCCGGTGCCCTCATCCTCGTGGTCCTGTTTTGCTCGATGGCATCGTCCATCGATTCGCTCCTCGCAGCCACCTCCGACCTGCTGGTGCGCGATGTCTATGAAGGCGTGTTCAAACAAACCCTCGACCCCGCAAAGTTCCGTCCGGTGGCTGCCACCAGCATCATCATCGTCTCGCTCATCGCGTGGGGCCTCGCGCTGAGCGGCTGGAATGTCGACCAGGTCCTGTTCAGCTCCGGGGCACTGGTCGCCAGCCTGATCTGGCCGGTCATCGCCGGGCTTTTCTGGAAACGGCTCAACCGCGGACTCGTCATCGCCGGCATCATCTGTGGATGCGTCGCCGGCATGCTGTGCTACTTTCGCCTCCAAACCTACACCGGGGCACTCGTCGGCGCCGCCGTCTCCATGGTGTTCACGATCGCCGCGCGATTCATCGCCGCCGTTGAGATCGCCGACACACGGCAGCCATCCCCGCAATCCTGACCTGTAATGTTTTCCTCCGGCTTCCTCAGCTTTCTCGTCATGCTCGGCCTGATCTGGACCGCCCTCGGCGCGCTGGCCCTGGTCCTGCTGCTTTTCAGGGATTGGAAGAAACACGAACTCTGGTAGCCGCGCCCACGGCACATCCCGCATCCCCGAACCCCGAACCGTTTCCACGGATGAAAGACGCGCTCCACCCCAATCCCGCCACGCCTTACCTCAAGCCGCCGCGCGACTCCGACGCGACCAGGCCCGAGCCCCGCAACCTCTTCGAGTCCTCGCCACCGGACTTGAACGTGCTCGCCGAACTCTCCGGCCAGAACGTCCTCTACGCCCGCCAGTTCAGCTTCCGCCAAGTCGCCGAACTCTGCAAACTCGCCGCCTTTCTCGAGCAGGTCGAGATCTGGCCCTATCACCCGCTCGATGGCAAGATCATCACCACCGCCTTCTTCGAAGCGTCGACCCGCACCCGTACTTCCTTTGAAAGCGCGGTGCATCGCCTCGCCGGCAAGGTCATTTCCATCCCCGACGGCTCCATCACCGGCGCCAAGAAGGGCGAGTCGCTGCAGGACATCGGTGAGATGTTCAACGCCTACTGCGATTGCGTGGTCATGCGCCACACCGAGACCGACGCCACCAAGCGCATCCTCGAAAACCTCCGCATCCCGCTGATCAACGCCGGCAACGGCTCCGGCGAGCATCCCACCCAGGCCCTGGCCGACTGGTATGCCCTGCTCAAATGGAAGCCCCGCCTCGCTGCGCCGTTCGAAACCGGCGACACCAAGCTCAACCTCGGCATCCTCGGCACCCCGGGCTCCATGCGCGCCGTGAAGTCCTTCCTGCTGATGTCCCTGCTCTTCAGCGAGCACATCGGCAAGGTCACCGTCATCTCGGAAATGGCCGACCCCTTCGGCAAGGACGTCACCGAGAGCCTCGACCGCGCCAACATCGTCTACGAGGTCACCAACGACATCCGCGAAAGCCTGCCGCGGCTCGATGTCATCTACATGAACTCGATCGCCTTCCTGGGCGATTCCTACAAGTCGCTCGACTCCCGCTACAAGCTGGACTCCGAAAGTCCCCTCAAGGAGGACGCGGTCATCCTCCACCCGCTGGCGCGCCTCGACGAGCTCGACACATCGCTCGATAAGACCCCGCACAACCTCTATTTCTCCCAGGCCCACGGCGCCGTCTTCGTCCGCCAGGCCCTGCTCCTCGCCGTCCTCGGCCGGCTCGACCGCCTCCCCGAGTTCAATCCCTGAGACCCGGGCTTCCGCCTTTTTACCGTGGAAGCCGTACTTCACCCAATCCCGACCAACAGCAAGTTCCCATGTGCGGCATCGCCGGATCCTTTTCTGCCCGTCCCCTCTCCGACAACCGCGAGCCGGTCCTGATGGACCAGCTCCAGACGATCCTCCATCGCGGCCCGGACGCGCAGACGACCTACCTGGAGAAGGACAAGGGCCTCGCCCTCGGCCACACCCGCCTGTCCATCAACGACCTCGCCCACGGGACCCAGCCGATCCATTCCCTCGACAAGCGCTTCGTCTCCACCGTCAACGGCGAGTTCTACGACTTCAAGAAGCACCGCTCCCTGCTCATGGCGGAAGGCCAGCGCTTCGCCACCAAGTCCGACTCCGAAATCGCCCACGGCCTCTACCGCAAGATGGGCCTCGACTTCACCCGCCACCTGCGCGGCGAGTTCGCCTTCGTCCTCTACGACCGGGAAAACGACGAGCTGCTGTTGATCCGCGACCGTTGGGGCATCCGCCCGCTTTTCATCCACATCCAGGACGGCCACACCATCCATTGGGCCTCCGAGGTCAAGGCCCTGCTCGCCCACCCGGAGATCCCCGCCGAACTCGACGAGAAGGCGGCCCTTCACCAGCTCATGCAGACGATCGCGCCCGGCATGAGCGCGTTCAAGAACATCGAGTCCCTGTCGCCCGGCCACATCCTCCGCGTCCGCCGCAAGGGTGACCGCCTCGATATCCAGAAGATCAAATACTGGGACCTCGACTTCCCCGAGGAAGGACACCACGACCGCCCGGACGACGAACAGCATCATGTCGAGACCGTCCGCGAACTCCTCACCGAAGCGGTCGTGCTCCGACTCGAGGCCGACGTCCCGGTCGGCTGCTACCTTTCCGGGGGCATCGACTCCTGCTGCATCCTCGGCCTCGCCACCGGCGCCATGCAGTCACCGGTCAAGGCCTTCACCATCGCCTTCGACAACGTCGACTACGACGAGTCCGCCATCGCCCGCGAGATGGCGGTCTCGATGGATGCCGACCAGGAAATGATCACCTTGGCCGCCGACGATCTCTACGGCCAGAACTACATCGACACCGTCTGGCACGCCGAGCGCACCTTCTACAACACCCTCGGCGTCGCCAAGAACCTGATGTCGAAGCGCGTCTGGGACTGCGGCTACCGCTGCGTGGTCACCGGCGAGGGCTCCGACGAGCTGTTCGCCGGCTATCCCGGCTTCAAGCGCGACATGTTCCTCCACGGTATCGCCAACGAGCCCGAGCACATCCGCGCCGAGTACCAGGCCGCCTTGGAAAAAACCAACTCGCTCTTCAAGGGGGCCATTCTTTCCGAGAACGAGCGCCACCACCCGGCCTTCGACGCCATCTGCGGCTTCACCCCATCGTGGATCCAGCCGTGGATGGAGACCCTCGACCTCGCCCGCCCGCTGCTCGCCGACGACGTCGCCCACGAACTCCGCGACTACGACCCGATCGAGGAGATTGCCGGCCGCATCGACGGCAAGATGATGGCAGGCCGCCATCCGCTCGACCGCGCCCAGTACACCTGGGCGAAGTGCCAGCTCGAGGGCCAGATCCTCAACTGGGGCGGCGACCGCGTCGACATGGCCAACAGCATGGAAAGCCGGCCCGCCTTCCTCGACCACCACCTCGCCGAGGCTGCTTTCAAGGTCCCGCCCCACTTCCGCATCAAGGGCAACATCGAGAAGTACGTCCTACGCGAAGCCGTCCGCGGCGTCCTGCCGGAGATCCTCTACAAGCGTGAGAAATTCGCCTTCATGGCGCCCCCGGCCCACACCGACGACAAGAAGAAGGCCCGGGTCAACGAGCTCATCCACAGCTTCCTCAACCGCGAGGCCGTCGCCCGCTGCGGCATTTTGTCACCCGACCGCGTCGACCAGTTCATCGCCGGCTACCGCGCCGACACCGACCCGACCAGTCTGGTCCGCAAGGACGCGCTCCTCAACCACCTCCTCGGCCTGCACATCCTCCACGCCAAGTTCTGTTGAGGCCGGACGGAAAGCCTGGAATTCATCCCTGCCCACCGAAGCGCCCCGCCCTGGGAGCGCTCTGCTATTCCGCCTTCACCTGGATCAGGGCGACGAGGTTCGCGCCGGATGTAAGACCGTCCGCATCGGGACTCGCCGAGAACCCGGGCCAGTCGGTTGAGGTATTGGCAACGATTCCGTCGATCGCGACGTAGTCCCCGTCATTGACGATGATCCCCGTCTTGAGCGTCTTGACGTCGAACACAGGCATCTCGATCCGGTTCTCGCTTAGCGTCACCTCGATCTTCCTCCCGAAGAGCCCTTTCGCGGGCGCGGTGATCGGCGATCCGTAGTTCACGAAACCCAGGAAGGCGCTCCGCATCAGGTTCATCTTGAGCTCAATCCTCCCGTCGGCCATTCGCCGCGCCGTGTAGTTCATCTTCAACCCGAGTTCCCGGGTCTCGAATGAAGTCGGCGTCGCCGGCGTGACCGCGGCCGGCGCACCGTCCACTCCAGATTTCACAACCGGTGGCTCATACTCGGTGGCATAGACGAAGTCCCTCACCAGCTTCACCTCGCCCGGATTCCCCGTCGATCGCGACGGAGTATTCCCGACCGGATCGAAACCGCGGCGTCGGGGAAGCGACTTCACAAATCGATCTCCCACCTCCGGCGCATAGGTGCCTGCCACCGCCGGCTTCCCCTCCCCGGGCACGAAACCAAATCCAGCCGGCGCCGTGAACACATGCGTCTCCACCGTGATCTTCGAAGACGCGAGCTTCCCCACTTCCCTTTTCACCCGAGGCGCGTCCTCCGTCGCTCCAGTCAACCCCGCGCTGCCGTGCATGCCGCACGAGACAAGCGAAAACACGCATCCCGCCCCGAAAGCTCCCGTTACGATCGATTTCCAATCCATCTCGCCAATCCATCCGGAATCCCCTCCAGCGTCAAGAACCCGCCGGATCATGCGATCCGGAAGTTCCCTTCCCGGCCCGTGACCGAACCGGCCGTCACTCTCTGGGTGCCGAAAGACCGCGGAGCATCGCATCCCGACCGGCGGGAAAGATGAAGGCGCCAAAACCGGGCCAGTACGACGATCACTTGTTGTTGTCGTACGAGGCATCCCGGGGAACCCCCGATTCGGGGTTTCCGCCCCCCCGGCAACCGCACGAATCCACGGGAAGCGTATCGTCAGGGGGAGTGACGCACGCGATGCACCTTACTGGAAAACAGTCAACTGGATGGCCCCGCCCGTGGCGGCTCAAGGCAATTGACCCCGGGGAGACGGTTGGTCAGAGTCTCGAATCGATACAATCCACTCTTCGGTCAAAAAACAGATGATTAAGAGCCGCTACGACCCATGGCCATCGATCGTTCGCTTCACAAAGGGCGACTACGAGCATCGATTCGGCGGCCCATCTTGCCATGACGGCGTCGTCCCCAAGAAGCACAAGGTGCCGATGCACCTGATGATGCTCTTGGACATGAATGATCCTTTGGTGCCGATTGAGCCTGACGAATCAGACGTTCGATTCCTCCCTCTCTATTACCCGCTGCGATACGGATTCGGTGGCGGTGAGGTGCAGTATTCGGTCGATAGTGATGACAAGATCACCATCCTTAGCGCACTTCACAAGGAGGACGTAGACGAAGGGGAGGATTACCCTTATCCAGATCAATTTCCTGAGCTCCCTGCGTCCCTGGTGCCACTCTCATATGTCCAGCATCGCGCCATCGTTGCCTCCGAGCACGGCTCCAATCACTTCAACGAGGATCCCGAGAGCAAGGCCGACTTCCAACTCCTGAAGGACCTGGACTATTGGAAGCTTGTTCGATTCGGCGACAGTTTTAGCCCGGTGCAAGGAGGGATTCAGTGGCCGTGCCAGAACAAGAGGTGCGAGTGGAGGGACAAGCCTGTCAGAGTTGACGTGTTTGCTTCATTCACGGGCGTGCTGACCGACGATATTTCTATCTGGGGTGAGTATGGCGACAGTGTCGAGATCTACTTTTGCCTCATGTCGTGCTGCAAGACGATCACCGCCGTCAACCGATGCACCTAAGAAGACCGAATCGGCTCCCGGCGAGTGATTAGCTCCCCGGTCCCACACCACCCTGCGCACGGCACCGTATAGGGCGGTTCCGATGAGACCCGGGCCAAGGGCCCATAGTGAAGCTTTTCCAGACGGCCTTCATGTCCGGCACCCCCAGATCTTCAAGGCATCGGTTGTTGAGCGCGTGCCGCACCAGCGACATCTGGCTCATCCGCCAGTGGCCCTTGCGGCTCCGAGACGCCTCGGGCACCTCGCCCGGGCTTACGCCCAGAGCGAGGAGTTCGCGACGAGCATCGCGATATGGACCACCATCCTGCGATGATGACTGGGGTTGATACTGTCGACCCATCTTACCATCACCTCCATTACCTATCGTGTTATATTTCCCGCCTGCGCGCCTTCTCCGAAAAGCTCGGAAGTCCGTTGAAGGATTTTGTTGATTCGGATCTCGGTGGCTGCTTTCTCGGTTGCTTACCGCTCATCGAGCGGGAAATTTCTGCCAGGCGTGACAACACCCTCAATTCAATGTGGCGGGATTTCGTATCGGCGACGGAGCAATTTCAAACATTTAAGCCGCAGGTTCAGGGTTCTTGACTTGGAGGATTCCCTTCTGGGGATTTTCAGGCCCCTGAGTTTCGACCCATGGTCTAAAAATGAACGGGAACCAGAAAATGCATCGAACCCTTGTCCGCGGGTCACGCCGGCTGCTGACGCACCCGCCGCGCCGCGCACCGAGGGCCGATGATCCTGAAACTTCGCCAGAAATGCGTTAGATGGCCGATGGAACCATATTGCGAAATACACAACGCAACACTAGACCAGCTGCTTCGGTGGTGGGATGGATCGGATGATTTGCCTTCCAATTTTGAAGAGGAAGGCCTAGACGAAGTTGCCTTTGCTCTCACCAAACATAGGCCGGAGGGAATCAGCAGGCTGTCCAAGTCTCTGGACGATCCCGACCTTGATCGGCGCGACGCCGCAATCACCTTTCTGGCGGGGACCGGCACTGTGGATCAACGCGTGATCGGCGCGATGCATCTCGCATTTCATACGGGAATTCCAAGGCTCGTGAATACCGTACTGCACCGCTGTATCGCGATTGGCCACTTCCCGTTCTCCCGCAACGATCTTCAGCCTTTTGCTGTTGGTCCTGACGAGCGGCTGGCCGCAAGGGCGATGGTTTACCTCTCGCATGCAGAACCTGACAACTCAGTCGCGATTCTTGGCGATGCACTTGCTAGTCGCAACCCGCGCATGCGGGAGTATGCCTGCGACGAGATTGGCGATCGACAGATCGGAGAGCTCAAGGATGCAATGGGGGCGCTGATTGCGGATCCTGATCCTGACGTTGCCTCCGCAGCCGCAAGCAATCTACCCTTCTTTGAGTGATGCCATGGCCTGAAACTGGACAAGGCGAATCCGTATTCAGAATCAATGCTGAACCAGGCGGCAACCCTGACACCTGCCCCACTGCTCGTTCAGTCCACCACAACCATTCAAATTTCAACCCACAGCCGAAAACTCGCTCCCGAACAGGCGCAGGCCGCCTTCGATTTCCATCAAAAGACACATGAACCCGAGCCAAGAAGCCCTGATCTCGGCAGCCCGATCGCATGTGCGACCCATGACTTTGGGCCGCGCCGATCATGATACTACCACGGTAGCTGCGGCGATTCGATCCGTGACAGGGAAGATCTACATCGGCGTCTGCATCCACCTGAGTTGCGGAATTGGCTTCTGTGCCGAGCACGCAGCGGCCTCGGAGATGATCAAGGCAGGGGAAGCCGAGATCGAATCGATTGTGGCTGTGGCGGAGGATTCCATTCTTGCTCCTTGCGGGTGATGCCGCGAGTTCCTGGCCCAGATCGATCCGCGGAACGCGAGTGCCAGGGTGCTCCTTGATGAGGGCCGCAGCGCAAAGTTTGTCGATCTTTTGCCGCACCACTGGCTCAATCCTTGGATAATCGAACAAGCCATGCCAAGCAACGGCGGCAAAGCCATTCGTTCGCCCGGCTCTGATCGCTCCACCGCACGGTTGCCTAAACCTTCAACGTTTCGTATGGGACGCAAGCCATGTATTCCGCACGAAGTCATTTCTTCAGGGCCCTTTGGACGTGGATCGCATTGAGCGCCCTATCCTTCGCGGTAGAGCCTTCTGAGCCCCCGGAAGCCATCTCCTATCGGGATATCGGGAAACGCTTCTTCATCGAGGGGGACTTCGGAAAGCTTTACACCGACTTTGAGATCCAAGGCGTCGTACTCCAACCGGTGGGAAAGGGAGACGAAAGTGACATGGTCCGCATGGAGATCACTCATATTCGGAATAAAAGAATCGAGAAACCCCGATATGATTACATTGTGACTGATTCGAAGTTCGTGGTTGGGTCGAAGCTGCGTTTGCTGGTTCGAGAGGAAGCCCGGCTCTGGCATCCGGAGGGTATCGACGCGATTGTTTCTTCCCCCGATCGATCACACCTTCACGAACTTCAGTGCATTGCTTCGCTGCACTTGCGCAAAATTCTCGACGGCCAATCTACCTTCGAAAATGCGCTCCCGGGGACAAAACCACCCGAACGTTCCAGCTCACAAGGGAGATGAGTCAGGAACTGGCAAGGGAGCTGGAAGAGATCGACTGGAAGAAGGTTTCGGCGGACGGAACCAGAGGCTTAGATGGCACGCCGGTTCGCATCGTTTAAGCTTCGGGCATGCCGAAGTGAGATCCGCCCGGACCGGAGGATCGGGCGGAAGTCTGCCGATTTTGGGAACAGGTGGCCATTTTAGGGAACACTTGATTCTTTAGGTTTGGTGATTGTTCGCCATTCTTCGCGGACGTGTTGCGGCGCTTCGGCGGCGCAGCCGGGTTTGAGAAATCGGTCGACCGCCGAGTTGCTGATGCTGAATTCCGGGGGGAATTTCCACCAGCAGGCGGACCGAACGGTCCTCAGACCTTAAACGAGGCGCGGGTCGGTTCCTAGGGGGGAACACGGCTCGCGCCTTTTTCGTGCCGGAGGCCGGTTTCCGATCCGACCCCGGCAATTGCATTCCGCTTGATTCAAACAGGCCCCGCAGTTGCAGGATGCACCCGCCCCCAAAGAACCCTCCGCCACAAAACTCTGGTTATCAGCATTGAGGCACGACGGCACGGCGACTGCAGGAACCTCCCGGCGGATCTGTTTTCCGCATCTTCCCCGATGCCACGCCATGATTGTTGACCTGAAAGAACTCTACCACGAGCAGCTCCGGGAAATCCTTTGCGCAAAGTCGCAGATGGTTGCAACCCTACCGGAATACTCGCGACTGGCGGGCAGCCGGCAACTGCGGGATGTCCTCAACCGCCACCTGAGCGTTACCCGCGCTCAACGGCAGCAATTGCTAGATCTTCTCGCCGGGCACGGTCTCGACCACGGGAGCGACGAGTTCAGGCCCATGCGGGGTTTGATCCGGGGCGCCAAGCTGCAACTCGCCCGGACGCTCACCGGCCCTGTCCGGGAGGCGGTGCTCATCGCCTCGGCCATCCGCCTCGAGCATCTGGAGATCGCTTGCTGCGAATCCGGACGCTTGTCTGCCACACGGCTTGGACTCGATGACGATGCCCAAGTGCTGCTTGAGTGCCTTTTGGAAGACCATGAAGCGGTGGAAAAACTGACCACGACAGGCACCGAATCGATTTCCCCAGAGGCGAGCCACCCCGTGGCTCACGCCTGATCTCCGGCTGGATGATGCGTATGCACGCATAGGGCCGGGTCCGTCGGGGGGCGGGCCCGGTCCAGACGGCCTCCCCATTTGATGGGACTTTCCCGCTTCTGCATCGGCGGAGGGCAAATCCGGTGCATGTTCGGCCGGATGTTTTCACCCCTGTCCCGCCGACTCTTCTTTGCGACCGCCGCCGTGTTGCCCATGCACGCGTCGATCACCGGCCCCTATGCGGTGGACCCGGATACGGTGCTCTTGTTCCACTTCGATGAAACGGCGGGTTCAACCGTCGCAGTGAACGAGGTGGTGAGCGCTGCTCCGGGAATTGCCTTCGACGGCAATCCGGCAGCCAACGACGCGTCCACCCCTCAAGCGACCGACTCCACGATTCTCGGTGCATCGGGGTCCAGTGGCTTCGGTTCGGCCGCGCACATCGCGGCCTCCGATCTCGGGGTTGGTCTCGACGCCAATGGCAGCGGTGGTTTCCAGATGGGCAACGCCAGCGTCTGCCCCGACTCGATCCTCCACTCGACATTGGCCGGCAGCGACGGGGCGTTCACCCTCGAGGCGCTGGTCAAACTGCCCTCAATAACCGGCGCCGCGCGCCAAATCATCTGCACCGACAGCGCCCTCTCCTCGCGCGGATTCCAGTTCCGGGTCAACACCAGCGGGCAGCTTGAACTCAACTTCATCGCCACCGCCCCCGCCGCGGTCACCGCCGCCATTCCTACCACCGGGGACCATGCCTTTTCCCCGGACCGCTGGTTCCACGCCGCCGTGAGCTTCGACGGGACGACCACCCGCCTCTACTGGACCCACCTCGACGCCACGGTCGAGGCCGCCAACGAGATCGGCAGCTCGTCCACCGAGACCACCCTCGGCACGGTAACCGGACCGCTGGTTATCGGCAACGAAGGCCGGGTGACCGGCAATTCCTCCGAGGGCCTGCTTGGATTGATCGACGAGGTCCGTGTCAGCCGGGTCGCGCGGGATGCGACCGGCTTCCTATTCGCACAGCTGGATCTGGTGACCGACACCGACCACGATGACCTTCCCGACGCCTGGGAGAACCTCCATGCCGCCGACCTCGGCGAATTGTCGGGTCTGGACGGTGCGGACTTCGATGACGACGGGGGCAGCGACCTCGCCGAATACGAGGGTGGCAGCGACCCGAAGAACCCGCAGTCCACGCCCGCGGACACCGATGCCGACGGTCTCCCCGATTCCCTGGAGAACCGCTACTTCGGCGGCCTTTCCCAATCGGCCGGCGACGATCCGGACGGCGACGGCGAAAACAACCAGCTGGAACTCGGCAACGGGTCCGCCCCGAACCATCGCGCGTCCAACTCCGCCGACCTGGACGCCGACGCGCTTCCGGACAGCTGGGAACTCCTCTATTTCCCCGACCTTTCCACCAATGGCGGTGCGGATCCCGACCACGACGGCTTCGGGAACCTCCAGGAGCACGAAGCCGGAACCGATCCAAGCGACCCGGCGTCCCGCCCCGCCGGCACCGCGGTGAAATTGGTCCCCTTGGACGACGGCGACCATGCGACCAGCGACTTCGGCTACGCCGGAAGCTCGGCCATCAACACGGTTGCCTTTGTCCGGTCCTCCCTCAAAACCGTCGGCAGCCAGGAGTTCGTGACCTGGTACGGGCGGCATCAGTTCGATGCCGGAGCTGCATTCAACAACACGATCTGGATTGGTCGCCGGACACTCGGCTCGTCGCAGTGGGAGATCTTCCGCCACCCCACTTTCACCGCCAACGCAATCACCGACGGCCACGACGTGATCAGCTACGGGATCGACGGCGAAGGCTACATGCACCTTTCGTGGGGCATGCACGGCGACGCCTTCCACTACTCGCGTAGTATCTCGCCGGTGACCGGAAGCGAACCCATCGAGCTGGGGCCCGACACCGTCATGACCGGCCGCGAGAACACCGTGACCTATCCGCAGTTCCTGAAACTGCCGGACGGCGACCTCCTGTTCCTTTTCCGCGAGGTGGCGTCCGGGAACGGCGACACCTACCTCAATCGCTACGACACCGCGATGCGGACTTGGGACAACGTGCACCGGCCCGGGACGACCCAGCTGCCCTTCATCAAGGGCACGGGCTGGACACCGAACTACAACGCCTATCCGAACATGCCGCAACTGGGGGGCGACGGGGACGACCTCATCCTAACCTGGTGCTGGCGCTATGAACCGGTCGGCAACGACTCGCCCGGCGGCTTCGACGGCTACCAGACCAACAACAACTTCGCCTTCGCCCGCTCCCCCGACGCCGGACTCACCTGGCAACGCCAGGATGGCACCGCTTACGCCCTGCCCATCTCCCGCGACGGCGAAAGCGGTGATCCCGCAACCGCCGCCGAGCACATCCTCACCATCCCCGAAGGTTCGAGCCTGATCAACCAGGCCAGCATGTGCCTCGACGCCGCCGGAGCTCCGGTCATCGCGTCCTGGTGGGCGCCGGAGACCGCTCAGGGAAACTTCCGCCGCCAGTACATGGTCGCTTTCCGCCACGACGACGGCAGCTGGCAAACCCGGCCGGTTTCCAACCGCACCGTCGATCCGCCGGGCACCCGTTACTCCGAGTCCGCGGTACGGAACCTGGGACGGCCGGTCGTGGTCACCGACGACCAGGACCGGATCATCGTCGCGTATCGCGACAACGCGGGCGACAACGGCATCACCATCGTCCACAGTCTACCCAAGGCGCAGGATCCCGACCGCCTGACTTGGATCGAGTTCGACCTCACCCATGACAACCTCGGCAACTTCGAGCCGATCATCGACAACGAACTCTGGGACCGCGACCGCCAGCTGCACTTCCTCTATCAGGCCTCGGCAGGCGAAGGATACTCCCCGCCGTCCAACACCGCGGACCGGATTTCGGTGTTGGAGTGGGACGCGGCCCGCTACTTCGCCCATGCGCCCGAACCGGTGGTCTCCATCGACGCAGGTGAAAGCCTGGCAACGGTCATTTGCCCATCCCAACCGAGCTGGAGCTACCGCCTCTGGAGCAGCACCGGGATGGAGGATTGGTCGGAGATCGAAACGCGCGATGGCACCGGAGCCAACCTGGTTTTTCAGGTCCCCTTGGACGCAGATGAGTCCAAACGCTTTTGGCGCATCGAATACTCGGAAGGCGGCTTCTGAAGCTCTCCCCATTGCGTGGGAGAAGCCCGCATCTGATTGATCGGCGGAGTCCGGGCGGCCTATGTTGCCCGGATCGTTGTACCCGGCAAACCCATCTCGAGCCGGTTCCAACATCTCCGAAAGATAACCCATGAAACTCGATCTCCATCCGATCGCCGGCATCGCCGTGGCCTCCGGCATGCTCGCGCCCACCGCCCTGGCCGACCTGCGGCCGCCCTACACCGCCGACTCCAAGACGGCCCACCTCTATCACTTCGACGAGGCCGCGGGCGGCTCCGCCGCCGCCAACTCCGGGAACGCCGGCCTCAACGCGATCACCACCGACGTCAACCCCGCGACCGGCGCCACCGTCACGACGGTCCTCGGCGCGACCGGCTACAGCGGCTTCGGCAATGCGGCGAACTTCGGCGCGAACCTCGACCAGCTCGCCGGCTTCGACGCCAATTCGAACGGCACCTTCGAACCCGACCAGAGCGGCGCGATCCTCAGCCCCGACGCCGTCAACCTCTCCTCGCTCGGACTTGGCGGTGCGAACCCATTCACCCTGGAAGCCCTCGTCTACACCAACAGCGCGACCGGCAACCGCCACATCCTCTGCACCGATTCCTCGGCGGCGAACCGCGGCTTCCAGTTCCGCATCACCACCGGCGGCACCACCGGACAACGGCTCGAGTTCAACCAGATCACCAACGGCGGCCAGCGCTTCGGCGAGATCCCGAACACCGGCGACCACGCCTTCGCGACCGGCCAATGGTTCCACGCCGCGTTCGTCTACGATGGCACCAACTGCCAGTTCTACTGGACCAAGGTCGACCCCGCCACCACCGCGGTGAATCCGATCGGCGAGCCCCAGGCCCTCGCGCTGAACGCCGCCGTCGGCGGCTACACCGGACCGCTGGTCATCGGCAACGAGAACCGGAACGTTGCCGGCGAGGGCATCAACGGCCAGATCGACGAGGTCCGCATCAGCACCATCGCCCGCGGCCCGAGTTACTTCCTCTTCATCCACGACACCGAGCCCGACGGGCTGGACGACAATTGGGAACTCAGCTACGCCGCCACCCTCGGCGAGCTCTCCGGCCTGGGAGGCGCGGATGCCGACGGCGACGGGGTCTCCGACCTCGACGAGTATCTCGGCCGGAGCAATCCGAAGGACATCCTCTCCACCCCTTCGGACATCGACGGCGACCTGCTGCCCGATGCCTGGGAAATCACCCATTTCGGCAACACCACCTCCCAAACCGGTGCCGGCGATCCCGACAACGACTACGCGACCAACGCGGAGGAATACGCCGCCTCATCCCTGCCCCTCGACCGCTTCTCCTTCCCCGATGCGGAAGGCGGCACCGGCGACGGCATGTGCGACCCCTGGGAAAGCTACTACTTTGGCAGTACGGCCGTGCTTCCGGACGCGGATGCCGACGGCGACACCTTCTCCAACCTCGACGAATTCCTCGCCAACTCCCACCCGGACGACATCGACTGGACTCCGGAGAAGGCCAAGCTCCGCCACCGCTGGAGCTTCAACGGCAACCTCGACGACTCGGTGGGCGGCAGCACCGTCCAGCTGATCGACCCGGATGGCGACAACCTCGCCGGCGGCAACTCCACCCTGTCATCGACCGACCTGCTGCTCGACGGCGGCGACCGCGCGACATCGGTCTACGCCCAGCTCGGCAGCAACCTGCTGCAGGGTCTCAAAACTCCGGTCACCATCGAACTCTGGGGAACCCAGGTGAGCGTCAAGAACTGGTCCCGCATCTTCGACTTCGGCAGCTCCACCGGTGAATACATGTTCATGTCGTGGACCCAGGGCACCGCTGCGGCGACCGATCGCGTCGGCTGGACGGACATCGCCAACAGCCTCTCCGACAACACCAACCAGCCCTACACCGTGGGCACCGAACATCACATCGTGATGACCATCGAACCCGGTGCCGGCACCAACAGCGGCACGCTGGTCACCTGGTATTCCCGCCCCGTCGGCACCGCCGACCTGGCCGGCCTCCGCGGATCCTTCACCACGACCAACCAGCTCTCCCAGCTGAACGACCTGGTGAACAACCTGGGCCGCTCCCAGTTCACCAACGACAACACCGCGAACGCCCGCTACAATGAGTTCCGCATCTGGAACGGCGCGCTGACCTACGACGAACGCGAGTTCCTCCACGACGCCGGACCGACGGTCATCAGCGCCGACGACTCCGATGGTGACAACCTGCCGGACGCTTGGGAGATCGCCAACTTCCGCGAAGACGAAGCCGAGTCCGAGGCCACTATCCTGGCGAAATACGGCGAATTCGACGACCCCGACGGCGACCTCTACGACAACTTCTCGGAATTCCGCGACGGAACCGACCCCAACGACGTCTTTTCCTCCTACGACTCCGACGCCGACGGCTTGCCGGACGGCTATGAGGTCTTCTGGTTCCGCGATTTCCCCGGCGAGGACTTCTTCGACATCATCGCCAAATACACGGCCGCCGACGATGTCGACCTCGACGGCTTCACCAACGGCCAGGAGCGGGTCGCCGGGTCGGAACCGGGGGGAACCAACCCGAACCTCGCCGCCTTCACCCCGATCGACACCGATGGCGACGGGCTGATCGACAGCTG
Source organism: Neoluteolibacter marinus (assembly GCF_014904755.1). Classification (GTDB taxonomy): domain Bacteria; phylum Verrucomicrobiota; class Verrucomicrobiia; order Verrucomicrobiales; family Akkermansiaceae; genus Haloferula; species Haloferula marina. Next base: position 36,530 of record NZ_JACZFQ010000107.1, read on the forward strand.
GGAGCTCTTCTACTTCCTCGACCTCGACGAAACCGCCGCCGGGCAATCCGACGGGGACGGCTTCGACAACCTGGCCGAGCAGAATGCCGGCTCCAACCCGACGCTCACCGCTTCGACACCGAGTGACACCGACGGCAACGGCACGGCGGACGCCAGCGAAGCACTGCAGCCCTATGCGGTGGACTCGAACACGTTGCATCTCTGGCACCTCGACGCGGTCAAGGCTCCCGCCCCCGATGCCGTCGGCAACGACCTGCCGCTGACGAACCTCGCCAACGGCGCCTTGCTGTGGAGTCCGTCGCTGCCGGCCTTCGGCACCGGCTTGAACCCCTCGGCGAACCGTGGCACCGCGAACGGCGGTGTCCTGTCCGCCCTGCCGCTCGTCGACGGGGTCGGGGATGACGCCTCGCTGATCTACACGGGAGCCGCCGGTGAATTCAGCTTCGAGGCGGTTGTCCGGATCGACTTCGATCCGACCGTTGCCACCCCGTCAACGGCGCCGATGCAGATCGTGACCGGGGAAAGCGATGCCGGAGCCAGCCGTGTCTGGCAGTTCCGCATCGTCCCGATCGGCGGTCCGGGCAACGTCGCGGGAACCACCCCGCTGCTGGAGTTCATCAACCTCCACGGCGAGGTCGGGGTGCAGTCGCTGTCCGCGCCCTTGCCCTCCGGTGCCGACCCGAACGCGATCGCCCAAGGTCAGTGGTTCCATGTCGCCGTCACCTACAACGGCAGCGAGAACACCGCCGGCAACCTGAAGCTCTACTGGACCGCGATGAACCCGGCTCGCACCCAGGCCAACGCGATCCTGTCCGCGCAGATGACCGATGACCTGATCAGCGCCGCGCCGGACTTCACCATCGGCAATGAAGGGCGCTCCACCGGGGGCAGCACCGACGGCTTCGTCGGTGTGATCGACGAAGTCCGGATCAGCTCCATCGCCCGCCCGGCCAGCGGATTCCACTTCTCCGGGGCCGACGACGACAACATCGACGACGATTGGGAGCTGCTCTACTTCGGCGATCTCGACGAATCCGACGGAGGAGACTTCGACCATGACGGCACCGACAACCTGACCGAGTACCGCCTCGGCCTGATCCCCAACAATGGCTCCTCCCGGTTCGCGGCCACCCGCGCCGCCGGCGGCGAGATCCAGTGGCCGAGCGTCGTGGGCGTGACGTTCAAGATCGAACGCAGCACCACCTTGACCGGCACCTGGGACCTGCTCCAGGCGACCTTCCCCGGCACGGCGGGCACCGCCAGCTTCACCGATCCGGCCCCGCCGGCCGGCAAGGCCTTCTACCGGATCACGCTCAACGACTGATCCAACACCGAGCCGGAGATCGCACCCCGCGGTCTCCGGCTTTTCTCTTTCCGCGGGACGGATCCGCGGATCATCGTCGGCGCGTGGCCGCCTTCGTCATTTCCATCGCCGCGCTCAAGCGCAACACCGCCCTGCTCCGCGAGACCGCCGATGCCGCGGGCTGCAAGATCGTCCTCGCATTGAAGGGCTTCGCCTGTTGGAAGGCCTTCCCGCATTTCCGCGACGACCTCGACGGCTGCTGTGCCTCCGGCCTGTGGGAGGCCCTGCTGGCGCGCGACTACTTCGGCAAGCACGTCGTCACCTACTCGCCCGGCTATCAGGAAGAGGAGATCCGCCAGCTTTGCGAGTTCACCCACCACTTGGACTTCAACTCGCTGTCACAGTGGTTCCGCTTCCGCGAAATGGTCATGGCGCACCCGCGCTTCAAGTCCGGAGAGCTCCAGTGCGGCCTGCGCATCAACCCGCAGTGCTCGACCGGCTCGACCCCGCTCTACGACCCTTGCGTGCCCGGTTCGCGGCTCGGCATCACCGCCGACCAGCTCGAAAGCGCCGACTTGACCGGGCTGTCCGGACTGCATTTCCACACTCTTTGTGAGCAGAACTCCGACGACCTTGAGAAGACACTGGCGGCAGTCGACGAGAAGTTCGGCCTCCTCCTCCACTCGCCGCAGTTCACCTACCTCAACATGGGAGGCGGCCACTGGATCACCAAGCCTTTCTACGACCGCGAGCGCCTGATCCGCCTCGTCCGCGAGGCACGGGAGAAATACGACGTCGAAGTCTGGCTCGAACCGGGCGAAGCAGCCGCCATCCACACCGGCGTGCTGCGCGCCACGGTCATCGACGTCTTCGAGAGCGCCGGCCACCGCCTGGCCATCCTCGACATCTCGGCCACCGGCCACATGCCCGACGTGCTGGAAATGCCCTACCGCCCGGAGGTCTTCCTGGCAGGGGAAAGTTCCAAGTTTCAAGCTCCAGGTTCCAACAATGATCGGCCCGCGGTCACCTTCGAAGGCGAGACCTACGTTCCCGCCTCGGAGACAGGTGACCACCTCTATCGTCTCGGCTGCCCGACCTGTCTCGCCGGGGACGTGATCGGCGACTACGCCTTCCCCCGCCCGCTGGAAACCGGTGACGTCCTCATCTTCGACGACATGGCGCACTACACGATGGTCAAGACCACCACCTTCAATGGCGTCCCCCACCCCGCCATCGTTCTCCAGCACGAGGACGGGAGGCTGGAAACCATCCGTGAATTCGACTATGCGGACTTCCGCGACCGCTTGTCCTGAGTTTCGCCAGCATCCCAACCATCCGTGCCCACCTCCACATTCTTTTCCGGCATTCAGATCGTCTGGACCGCTTGCAACCTGCTATTGCTCACGGTGATGGTGGCCATCGCCATCATCCAGTTCCGTCGACGAGCCACTGGCAGCTTGCTGATGTTGGGTGGCGCCGTTCTCTCCGCCATCATGGCCATCGCGGCCCGGGTCTACCCAATCGTCATCCAAAGAACACTACCGAGCGGTGTCGACCGCGTGATCCTCATCCAACAGACCCTGCTCTTGGGGGCCTTTTTCGGCCAGATGGTCTTCCTCATCGGTGTCCTCCTCCAAGCCCTGCGCTCCAAGGCGGAAGGCGATCGCGTGGTCCAACTCGAGGCGATCCTGCGTGATCGAGACGAGCATGAATCGGCCAACGGGTGAAGGAACCCTGAAGGCTGGGTGAATTCACGGTGAACGAGCCGCACCTCATTGACCCCGGCGGCCGTGGCCGCCATTCACGGAGTTCCATGAAGCCGTGGATCGTCCGCCTCTCCTTCACCACTTTCGCCGTGTTTTTCGCGGGCATCATCGTGACCGCGGACCGGGGCCGTGGCGATATCCTCTGGCGGCTGGCGGGATCGGTCCCCTTCGGTGACAAATGGGGGCACCTCGTTCTGGTGGGCATCCTCACCTGCCTCCTTAACCTGCTGCTGGACGGGCGCAGCCCCCCCGGGAAAGCGCGCCGCATCATGCTCGGCAGCCTGATCGTCGGGATTTTGATGACCCTGGAAGAGGGCTCGCAGGCCTTCATTCCCTGCCGGAGTTTCGACGGCTTCGACTGGTTGGCCAATATTGCCGGTATCGTCTGGGGGGAATTCGCCGCCCGGCGGCTCCTCGGCGGGCCGGTCCCGGCCGCTGCCCGCGGATGAGAATCCCGCGGGTATTTCCCTTTCATTTTCCGTAAAATCCCCTTTGTTCCCGGCCATGGTTCCGCCGTCCGCCGCCAAGGCCTCGAAGCCGAAGAACGAAAACTCCTGGTCGCCTGAAAAATCCGCCCAGCTCTACGGGGTCGAGCAGTGGGGCCACGGTTTCTTCGGCGTGAACAAAAAGGGTCACGTCACGGTCAAGTTGGCCGACGACGGCGGCAAGGCGGACATTTCGCTCCACGATGTGATCGAGGGTCTCCGCGACCGCGGAACCGACCTCCCCGTCCTGCTGCGTTTCCGCGACCTGCTGCACTCCCGGATCACCGAGCTGAACGAGTCTTTCCGCGAGGCCATCAAGGTCACCGGCTACCGCGGCGAGTACCGCGGGGTCTACCCGATCAAGGTGAACCAGCAGCGCCAGGTCATCGAGGAGATCGCCGAGTTCGGGAAGAAGTACCACTACGGCCTCGAAGCCGGTTCCAAGCCCGAGCTGATCGCCGCGCTGGCACACATGCACGACACCGAGGCTTACATCATCTGCAACGGCTACAAGGACGAGGAATTCATCGACCTCGCCCTCCACGCCCAGAAGATGGGACTGAAGGTCATGCTGGTGCTTGAGATGCCCAGCGAACTCGACCTCGTTCTCGAACGCTCGCGCAAGCTGGGCGTGCTGCCAAACCTCGGCGTCCGCGTCCGCCTTTCCACCCGCGGCTCGGGGCACTGGGCGGAAAGCGCCGGCGACAAGTCGGTCTTCGGCCTCAGCGCCACCCAGGTGATCGCGGTCGTCGACCGCCTGAAGGAAGAGGGCTACCTCGGCTGCCTGCGGATGCTCCATTACCATCAGGGCAGCCAGATCCCGAATATCGCGGCGATCCGCGAGGGCGCGACCGAGGTGGCCCGGATGTACTGCGACCTGGTCAAGGAAGGAGCGCCCATGGGGGTGCTCGACATGGGCGGTGGCATGGCGGTCGACTACGACGGCTCGCACACCAATTTCCAGGCATCCTGCAACTACTCGATCCTCGAGTACTGCACCGACGTCATCGAGACCGTCATGCAGATCTGCGACAAGGCCGGGGTCGCCCACCCCAACCTGATTTCCGAATCCGGCCGGGCGATCGTCGCCTACTACTCGGTGCTGGTTTTCAACATCCTCGACGTCTCCACCGTTCAAACCACCGAGGAAGCCCCGCCGACCCCCACCAACGCTCCCCAGAACCTGATCAACCTGATCGCGGTCAACAAGGACCTCAGCAAACGCAATCTCCAGGAGTGCTTCAACGACGCCATCTACTACCGCGACCAGGTCCGCGCGCAGTTCTTCTACGGCGCCGCCACCCTGCGTGAGCGGGGACTCGCCGAAGCCTGGTTCTGGCACATCCTGACCCGCATTTCGAAGCTGCTGCAGGAGCTGGAGATCGTCCCCGAGGATCTCCGCGAGCTTTCCGACACGCTCGTGGACTTCTACTACGGGAACTTCAGCCTGTTCCAAAGCCTGCCGGACTCTTGGGCGATCAAGCAGCTGTTCCCGGTGATGCCCATCCACCGCCTCGGCGAGCGCCCGCGCCAGCGCGCGGTGATCGCCGATATCACCTGCGACTGCGACGGCAAGATCGACCGCTTCATCGACCGCGAGGACGTCGCCAAGGTCCTGCCCCTCCACGACATCAAGCCGGGGCAGCCCTACTACGTCGCAACCTTCCTGGTGGGTGCCTACCAGGAGACCCTCGGCGATCTCCACAATCTGCTCGGCGATACCAACGTCGTCGGCGTCCACCTTGAGGACGGCAAGCCGGTCTACACCCACGAAGTCGAGGGTGATACGGTGGCGGATGTCCTCAGCTACGTGGAATACGATCCCAAGGAACTGGTCAGCCGCTTCCGGGCCTTTGCCGAGCGGGCGGTCAACCAAGGCCGGATCTCTCCCAAGGAACGCCGGGAGGTCCTCGACTTGTTCCGGACCGGGCTGAACGGTTACACTTACTTCGAGGGCTGACGGGGCTTGCCGGGGGGCAAGACGGCCGCTAACAAGCCTGCATGCTGCCATCAATCCAAGCCCTGCTGGTACTCCAGGATCGCGACCGCCGCCTGATCACGCTCGCCGACGAGCTGGCGCGCATTCCCAAGGACGAGGCCCGGGCCAAGGATCGTTTGGCAGGCGACCAGGCCGCCGTCGCCAAGGCCAAGGAGGCGATGATGGCGAACGAAGTGGAGATCAAGAAGGTCGAGCTCGACGCCGGCACCCGCAAAACCACCATCCAGCGGCTCAAAACCCAGCAATTCGAGACCCGCAAAAACGACGAGTTCCAGGCACTGGGCAACGAGATCATCCGTTATGAGAAGGAGATCGATGGCCTCGAGACCCGGGAGCTCGAACTGATGGAGCAGGCCGACGCTCTGCGGGCGACCCTGGCTTCCGCCGAAGCCGCTTTGGCCAAAACCAAAAAGCTGGTGGACGAGGATCTGGCGACCCTGGCCGAACGGCAGGACCGGATCAAAGCGGAATCGGTCGAGGTGCAGGCCGCGCGGGCAAAGCTGGCCGAGACCGCCCCCGAATCACTGATGCCGCTCTATGAACGCCTGATCAAGACCAAGAACGGCCTCGCCGTCGTGCCGATGTCCGCCGGCAAGTGCAGTGGCTGCCACATAAAACTCGTGGCAAGTACTTTGGTGAAGGTGAATGCCGGCACGGAGGGGGTGCAGTGCGAAAGCTGCGGACGACTTCTTTACCCGGAAGAGTAACCGGAGCCTCAGTTCGCCCCCGCGCCGGAGTAGAACATCTTGCGGCGCTCCTCCACCACGATCAGCCAGTTCATCATGGTGATCGGCGGAAGCTCCGCCGGATGGGTGATCGGGCGCAGGTTGACGTCGATGTTGCCGGCGGCCGCGTCGGTCTCGCTCGCCATCTTGAAATCGAGCAAGTGGACCGGATTGGCAGCGGTGCCATCATCCCCCTTCAAGTGACCGATCTGGCCCGCCACCTCGACCTTGTAGGGATCAAATTCAGTGCCATAGCGCTTCTCCGGTGCAAACAGGGAGGCCGGGGGATAGAAGGGCGATGACAGGCCAGCCGGTGCCACGGCGGGCACCACATTGAAGTCATCGCCGATGTAGAGGCGGAGATTGGTCACCAGCGAAAAGCCTTTGGTGAAGCCCGTGAGGTCATCACACTCGGTCATCAGCACCGCGTAGTCGTTGTCAGTGCACGGGATATTCGGCTTGTAGACGGGATTGTTGATGCCTGTCACGGTGTAGTCCACGTTCACCACCAGGGAATGGTTGACCGCGGTCGAGTCGGCTCCGAGCGATTGGAGAAAGGCGGGAAAACGCTTGGGATAAATGGCAATCGACGGCCGGGTTCCGTGAAGCAGCTTCAATTCGAATGGCGGGCTTGGCCGGAAGTATCCGCCCTTGAGCGTGCCCACGTCCGGGTCGCCGAAGGTCGCGTTGTTGAAATTGATCGTCCCGGTCACCCCGTTCCTGAAGTAGTACCGGTTGTTGGAGCCATAGGCGACATCGACCACGTTGGTGAAGGTATAGCTCTGGTTCTCGTTGGCTACCTTGGTGAATCCAGAGGGAAGCGGCACCGCGCCCGAAGCGTTGAGCGGGAACAACATCGTCTGCCGGGTTCCGCCCTTGAAATACTCGAAACGCAAGGCCGTCGGGGTGATGTCGGTGGCACTTTTCACGCCGGTCACATCGAGCCGCATGGCGCATTGCAAGGCTCCCACCGAATAATTGTTCCAAGATGTTGGAGACAAAACGTTTGTCTCTGCCGAGTGGATAAACCGGTCGAAGTATTCAGATCCGCGATTGATCGGAATGAAAGCCGCACGACCCGCTTCCGAAGCCAACGTCACGGGCATGAAAACTCCGTTGGTAACCTCGAACTGCTCGCGCACCCCCGGCGCGAACGGATCCCCGCCGAGCGCGTTGTCGCCAATGGTGACGTCATCGGCCAACTCAAGCCCGCGCCGTCCAGCGATGCGTTCGAGGTGCATCCCGCTGTCCACCTGGGCCCTGGTCGAATAAATGCCACCTTGGATCGAAGTGTTCTGCCACGGCGTTCCGTCGGCATGGCTACCCAGTTCGGTGAAGGCCTCCGCTGAAATTGCGAGCTGGGAAGGGATTTCATAAAGGGAGACGATGAAGTCCCTTTCCCCGCCTTGTCCCCCATCCCGTCCAAAGCTGTTGAGAATCATGTTATTCTCCCCGAGCTGCATGCTGAAAGCCCACCAGTTCCGTTTCGCCACGAAGGGTTGACCTGGGGCACAGTAACCGAACCGGATCTCCGGGTAGGGAATGATATTCATCCTCGGATAGTCGGCAACCGACAATCCGACTTCCGCCAACGCCAGGTTCCCGTAGGTCTTCTGGTTGGAAATGATCGGATAGACCGCGTCGTTTCCGGCAAGTGTGCTGTTCGATGTCTCCAAGGGAGCGGGAAACCCCGCGCCGAGAGAGCGGTTGAGGCCCGATGACATGTAGCCCGGCTCCGGTTCGATCGCATCGAACGCGAGGTTCATGTTGGTGAAGGAGGCGTCACCCCGGTTGGCCGTGATCGCGCTCGGCACTCCCAATTGTGTCTTCAAATTGGCAGAAATCGACGACCTGCCGTTGGCTTGCTCCAGAGCCTCAGAAAAGATGTTCTGCCACCTCAACGAATCGCGCGCCGAACCGGAGATGTTGGAACGATGCTGCATCGCCCCGATCGCACGGTTCGGCACGATGTTGACCATCGCCCGGAGCACCGCATCTTCCTTGTCGGCATAGTCGATCCGCAACTGGCTCTCGGATTGCACGACCTGCGCCACGGCGGCCCCACGATAGGCGCTGAGCGTCAGCAAGGTCAGCATCACCCCGGCGCCCAGGACAATGATGTACGAGATGTATCCAGGTCGGAACCCCTTGCGTGCCGGTGCCGTTTTCATAGCTGTTGTGACCCTGAGTATGTGAGTTCTTCTCCATTCGGGCCGATCAAGCGGATCCGCAGAATGCCTTGTTCAATCGAAAACCTGACGTCGTCGGGGCGTTTGGTCAGCGACCAGTCGGGCGTGCCCAGTTCACCGCTTGAATTCACCATGCGGTAATAGAGCCCCGTCCCCGTCCCCGGATCCTCGAACGACAGGACGGATGCCCTGAACGTTCCGTCGGGTTCCTTGAAGCGAAGCATCAGCACCGGAGCATCGGCCATCACAGGGGGATTCCCGGACACGATGTCATCGACGCTTTCATAAAGCCGGTAACCGTCCGCAGTCCCAACGATCTTGACCAGATAGTTGTTGATCATGGGAGCCTCCGTGGTGAGGAAGTTCTGGGCGTTGAAAATCCTCAGGAAGGCGATCTGCTGGTTGACCAGCGACAGCAGCAGGGTGGCCACGGTGATGCCGACGGCCATTCCCAGCGCCAATTCGAGCAGAGTGAAGCCCCTCCGAACGGCTGTTGTCCGGTCAATCTTCATTGGGAGCGCACCACGGTTCGGGATTTGAGGTAGGTCCGGCCTCCGACCGTGTAACGGATCACGCTTTGCAAACGCCACACCTCCATCGCCGATGGATTGGTAGCCAAAGTCCCAGCCCCCCCTTTGAGAGGCAGGTTGTTGGTATCTGCAAATCGGGTCCGGGTCACGGAACCATTGATTGGCTGGCCACCGGGCAACTTCCCAAGCTCCACGACGGAGGTCGAAACCTGGGGATTGAGCGGCCAAAGACTATCCGGGCCCGAAAGGTCCTCGAAAGTGGCACGCTGGGCGGTTGCCTTCTCGAAGGTCAGATAGGCGTCCGTGACGCTCTGCTGGAGCGTCCACTGGCGGGGAGCAGTGACGTTCAGCGAGAGCTTGAGAAGAATCAGCCCCAGAATGCTCAGCATCGACATCGCGATTGTCGCTTCGACCAGTACCGAGCCCGTCGCCGATCTTGCAGGCTTGCGAGGGGACAGGAAAAACGGAAAACTCCGCGTGTGCTGAATTTCATCAGATGTATGGCATTGGCCGTCATCCTCGCCGGAACGATGGTCACCCGCCTGCACGCCCAAGCCGTGCTCGAGCCACCCTTCGGCCTCCATTGGGGCGATACTCCGGAAAACTTGATTAACTGGGCTTCCGCACATTCCCTGGACGTTAACATTTCGCTGCCCGGCGATCAACCCGCACTTCGCATCGTCCGGATATCCGCCCGCAGTGGCAACCTCCCCAAGTCCGCCGCGCAGGCCATCGAGGGGCGCTTTCACAGCGGGCGGCTTTTCGAGGTCACCGTCCATTACCGCGACCGCGCCGCGACGGCGGAAGAGATGGAGACCCGTTTCAACAAGCTGAAGAAGGAACTTACCGGGGAATATGGCACTCTTTCCGCCAACCGGCAGGACCGCGCCATCAAGGACCAGTTTGTCACATTCACCGAGTCCTTTCACCGCGAACCGGTCCGCGGCTTGTTCCTTTTGCTCGCGTATACCGAGGTCGGGGACCAGCTGAGGAAGACCCGCGAGGCAACCTTTTCTCTTCTCTACCGGAACGACAACCTCCGGCAGGACCTGGAGAAGCTCCTCTCCCCCGGCGGGAATCGGAAGTGACGGCACCTGGAGTTTCATGATGGAGATCCGGGGCGAGAGACACCCCGGAGGCGTTCGCAGCTCGCCGGCTCAGTCCATGGTCGTCACGGTTCCGTTCATCTGGATCGTTCGATCCAGATGGAACGTGACGTGGCTCAGACGCTCCAGACCGAAGGGTGTCGAAGTGACAAGCTCCATGGTCCATTGACCGTCGCCACCTTCATCAAACACCGAATCGTAATCACTGAGCACCAGCACTTCACTCCGCGGCACGCTCTCGTTGACCAGCAACGAGGAACCCGGGACGATCTTCCCGGTCGTACCGAGACTCGGAGCGCCCTTGTAGACCTGAACGTAGGTGTGGGAACTCGGATAGAGGTCGTTGAGCGTGATCGTGACGTTGGGCAAGGAGAAGCGGATCATCTGGTTGGCCGTGATGCCGGCGAGAGCACCGTCGGCCACCGGCCAGATCTGGATGAACTGGGATGCCAACTGGGACGGAGGCACGTGATAGTCGGGCCCTTGGTTGTCATCCAGGGACCAGAAAGAGAACCGCTCCTCGCCTCTCTTCTTCAGCGCATTTGCTCCCGGCAGTGCGGTGATGACATAGTTCAGGGTCTGGATTCCATTCTGATCCATCTCCACCTGGCTGCTCAAGGTCGCGAGCGAGCGATCGAGACCTTCACCGGTTCCGTCCACTCCGTAGGACTGGACATGATGCAGGAAGTTGACCTTCTTGGACGCCTCGGGTGCCCCGGCATCGGACAACAGGCCGCTGATCGAAATATCGACATAGAACGGGCGGTCAGCCCTCGTCCTCGGGATCACCTGATAAGGATCTTCCGATCGGATCGCCACCTGTCCGATTGGCACGTAGGTGCCCACGTAGCGGGTATCCAACAGATAATCCGTGAGCGGTGAAGCCTTGACCGTCCACAGCTCAAAGCGCGCACCACCCGGGTCGATCGCAAGCGGGGAAAGGGACTCTCCGTTCTGGGACACACCGACATCCCACTCAACGCCGGTTGGCAGTTGGACCTGGCGGATGAAATTGGTGTACGACGCCCCGTTCTGTGCCATCAATGACACCGGCAAGAGGACGACAACGGCGGCGACGATGGATTGGATCTTCATGGCGTGGCGACGGTAGGAATTGGGTTGGCTGGTTTGCCGGCTGACACCGTTGCGGCATCGGCCTCCTCTGGCACTTTCAGCGGGAGAACCGAGATCGGGCCTTCCTGGAAAGTCGCGACCACGAGCCGCGTTTCCTTTTCGAATGATTTGAGGGTGGATTCATCCAGCGCCTTGTTGCCCTCCGCCTGGACACGCGACACCTGGACGGTGCGGATCCAGGCCCGGTTTGCATTGAGGAACTCGGTCCAGTTGATGAGGCGTGAACCATCCTGTATGGCGAGCCGGTCCGAGAGCACCTTGGGCACATGGATGATCGCACGCTTCGGGACGATCGTCGCGAAGCCGCGATAGCAAATGATATCGGAGCGCGAAATCAGGTTGGAGGGAACGTTGGTAACCGACGGATCGTCACCCGCCGCGGGCTTGAAAACCGGAGGAGGGGCATCTTCCAGAGCTTTCCGGGCCGCTTCGACGACCTGTTCATGGGTGGGAACATCCCGCATCTGAACCTTGCGGGGAGCTTCACCCGCGGCTGCCGGACAAACCGACAGCGAACCGAAAAGGAGAAGCAAACCAAAACTGGCGACAGTCTTCATGATTTCAAGGAGTTTGGGCAAAGCAGCAGCTCACTTGTTTTCGTCATCGACGGTCGGATCACTGTCCTCCTTCGGAGCATTGCCGGGATTGCTCGAATCGACACCGTCCGCATTGTTGCCGTGCCCGTTGTTGTTCTTGCAGCCGAACGTCACCAGCAGGACCATATCCTGGAGGTCGTAGCCTTGGTCCGATTTCTGGGAGTCGTAGTGGGTCAGTTCCATGAAAACGATCACGTCCATGGGCCCGATCTTCACGCGCCCTTCGGCATCGAGGTAAGGCTTGATGAAGCTCTCCAATGTCGGAGCGGTGTGCATCGGGTTCGTGGTGGGCGGAATATCGCCGTTCACCAACGTCCGCACGTTGTCCGTTCCGCTTTGGGAAGTGAAATAAGGACCCCAGCTTCCATTGTAGTAGTAGCGGCCGCCAAACCTGAGGGTTTCCCCCTGGGTCATGTCCTTGTAGAAAACCACCTTGTTCGGTTTGACGTCGTCGTTGGTTCCGTAAAAGACCTGCTCATAGCTACCTCCGTTGTAGCTCACCTTGGCCTCGGTGGGGACAAAGGAATAGCTCTTCCCGGATCCAACGGTCACCCCGGCACCGAGGACTCGAATCGTGGCACACAACGGCTCCTTCGGGGTGATCGAATTGTCATCCACCTCCACCACATCCTTGACCGAAGAAGGATAGGTGATGTTCCACGTCAATTTCGGATGGGTTCCCGGCTGCACGATGATCGGGAATGCCGTCAAGGCCCCCACGGGAATGGCAGGGTCCGTGGAGTTTCCATTCCCATTTCCGTTTCCGGCACGGGCAACAGGAGGAGCAATCGCACAGAGGCTCAGTGAGACTGCCGCAAGGGCAGCCATTCGGCTGGTTTTCATGGCTGGTTGTATGGGTGGACAGTTGTGATCAACTTCTCCGCCCTCCTGGATCCATGGCGTGGGACATGCCTTGGGGAGAGGGACCCGGCGAGGGTGCCGGGCATGGAACGGCCCAAGGAAATGGAGCCGGGCCATGCCCGCTCGGGACAGAGTCCCTCGCCGGGTCTCCGGGGAAGCGATGCGGGAACATCGCCTCTCCGGACAGGATCAGTTTTTCATGTAAGGTGGCGATGAAATCGCCAGGGTGGTGTTATCTCGGGTGTGGGAACAGCAATGGTCAGGTTACTGGTCGGGTGATCTTTTCAGCGCCGCGGCAAGCCGTCGCTCCATCCGGACCAAGGCCCTTCGGGAACGTCACGGGCTTCGACGAAGCGCCATTGGACGCGCTCGCCACTGCGGAAATTGAGATAGTCCCGGACGGCCGGGCTTAAATCGATGCCGGCGGCATTGTTGCGATTGCCGCGCGGATCCTCGTTGCCGAAAACATACTGCCAGTGGTCGACCTCGAATGGACCGACATCCTCCCACTGGGCGTAGCAGACCTTGCCCTCGCGATGGATCGCGATCCAACGTCCCTTGCACACCGAGATCCCCTCCCCCCGATACTCGCGCCAGAACCAGGGAATCACCTCGGACGCTTCCGGACGATGATGCCCGCCCCGGGCGATGTCGTTGTAGGGCAGTGCGACATAGAAGGGATTGAGCTTCGGCACGAAACCGGCCGGCAGATATCCGTTGCGGCGATTCGGATCGTCATAACCACCGAAATTCTCCTGCCAGTTCATATCCCAGGAACTCATGGTGTTAGGAACCGGGTTGTTCTGGCTTGGCAGTTCGCCGATCCAGAAAACGGTTCCAACCACGTTTCCACGCCATCCACGGAACGAACGGAGAGCATCGTCATCCTCCTCAATCACCAGCCGGGCGCGATCCGGGGTATTGAAAGGATTGCTAAGCCCGGGCAAGGCCTCGCGACGGTTCTCCAACAAGGCGCTGTGCAACTCCTCCAAACGGTCACCCAAGAGTGACGCAGCTCCCGCCACCGGCAAAAACACCGGCGCGAGAACCAGGAGAATGATGGAGTGCAGTTTCATGGGAGTTTTTAAAACCCTCGATCCTCTTCGGACTCTTCGCCGGGCACTATGAACAATCAGGAAAACCAAACAAGAAATTTCTAACGAATTTTTGAACGTATTTGAAATCTTGTTGTCTAAGGCGACCTTCAGGAGAATTAAGTCTCAAAATGAGAGAGTTACAGCGACCGAAATCGCCGTCCCATTCGAATTATTGGGCCCCGTGAGGCCCCAGATCAGCTCTTCGCATCGAAGCTCCAACAACATTCCCCCACCCTGCCGAGATGGCAAAGGAGGGGAAATGAAGCGGAACAATCGAACTCATGGACCCCCATAGAAGAGCAGGATCAGAGCCTCCGAACAATTTAATTTTCGTGATTTTTAAACAAAAGGAACCACGAATAGCTCTCTTTGATTAATTTCTCAAAAACCTGCAGCACCACCTCCGGAAAAACGTCGCTCAAGCTCCCGCAACGAATACTCCGTTAACGTCGGCCGACCGTCAGGCGCACAGTAGGGCAATTCGCAACGGAAGAGCACTTCGAGCAGCCGCATTGCCTCCTGGGGTCGGGGAGCCTCGATGAGCGCCGCCTTGCGCGCAAGGAGCCGGGCGAGCCGCTCGAAGGCGAGACGGGCACCAGGCGCTTGTCCGGCGGCAAGTTCGTCGACCAAAGCCGTCACGAAGGCCCGCGGATCGGTCGAGGTGAGGAAATCCGGCATGGACCCGACCCGCAGGGTGCCCGCACCGAACTCCTCGATCTCGATCCCCGCCCGGGCGAAGTCTTCGCGATGTCGCAAGGCCAGCTCCAGTTCGCGTGGGCCCGGTTCCAACAAAAGCGGTACCAGCAGGGATTGGCTCTCAACGCCGCTACCGGACGATTCCTGAAGCCAGCGTTCGTAGAGGATCCGCTCCCTCGCCGCCTTCGGATCGAGCAAAACCAAGCCGTCAGCCGACTCGAGGATCGCGTAGCGCTCCAACAGGCTGCCGACGTAGCGGAATGGCAGCGGCTTCGGAGCAGCAATCTCAACAGGGGTCTCCTTCGGGGCTTCAACAATGGCATCGAACTGCCGCTGAACGGGAAGCACCGCCGGCCAGGCGCGCGGCGTCGCCATCGCCGGAGCACTCTGCCGGACCGGCACCGCCACCGGTCGCCGAGCTTCCTCCGCTCGCGACAGGCCCTCGCGCACCGCGGAGCTCAGCACCTCTCGCAGTTCCAGCGGCCGGTGCAGGCGGATCTCCCTTTTGGCGGGATGGACGTTCACATCGACCAGTCCCGGCTCCATCTCGATCCACAACCAGGCGCAGGGGTGGAGACCATCGGCAACGCCACCGCGGAAGCCCTCGGCAACTCCCCGGGATATGGCACCATCTTCGACGGGCCTGCCATTCAGGAACACACACTGGTGGCGCCTGCCCTTGCGGGCGTGATTGGCCGGCAGGATGAAACCCTCGACCGCGACGCCGTTACCATGGCTTAGCGGCAGCTCCACCAGCTCACGGCCGAGTTCCGTGCCGGTCATCCAGCGAACCCGGTCGAGCCGCGACATGCCCCCTGGCAGGTCGAACACTTCCCGGTCATCCTTGCGGAAACGGAAACGCACCCCCGCAGCCGCCAAGGCGTGCAAGCGCAGCTGGTGCTCGATGTGGGCGGACTCCGTGGTCTCGGCCCGCAGGAACTTCCGGCGGGCGGGCACATTGAAAAACAAATCGCGCACCTCGACGGTCGTCCCCGGTGCACAGCCCGCCTCCCGGACATCGCGCATCACCCCGCCTTCGACCGTGATCTCGGTCCCCGCCACCGCGCTCGGCTCGCGGGTGGTCAGGCGGAAACGCGAGACGCTGGCAATGCTCGGCACGGCTTCCCCCCGGAATCCCAAGGTGCGGATCGCCGCAAGGTCCGCGGATTCGGCGAGCTTGCTGGTGGCATGGCGTTCGAGGCTGAGCAGCGCGTCGTCGCGGGACATGCCGCTGCCGTCGTCGATCACCCGTAGAAGCGCCGCCCCGCCGCGGCGGATCTCGACCAGCACCTCCCCCGCCCCGGCGTCGATGCTGTTTTCGACCAACTCCTTCACCGCGCTCGCCGGCCGCTCCACCACCTCGCCGGCAGCCACCTGGCTGGCGAGGATCTCGGGCAGGATGCGGATGCGCGGCACGCGCTGTTTTTAGGTCGCGGGGGAAAAGATCCAAGGCCAACCCGTGCCGATTTTTCGCTGGCCCGCCGGGCCGGTGGCCGTATGAGTGCGGTGGCAATGATTGCAATCACTGACAAAGCGGCCGACGAGCTGCGGGCCTTGCTTGAACGCAAGGGAGCCGGCCCCGAAAGCGGCCTGAGGCTCGCCGTACAGCGCGGTGGCTGCGCCGGCTGGCAATACGTCATGGAAATCGCGCCCCTCCAGGAAGGCGACACCATGGTCGAGTCGAACGGCGCACGGGTCATCGTCGCGGCGGACAGCGCCGGCAAGCTGGAGGGCTGCCAGATCGATTATTGCGATGATCTCTCCGACGCCGGCTTTCGCATCGAGAATCCCAATGCCGCGCGCTCCTGCGGCTGTGGCACCTCGTTTGAAACCGCCAACGAACCGACTCCCGAACCGGTCGAGGATTGCCGCTGATGCGCCGCGACAAGGAACCGCCGCCAAAAAAGCGCTCGCCCGCCTATTATTGGTGGACCTTGGCGAATGTCGTCGCCTTGTGCCTGGCGGTCCTGAGCTGGTTGCTATGCCTGCATGTTTTCAACCACCCGGAAATCCCGCGGAACTATGAGCTGCTGAAAAAGCTCAAGCGCGTCGAGCCGCCCGAGGACCTGCCGGAGATGGAGGCGCCTCCCGGCGATTCCGCCGATCCGCGGGCCTTTTACCGGCGCTACGCCGGGCTTTCCTCGGATGAACTGGCCCAGTTCAACGCCGCCTTGATGCGGAACTACCTGACCAATCTCAAGGAGCCCAAGCTCATCCAGTACGCGGAGGGCAACTATCGGGTCGAACAGGTGCGGCCCCTCGGCCCCGATGATTTGTTCCACCCCGGATTCGCGGTTCGCGGTCGCGCGATGATCGCCCCCGACGAGTTCTCGAAGCCGGCTCCTTGGCCCGTGGTCATCGAGTATCTCTTCCCGACCGACAATCCGGAAGCTTCCGGTTGGATCGCCCCGTCGGACCTGCTTTCGGTGGCGAAGTTTCCGAACTGCGCGATGCTGTTGCACGTGTCCCGCCTTGAAAACGAAGACACGCCAGTGGTCTGCCTCACCGTCGTGCCGATCGCGTTCGGCACCTTCAAGGCCGGCAAGGACCGTCAGTTCGACCTGAAAGCACCGGCCGAACTCAATCCCGCCGCTCCACTGCCGGCGTTCCCCTTGGAACAGGAAGAATAGCCGTCCCGGACGATGCCCCCCGGCGAGGACCGAGGGGCGGAACCCGGCTACTTCTTTTTCTTCAGCAGCGAGCCGCCGGTCATCTCCTTCGGCTTCGCCACGCCCATCATGTCGAGCAAGGTCGGTGCAACGTCGGCGAGGATGCCGTCCTTCACCTCGAACTTGTCCGAATCCGCGGCCACGTAGATCAAATGCACCAGATTGGTGGTGTGGGCGGTGTGCGGGGACCCGTCGGCATTGATCATGAACTCGCAGTTGCCGTGGTCGGCGGTGATCAGCAGCTTGCCGCCGAGCCTCAAGGTCTCGTCAACCACAGCCTTCACGTCCGCATCAATGGTCTCGCAGGCCTTCATCGCGGCCTCGACCACACCGGTGTGACCGACCATGTCCGGGTTGGCGAAGTTCAGGATCACCAGGTCGAAGTTCTTGAGCTGGCCGACCACCGTCTGGGTGACCTCTTCGGCACTCATCTGCGGCTTGAGGTCATAGGTGGCAACGTCTTTGGGAGAAGGGATGATGAACCGCTCCTCGCCCTTGTTCGGCTTCTCGGCCCCGCCGTTGAAGAAGTAGGTGACGTGCGGGTACTTCTCGGTCTCGGCGATCCGCATCTGGTTCTTCTTCGCCTTCGCCACCGTTTCACCCAAGGTCATCCGCAGCTTGTCCGGGCCGAAGATCACGTCGCAATCGTAGTTCGCGTCGTATTCGGTGAGGGTCACGTATTTCACCTTCGGCCGGCGGCCGGCCTTGAAAGCCTTCCACGGCCCCGTGGACAGGAAGGTTTCGGAAAGCTGGCGCACGCGGTCGGCACGGAAGTTGAAGAAGATCACCACGTCGCCGTCGCGGACCAGCTTCTTGCCGGGCTTCACGAACACCATCGGCAGCAGGAACTCGTCGGTCTTGTCGCAGGCGTATTGCTCGGCGATCGCCTCGGAGGCGAGCACCTCCTTGTAGTCGCCGATGCCGTGGACGATCGCATCCCAGGCGAGCTTGGTGCGCTCCCAGCGCTTGTCGCGGTCCATCGCGTAGTAGCGGCCGGTCACGGTGGCGATGCGCGCGCCCTGCTTGGCGATCTCATCCTCGACCTTCGAGACGTAACCCTGGCCACCGGTGGGCGAGGTGTCGCGACCATCGGTGATGGCGTGGACGTAGATGTCGTCGACACCACCGGCCTTGGCCATCGCGACCATCGCGCAGAGGTGATCCTGGTGCGAGTGGACGCCGCCATCGGAAAGCAGGCCGATGAAGTGCAGACGCTTGCCCTTCGCCGCGGCGATCGCCTTCTTGAAAACCTTGTTCTTGGCGAGCGAGCCGTCCTCGATCGCCTTGTTGATGCGGGTCAGGTCCTGGTAGACGATGCGCCCCGCGCCGAGGTTGAGGTGGCCGACTTCCGAATTGCCCATCTGGCCTTCCGGAAGCCCGACATCCATACCGGAAGCGCTGAGGAATCCCTTCGGATACTGCTCAAGCATCACGTCGTGGAAGGGCGTCTTGGCGAGCAAGGTCGCGTTGCCGTCCTTTTTCGCCGTCTTCTTCCCCCCGGGGTTCACACCCCAGCCGTCGCGAATGATGAGAACCACCGGTTTTTTGGCCATGACGAGCCGCGTTTAGCGGCCTGCCGCCCGACCGTCCAGCGGGGATTCCGCGTCATTTCGGCCACATGTAGCCGAGGTAACCGAGGTAGCACAGGAAAAGCAGCAGGCCTTCCCCGCGGCTCAGCCGCTTCCCGGTCGCGATCAATGGCACCATCAGCACGGTGATCCCGATCATCGCCCAGGTATCGACCGGCAACAGGTTGGCGGTGTTCAAGGGGCGGATCGAGGCGCTGCAGCCCAAGACGAAGAGCAAGTTGAACAGCGACGAGCCCAGCACGTTGCCAAGGGCGATGTCGGACTGCTTGCGGAAAGCCGCGACCACCGAGGTCGCGAGTTCCGGCATCGATGTGCCCGCCGCGACGATGGTCAGGCCAATCACCGACTCGGAAACCCCCAGCTGCTGGGCAACCAGGACCGCATTGTCGACCAGCATCCGCGAACCCAGCACCAGCACCGCAAGCCCCCCGACGATCTTGATCAGATCCCCGGCCATGGAGCCCCCTTCGCTCACTTCCGGCACATCGATGTTCGCCTCGTGTCCCAGCGCCATGTCACGCTTGGCCATCCTCACCGCCCAGATCGTGTAAATTACGGCACCGAGCGCGAGCACGCCCCCCTCTATCCGCGATATTTCACCGTCGAGGAAGGTCAGCGGCGTCAGGATTGTCACCCCCAGCAGGACCGGAGCGTCCCAGCGCAGGACCTGCAGATGAGTGGTGACCGGGAAGACCACCGCTGAAAGGCCGAGGATGACCGCGATGTTGAATATGTTGGATCCCACCACGTTCCCCACCGCGAGATCCGACTGCCCTGTGAATGAAGCTTTCAGCGACACCAACAGTTCGGGAGCGGAAGTGCCGAACGCCACCACGGTCAATCCGACCACCAGCGGCGTCAGTCCGAGCTTGATTGCGATCGACGCGCCGCCCCTCACCAGCAATTCGGCACCGACGAAGAGGATCAGGCAGGCGAGCAGAATCAGAAGTCCGGCAACAAGCATCGCGGGGACCTTCCGACACCGGGCCGAACGTTCAAAGTGGGAAATCCCGCAAGTTTTCCATCCAGCCCGCCGCGGGCTTTTCTCTGGCCACCGGGTCCCCGGCCTGCTTGGAAAGCGCAGCGGTCTTTGCGGCCCGCGATCATGACTTCCAGCCCCGACGGACATAGCGCCCGCCAACCTTCGCTTGCGACATCGACGCTAGCGGCGCTCGGAATCGTGTTCGGGGACATCGGCACGAGCCCCCTTTATGCCTTCCGCGAATGTTTCGCGGAGACCGGGGCCCATGTGCCGCCGCCGATGACCACGTCCAATCTCGCCGGCGCCGCCTCCCTGATCGTCTGGGCGCTCATTTTGGTGGTCACCATCAAATACGTGCTGATCGTGGTGCGCCTCGACAACAAGGGCGAAGGCGGGATCCTTGCGCTCTCCGCATTGGTCAGGTCCGCGGCCCGCCGTCTGGGCGGCAGGGACCCGAAGACGATTCTCATGCTCGGCTTGGCCGGCGCTGCCCTGATCTATGCCGACGGCATGATCACCCCGTCGATTTCCGTGCTCAGCGCCGTAGAAGGCCTGACCGTGAGCACCCCGCTGGAGAAGCAACACGTGGTACCGCTGGCCCTGGTGGTGCTGGTCGCGCTGTTCGCCATCCAGCGACACGGCACCGGCAAGGTCGGGGCGCTCTTCGGGCCCATCGTGCTCATCTGGTTCGGCACCATCGGTGCGCTCGGGCTCCGGGCCGTCATCGGCCACCCCGAGGTGCTCGCCTCGCTTAGCCCCCACAGCGCCCTCACCTTCCTGGTTCGCGAATGGCACCACGCCTTTCCCCTCCTGGGAGCGGTTTTCCTCTCGGTCACCGGTGGCGAGGCCCTCTACGCCGACCTCGGCCATTTCGGGGCCCGGCCGGTGCGGGTGGCCTGGTTCTGGATCGTCTTTCCCGGCCTGGTCCTCAACTACCTCGGCCAGGCCGCCCTGCTCAGCGTCGATCCTTCCGCGATCAGAGCCCCCTTCTTCCTGCTCGCCCCGGATTCGCTGCGCTTCCCGCTCACCCTGCTGGCCACCGCCGCGGCGGCAATCGCCAGCCAGGCCCTGATCTCCGGGGCCTTCTCATTGACCACCCAGGCGGTCCAGCTCGGCACCTTGCCGCGGGTGCGTGTCCTCCACACCTCGGATCACTCGGTCGGCCAGGTCTACGTGCCGGCGATCAACCGCTTCCTGATGGTCGCCTGCATCCTGCTCGTCGTCAGCTTCCAGAGTTCCGCGTCGCTGGCCAATGCCTACGGCGTGGCGAACGTGATCGCGATGGCCATCACCTCCTTCCTCTTCTACCCGGCGGCCCGTGCCGTGTGGGGCTGGCCCCGCTGGAAGGCGGCCCTGGTCACCGGCCTGTTCCTGACGGTCGAGATTCCGTTCGTCGCCGCGAACAGCCTCAAGATCGTCCACGGCGGCTGGTTGCCGCTGCTGGTCGCCTGCACCGCGATGATCCTGATGATCACCTGGGTGTGGGGACGCGCCCGCCTCTACGCCCAGCTTTCAAAGGAATCCCTGCCCATCGACGCGCTGCTCAGCGACCTGGAACGGGGCGCCATCCACCGCGTGTCCGGAACGGCCGTTTACATGAGCGGACGCGGCGACACGGTGCCGCCGGCGCTCCTCCACAATCTCAAGCACAACCAGGTCCTGCACGAGCGGGTGGTTTTGCTCCATGTCGAAACCCTCGACCAGCCCTACGTCGACATCGCCGAAAGTGCCAGCCACTCGGATCTCGGTGAGGGCATGCACCGCATCACCCTGCGCTTCGGATTCGCGGAATCCCCCGACGTTCCCGAGGCCCTGAAGACGCGGCTGCCCGAGGAAGCCCGTTTCCAACCCGGCAAGGCGACCTACTTCCTCGGCCGGGAAACCTATGGCGTGGGACGCAATGCCGGCGCCCTGGACCGATTCCGCCTCGCCATCTTCGCGGTCATGGCCCGCAATGCCTCCGCCGCGACCGCCTATTTCCGCCTGCCACCCGGCCGGGTGGTCGAACTGGGCGCCCAGATCACCCTGTGATTTCGCGGACGTTCCAGAGCTGAGTTGATCTTTTCCCGCCGCGGCGCTACTGTTAGGAGGATCGGAATCCGCCGATCCCTCATTTCAGCCAAGCCCGTTGTCATGTTGGGAAAAATCCTCCGCATCTTCCGCGGCGACCCGCGCCCCGCGCGGCACCGCCGTCCGCTGGATGATGCGCCTGTCCCGCGACTCGGCCTGGCACTTTCTTCGGGCGGCGCGCGGGGGCTCGCCCACGTCGGCGTGCTCCAGGTGCTGGAGGAGAACCACATCGAAGTCCACGCCATCGCCGGATCCAGCATGGGAGCCTACATCGGGGCCCTCTGGGCCGCCGGTTTCTCGGGCCGGGCCCTCGAAGAGCTCGCCGCGGAAATGCACGACCGCCGGCAGCTGTGGAAACTCGCCGACCCGATCTTCCCGCCGATGAAAGGGCTGTTCCACGGCCTGAAGGCCCGCGCCCACCTCGAACGCTCGCTCGGCGACCTCACCTTCGAGGAACTGGAGCGCCAGCTGTTCGCGGTGGCGGTGGACATCGATACCAAGGAGCGCCTGATCTTGCGCCGCGGCCGCATCGTCGATGCCGTCCATGCTTCCTGCGCCATGCCCGGGGTGATCGCGCCGGTGACTATCGACGGCCACCGCTGTGTCGACGGCGGTGTGATCGAACCCGTGCCGGTCGGGGTCCTGCACAAGTTTTCCAATGTCAACCGCGTGCTCGCCGTCTCGGTGGTTCCGACCTTTTCCGATGTCGAGCAGGGCCACTGCGACTACGAGGACGACCCGCCGCCCGCGTGGTGGCGCCGGATCGGCTCCGCCATCAACAGCAGGGTCAACCTGCTCGCCCCCGGCAACATGATCGACACCTTCCGCCAGAGCATCCGCGCGGCCCAGATCCGGTTGGCCCACGAGTCCTGCAAGCGCGCCGACCTGTGCCTGCGGCCCGAACACTTTTTCGCCCCATGGCATGACTACTCGGGGTTCCGCCGCTTCATCGAAGCCGGCAGGCAGGTCGCGCTCGACCACCTCGACGAGATCCGCGCCATGGTGCGGCCAGACATCCAACCCAATGAAACCCAGCCCCTCAAACCCATGGTGGGCCACGACGTCGCGTGACGAGATCCACTTTCGGCAGGACGCGCTGCTCCGGCGCTTCCTGACGCACCGCGTGGTGCCGTTCACGAAATACTACGGCGAGCTCTTCCGGAACCA
Source organism: Neoluteolibacter marinus (assembly GCF_014904755.1). Taxonomy (GTDB): domain Bacteria; phylum Verrucomicrobiota; class Verrucomicrobiia; order Verrucomicrobiales; family Akkermansiaceae; genus Haloferula; species Haloferula marina. The sequence goes on from NZ_JACZFQ010000107.1 coordinate 59,494, forward strand.
CGGCATCGAAGCGGGTGACATCCGCGGCACCGACGACCTCAAGCACCTGCCGTTCACCTCGAAGCGCCATCTCGAGAACCCGCGGGACTTCGTGATCATTCCCGACGAGCAGGTCCTGCGCAAACAGTGGTCGACGCTGCGGATGGCCATCACCCACGGCCCCACCGCCGCGAAGTCCGCCCTCGAGGAAGAACTCCGGCCCATCCTGCTCACCAGCACCACCGGCCGCTCCGCTGCCCCCGTTCCCTTCCTCTACACCAAGCACGACATCGGCCGGCTCGAGACCGGCGGCCGGCGGATGATGGAACTCTGCCAATCCGATCCGTCCTGGCGGCACATCAACGCCTTCCCATTCGCCCCCCACCTCGCCTTCTGGCTGGCCCACCACGCCGGCACCGGGTTCACGACCTTCATGCTCTCCACCGGCGGCGGCAAGGCGATGGGCACCGAGGGCAACCTGAAAGCGATCACCAAGATCGATCCCGACGCGATCATCGCGATGCCCACCTTCTTCTATCACCTCCTCCAACAAGCGACGGAGGAAAAGCTCCGCTGGACCAACCTCAAGCGCATTGTCCTCGGCGGCGAGAAGGTGCCTGCCGGGATGCGGCGGAAGCTGCGCGCGCTGTGCGAGGCGGTTGGGTCCCCCGGGGTCTCGATCATGTCCACCTACGGTTTCACCGAGGCGAAGATGGCATGGACCGAATGTCTCCCGCCGGAGGGAGCCGAACCGTCCGGCTTTCACGTCTATCCCGACATGACCTACCTCGAGATCATCGACCCCGCCACCGGGGAGCGGGTCGCCGACGGCGAACCCGGTGAAATCGTCTGCACCCCGCTGGATGCCCGTGGCACGGTCGTCCTCCGCTACCGCACCGGCGACCTCGTCGAAGGCGGCATCACCTACGAGCCCTGTCCCCACTGCGGCCGCACCTGTCCGCGCCTGTTAGGGAAGATCTCGCGTGTCTCCGACATCCGGCGCCTCAACATCGGCAAGCTCAAGGGCACCTTGGTCGATTTCAACGCCCTCGAGAACCTCCTCGACGATACCGAAGGCCTCGGTGCCTGGCAGATCGAGATGCGCAAGCGCAACGACGATCCGCTGGAAACCGACCATGTCCTCGTCCACGCCGTCGCGGCCAACGGCTGCGACGTCGAGACACTGCGCTCGCGCATCGCCCATCGATTCAGCGACTCGGTCGAGTTCACGCCCAACGAGATTCATTTCCACACCTGGGACGAAATGCGCCGGCTGCAAGGGGTCGGCAAGGAACTCAAGGAACAAAAGGTCGTCGATCACCGCCCCGCCCCCTGAAACGTCATGTCCGATCTCCACATCATCGCCGGCATCCGCACCCCGTTCTGTCGCCTCGGCACGGACTTCGACGGCCTCGGCGCGGACGATCTCGGCCGCCTCGCCTGTGCCTCGCTCCTGCTGCGGACCGGCATCGACCCGTCGCTCATCGACGAAGTCATCTTCGGCTGTGTCGCCCAACCCGTCGATGCCGCGAACGTCGCCCGGGTCATCGCCTTGCGTGCCGGCGTCCCCCCTGCGGTCCCGGCCGTCACCGTCCATCGCAATTGCGCGTCGGGGATGGAAAGCATCACCACCGCCCACCAGCGCCTGCTCGCCGGCCAGGGCGAGCTGTTCCTCGTCGGCGGCGCCGAGAGCATGTCGAGCGTCCCGCTCTACTACCCGCATTCCGCCAATGCGAAATTCAACGCCCTCTCCCGCGCCAAGGACATCGGTCAAAAGATCACCGCGGTGGCGGACTTCCGGCCCGCCGACTTCAAACCCGGCATCGGCCTCGCCCTCGGTCTCACCGATCCCTTCAGCGGGATGATCATGGGCGACACCGCCGAAGTGCTGGCCCGTGAATTCCAGATCACCCGCGAGGAGCAGGATGCCTTCGCTGCCGACTCCCACCGCAAGTCGCTCGCTGCCGCGGAGGCATTGGCAGGAGAAATTGCCCCCGTCATCCTGCCCGGCAATGCGGTCACGGGCGACAACGGCATCCGCGACGATTCGACCCCCGATAAGCTCGCCAAGCTCCGCCCGATCTTCGACCGGCACACCGGCACCGTGACCGCCGGCAACAGCTCGCAGATCACCGACGGCGCGGTGGCCTTGCTCGTCGGCAGCGAACGGATGGCCGGCCGGCTTGGCATCGAACCGCTGGGACGGCTCACCTCCTATGCCTACGCCGGCTGCGATCCCAAGCGCATGGGGCTCGGACCGGTCCACGCCATCGCCCGCTGCGGCCGCTCGCCCGAAGAGGCCGACCTGGTGGAAATCAACGAAGCTTTCGCCGCCCAGGTGCTCGCCGTGCTCGCCGCCCTCCGGGACCCGCGAAGGTGCGCACTCGAAATGCCCCCCGCCGAGATTCCCAGTGAAAAGCTCAATCGCCTGGGCGGCGCCATCGCCCTCGGACACCCGGTCGGAGCCACCGGGGCCCGGCTGGTCCTCACCGCCCTCCAACAGCTCCGCCAATCCGGCGGCAAGACCGCACTCACCACCCTCTGCGTCGGCGGCGGCCAGGGGGCCGCGCTCTGGCTCGAACGTCACTGATGCCATGAACCACCTCCACTTCCAGCAGCACGGCGACCACGGCGTCCTTACTTTCGACCGCGAGGGTTCGTCCGCGAATCTCTTCGACCGCCAGGCCCTCGTCGAACTCTCCGACAAGCTCGACGCCCTCTCCGCCCACCCGGAACTCAAGGGGCTCCTCATCCGCTCCGCCAAGCCATCCATTTTCATCGCGGGTGCCGACCTGAAGATCCTCTCATCCGCGGAGGGCGACGACCTGCGCGACTTGATCGAACTCGGCCAGGCGACCTTCCAAAAACTCGCCCGGCTTCCCTACGTCACCGTGGCGGCGATTCACGGCGCCTGTGTCGGCGGCGGCTACGAGCTGGCCCTCGCCTGCGACTGGAGGATTGCCTCGGACGCCCCCGCCACCCGGATCGGCCTGCCGGAAACCCAGCTTGGAATCCTTCCCGCCTGGGGCGGCACGACCCGGCTCCCGCGCCTGATCGGACTCGCCAAGGCGCTGCCGTTGATTCTTGGCGGCAAGGTCCTCACCGCCGGCGCCGCGAGGGCCAAGGGGCTGGTCGACGCGGTGGTGCCCCGCGAGAACCTGGAGTCGCACGCGCTTACCTGGCTCGACCGGGGCAAGCGCCCCCCCGCCCATCACCCCCTGCTTCACAACCCTCTCTCCGTCTCACTGATCGGCACAAAGGCACGGAAGGCTTTGCAGGAAAAAACCCGGGGACTCTATCCCGGACCGGCCGCTGCCCTTGATGTCGCGACCAAGGGCTGCCAACGCTCGCTCGAGCACGGATTCGACCTGGAGAAGGAAGCCATTCTCCGGCTCTCGACCCTGCCGCAAACCCACCAGCTGCTGCGCCTGTTCTTCCTCCAGGAGCGAGCCAAGAAGCACCAGCTCGTCGATGCCGATCCACGACCTGTCGGCAACTGCGCCGTGGTCGGCGCCGGGGTCATGGGTGCCGGCATCGCCTACTGGCTCAGCGCCCGCGGCCATCCCGTGATCATGCGGGATCTCGATCCGACCGCCCTCGCCCGGGGGATGAAGGCAATCCACAAGAACTACGACGAAGCCCGTAAGCGCCGCGTCTTCACCGCCACCGAAGCGGCACGTGGCATCGACCGGATCCAGCCCTCCGCGGTGCCCGTCCCTCTCGACCGCTGCGATCTCGTCATCGAAGCGGCCGTCGAACGGCTCGACATCAAGCAGCAGGTCTTTGCCGATCTCTCCGCGCGCACCCGTCACGACACCATCCTCGCCACCAACACATCCGCGCTGCCCATCCACGAGCTTGCCGGATCCATCACCCACCCGGAGCGGCTGGTGGGACTTCATTTCTTCAATCCCGTCCACCGCATGCAGCTCGTCGAGGTGGTCCGCACCGCCGCCACGTCCGACGTGACGCTGGCCACCGCCATCGCATTCGTCCGCAAGCTGGGGAAGCTGCCGGTCGTCGTCCGCGACTCACCCGGCTTCCTCGTCAACCGCATCCTCATGCCCTACCTCGTCGCGGCGGCCAAGCTGTTCGAGGAAGGGGTCGACCCCAAGGAAATCGACGGCGCGATGCTCGACTTCGGCATGCCGATGGGCCCGATCCGCCTGCTGGACGAGGTGGGACTCGACGTCGCCGCCCACGTTGCTACGACGCTTGCGGAAGCCTTCCCGGACCGCATGACCGTGCCGGACCTGCTCGGCAAACTGGTCGCCGACGGCCATTCAGGCCGCAAGGCCAAGTCGGGATTCTACATCTACGACGGCAACAGTATCTCCCCCAATCCTGCCGCCGTCGCGCTGCAGACCGACGAAGCCCCCGCGCCCGCCGACCTGGCGGCCCGTCTCGCCCAGGCGATGAGCCACGAGGCCCGCCTCTGCCTCGACGAGGGGGTTGCCGAAACCGCCGACGACATCGACCTCGCGATGGTTCTGGGCACCGGCTACGCGCCCTTCCGCGGCGGCCCGCTGCAATACGAGCTTACCCACCCCTCCTGACCCGAGCCTCCGCGAAATCATCACCCCGCACCGCCATGCACGACTCCATCATCGACACCTCGAAAATGAGCGAAGGCCAGCGCGCCGCGCTCGAGCTGGCGGAGTCGTCCCGCGACACCCGCGAACTGTCCGGTTTCGCCGCGTCGATCTTCGACGGTATTCCAGACTTCGAGACCGTCTTTCCTTTCCCGGTCCAAAGCACCGCCGACAAGGAGAAGGGCGACGCCTTTCTGTCGAAACTCCGGACCTTCCTTGACCGGAACACCGATCCCGACGCCATCGACCGCGAAGGCGAGATCCCGGTCGAGGTCTTCCAAGGACTCGCGGAACTCGGGGCGTTTGGCATCAAGATCCCCGGGACCTATGGCGGTCTCGGCCTTTCCCAGACCAACTACTCGCGGGCCGCGATGATGCTCGGCGGCCACTGCGGCAATCTCACCGCGCTGTTGTCCGCCCACCAGTCGATCGGCATCCCGCAACCGCTGCTGGTTTTCGGCACCGAGGCCCAGAAGGAAAAGTATCTCCCCCGTTGCGCCGCCGGCGGCGTTTCCGCCTTCGCCCTGACCGAGAAGGACGTCGGCTCCGACCCCGCCCGGATGACCACGGAGGCGAAGCTGTCGAATGACGGATCCCACTACATCCTCAATGGCGAGAAGCTCTGGTGCACCAACGGCCTCAAGGCTTTCGCCATGATCGTCATGGCCCGCACCCCGATCGCCGGCAAACCCCACGCCACCAGCGCCTTCATCGTCGAGTCCGACTGGCCTGGCGTCGAGATCGTGACCCGCTGCCGCTTCATGGGGCTCAAGGCGCTCTACAACGGGGTGATCCGCTTCACCGACGTCAAGGTCCCGAAAGAGAATGTCGTCGCCGCCGAGGGCAAGGGACTGAAGGTGGCGCTCACCACCCTCAACACCGGCCGACTCACCTTGCCGGCCGCTTGCGGCGGCCTGCTCGATCGCTGTCTCGACATCGCCCTCACCTGGTCGCGGGAGCGGGTCCAGTGGGGCCAGGAGATCGGCAAACACGCCGCCATCGCCGGCAAGCTGGCCGACCTCGCCGCGGATGCCTTCGCCACGGAGTCGCTGGTGCTCTACACCTCCGCGCTCGTGGATGCCGACAAGAAGGCGGACATCCGCCTCGAGGCCGCGCTCGCCAAGCTGTGGGGCACCGAAGCCGGTTGGCGGGGCGCCGACGCCACCATGCAAATCAAGGGTGGACGTGGCTACGAAACCGCCGACTCGCTGCGCAACCGCGGCGAGCGGCCGGACCCCGTCGAACGCCTGCTGCGCGATTCCCGCATCAACACCATCTTCGAGGGATCGACCGAAATCATGCATCTCTTCATCGCCCGGGAGGCGCTCGACCCCCACCTGCGCCGGGGTGCGGCGGCACTCGACACCCGCAAGCCGCTGTCGGAGCGCCTCGAGACGGCCCTTCGAGCCGGGCTCCACTATGCCGCCTGGTACCCGAAACGCTGGATTCCCCTCTGCTCCGGGCTTCCGTCATCGCTCGATCCCGAACTCCGCTCCTCGCTGAGAGACGTCGCCTCCCTCAGCCGCGGGCTCGCCCGCTCGATCTTCCATTCCATGGCGAAACACGGTCCGAAATTGGACCGCCAGCAGCTCCTGTTAGGCCGTCTGGTCGATGTCGGCGCCGAGCTCCTCGCCATGACCTTGTCTGCCTCCCGTGCGCACACTCTCGGCGACGCCCGTTCGCTCGAACTCGCCCGCTACATCTGCAAGCGCGGCCGGCACCGCTGCCGCCAGCTGTTCGACTCCGCCGCCCACGCCCCGGACCCGGCGGGTTACCGGCTCGCCCGCACACTGATGGACGGGGTGAAATGAACGGCAACTTTGCTCGCCGCCGGACTCCCGCGGATGATAGTGGAGGGCCTGCATGCGCATCGATTGCCACGTCCACATCGTCGGAACCGGTACCTTCGGAACGGGATGCTGGTACCGGCCGCGCGGGTTGACCCGGGTAGGCGAACCCTTCCTGGTGCGGGCGGTCGGCCTGACCCGACGTGACCTGCACGGCCCCGACTTCGACCGGATGTATGTCGATTGCCTGTTGGAGTCCGTTCGCAACTCCCCCTCCATCGACCGGGCCCTCATCCTCGCCCACGAACTTCCCCACCGCGACGACGGGACGCCTCTGCCCGAGAGATCGTCCCTCTATGTGCCGAACGACTACGTGCTGCGGCTCGCCAAGGAGCACACCGAGTTCCTCCCCGCCGTCTCGATCCATCCGGCACGGAAGGATGCCTTCGATGAATTGGAAAAATGCCTGGCCGGCGGGGCGTCCGCACTGAAGTGCCTGCCAAACGTCCAGGGCATCGATTGGAACGACCGCCGCTACACGGCTTTCCTCGAACGCATGGCAGAGGCCGGCCTCCCGATCCTCGCCCACACCGGGAGCGAACGGACCATGCCGGTGATGGATGCCAAGCTCGCTTCGCCGCAGGTGCTTCTCCGGCCTCTGGAAATCGGGGTCACCTGCATCGCCGCCCATGCCGGCACCGGCATGATGTTGCTCGACCCCGACTACCTCCACGTCTTCACCGACATGGCGGCAAGGTACCCGAACCTCTACGGGGATAATAGCGCACTCGCCGGCATGAGTTTCCGGCTGCGCCCGTCGGCGCTCCGCAAGTTGACCAGTGCTCCGCTGTGCGACCGCATTCTTCACGGCAGCGACCTGCCCGTTCCATCGAGCGGACTCCTTCCCTGGCTCTTTGGAATGCTTTCCTGGAAGGACTACCGGGCCTCCGCAACCATCGCTAATCCCTTGGAAAAGGATGCGCGGCTCAAGCGGATGTTAGGTTTCGGGGAATCAACGTTCACGCGGGCGGCATCCGTGCTACGCGCAGTGAATTGATTCGATCCTCACGGGGGCAAGGTGGCGGCCAGCCGCAGGAACACCCGGCCCGGCGAGAGTGGCAGCGACACGGTGACTTCACCCGTCTCCGCATTGACCTCCACGCTGGCCCCCGCGGCATGCGTCTGCCAATCGCCTCCTTGGACAGGCCGCGAAATCACCGGGCTCCACTCGAATAGATCCGTGGATTGCAATAATTCGACCACCGCCCCGTCGCTGACTGCCGGAGTGAATGAATAGTGCAGGCCCGTGCCCTCGCGATGGGCAACAGGCGACGGCGCGCTCGCGGCGTTGAGAGGATCACCTCCCAACACGAATTCGATCAGATTCCGCAGTCCGTCCCCATCCGGATCCGCATCGGGATCGGCGAGCGGCAATGAAGCTTCCCCCTCGAACTCCGCCACACGCCAGTCACCGTAGGGTTCATACGCACGATCGACCGCGTTCCCCAGCCAAGGTGCCGCCGCCACCGATGCGGATAAGAGCACCGGAGGATTCGCAGTGGCATTCGCCGCGGAATCGTAGCTCACGCTCATCCCCTGCAACACGGCTTCGGTCAGCGCCGGATCCGGGCGACGAAGGCGGAAGTAGTCGACCTGGGAGATCAGGTCGGGTTGACCGGTGACGGGGGGCGCGTAGTTGAAGTGATAGGAACTCTCCAGGCCGGCATTGGAATAGGGACCCGCGGTCTCCCAATCGGTGTAGGCGGTTAGCCCAACCTGCAGGGTCTCACCGAATTCGGGAAAGGGGTGATCCGGATTCGGGTAGCGGTTCTCGACCACCCACTCGCCGTCGGCGCCGTGCTTGCGGAGACACACCACGGTATCCCCCACCCGGACCAGCTGCAGCCAGGCTTCGGTCTCGGCCTGGTCGATCCCGTTCGAGCTGTAGTAGAGGCGGGAAGAACTGTTCCGGGTCGCCTTGATCTCAAACTGCCGGGTCCCCGGGTTCCCGGCCGAGCCGTAGCTGAGGAAAATGTAGTTCTCGGTGTTCGGGACATAATCGCTGCCGAAGTCGGCCGGCGGCCAGACCGGATTGGTCGTGTACGGATCCGGTGCCGCCTGCGTGATGTCCCGCGGCCCATGCACGAAAATGCCGGTCAGGGAAAAGCTCCGGTTCGGCGGCTCCGTCGGGTTGGCCGGATTGTGCCGGCTGAGAACCCGCACCCGGGTCGTGGCGACAAAATCGCCCGTCACTTCCTTGAAGAAGAGCAACCCGCGGAGGTGGTTGAACCAGGTGATCGCCCCGGGCACGATATGGAATCGACCCGGCTCAATGGTGTCGATGTCCGCCACTTCATAGGACGGGGTGTGCCACCCCTCGACCACACCGAGGTCTTGCCATTCCGGAAACCTCGCGGCGTTGTCGAACTCATCTCCCAGCCAGCCGATGTCGTCGGCAACCGCAAGGCCCGGGAGCACGATCAGCAACCGGGCGACACGCACGTCCAGGAGGAATGGCACAGTCATCGGCGGGCCATCGTCCGGGATCAACGGGTCGACTTCAAGCGACGATCCACCACGTGCTCATTCCGCACCTGCGAACATCCCCCGGACTTGAAGCGTGCGGTCGAGTTCGAAACTGAGGTGGTCCACCCGCTCCGGCTTGCGGTCGTTGAAGGGCGTGGTCGTCAGGATCTCAATGGTGTAAGTCCCGTCCCCGTCGAAATGTTCCTCCCCCATCACCAGGGGGACCACCGCGTTCTGGGGGGCGTAGGTATTGAACGAGACCACCGATGAAGCGATCACCCGGCCGACTCGGCCCAGCTCGGCGTCCCCCTTGTAAATCTGCGCGTAGGTCACACTGTCGGGATACAGGTCGCCCAGGACGACACGCGCCCCGCCGGGAATGCCGGTGTAACGCTTGTCCGCCACGATCTCCTCGAAGGAGGCATCACAGACCGGCCAGATCTGGATGGTCGCGGAGCCGATGCTCACCTGACGCCCCGACGAATCCAGTGCCACCCGCGCGGTGAAGGTCTCCTCACCGATCGCCTTGGTGGGACGTGCCGCCGGCAACATGGCAAAGATCTCCGGATCGTTGAAATCGCCGTTGCGGCGGAACCGGATGGACTCTTCATAGCTCCCCTGCCCGGCACCATTGGGATAGGGCACATGCAGGTCGGGATGGTAGAGCTTGAAAGCCCGATCGAGATCCACGGCCGAGATTCCGCCCTGAGGATCGGCGGGATCCGCAAGGCCACGGATACCGATCGACAGGGCGAACAGCTGGTCGGCGCGGGTGCGAGCCGGCCGGTAGGAATCCACGGAACTCAAGGTGACCACCGTTCGCGGCAGGTGGGTGCCGACGGTCTTCTCGTCGATCAATCTCGGCAGTTCCTGGTCATCATCGGGACTTCCCAAGTAGAGATCGACGTCGATCCCCAACAAATCCAAGTCGACCAGATGGGAGTCCAGCGAAACATTCGCGTGCACGTCTGATCCGGCGTTCAGGTCGAGGAGACTCCAAGGGCTGTAGTTCTCGTTCTCAAACGCGTAGAGCTGGAACACGGCGCCATCACCCTCCAGGGGCTTGGATATGACACTGCCGCTCGTCCCCGAAACCGGGATGTCGTAGACGATGGTCTTGCCATCGATCAGTTGGATCTGCCGGATGAAATCAACCGCTTCGACGGGAGTTGCCGCCGCCGCGACCATCGCGAACAGGGGTATCAAGAGTTCAGCACGTTTCATGGTTTCTGGGGGGAGTTGGAATTTGAGGGGAGAACGGAAACGGGGTTCGCGGCGATGGTTGCAATCACCAACTTGCCGTGGACGGCAAAGGCTTCCCGCTCCCCGTCCGGGATCGGGACTTCTCCTCTGACCTGCGCCGGGGAGACCTCGTGAAGGGCAATCCAATTCCGGTTGGCTGCCACGAACTCGGCAAGAGGAACGATGCGTCCGTCGGGGGCAGACAGCAGTCGGGATGACCATTGATCGGGACAAAACAACACGGCGCCCTTTGGCAATACCGTTGAGGTCGAGCCATTCCCGATGAACTGCGAGAGCTCGAGGAATCCAAAACCGGTGTTGCGGCGGGCGACCACCTTGAGCGCCCGGGTCCCCCGTTCCGTCCGGCGGGCCAGCAGCGATTCGTCGTCGGACACATCCCGGACCGGTGCGGTCAAGCGGCTTGGCAGGACCTCCATCCCGATGCCGCCTTTGCGGACTTCATCCGCCAGGACAGAACAGACCGGCAAACCGCACAGCGCCACCACGATCCATGGATTCGCCTTCATGGTGCCTTCCGGATCTTGATCCAACCGTCTCCCTGGGAGCCGCTGAGATCGATGGTTACCGCGAGGAGATCGGGAGCCGGCAAGTCCGGCACATCGACAAAACCTGTTGCCCCACCACCCGAGCTGCCGGGCGGGGTACCGAAAACGGTCAGGTCCGCATCTCCCAGATCGAGCCCCAGAAACGGAGGACGATATACCGGCGTCTGCTCCTCACGGTCGATGTGGAACCCGACGACCACCGATCTCCCGTAGAGCACGGACGCTTCGGCAATCGAGAGATTCCCCGTCATCACGGGTGGCGCGAGGTGGCACTCGCCCAGCACATGGAAGCTTCCGCTTGGATTCAGGTTGTAATACGGTGGACTTAGTAGGCCTGGCGCGAGTCCCGCCAGCAAGCTCGACCCGCAAAGATGGAAGGTCAGGTTCACGGCAGCCGGGTGCCGGGGATCGCACAGGGTCCAATTCTCCCCATATCGAACCGTCGGCCCGACGGCGTCTCCAGGCGATCCACCTTTGACCGACAGATACTCGGGATAGATCCGGGTCAGGCCGGTTTGTAGACCAACGCCGGCGGTCGACTCCACCGCGGTCCCGGTTGACAGCAGGCCGAGCAGTTTCTGCCTGAATCCGCCATCGACGACCTGGGCATTCGCGGCGCGATCCCCGAGGGTGAGTTGCCCGGCCACGCCGAACACATCATAGCGATAGGGAGTTCCGAGTGAGACGCCCAAGGACCGGGTATTCTCGGTGAGGTTGACCGCCCCGGACATGCCGGGAGCCCAACATGACACCTGGGCACTGGCGACGGACCCAAGCAGGGGGAGCACGATTCCAAACGGGATCGTACGGAAAGAATTCCGCAAATTCATGGCTGGTTGTAGGGGGTGAACAGGAAGCTGGGCACTCACACACAGGGGACGCTGCGAGTGTCAGCGGGAGGCAACTCCGCGACCCGGGACCGGCCCGGGACTGGTGAACGGAGTTCGGTAGCTATTGGCTTACAATCAGGCATTCAACAGTGTCGGCGATTCCTGATCAATCACCACACTGTACCAAATGCTTATTCCGCCATAACCACGGCGAGATCCTGTGGATCAGCACCCAGCATCGATCCATGGCGAAGCCGACACTCACCGGCTGAGGGCCTCACCCGCCCCTCTACCGGTAGGCCACCGATTCCAGGAACAAGCCATCCGACGGCGCGCAGTGCGGGCTTTTCCCCAACGGGAGACCGGGGGACTGGTTGAGATAGGCCGCCACCTGATCCACGCGAATCCTCCCCTGCGCCGCTTGGATCGCGGCTCCGGTCATCAGCCGTACCATTTTGTAGAGGAAGCCCTCGCCGGTGTATCGGATCCGCCATCCCCACTCGATCGGCTCCAACGAGACTTCGGTGATATTTCTCACATAGCTGGTCTCTTCGGTCTCGTAGCCACGCCTCGCCCCGAAGGCCTCGAAGTCGTGGCGGCCGCGGAACAGGTTCAAGGCGTCTTCAAGGGTGTAGGGATCCAGCTGGCGCGGCAAATGCCATGCCCTCCCCGCCCGGAAGGGAGTCAACACCGGCTCGGTGGAAATGTCGTAGCGGTAGGTTTTCCCCGTCGCCGAGTAGCGCGAATGGAAGTCGGACGCGACTTCTTCGCAGCTCATCACCCGGATCGACGGGGGCAGCTTGGTATTCAGCGCCGGCACCCAGTTGAAGGGATTCATCGTGAGGTCATCGGGAGCATCGAAATGCGCCACTTGGGCCAGGGCGTGGACGCCGGCGTCGGTGCGTCCGGAACCGTGCAGCCGCAGCGGGCGCTTGGCCGTCTCGGCAATCGCTTTCTCCATCAAGTCCTGGACGGTGTTGCCGCCGGACTGCGACTGCCAGCCGCCGATCGCGGTTCCCTCGTAAGCGATAATCAATTTCAAGCGCACCGCCGCAGCCTGCCTGCTGGGAGGCACCGGTCAATCGCAGGGTCAGGATCGCCATTAAGGCACCTCCACCCGCGCCCGGTAGAACTTGCGACCCGGGACTTCTGCCGGATCCCCGAGGAGCAGGTTCGCGCCGGTGCCGGGGACGGGACCGGCCAGCACCTGCCAGCCATCCGTCCGACCGAGATCACCGGACGCCTCGAGTGTGTAGAGCCGGCCGGGCGATGAATCGTTCACCTCAACCGCCACCGAGCCCCCTGTTTCCACGGCGAGAAGGGCCCGGAAAAACGACGCCGCGCTCAATGGATCCGTATCGGCCGCATATTCGTCGGCATTGATCCGGCCATCGCCATCCGGGTCCTGACCCGATCCCGACACCGCGGGATCCGCCCTTTCCTGGGCATTGAAGTGCGATTCGAACCAAGTGGCGTAGCGGATTCCCGGTGATTCCACCGATCCAATATCGGGAATCACCGTTCCGTCTTCATCGCCATCCACACGGTCCTCGCCAAGTTGATCCGCCGCCGGAGCGCTGGCTGTATCTCCAGCGTCGATGGCCGGACTGGCGGACAACAGCGGCAGATGGGCATTGCCCGCGGTCCCGTCGTCGGACAACAAGCCGAGTTGCGGATTCGCCACCAGGTCCGCGGCCGCTCCCGCTTGAGGCGTCTTGTTCGCCCCCGAGTCATCCTCGAAGAGATTGTTGCCCAGCGACAGCATGGCTCCCGGGCTCGCGGGCGACAGGTCGGTGAAACAACGGCCCACGATGCTGTTGCGGATCTCGATCCGCGTCGCCCTGGTCGATACGTTGCCGATATCCCCGGCTTCAAGCCCCGCCCCGCCCATCCACGACTGGTTGCCATAGAGCGTGCAACTCTCGATCACCAGCGTCAGCCCGGACCCGGTGTCTTCCGAGCTCCGGATCCCCCCGCTCCCCCATCCTTGCCGATCGGTCGAGTTGGCGGTATTGCCCGAAATCGTGGAGCCCGTCAGGGTCGCCTCGCCGTCGTTGTCGATCCCTCCTCCGTTCACCGCGCTGTTGCCGATGAATGCGCTGTCCGTGACCGACAAGAAGCCGCCGTCGTTGTGATTGTCGTTCTCGATGCCCCCGCCGTCGTCGCCCGAACTGTTGTCGCGGATCGTCGAACGAAGGATCTCGACCCGCCCCTCATAGTTCTCGATGCCCCCGCCATCGTCACTCGCGCTGTTGTCGCGGACGATGCTGTCGGTGACTTTCAAGGCGACGCTCCCCGTGCCGTCACGAAAGTAGATGCCACCGCCCTGGGCGGAAGTGCCGGAGCTGACGTGATTGTCTCCAACCGTTGAGCCGGTCAGTTCCACCGCACTGTCGAGCGCATGAATGCCTCCCCCCCTCAGCGCGGTGCTGGAGAGAATCATGGAATCGATCACCGCCAGGGTGCCGCCGGACATCGAGATTCCACCGCCGTTCTGGTCTGCATGACCACCTCTCACCACCACCCGCGTCAGTGCGAGCGAACTGCTCCCCCCGTCGATGCATCCCCCCGAGTTGTCGTCTCCATTCTGGATGGTCACGTCGAGGATCGCGACCTCATGGACACCGTTGACATCGAACACCCTCGCCAGCCCCAGGCCGTCGATGACCGTGGTGGCGGATCCTGCCCCTTGGATCGTCAGGTCGTCATTGATGTCGAGATCTCCCCCGACGCCATTGTCATCGGAGAGCGAGTCCTCGATCACATAGGTCCCGGCTTCCAGGACCAGCACATCCGGACCCGGACTGGCGTTGGCCTGGTTGATTGCCTGGCGGAGGTTTACCGCACTTCCGCCCGGCCCAGGAGCTACCGGAAAAACCGCTGCATCGACCCGGAAAGGAATGGCAGGCATCGATAGCGCGAACATCACGACTCCGGAGCGGGCGGCACGTGGCAGGGCTCGGAGGGATGGGCTCTCAGTGGGGGGAAGCCGGAGCAACTTCTTCATATTCCTCGAACTAGAGAATCCACTGGCACCACGAAGTCGAGCCCGGACGGCCAAGCCATCCCGAATCAAGGGTCCGATTTTCTGCATCAATCACCGTGCAACGCAGCCGACCGTCCCCTTCCCGCCCACTCTACTCAGGCAGGGCAATGGTCCGACCGGCTGGCGCCCCATCGTTCCGGCTATATGCGGCTCGTGTCCATCGCATTGCAGATCCACTAGAAACAGCCGACACGCGGTCGGTCGACCTTCCTCGATTGGACTTTGATGGGAGTCCAGCTCCACTCTTGGGATTGCTACTAGAGCCTTACGCCCCGAATAAATTGAGCTCAACCAAGTCAAAGCAGGGCACCCGCGGCAAGCGACCTTGTCGAACTTCCGATTTGGTGATCCCATCCAGTCACGAGGATAGACAACGCTGCCACGGATCGCCGAACCTCTTGTTTTCTGACGTCGGGAAGAAAAAAATGAAAAGCTTACAACTGGGCCTATGGGGGATCACTCTCGCTTGCGCGGTCGGATGCACCGATTACGCCTCCTCATGGAAATTCGACAACCCGACGGTCCGTAGAATCCAAGAGAAGGAAACCGTCCGGCATATCACCGACGACAACCAGAAGACCCGCATCAAGGAATATATCGGGAAGCGGGTGAGGATCGTCTTCTCCGAAGGAGGCACCGAACTTCCGGACGAGATCCACACAGCCGGTCGAGCGGCCGCATTGACGCAGGACGGATATTTCATTACTGCATACCACGTAGTTCAGGACCGTGCCTTCTACATCGAGCAAACGAATATGATCCGGAGGCCACCATCTCGAGGCTTCAAGACTTCGGAAATCTCGAGGTATTTTTCGAGCAGCCGTCATCGAGGACGACTTGTCTGGAGCAATCCGGATGCTGATCTTGCAATCTTGAAGTTCCCTATAGAAGGCCACCCATACTTCAACCTCCTTGAGGCAAACCCCACCAAGGAACAGATTGTGTTTTCGGCGGATGACGAGGGTTACGGGTCTTCTCCTGCCGACAAGCGCGGGGAGGTCCGTCGTGAGAATCTCGTGGGGAATGGAGTCTTCTTCGCCGCCGGTAGTGTCTTGGATGGTCCCGACAAGTTCCTTCCAGCGACAGCATCCACATTTTCGACTTCACTCGTGGCACGCCGCGGCATGAGCGGAGCTCCCTTGGTAACAGCCGACTTCAAACTGTGCGGGGTGCTATCGAGGATGGAGGGATTCGGACGATTCCAGAGTCTCAGGACAGTTGCAGCGACGATTGATCCAAGCCTGATCGAAGATTTGGTGGCCGATGATCGGGATCAACAAACAAGGCAACGCTCGAACAAGATGGAAGATTCAGAAGTATCAATCCCTCTCGAGTGGCGTCCGATGATTCGTGACATCGTCAAGGCCTTCACAAAGGGTGACTACCGTCTATCCGTTCCCGTCCCGGGGGTGCTCCCAATCGATCCGGGGACATCGGCGCAGATCCAGGAATACATTGAAGAATACAGCGAAGAGCTGATCGAATTGCCGGACGAAACGTGGGAGACCTCCGTGGCGCAGTATCAAGGATCGAAAAGATGGGAGTTTCTCGTCGATCTGTGGACCGCGGAGTCCGGAAGCAGCGACATGGTATTACACGGCGAGGTGGAGGAGGGAGCGAATGGCCCAACCCTCAAGGTGGGATTGGTCTACGTTCCTTGATCTTGGGAGGCGTAAACAATCGGTTCAGTCCGGCTGCTTCTCCTTCATCCCGAACGGCGGCAAACGGTAGTGGCGCCCTCCGGTAAATCGGACCGATTCCTGACCTTCTTCTTTTCTCTCCCCTCGCGGCCGATCCGACCCGCGCTCCAGCCCCCTTACTCCCCTTCCACCTTCGCGGCCTGGTCGCCCATCACGCGCAGGAGCTCGAGCCGGCCGTCACCGGTCTTTGACGAGCAGGACACGACCGGCCACGACGCGCCATCGGTGAAATTGCCCAGGAAGGCCGCGATGTTCTTCTTCATCGGCCCGGCTTTCATCTTGTCCGCCTTGGTGAACACCAGCCGGAACGGCACGCCGCTCTCCAATGACCAGGCGACGAAGTCGACGTCGATCGGCTGCGGCGAGTGGCGCGAGTCGATCAGGACGAACACCTGCCGCAGGTTCTCCCGACCCAGCAGGTAGTCGGTGATCATCCGCTGGAACTTGAAGCGGTCCTGCTTCGAGCCCGCCGCGTAGCCGTAGCCGGGCAGGTCGACGATGTTCCAGACGTCGTTGATCGTGAAAAAGTTGATCAGCTTGGTCTTGCCCGCGGTGGCGGACACCTTCGCCAGGTCCTTCTTGCGGGCGAGCATGTTCAGCAAGGACGACTTGCCGACGTTCGAGCGGCCGATGAAGGCGAACTCCGGCAGCTCGGCAGGCGGGCACGATTCCAGGCTGGTGGCGCTGGCGAGGAAGCGGGCGGAGCGGATGTTCATGCGCGGAGTCTGGTCGATCTCCGCCCGATTCCGAACCCAAATCCGCGCCTCATTCGCGAACCGCGGCATCGCCGCGCCTCAGCCCCTTCCACGCCTCGAGCGAGCGCCGGAAGCGGACGCGGAAATCGTGCGAGATGAGGATCAGCATCGGCAGCAGCACCAGGGTGATAACCGTGGCAAAAACCACGCCGAAACCCACGGAGACGGCCATCGGTTTCAGGAACTGCGCCTGCACCGCCGTTTCGGCAAGCAAAGGCACCAGTCCCACGAAGGTGGTCAGCGTCGTCAGCAGGATCGCACGGAAGCGCTGGCCGCCGGCATCGTGCAGCGCATCCGCCAGCGGCAGCCCCTCCGCCCGCAACTCGTCGACACGGTGGACCAGGACGAGCGAGTCATTGACGACGATGCCGCTCAGCGCGAGCAGGCCGAAGACCGACAGGATGCTCACCGGCAGGCCGAAGAGGAAATGCCCTAACAGCGCCCCGATGATCCCGAACGGAATCACCGACATGATCGCGAGCGGCTTGGTGTAGGACTTCAGCGGGATGGCCAGCAGGATGTAGATCGAGATCAGCGAAATGCCGAAGCCCTTGAGCAGCGAGCTGATCGAGCGGGCGCGCTGCTCCGCCTCGCCCAGCAGGGCGATGTTCACCCCCGGATGCTGGGCGCGGAAGGCCGGGAAATAGTCGTCCGAAAGTCGCGACAGGATCTCCTCCCCGGAGGTGACCGACTTGTCGACGTTCGCCTGGACATTGACGGTCCGGTTGGAGTCGGCGCGCTGGATGGAGGCGAGGCCCGAGCTGTAGTCCGTGTCGGCGACCACCGAGAACGGCACCGCGGTGCCGTCGGCGGCGCGGATCCGCATGTCGCGCAAGGTTTCCAGTTTGCCGCGTTCCTCGATCGGGTAGCGGACCATGACCTTCACCTCGTCGCGGCCGCGCTGCACGCGCTGCGCCTCGCGGCCGTAGAAGGCATCGCGGACGTTGAGCGCGAGGTCGCGGCGGGTGAACCCGGCGGCCTCCCCTTCCGGCGTGATGGCGATTCGGATCTCCGGTTTGCCCGAGTCGAAGGTGTCCTTGACGTCGTTGGTGCCGGGAAAGGTGGCCACCTTCGCCTTCAGGTCGTCGGCGGCGATGCGCAGCGCCTCGAGGTCCGGGCTTTCGAGCTGGATGTCGAAGTCCGGCCGGTTGCGGCCGCCGGCGGTCCCGGTGAACACCAGCGCACGCGCTCCCGCGACCGGCCCGACCTTTTCACGCCAGCGCCGGACGACGTCGCCAGTGCTGGTGACGCGGGACTCGGACGGGGTGAGCTCGGCCGCGATCGCCGCCTTGGTATTGGTGCTGGCCGCGATCTGGTGGTGGACCAGGATCTTGTCGCCGGATTCCGCCTCCAGCTCCCGGGCCGCCTCGACCAGGCCCCGGCCGACGCGTTCCGCGGTTTCGTGGAGGTAGTCGACCGGCAGCCCCTGCTCGAGTTCGATGTTCGCCGAGATGTCGTCGCGGAAGATGTCGGGGAAGAAAACGAAGCGCAGCTTGCCGGCCGGGATCAGCCCGATGACAACAATCAACAGCGCGAGGAAGGCCGCAGCGACGAGGTAGCGGTAGCCCATCAGCCAGCGCAGCACCGGCAGGTAGAAGCGGCGGACAAAGCGCTGCAAGCCGGCCGCCACCGCATCCTGGAAGGCATAGAGCGCACGGGAGAAAATGTTGCGCCCGCGGCGGTGGACGTCGATGTGGGCGAGATGGGACGGCAGGATCAGCTTCGACTCGATGAGCGAAAAGATCAGCGCCAGGATCACCACCACCGCCGTCTGGCCGAGCACGCTGCCGAGCCGCCCGGAGATCTGGGTGAGCGGCAGGAAGGCGGCGATCGTCGTCACCACGCCGAAGAAGGCGGGGACGATGACCTTGGCCACCCCGCGCACCGTGGACCGCAGCTCGGCGTCCGCCGCCTCGGGATGCTTCTGCTCCTCCTTGGCCGAAAAGACGCTCTCGCCGATGACGATGGCATCGTCGACCAGGATGCCGAGGACGATGATGAACGCGAAGGAGGTAAGCTGGTTGATCGACAGCCCGATGCCCGGCACCGGGAACAGCATGATCGCACCGGCGATCGAGAACGGAATGCCCACCGCGACCCAGAAAGCGAGTCGGAGGTTGAGGAACAGGGCCAGCGACACGATGACGAGCAAGGTCCCGAAGAGACCGTTCGAGGTCAGCAACTCCAGGCGGCCGCGGATCGGTTTTGATCCGTCGTTCCAGTGCGTCACGGTGACCCCGTCCGGCAGCGGATGCTCCACCGGGTAGCGCTCGGCCAGGGCGCGGGCGGCGACGCTGGCGTCAATGACGTCGTCGTTGCCCTCGGTGGCGACCTGCAAGGCGACGGACGGTTCGCCGTCGAAGCGACCGAGGATCTCCTGGTCGACGAAGGCGTCGCGGATCTCGGCGACATCGCGGAGGAAAATGCGGGTGCCATCGGCAGCGGTGCGCACCGGGATCGCGCCGAACTCGGCCAGCCGGTAGGCCTGGTTGCGGGAGCGCAGGGTGATCTCCCCGCCTTCGCTGCGGACCACGCCGCCCGCGAGGTCGATCGAGTTGTTGGAAACCGCGTCCGCGACTTCGCCGAAGGTCAGGCCGAAGGCCCGCAGCTTGCTCTCCGAGACTTCCACGGAGATCTCGTAGTTCCGCGCGTTGTAGGTGTCGACGAGGCTCACCTCGCGGAGCTTGAGCAGTTCGTCGCGAAGGTTACGGGCGGTCTCCTTGAGCACCGCTTCGGACGCACTGCCGTGGACCTCGATCCACATCACCGGGTTGCGGCGCTTGTTTTCCCGGATGATCGGGTTCTCCACCTGGACCGGGAAGCTGGGAATGGCATCGACCTTGATCTTCACGTCGTCCAACAGCTTCTGGACGGGGTACTTTTCGATCGCCTCGACGGTGATGGTGGCCCCGTTGTCGCGGGACTCGCTGCGCACGTGGTCGATGCCCTGGACCCCCTGCAGGGCCTCCTCGATCTTGATCGTGACGCCGCGTTCGACGTCCTCCGGGGTGCCGCCGAGGAAGGGAACCTCGATCGTCACGCTTTCCGCGTCGAAGGCAGGGAAGGCCTCCTTGCGGATGTTCATCGCGGTGTAAATGCCCGCCGCGAGGATGGTGAGCAGCAGTACGTTGGCCACCACCGGATTGCCGGCGAACCACGCGATGAACGGATGGTCGCGGATGGGATCGTCGCGCTCGCTCATGGCTTGCCGGTGGCGGGGCTTTCCTCATCGACAATGACGTCCCCGCCATCGCGGAAACTGGCCAACGGCCTGACCACCACCCGCAGCGGCGGAGCAGCGGCCGGATCGACCAGACGGGCGAGGAAGCTGCCGTCGGCGCTGAAAAGGCGCTCGACCTGCTGGCGCCTCAGCTTGCCGGAGGCATCGACGATCCACACATGATCGTCCTCGACCAGGGCCGTGTCGGGCAGCCGGTGAACCCCGGGAAGCGTCGCGCCGGCCAACTCCGCGGTGACGAAGGTGCCCACCGGCAGGAAGCCCTCGCCGCTGTCGAAGGGCCGCGGCACCTCGGCGATCACATACAGGACCTGGTTGCGCTCATCCATCGCCGCCTCGGTCCGCGTGATCGTGGCGCGCCACTCCCCGCCCGGACGCGCGGGACTTTTCAAGACCGCGCTGAGCGGCGGGCCGGACCCATCGACGAAGGCCAGCGGAAGATCGAGCCGGGCGGCCTGCTCCGGGGTGATCGGCAGCCGGACCTCGACCTTTTCGCGGGAAATCAAGGTTCCGAGGGAAGCCCCGGCCGCCACGACGTTGCCGGGGCTGACGTCACGGCTCTCCACAATCGCATCGAAGGGCGCGCGGATCCCGGTGCGCTCCAGGTCCAGCCGCGCCTGGCCGGCCGCGGACTCGGCGGCCTCGAGCGCGGCCCGGGCCGCCTTGAGTTGCGGAACCCTCAGGGTGAAGGCGGGCGCCGCGTCGATCTCGCGCCCCGATGCCAGCCAGTCTTCACGGGCGATGGCCGAGCGTGCTTCCTCGTCGGCCAGCGCCTGCTCCGCGGCGGAGACGGCGGCCTCGCGCTCGGACAGGGCGGCGCGGAAATCGGCGTCCTCGATCTTTGCTAACACGTCACCGGCAGCAACCGCCCGCCCGGCCTCGAAGTTCCCCGCCACCGACTCGACCTTCCCGCCGACCTGACCCGAAACCGTCGTCGCGTAGTAGGCGCGGACATTGCCGAAACTGGAAACGGTCGGCACCGCGTCCTCCGGCTTGGAGACGATGACCGTGACGTGAGGCACGGCGACGGGGGGAACGCGGGGCGGCGGATCCTTGCGCGCCTTCACCAGGGCCTGGATGCCGGCAAAGGCCAGCACCACGACCAGCGGTGCGAAGAGAAGGTTGAAGGCTTTTTTACCGGCAGTCATGAAGGTGAATGGTCAGATGCCCTTGCCCAGCGCGAGTGCGAGCGAGACGCGGTTCTGGAGGCGCAGGCGGTGGAGGGTGAGGGTCTGGTCCTCGGTGGAAAAGACCCGCCGCTGGGCTTCCAGCAAGGTCAGGAAGTCGGAGATGCCGGCCTCGTAGTCGCGGCGGGTCCGGGTCTCGGCGCTGCGGGCGGCTTCGAGCGCCTCCAGCCGCGCTTGCTCCTGCGCCCGGAGCAGCCGCTCGCTGCCGAGGGCATCCTCGACCTCCTTGAGGGCGCCGAGGACGATCGACTGGTAGTTCGCCAGCGCCTGCTCGGCGCGCTTGCCGGCCGCTCCGATCTCGGCCCGCCGTTCGCCGCCGTCGAAGATCGGCGCGGACAGGGACGCGAGCAGCGACCACGAGTCGAACGCGGAATGGCCGAGGTCGGACAGCAGGTTGCTACTACGTCCACCCGAGGCGGTCAGCGGGAACGACGGGAACAGGTCGGCATGGGCGACCTTGACCCGCGCGTCGGCGGCGCGCAGGCGCTGGTAGGCGGCATCGATGTCCGGGCGCTGGCGCAGGACATCGGACGGCACCCCGGCGGGCACCGACCGCGACAAGGCCGACCAGGAGGAGGCCGAAAGGCGGGCGTCCGGGTAGTCGCCGGCCAGCAGGCGCACGGTGCGGGCTGCACGGTCGCGGTCGTCCTCCAGCTGGCGGATGTCGGCACGGCCGTTCTCGAGGTCGGTGCGGGCGAGTTCGACATCGCCGAGCCGCGCGGTGCCGAGTTCAAAGCGCCGCGCCACCAGGTTGCGGGTGTTCTCGAAACTCGCCACCCGGCGCTGACCGAGCGCCAGCCGTTTCTCGGCCGAAACCAGGTCGAACCACGCCTGCATGGTCTGGGCGGCGAGCGACTGGCGGGCGCTTTCGTAGTCGGCGGCGGCCGCCGCCTGGTCGGCGGCGCTGGCCTGCACCCCGGCGCGGATGCGGCCCCAGACGTCGAGCTCCCAGCGGGCATCCAGCGCCAGCCGGTAGCTGGCCGACTCGCCGGTCGCCGGAACGCTCGAGCGGCCGGCCGAGGCATTGGCATCGAGCGCCGGATAGAGCGCGGAGGCGGTTTTTCGGGTGTTGTAGCCGGCCTCCTCCAGCCGGGCCAGGGCACCCTTCAGATCCGGGTTGTTGGCCAGGGCGCGGCGGACTGTCGCTTTGAGCCGGGCATCATCGAACAAGCCTAACAAGGAATCCGCGACCCGCGGCACCGGGGCGGCGGACGCGTCGTAGCGGGCGGGGATTTCCAGCGACGCCGCAGCTCCCGGCGCGAGGCTGCCGGGAGCGCCACAGGAGGCCAGCAGCAGGCCGGTGAGAAGAACGGTCGATCTCATGCGGAAGCCGGTGCGAGGGTCGAGAGCCCGGCGAGCGCAAAGGCGTGCTGGCGGTCGATGTATTGCTTCAAGCGTGCCGGCTGGGGTGCCTCCGGGAAGAGGTAGGACCTCACCCGCCGGGCCACGCCGGGGAACACGCAGAGGCCGATCACGTCCATCTTGGCCAGCAGCAGCAGCTCCCTGGCGCGGGTGCCGAGGAGGCTGGAGAGGATCGACTCCAGGGTGTCCCCTTCCAGCCGCGCGATCTCCGAATGGATCAGCTCGTCGGGCGCCGACTCGCGGGTGCCCTGGTGGATCATGATCCGGTTGAAATCGCCGGCCGGGCCCTCGTCGAAGCCGCGCCGGATCAGCGCGGCCATGAAGGCGTGGAGCCGGAGCTCCGGTGCCGCGTCCGGGGCGAGGTTGCCGTGGATCGGATAGATCTCGTTGGCCCGCTGGAAGGCCTCGCGCAGGACCAGCCGGAACAGCGACTCCTTCGAGCCGAAATGGTAGTTCACCGACGCGATGTTCGCGCCGGCGGCATCGCAGACTTCGGCGACGGTGGCGTCCCGGTAGCCCTTGCCGGCAAAGATGCCGATGGCTGCATTCAGCAGCCGGTCATGGGTGGTGTCGCCGGACATGGAGGGAAAACTCCACGAACCGGCACAGGTTTCAAATTAAACTTTGAAATGTGCATTTGAAAATCCACCCGGACGGTCGCAGCCGCTCAGACCTCCTTCACTTCCATGCTCAGGCAGTTGTTGCCGACCGAAGCGATGCCGTTGTCGCGGGCGGCTTCGGACGAGTACATCTCGCTGGTGCCGATGATCTGGCCGTTGCTCGCCTTGAGCACGAAGTAGGGTTCGCCCGCGGCCGAGGTCCGCCGGTCGAAGTTGCCTTCGAGGGTGCCGTGCTTGCGCACCGACTCGATGCCGTTGAGGGCGGAGGCCTTCTCCTCGTAGCCCTGGCTGGCGAGGATGACCTCGTGATTGGCGGCGTTGAGCGTGAAGGTGAACTTCGCCGCGGACTTCAATTTATAATAACCGGTAGCCATGGTGTCACATTAAGCCACGGCCTGCGGCGCGGTCCAGCCGCTTCTTGCGCGGTCAGCGGCCGAGATACTTCACGACCGCCTCGGTCCGGGTCCGGACGTGGAGCTTGCCGTAGATGTTGTGCAGGTGGGTGCGCACGGTCTCGACCCCGATCCCCAGGTCCCAGGCGATCTCCTTGTAGAGCCCGCCCTTGACCAGCAGCTCGAGGATCTCGGTTTCACGGGGCGTGAGGTTGTGATCCTCGTTGCGCGCCGGCGGCGTGGTCTGGAAATGTTGGACGACCTTGCGGGCGATCGCCCCGGACATCGGCGAACCGCCGGAAAGGAGGTCGTCCAGGGATTCGAGCAGCCGCGCCGGGGCATCGCGCTTGAGCAGGTAGCCGGTGGCCCCGGCCGCCAGCGCCTCGAAGATCCGGTCGTTGTTGTCGTAGACGGTGACCATCATGACCTGGACCGCGGGATGCAGGTCCTTGAGCTTGGCGACGCACTCGATGCCGGAGATGCCGGGCAGCTGGATGTCCATCAGCACCACCTCGGGGCACTCGTCCTTGAAGGCCTCCAGCGCGGGTTCGGCGGCGGGAAAGGAGGCCACGAGCTTCCATGCGGGCGAGGCGCTCAGGAGCTCGGCCAGCGTTTCGCGCAGCAATTCGTCATCCTCGACGAGGGCGATGGTGTGGGGTTGGTCGGACATGGGATGGGATCAGGTGGGGTCGCCGGGCAAGGGACAGATCATGACAATGCAGGTCCCGCCGCCGGGTGACGAGTCAATGGTGTAACTGCCGCCGATCTCGCGGATGCGCGCCGGCGCGTTGTCGAGGCCGTGGCCCTCGGGCGGGGCATCCAGATCAAAGCCGCGGCCGGTGTCGCGGATCGTGAGGATGATCCGGCTGCCATCGAACTCGAGGCTGAGGTGAACTTCGCAGGGCCCGGCATGGCGCAGGACATTGTGCAGGGACTCCTTCACCGCCAGGGACACGTGGTGGCGGAACTGGGCGCCCAGCGGTCGCGCCGGCAACATCGCGGGAATGTCCAGCCGGCAACGCACCGCGGACTCACGGAACATCTCGTCCGCCAGCCGGGTGAGGTGCGAGGCCAGGTGGTCGAGGGTGTCGTGGGCGGGATCCACGGCCCACACCAGGTCGTCCATCGCGACCACCAGCTCGCGGGCGGAGTCGCTCATCTTGTCGAGATGGCGGCGGGCCTTCGCCGGGTCCGCCTCGAGATCGCGCCGGGCGAGCGACGCGGTGAGATTCAAGACGGTCACGCGGGTGCCCAGGTCATCGTGCAGGTCGCGGGCGATGCGGGTCCGGTCCTGTTCCAGCGCGTTCTGGAAACGCAGTTCCTGCAGGCGCCGCTTGGAACGCCGGCGCAGGCGGAGCAGGATACCCGCGGCCGCAAGCGCGACTGCTGCTGCCGCGGCCGCCGGCCCGAACCAGGCTCTTTTCCAGAAGGGCGGGTCGATCACCACCGGCAGCGACAGCCCCGCACCCAGCGGGGTGGCATCGCCGGTGAGGCCGATGGCGCGAAACAGGTAGCGGCCGGGCGGAACGTTGAGATAGGTCGCCCGGTGAAGGCTGCCGCCCACCACGTTGAAAGCTTCGTCCCACGACAGCGCCAGGGTTCCCCCGCGGACGCCGGGCGGGACCAGCGCCTGGGTGGAAGTCCAGCCGCCATGGTTTTCCTGGTCGCCGTCCACCAGGCCGAGCAGCGGATGCCCGGGCCTCAGAACCAGCCGGGCGATCGCGGGATCGCTGCCTTCACGTCGCCAGCCCGCCGGAACCCCGGCCGCCCGGCTGGTGCTCTCGTCCGCCACCAGGCGGCCGTTCTGCCAGAGGGAATCGCCGGTGGTCCCGGGCACGCCGAGGGCGAGGTTGTCGATCGCGACGAAGCCGGTCGTGTCCGGCGAGCCCGACGAAATCGACAAGCTCAGCGAGGCCGTGCCCGCGGGCACATAGACCGGCTCGATGCGGTGGCTCAGCTCGGAGTCCTCGAGGGAGGTCACCCAGCCGCTGCTGCGGCCGATGAACGGAAAGCGGGTTTGCGAAAGGATCTGGTTCTTCGCGTCGAGCGCCTCGCACACCAGGCTCATGCCGAGTTCGGTCTCCTGCCAGCGGTCGTCGATGCCCTCCAGCTGGCAGCGCAGCTTCACCGCCCCGTCGAGATGCTCGAAGCCGAAATCGAAGTCGAGCCGGTGCAGGCCTGACCCGAGGCGGAGGACCGGTTCCTTCCCGCCGGGAATGCGGGCGGAAGAAGCATCGACCAGGACGTTCGCCAGCTTGAGTTCGAGCCGGGTCCGGTCGCCGCCTTCCGCGGCGAGGGCCGCGGCCGCTTCCGGTCCGGTCCGCAGTTCCGGCGGAACGAAGAAGAAGTCGCTGGGATGCCGGGCGACGCCACTGATCCGGACTTCATCGAGGGTTCCCGGGAACGGCTCCGCCTCGGCATTGCCGGGAAAGGAGCGGGCCTCGTTGCCGATCGCGAAGTCGCCGCTCGTGCCATTGAAGCCGCCCGACAGCGTGCCGCTGCCGATCAGGTGCGCCGATTTCAGCCCGGGACCGAGGCGTGTCCAGTAGAGCTTCAGGTTGTTGGCGACCCCGGCCTTGCCGTCGTAGGTGACCGCGGCGTGGAACCAGTGCCCGGTGTCGATGGCATGGGGTCCGGTGACCGGGATGGTCGCGAGGCCCAGCCCCCCCGCCCCGCTGTGCGGCAGCGGGATGAAGGAGAGGAATCCCTCCTTTTCAATGCGGAAGTTGAAGACCCGGTCGGCGTTGTCGCCTTCCATCGAGATCAGGCTGCAGGCAATGACGCGCGCATCGCCCGGCAGGATGTCGAACTTGAGCACCGCCTCGTAGGTGAAGGCACCCTGCGGACCGAAGTAGCGGAACCCGGGATCGACGTTGTCCCCCGGACCGAAGGCCAGCCCGGGCCTGGAGGTGACGATCGCCCCCGCAAGGTCGGACCCGCCCGGCGTGCCGCCTGCCAGCCCCAGGAACGAGACGCCCCGGCCGAGGCCCGGCAGCGACGCTTGATCCGCCATCGCGCCATTGAACTGCCCCTCGAGCGGCGTCGCCGGATCGGCGGCATCCGCGAAGGGTGCCTTGCTCTCGTCGAGATGCCAGAGGTGGAGGGTGTGGGCGTCCGGCTGGTTTGGCTGGAACGACGGACCGTCGTCGGCAGCCGCCAGCCCGCCGAGGACTCCCACGGCGAGCACCGACCGGCATCGGGATGCAGCAACGGACACGAATGACAGGCTGGCAGAAAGGCGGCCGCCCTGCGAGGGGCCGCCTTGAAAAAATCATCGTTCGTGGCGGCTCAGCCACGACGCCGGCGCAGCAGGCCGGCCAGCCCCAGGGCACCGAGCAAGGCGGCCGACGGGTCGGGCACGAGGGTCAGGGTGTCGAC
>NZ_JACZFQ010000108.1 GCF_014904755.1 Neoluteolibacter marinus
AGGTTGTCGACATTGCCCAGCGTGCCCCCGACCGCGCGGAGGTCGGCGTAGAAGCCGACCGCGTCACCGATGCTGCTGCTGCCGCTGAAGTCGACCGTCACGTTGGTGTGCGAGACGTCCGAGGTGTCGATGAAGCCGGCGGAGAAAGTGGTGGCGCTGGTGCGGGTGATGAACAAGCGGGACACCAGGGTTTCGCCCGATCCGAGGACCCCGGCCGCCGTCACGACCACGCCGCTGATGGAACTGGTGACACGGACCGCGTCCTGCGAGGGCCGGACATACACGGCCAGCCAGTCCATGGTGTCGCGCGTGTCGGTGTCCAAAGCGCTGGCACCCGCGGTGGCGGCGGCCGCCCCGATGGCAAGGCCGAAGTCCATCTGAGCGGTCGTCGTCGCGAAGGCGGTGTCGAGGAAGATGGTCTGCCCCACGTTGAGCGTGTAGTCGTCGCGGAGGAACAGCACCTGCTCGGCCTGGTTCACGGTGCCGGAGTAGGTGGTCTGGAGCGATCCGGAGGGCGAGGAGAAGGCGATGTTTGATTCGGCGACCCCGTTGTCGAGGACGCGGGTCAAGGTGTACTCCGACAGATCGCTGTCGCTGAAGGTGTCAATCACCACCGCGGAAGCGGGGGCGACCAGGGAGGCCATCGCGCACAGGGCGGCGATCGGGGAAACTCGGGAAGACATGGGTATTTTGGTGGGTTGGATTGCCAACGGCGCGGTCGCCGGACTGGACAGGATAAGCCCCGGAAAGGCCTCCCCCCACAACTCCAATCCCCTCCTCTCCCCCTTAATGGGGACGCTCCCCCACGTTCACCGCTTGAGCGAGATTTCCCAGCTTCCCGGCAGCAGACCGATCACCCGCCGGCCGCCGGTTTCCCGCAGCACCCGGGGCTCCACCGGGACCCCGGCGGAGCTCACCACCGGCTCGCCGGCGAAGGGCAGGTGAAACTCCGCCGCGGTGCCCTTCGGGACCACCAGCGAGGCGCGCCAGGCATCGGCACCGATCCCGTGGATCTCCAACAGCACGGGCCCCGCCGGCGTCGGCAGCTTGAGCTTCGCCCGCTCCAGCGAGGCGGTCTGCGGCTTCACCCGGAAGCGCTTGAAGCCGGGCTCGAGCGGTTCGATGCCCATCAGCTTGCGCGGGATCAGGTTCGCGGGAGCGGCACCCCAGGCGTGATTCCAGTCGAGGTTCGGTTTGAGCGCCGGATCCCAAGCCTCGAGGGTGATGGTCGATCCGACCTTCTCGCTCATGTTCCGCCAGGAGCGCTGCCCGTCCGCCACCAGCAGCGACAGGGCATGGTCGGCCTCGCCGGCATCGTAGAGCGCCTCCAGCAGGAACTGGGCGCCGTAGACACTGCAGGCCATGCCGCGCGGCTTGAGGAAGGCGGCCACGCGGGCCACCCGGTCCGCCGGCACCATGCCGAAGGCCAGCGGAAAAAAGCTGGCGTGGGCGGAAGCGTGGCCGCTGGCCTGTCCGCTCACCGGATCGAGACCGTCGAGATAGCAGCCCCGGTCCTCGTCCCAGAGCCGCTCGTTGAACGCCGTGAGCGTCGCCTGCGCCAGGTCCGCGAACTCCTTCGCCTCCGAGTTCTTGCCGAGCCGCTTCGCGATCTGTTCCAACAGGACGAGCGCCCGGTAGTGGAAGGCGGTGACCACCGTCTTCACCTCCGGCTTCATGTCGTAGCCATCGCGCTCCCCCGCCGGCCAGTCGACGATGTCGGTGAGCTCGCCCTCGTTCCAGCCCTTGAAAAGCCCGTCGCCGGTCCTCCGCCCGATCATCGCCCGCTCTTTCAAGGTCGGGTAGTGTCGGCGCAGCGAACGGTCGTCGCCGGACCACAGGAAATCGTTCCACCCCAGGATCACCGATTGCAGCCGCCACTCGGTCGGCCAGGTCGGCTTCTCCAACAGATACTCGTGGCTCAGGCGCGCGGTGTCGTAGCGGGCATCGAGACAGTAGTGGGACAGCTGGTTGATCAGCACGTCGGCCTCGTAGGGTTTGCGCTCGCGGTCGCCGTCGACATAGAGCCCCATGAAGCTGGTGGCCTTGATGCTGTGCTTGCACAGCGCCCACACCGCGTCGAGCTCCGCGCTGGAGGATTCGAAGGCGGCTGCCGACTCATCGAAGGGAACGCTCCACGAAACCCGCCGGATCTGGTCGATGGCGAACGACTCCGGCGCATTCTCGACCTCGACGTAGCGGAAGGGCATGACCTGACCGGTTTCCTTCGGCAGCTCCAGCCAGCCGCTTTTCATCCAGCCCGGTGGTGCCCAGGTCAGCGCCGGCCGCGCCGCGACCCGCGGGCGGAGGGTCACCTCGTGGCGCTGGTAGCGGACCGTGCCGCCCGGTTGGCGATTGACCTCGGCCGGCCCCGCCAGGGCTTCGCCCAGGTGAACCGTGACCTTGGTGCCAGCCTTCGCGTCCGGCGAGGTGATCTCGACGTTGCCGAAAGCCGCGGTGCCGAAGTCGATGAACCAGGCCCGATCCCCTTTCCGTTCGAACTTCATCGGAGCCTCGGTGGTGGCCACCACCGGGCTGCGCTCGAAAGCGCGGGCACAAAGCGGAGACAGGCTGAGAATGAGAAGGAAGCGTAGCATGGGATCGGTCGATTTCGCCCGGAAACACGGCCGTGGGTCCGGGAATGGGCATCCCGGCTCCAGGCGACGATTCGGCAAGGGTTGGCGTGTGGGAATCAAAGTCACGAATCCCATCGCAAGTCTGCAAGGAATCCCCCACCCCCAAAAAGGGGGAAAGACGCACCGGGAATCTCGCCCGCCTGAAATTTCAGCTTTGCCGCAAGGCCCGAATCATTCTAAACCCCGCCGCTCCGGCGCGGGTTTCCTCCCGCCGGTCATCCCTTGGTTCCGCCGGCTTAGCTCAGTTGGTAGAGCAGTTGATTTGTAATCATCAGGTCACCAGTTCGAGTCTGGTAGCCGGCTCCAGGGGATCCCGCCGTTGCCAGGCCGGGAAGCGCGGCAATGGTCCGCCGGAATCCAATCGCCGCCCAAATTCGAGGCTTTCGCGGCGCCGCGCTCTCACGCCCAGGCGACGTGGCCAGTGGCCAGTGGCCAGAGAAAAGCAGAAGACCGGGGCTGTTCCATCTGCCATCTGCCATCTGCCATCTGCCATCTGCCATCTGATCACTGATCACTGATCACTCGGCACTCGGCACTCGGCACTCGGCACTCGGCACTCGGCACTCGGCACTCGGCACTCCAAACTCACACACACATCCGGGATCCGGTCGAACTCCAGTCCGAGGCCCCGGTGCTCCCCCCCAACGCGCGGACCCGGACGACATACACCTTGCCCGGCGTCAGGCCGGTCAGAATCATCTTGCGGGACCCTCCGTGGAAACCACCGTCCGACCACGGGCCGATCGACCCGCCGTCGGTCCCGGCAAACTCCACCTTGTAGCCGCGGGCATTGCGGATCGGGTTCACCGTGACCATCAGCTCGCCGGTCTGGCCGGTCACCAGTTTCCGGATCTCCGGCGCCGCCAGCGGAGCGCGGGTGCGGTTGTTGCTGATCGCCTCGAAGCCACTGGAAAGCAAGACGGCCAGGTCATTGGCACTGGCAACCTGGACGTAATAAGCCTGGGCCTTCAGCAACTCGACGAGCTCGGCACGCAGGTTCCTCTTGGTCGCCGTCGCGGCAGTGCCGCCCTGGACCGTGGCCGCCATCGCGGCGATGAAGTCGCCAAGCGCCGTCTGGAGATCCGCCAGCGGCACCGTCGGGGCCGGAAAGCTGGCATTGCCGGTCATGTTCAGGATCACGCCATGGGCCCGATCCTTCAGTTGGCCGTCCGTCCCCGAGGCAAAGCCCAGCGAGACGCGGGAGATGGGTGTGTTATCATTCATGACGCTGTGTGCATTTCATGCAGGGGTGTTTTCATTCGCCTATCACGCCCGGAAGACCGCTTCACCGGCGCATGTTTTTTCAAATAACACGACCCGTATCTCCGCACCCACCAAAAACACCGCAAGCCAGATCTTGGACCACCCTGAATTATTTTATATTTACAAACCATCAAAACCCGGAACCGCGCATCGCCACAGGGATTTCCCGAGAATCATGTTAGACCGCCCCGGAAGTTAAGCGTCGAAATCGACAGCCGTTACAAAATCCATTTTCTCCCGTCGCTCAACCTCGACCTGGGGGATGCTCCCATGAAAGACCCGGGTTTCCCTCCCCCTCGGACAGGCTCGTGGAGGAACGACATTCGCCGGGATTCAAGTTCATCACGGAGGATCCAACCCCACCCATGCTCCTCCCGAACAAGATCAAGTCAGGCCTGGAAAATCCAAAGTGCGCCCTGAACAAGATTAAGTCTGTCGAGGAAAAGCCAAAGTTCGTCCTGAACAAGGTTAAGTCCGTCGCGAAGAAGCCAAAGCTCGTCCCGAACAAGGTTAAGTCCGTCGCAAAAAAGCCAAAGTTCGTCCTGAACAAGGTTAAGTCCGTCTCGAAAAAACCAAAGTTCGCCCTGAACAAGGTTAAGTCCGTCGCAAAAAAGCCAAAGTTCGTCCCAAACAAGGTTAAGTCCGTCGCGAAGAAGCCAAAGCTTGCCTCGAACAAGGTTAAGTCCGCCGCGGAAAAGCCAAAGTTCGTCCCGAACAAGGTTAAGTCCGGCACGAAAAAGCCAAAGTTCGTGCAAGCCAAGGCAATGAATGGGCTCTCCGTCAGATTCGCGATACATCAGGCGAAAGCCATCGAACCACGGATGAACGGGATGAACGCAGATCGGAAGAAAGGGGTCCGGGATGGATGGGATGGATCGGATCGAAATCCCGCATGAGGGAGGTCGGGTCGGGCGGTTTCCGGCCGGTCCGCCGCGGAGGTGTCTGATTTTGGGCGATGATGAGGCTTCGGCTCGGTTCAGACCGTCAGGGTCTTGATCCGGTCGAGCGGGCTTTGCACGGCCATGGCTCCGATGCCATTCGCCACATGGGTATAGATCTGGGTGGTGCTGACATCGGCATGGCCGAGGAGTTCCTGGATGGTACGCAGGTCGCGGCCGCCCTCGAGTAGGTGGGTGGCGAAAGCATGCCGTAGCGCGTGGCTGGTCACTCGTTTGTCGATCATTGCCGCCTCGACCGCCGCCCGGAGGGCGGTGGAATACGATTCCGGATCGACATGAGGGCGGCGACGGATGCCGGTTGCCGGATCCAAGGACGGCCGGACCGCGGGAAACAACCATTGCCACGGCCATTTCTCGCCCGCCCGCCGGTCCTTCCGGCCAAAGGCGTGGGGCAGCGCCACGCCTGGCAGTCCCGCCTCGCGGTCCGTCCGGAACAGGTCCCGGAGCTCCGCCTTGGTTGCCACGACGGCCTCCTTGACGGAATCTGGCAGCACGGTGGTGCGGTCCTTGTCGCGCTTGCCGCTGCGGACGGTGATGATGCCGCGTTCTTCGTCGACGTCCTTCACCCGCAGGCTGACGAGTTCCTTGATGCGCAGTCCACCGCCATACTGGATCCGCGCCATCAGGCCGAACTGGCCGTCCATCCGTTCCAGCACCGCCATGACCTCCCTCACGTCCAGAATCACCGGCAACCGCTTCTCGGTTTTGCGCAGCCGGACATCGAACTGGACGCTTTCCCACCCGCAAACGTCCTTGAAAAAGAAGACCAGTGCGTTGAGCGCCTGCTTCTGGGTGCAAAAGGAGACGCGGCGATCCTTGACCAGCCATTCCAAGTAGGCCGAGGCGCGCCCGGGATCCATCATTCCGGTGGCGTTGCCGACCCATCGCGCATAGCCGGCCACCCAACGGCCGTAGGTCTCCCGTGTCGTCCGCGCCAGGCCACGGCGGGCACCCGCTCCATCGACCGCCCGGCGAGCCCGCTCGTCCAGGCTGCGGACCTCGCCGCCGGTTTGCTGCCGGTGCTTGAGCCAGCGGAGGTACCACTGGATGGCACCGCACCACTGGTCGAGCTGCCAGTCCTGGCGCGGCTTTGAAAGAACCTGCTCGCGCCAGAAGCGCTTGCAGGCCTCGCGACCCGGTTCCGTACCGGAGTGCCTTCGCCATTGCTCGAACCAGCCGATGACCATGGCGAAAGCCTGGCGGTCGCGATACAAGACATCCCGGGAGGCCTCGAGATCTGCCGACCACGGGAAGATCGCCTC
>NZ_JACZFQ010000310.1 GCF_014904755.1 Neoluteolibacter marinus
CCCGGCCGGTGGCATTGCGCGCAGTTCGAGTCCAAATACGAGCGCACCCGTTCTTCCAGGCTCGCGCTGCTGTCGCCGATGTTTTTCGCCTGCAAGAACCACTCCCGGTGCTCCGGCCGGTAGTTCGCGTCGAACCAGCCCAGCGCCGCCAGGGTTTCCAGCTGGTTCGCCCGCCGTCCGGTCCGGCCGTACGTCAGATCGCCGTTGAGCTGCCAGGTCTTGACCCCCAGCACGTGCCCGGCGTTGCCGTTGTGGCACAGCCGGCAGTCCGACGGCCCGGGGTAGCTCCAGGTCGCGGTGTGGCTGCCGCCGCCGGCTTCCACAACCGGGATCTCCTCGTCGAGCCCTGCCGCCAGCAGGTCCGCGTCGCTGCCGTCCTCGCGCCACTTGTAGCTCACCCCGTACGGCTCACCGCTTTCCGGCACGATGATGAACCGCGTCTCCAGCCGCCGCAGCACCGTCGGGTCGTTCCCGTCGACCGGCAGCGCGAAGTGCTTGATGAACACCGTCCCCGCCGGGTAGCTCCAGCCGTCGTCCGGCCGGAAGCCGATCTTTTCCGCCG
>NZ_JACZFQ010000311.1 GCF_014904755.1 Neoluteolibacter marinus
TTCTCCGGCGCGCTACCCTGCGGGGCCTCCGTCTGACTCATGACCCCAGAGTAGCCAGAGCCTGTACTCGCGTCAGGCGCGGGCGTCCAGAGATGCGACCCCGCTCTCAGTGAACCATCAGGAAACTGGGTGACTGTGCGGAGCGAATTCGTCAGAAAAGTTGATGCAGATGGATGCCAAACCTGCTTATGGTTTACTCAGGCAAGCAGCCCCCGGACCGAAGGGACTCTGTCCGACAAGGGACGATCCATCGAACCGGGCCCCGCATCAGTCCACAAGATCGATGCGGGGACGTGCACGACACTTGACTTAAGGAGCACGACATGGCGAACAACATCAGCGTCGAGGACCTACAGCGCAGCACCGTCATCGATCAGGACGGGGACAAGGTCGGCAAGGTCGGTCAGGTCTACCTGGACGACGCCACCGGTCAGCCCAACTGGGTCACGGTCAACACCGGCCTGTTCGGCGGCAACGAGACCTTCATCCCGCTCGATGAGGCCACCCAGGACGGCGACGACCTGCGCGTGCCCTACACCAAGGCCTTCATCAAGGACGCC
>NZ_JACZFQ010000312.1 GCF_014904755.1 Neoluteolibacter marinus
AGCGCGCGGCGGGACCGGGCCAGCGCCTGGTCGCGGTCGGCGCCGGTGACGATGAGCTTGGCGATCATGGAGTCGAAGCTGCCGGAGACCGTCTCGCCCTCGACCACGCCGGAGTCCACGCGCACGCCGGGCCCGGACGGGAAGCGCAGCGTGGACAGCGTGCCCGGAGCCGGCATGAAGCCGCGTCCCGGGTCCTCGCCGTTGAGGCGGAACTCGATGGAGTGGCCGCGCACGACGGGGTCGTCGTAGCCCAGGGCCTCGCCGCGGGCGATCCGGAACTGCTCGCGGACCAGGTCGATCCCGGTGACCTCCTCGGAGACCGGGTGCTCGACCTGCAGGCGGGTGTTGACCTCCAGGAAGGAGATGACGCCGTCCTGGCCGACCAGGAACTCGCAGGTGCCCGCGCCCTGGTAGCCGGCCTCGCGCAGGATCGCCTTGGACGAGGAGTAGAGACGCTCGTTCTGCTCCTCCGTGAGGAAGGGCGCCGGCGCCTCCTCCACGAGCTTCTGGTTGCGCCGCTGCAGCGAGCAGTCGCGGGTGGAGACCACGACCACGTTGC
>NZ_JACZFQ010000313.1 GCF_014904755.1 Neoluteolibacter marinus
CCTCGAAGACCAGGAACGGCGCGTTGCCGCCGAGCTCCATGGACGAGCGCATGACGTGCTGCGAGGCCTGCTCGAGCAGCCTGACACCCACCGCCGTGGACCCGGTGAAGCTGATCTTGCGCGCGATCCCGCTGGACATCCACGGCTCGACGACGGAGCCGGCATCGGTCGTGCACACGATGTTCAGCACTCCGGCGGGCACCCCGGCCTCGAGCATGATGTCGGCCAGCGCCAGCGACGTCAGCGGGGTGAGCTCGGCCGGCTTGAACACCATGGTGCAGCCGGCGGCGATGGCCGGGGCGATCTTGCGCGCCCCCATGGCCAGCGGGAAGTTCCACGGCGTGACCAGCACGCACGGGCCCACCGGTCGCTGGGAGACCATGAAGCGTGTCTTCCCGTCGCCCGAGAGCATCTGGTCCCCGCCGATGCGCACGGCCTCCTCGGAGAACCAGCGCAGGAACTCCGCGGCGTAGGCGACCTCGCCCTTGGCCTCGGCCAGCGGCTTGCCCATCTCCGAGGTCATGATCAGGGCGAGCTCGTCCTGCCGGACCATGACCA
>NZ_JACZFQ010000314.1 GCF_014904755.1 Neoluteolibacter marinus
AGCTGCCGGACATCCAGTTCGTACTCGACCAATCCTCCTCGTTCCTGGAGGACGTGCAGCTGCTGGGTGGTCAAGCCGACGTGTGACCCGACGACGACTAGGCCGTGCTGCAACCGCTCGGGATCGGTCGCAATGTCAGCCGAGTCGAGAATCCGGGGGTCAGACTGTCCCGCGAGAGGCCGGACGAAGGAAGGCCCGCATCGCGTGATGAACCGATGTCCCTGCTTCTCAAGCGCCGTGACCGCATCCGCAACGACCTGCATGTCCTCGTAAGTCTCGGCGTTGATGACCACCCAGCGTCGGTTACGCGCGTCGGCCAGTAGAGATTCGACGTGCGAAGCGCCTTCATCGCGGATGTCCTTCAGGGAGATCGAGAGGACGTCTTCCGCGGCGATCGAGCCGTTGGAACGCTCCTGAAGGAATTCCTTCAGGCCAGACGACGAGTATCCGAAAGTGGCGTCATTGGCGAAATCGGTATCGGACACTGGAACAGCCTGACCATCCACGATCGCAAAGTGGACGTCGTCTTGGGTGTACCTGCCGGCTTCCAGC
>NZ_JACZFQ010000315.1 GCF_014904755.1 Neoluteolibacter marinus
ATCCGGCGCAGGCTGTACGACTTCTACGACGCCGCCGCCCGCGCCGACATGGAGGAAACCAGCCGCCTGGCGACCACGATCGACACCTGGTGGCCAGCGGTGCTCGTCGCGCTCACCGAGGACGTGACCAACGCCCGCACCGAGGGCTTCAACCGGATCATCAAGCAAACCAAGCGTGTCGGATGCGGCTTCACCAACATGGACAACTACCGAAGGCGCATCATGGTCCACATCGCCCTCACCCGAGGGCAGAGACCAGCAGCATGAAATCAGCACACGCCCCGCTCAAATGCGGAGAGCCCCATTATCGGGCCTCCGCGCAAACGCGCGATCCGCCAGTGACCCGGCAGATCGGCACCGACCTTCTCCGCCTTCTTCAAGTGCTGGCCTGGGATAGCCTCAGCGCATTCGGCCTCCTGTGTCTGCGCCGGACCAACCGCACGACGAAAGCGACCCCGCCTTGTCCCGCACCACCCTCTTCCACGGCGCCACGGTCTTCACCGGAGAGGCCGCCTCCCCCACCGCCCGCTCGTTCGCGGTGCAGGACGG
>NZ_JACZFQ010000316.1 GCF_014904755.1 Neoluteolibacter marinus
CCGACATCGCCTCTGAGGCGTTCCTCAACGGAGAGTCGCCCTTCCTGATCGGAGGGCCGTGGGAGCTCGCGGCGATCGAGGCGGCCGGGATGAGGTGCACCGTGCTCCCCGTGCCGCCAGCCGGTGACCAGCCCGCTCGGCCGTTCGCCGGAGTCCAGGCGCTGTTCGTCAACGCCCACGCGGCGAATCCGGTCGCCGCACATGACTTCGTGACCAACTGGCTGCCCACCACCGAGGCGCAGACCGCCCTCTACGAATCCACAGGGCGGCCTCCTGCCTCCATCACCGCCGTGGAGGCGATGGACGACGATCCCCTGCGCACCGAGTACGCCAGGATCGCCGACGAGCTGGCGCTGCCCATGCCGTCGATCCCGGCCATGGGAGCGGTGTGGAGCTTCTGGGGCACCACGGAGAACGCCATCCTGGACGGACGCGCGGAGCCCGGGCCCCAGTGGCAGTCCATGATCGAGAGCATCGAGGGGCAGATCTGATGACTGAGCAGGTGAAGGCTCCGGAGATGGGCTCCGAGCTGGATTCGAAGCCCCCGCG
>NZ_JACZFQ010000317.1 GCF_014904755.1 Neoluteolibacter marinus
CCTCGGGCACCCGTCGCGAGGAGAACCTCATGGGCGCCGATGAGCTGAAGATCATGTGGAAGCTGCGTCGAGTGCTCTCGAGCCTGGATCAGCAGCAGGCCCTCGAGCTGCTGACCTCCAAGCTGCGCGACACCCAGTCGAACGCCGAGTTCCTCATGCAGGTCCAGAAGACCACGCTGAACGTCAAGGCGGACGACGACCGCTGAGGTCCCTCGCGACCAGCCCCGGGGCCCGCTCGACGAGCGGTCCTCGGGGTTGAGTCGTCCTGCGTCCGTCGACCGGTCGCATGCCATCCCCGCCCGGCGACCGCCGTCGCCCGGCCCGCAGCCCCTCAGGAGAGCGCGAACCCGTGACCGAGATCGAAGCCCGTGAGGGTACCGGGCCCCTGGAGGCGATCCTCCAGGAGCACGAGCAGCTGCAAAAGCGCCTTGCGGATCCGTCCGTGCATGCCGACCAGCTGCTGGCCCGTCGGCTCAATCGCCGCTATGCGGAGCTGGACCGGGTGGTGGGCGCCCATCGGGAGCTGCAGGCCCTGCGCGAGGACC
>NZ_JACZFQ010000318.1 GCF_014904755.1 Neoluteolibacter marinus
TCCAGGCCGTCGGAGACGACCTCCCACAGCGACTTCTCGGAGTCGATGTTCTCGCGATTCTGATCCACGTAGGAGATCTTCACGGAGTCGCCGATGCGCAGCTCGCCGCCGTCGATCGGCTCCTTGCCCACGATGGTCTTGAACAACGTGGACTTGCCGACGCCGTTGGGGCCGATCACGCCGACGATGCCGTTGCGGGGCAGGGTGAAGGACAGATCCGAGATCAGCGAGCGGTCGCCGAAGCCCTTCTGCAGGTCCTTGGCCTCGATGACCAGGTTGCC
>NZ_JACZFQ010000319.1 GCF_014904755.1 Neoluteolibacter marinus
GTCCGGGCGGGATCTGGATCTCCTCGAAGTCCAGCTTCCGGGTCTTCTCGGCCTCCGCGGCCATCTCCTCGTAGCGCGCCAGACGCGACTTGGACTTGGTCTGGCGGCCCTTGGCGTTGGAGCGCACCCACTCGAGCTCGTCCTTGAGGCGCTTTGCCTGCTTGGCGTCCTTCTTGCCCTGGACCTCCATGCGCTTGGCCTTGGTGTCCAGGTACGTGGAGTAGTTGCCCTCGTAGGGGC
>NZ_JACZFQ010000109.1 GCF_014904755.1 Neoluteolibacter marinus
TGGCTTCTGGTAGTGCTTTCTTCTTTCATCGTTTCATCACACGGGGGACTTGAACCCCCTTTGGTTCCCGCCCATGATGGGCATACACAAGGCGTGGGAGGGCAACCGCCGGTCAGCTCGGAGTTTGATTCGGCACATGGGGCGGCGGTGCCTCCACTTCTGACGTTGATATGGCTGATGGTTTGTCAAGTGGGCGCAGGTCGATTGTTGCATGACGTGGGTCCGCAGGTTCGTGTTTTGTGGATCCGGGGAGGGAGACGGAAAGCCTTCGCGTGGTGATGCATTTCGCGCAGACTGGTTTGCTGAGATTCGTGGGCTGGGTACCACAGGTTTTCGTCTTCACCGGTCGCCAGGGCCTTTCTCTTGCAGCGAGTGCTCCTACGGCGTTTGCCGTATTTAACTCCGAACGTCATCAAGGGCTGGCTGCCGCCTGCGGCTTTCCGTCTCTCTTCCGGGATCGGGGGTGTGTGATTGCTGGTTCTCTGTCCGCGGTTTGTTGGCCGCCTTGTCAGCGGGATCTTGGTTTTTGAAACGCCCCCCGCGGACTTGTCCGGGGCTTTCAAAAATCGGGAGCACGCGGTGCCGGTGCGTTCAGGCGGCGGGGAGCGGCGGCATCGGGATCCTGGTCTTGTTCTGGAGCTCCCAGATGAAGGCCCCCAGTTCGCGTGCCATGGCGATGATGGCCTTGTTCTCGTTGAGCTGGCGCGCCTTGAGGCGCTTGTAGCGGTGGTGCAGCCGGTGCTGGGCGCGCCAGGCGAGCTCGCGCACTTCGGCGGGCTGGCCTTGCTGGCGCTGGCTGAGGACGGGGCTGACCCGCGGCGGGCGGCGGTAGTGTTGGGCGCTTTCGACGAGCATCCAGCGGGCGTGGCAATGAAGCGCAGCTTCATGGACGGAGCGATGCGGAGCCCGCAGGGTGAAGACCGGAGGAATCGACGGTCTGAATCAATTCCCGCACTTGGTGATGGCCCCCTGGTGGCGCTTGGTTCCGGAGCTGTGTTCGCCGGGGACGAGGCCGAGGAAGGACATGAGCGAGCGGGGGTTGGTGAAGCGGCGCAGGTCGCCGAGCTCGGCGACGATGGTCATGGCGGCGACTTCCTTGAAGCCTTTGAAGGCCATGAGGGCGTCGATGACGGGCTTCCATTCCCAGGCGGCGAGGAGTTCGATCATCTTTTGAACCAGGCGGTCGAGGCGGAGGCGGCAGTGCTCGATGGCGAGCAGGTATTCCTCGAGGACGACCTGCTGGGCGGGATCGGCCAGGGAAAGTCCCCTGAGGTAGTTCATGTGGGGGCCACTCCAGGTGGCGCTGCCGCTGTAGCGGTGGCCGTTGCAGAGGAGGAAGGATTTGAGGCGTTGCTTGGCGCGGGTGAGGTCGTCGGAGGCATCGGTGCGGGCGCGGGCGACGTCGCGGATGGCCTGGTCGGCGGAGGGCGGGACGCGGACCTCGACGATGTCGCCGTTGCGGAACTCGCGGGCGATCTTGATGGCGTCGCGCTTGTCGGTCTTGACCTTCTCGTTGGGTTTGCGGGTGGTCTTGGTGGGAGCCATGACCACGCAATCGAGCCCGAGCCGGACGAGGCGGCGGGCGATGACGAAGCCGGTGGGTCCGGCCTCGTAGCAGACCTTGAGGTCGCGGAAGGCGACGCCGAGCTTTTTGGCGAGCTTTCGCAGGGCTGCCTCGATGGCGGTGATGGAACCTCCGCAGGTGCCGTGGTAGACGGCCTGGGCGCGGCTGCCGCCGAGGGCGTGGGCGATGGCGATAGAATCCTTGTGGGCATCGAGGCCGATGAAGTAGGTTGTTTTCATGGTGTTGTCGTCGGTTCTTGGTTCATCCCTGCACCACGCCGGGTCCTCCCGGCCGGAGTGCGCTGAACATGCGGTTGCCGGCAACACGCGGAATTTCTTCGCCGGCCATCTCCGCTTCGCTCCGATTCTGCTCCTCACCGGAATAGCCCGCGAGAAACGGAACGGCGGCAACACCACCCACGCTTTCGAATTGAAGAGGCTGTTCCAACCCGGACATCAGCCATAGAATCTTGCCAAAAAATGAGCCACTTCTTGAGCAAGGCAGCCCACATTGAGGACTGCGAGACCCAGATCGCATGGAACGGCATCGAAGCGATTACCAGCAATGGTGAGATCGATGACCTCTACCTCTTTCGGGATGCTTTGAAGTCGATCGGATCGACGGAGAAGCTGCAGGTAATTGAGAAGGCAGTCTCGCTCTACGAATCTGTTCATGGACGACGCCCAGATCAGAAGGAGGCATTTGCCATCGGAAGTGAGCATTCTTCCGAGCTCAATGAATTGGATTCTGCATACTACAAGATCGATGAAGACCTACAGGTTCTATGTCTTGATCATGTCCGAAGGAATCCCGATGAAGTGGAGTTGTTGAAGGCCGACGAGCAGACTTCCGACGCGGCAAAGAAGCTACTAGCTCAACTTGGCTAGCTCGATGAACGAAGAAAGGGCAGGTCAAGCCTTGGTAGGCAACCCCGCGGGCTGGTCTGCTCCAGTGGTGAATTCAGGCTCTACCACAGGTTCGACACACACGACGTTCGCTGAAGAAGAA
This sequence comes from Neoluteolibacter marinus, assembly GCF_014904755.1. GTDB lineage: Bacteria > Verrucomicrobiota > Verrucomicrobiia > Verrucomicrobiales > Akkermansiaceae > Haloferula > Haloferula marina. The sequence continues at coordinate 2,573 of NZ_JACZFQ010000109.1, forward strand.
TCTCTAGATGGATGCGCTGCACAAACTCGTCTTCGATAACTTTTTCCTGCTTTTCGCGCTCGCGTTGATCTGGAACGTTGTCGCGGTCGCATTGATGCTTTGGAGGCGGAAGCGCAGAGGTCTAGTTCTCCCCAAGGTGGGCGATACTAATGTGGTGTTTTCTGAGCGGTTTGCGTCGGGATCATCCGACAAATCCTGGATGACGCGTCTGGGTGGCGCCTCGAACTGCCTCACAGTAATCGTGACCAGAACCCATCTCGCGATCACGACATTCTTCCCTTTCACCGCGTTTGCCGGAACCTACGATTTGGAGCATCTCGTCCCGCTTTCAGACATCGCCAGCGTGACGCCTAAGGGTAGAGTGACGGAGGTGGAGTTTCGGAGTAACGATGGAGGTCGCCGGAAGGTGACCTTACGGATGCGTGACGCCGCTGAATTCCTTCAAGCGTTGAGGGGACAAACCAACAGCGAATAGGGTAGGTGACGGGCTCCAACCGTCCCCCTCACACCACCCGGCATGCGGATCCGCACCGGGCGGTTCCAGTTCGTCATGCCATCCCGGTTGAGCCTTGAGGCCCGTCGGGAAGCGAATGACGACCCACTGTTTCACAAGATCGGGAACCCCCTGGCTGTGCAGCCACGCGTCGGTCAACGCCCGATGCACCAGGCTGTTCAGGCTCATCCTCCAGAATTGGAGCGCAGCGGAGATGGCCGGCCTTGCTGCCTCCTGTGCCGCCGGCAATCCTTTCCGGCTGCGGCTCGCCATGTGCGCTTCGGCCGGATCGACGCCGAGCGCGAGGAGTTTGGTGTGGCGCAGGTTGGCGAAAATCGGTTCGATGGTGCCCATGCGGTAGCTGGAGCGATGCTGGTCCCCCAAGGATCCCGTCGCACTTCAGCATCACCATCGCTCCGCCGGCCGTCACCATTGGCAAAAGGCCTGCACTTCAGGAGTGCATCGAACCTCAATGGACCTCGCGGAACCAATCCCGCCACCCACAAACCTCCAAAAATCAAGGTTCCCTGGAGCCGCTGGTCGGATTTGAACCGACGACCTGCTCATTACGAATGAGCTGCTCTACCCCTGAGCTACAGCGGCATCTGTTCCGCGGGACGGGCGGGACTGAAACAGAGACCGCGAATTCCGGCAAGCGGATTTCCCGCGGTCCCCGCATCCATCAATAGACGTCGCGCTGGTAGCGCTTGTCCTTCTTGAGCTGGCTGATGAAGGCAGCCGCTTCCTCCGGGCTGAGTCCCCCGTGTTGTTCGGCGATCGTGTGCAGGGCGGCGTCGACGTCCTTGGCCATCCGCGAAGCGTCGCCGCAGACGTAGAAGGCGGCCCCTTCCTGGAACCACTTCCAGATCTCGGCGCCCTCCTTGATCATCAGATTCTGGACGTAGACCTTTTCCTTCTGGTCCCGCGACCAGGCCAGATCGAGGCGTTGCAAGGTCCCGTCTTCCTGGAAGGCGGTCAGCTCGTCCTCGTAGAGGAAGTCGGTGGCGCGGTAGGGATTACCGAAGAACAGCCAGTTGGCGCCCTTCGCACCGGTGGCCTTGCGGTCTTCGAGGAAGGCGCGGAACGGCGCGATGCCGGTCCCCGGACCGCACATGATCACCGGGGTGTCGCCGTTTTCCGGCGGACGGAAGGCCTTGTTCGAGTGGACGAAGACCCCGGGCTTCAAGCCCTCGGAGCGATCGGAAAGGAAGGTTGAACAGATCCCACCGCGCTTGCGGCCGTAGGTGTTGTAGCGGACGATGCCGACGCAGAGGTGGACCTCGCCCGGATGCGCCTTCGGGCTGGAGGCGATCGAATACAGCCGCGGCTGCAGCTTCTTGAGAATCTCGACGAAGTCCTCGGCGTCGGTGAAGTCGGCGGGATGATCGACCACCAGGTCGATCAGGTCGCGGCCCCAGCAGTAGTCGTCCCAGGCCTTCTTGTCATCGGCTTCGACCAAGGACCTCAGGAACGGCGAGCCGCTCCGGGCCTGCCATTTCTGGATGATCGACTTGTTGAGGTTGCCGATGTCGTAGTGGCAAATCAGGGCCTCGCGCAGCGAACACTCGCCGCCGTCCGGACGCGGAACATCGACGTCGGTCTTGAACGGCAGATTGGCCAGGATCTCGTCGACCACCTGCGGCGGATTCTGCGGATAGACCCCGAGGGCGTCGCCCACCTCGTATTCGAGGCCGGAATCGGCCAGCGACAGCTCGACGTGGTGGGTCTGCTTGTCGCCGGGACCGTTGAGGTTGTAGTTCTTGAGGATCGCCGACGGGAAGGGGTTCTTCTTCGAGAAGCCGGTGTCGGTCTGCTCCACCACGGCGCCGTTGGTGGCCACCGATCCGGCGGGAGCGAGGATTCCGAGGATCCCCTCCGACCACTGCTTGAACGGGTCGTCGTAGTCCACGTCGCTGTCGACGCGGGGGAAAAACCGGGTCGCCCCGAGCTGCTCGAGCCGGGTGTCGAACTCGATCCCGCACTTGCAGAAGTCCGGGTAGTTGGTGTCGCCGAGGGCGAGCACCGAGAACTGCACGCCATCCAGCTTCGGCGCGGAATCGCCGAGCAGCCAGCCGTGGAGGTCCGCCGCATTGTCCGGGGGCTCGCCGTCACCGTAGGTCGAGGTGATCACCAGCAGGTTCTTTTCCTTCGGCAGCCGCTCCTTGTCGTAGACCGCCATGTCGAAGGACTCCGGCTCGAAATTCCCCTTCTTGAGGGTCTTCACCAGCTTCTTCGCCAGGCCTTCGCCGTTGCCCGTCTGGGAACCCCACAGGATGGTGACCGGCACGGCCGGGCCGGCCGGTGCGGCGGCCGCGCCGGCGGCTCCGGCGAGGAGATTGGAAAGGAACTGACCCAGCCAGACCCGTTGGTCTGGAGTGAAGGGCGCGTCGTCGGGGATGTTGATGAAGGAGGACATTGATGCAGGAAAGGCCCCCGTGGCCGGGGGGCGGAACATGATGCCGGGCGCGGACCGGTTCAAGCGCGTTTCATGCCACCGGGCTCCCGGCGCGATGCGATCGATTGAAGGCGGCGGTGAAGCGCGCTCATGGCCGGGAGAAGCGCTCCGCGGGTCAAACCTCGCCGTCGGGATAGAGCAAGTGATACTTGATCGCCTCCACCCCGACCGCGGCGGCCGTACCGAAGATGGTCTCCTCGGTCGCGGTGCGCGGGACCTGGGCACAGGGCCGGGCCAGTCCGGCGAGGATCTGGCCGTAGTTGACGGCTCCGGCGCAGTGCTGGAGCAGCTTGAGGGAAATGTGCGCGGCATCCAGGTTCGGGAACACCAGCACATCGGCGGGTTCACGGTTCCCGGCGTCCGGCAGTTTGACCTCGGCGGCGACCGGATCCAGCGCCACGTCCGCCTGGATCTCGCCGCTGATCTGGAATTCCAGGAAGTCCCGGCGCGCGTGATCGACCGCCAACGCGGTGGCCGCGGCCATCTTGCGGGCCTCTTCGGTTCCGGCCGAGCCCTTGGTCGAGTGGCTGAGCAGGGCGACCCGCGGCTCGCGACCCAGGAAATGCTTGGCCATCTTGCCGGTCTCGATGGCGATCGACGCCAGTTGCTCGACGTCCGGCTGGGGAATCAGGCCGCAGTCGGCGAGGAACAGCATCCCGTTGGCACCGAAGTGCTTCAGGTGCGGGGCGACCAATGCCATCACGCCGAACATCTTCGGCACGCCGGGCATCGGCTGGATGACGTGGATGAGCGCCCGGAACAAGGATGCGGGCAGCGTGGTGTTGCCGCCGACCAGCGCATCGGCGTGGCCGTACTGCACCATCATCGCGCCGAAGAAGTGCGGCCGCGACATGACGTCGGCGGGCGAGGCGACGTTGACCTTGCGGTAGCGCTCGGTCTTGACGTAGCGCTGGCAGAACAAGCCGAGGTCCGACGCCTTTGCCGGCTCGATGACGTTGATGAATTGCAGGCTGATGTCGTTGTCCGCGGCCATCGCGCGGATCTTGTCCCGGTTGCCGAGCAGCACCGGCACCGCGGCTTCGGCGACGACCAGGCGGCGTGCGGCGCGCAGCACCCGCAGGTCCTCGCCCTCGGTGAAAACGATGCGCTTCGGGTGACTGCGGAGCTTGGCAATCAGGTAATCGGTGAACGGATTGCCCTGTTCGGCAGGGCTGGAATTGGATTGGGTCATCGGAAATCCCGGCAGGCTTGCTTGCGGGCAGCACTCTAGTATCCCTAACGAAAAGCAAGCAACCCGAATCCCCGCCCGTTTCGTGCCGGCCGACTACCACACCCACACCCCCCTCTGCCGCCACGCCACGGGCGAGCCCGAGGCCTACATCGCCGCCGCGAAAGCCGCCGGCCTCAGCGAGTACGGCATCTCCGACCACGCCCCCGCCCGCCCGGAACCCTTCGACGACTGGCGGATGGAGGAGGCGCAGCTGCCCGACTACTACGAGTGGATCGCGCGGGCCCGCGAAGCCGCCGGTGATCTTCCGGTTCGGGCCGGGCTCGAATGCGACTGGCTGCCCGGCTGCGAACCGTGGATCGAGGATCTTTCCGGCCGCTACGACTGGGATTACCTGATCGGTTCCGTCCACTACCTCGGCGACTGGGATTTCGACAACCCGAAGTGGCTCGGCCGCTGGGCGGAGTCCGACGTCGAGGCGGTCTGGAGCCACTACTGGAAAACCTACGCCGAGATGGCCCGCAGCCGTCTGTTCGACATCCTCGGACACGCCGACCTGGTGAAGAAGTTCTCCCACCGTCCCGGCGGCGACCTCGCGCGGTTCTACGAACCGGCCGTCGCGGCGATCGCCGGGTCCGGCTGCGCCATCGAGCTGAACACCGCCGGCTGGCACAAGCCCTGCGCCGAAGCCTATCCCCACCCCCAATTCCTCGGCCTCGCCTGCGCCGCGGGCATTCCCCTGGTAATTTCCTCTGATGCCCACGCCCCGGCCGAGGTTGCCCGGGATTTCGAGCAGGCGATCGGCTGGGCAAAGTCCGCCGGCTATCGCGAGACCCTCCTCTTCGAAAAGCGCCGGCGGCGCCACGAGGAACTCTAGCCGGACCATGCCCGTCGTTTTCCTGGTCCTCGCGTGTGCCTTCTGGGGACTGAGTTTCCCCATCGTCAAGGCGCTCGACCTCGAGCAGTCGGCGCGTCTGCCCGGGATGTCGAAGGCCTTCTTCGCGGCCTGGCTGCAGATGGCCCGCTTCGGTGTCGCCTGCCTGTTGATGGCGCCCTTCCTGTTCCGCTTCCGGCCGACCCGCGGCGAGGCGGTCCAGGCGGCGTGGCTGGCGCTGTGGGGCGGGCTCGGGATGGCCTTGCAAGCCTGGGGCCTGGCGTTCACCGAGGCTTCGACCTCCGCCTTCCTGACCCAGGCCTACTGCGTGATCCTGCCCCTGATCGCCTGCCTGAAAACCCGCCGCGCCCCGTCCCCGCGCACGCTCCTCGCCACCGCGCTGGTCGTTGTCGGCGGGGCCGTGCTGTCCGGTGTCCGGCCGGACGCGTTGCGGATGGGCAAAGGGGAAGTCGCGACCTTGGCCGCGGCCTTCGTCTTCACCTTCCAGATCCTCACCCTCGAAACCCCGAAACATCGGGCGAACCGGGGCCTGGTGGTCACCTTCCTGATGTGCGGTTTCATCAGCCTGCTGTTTTTCCCCGTGGCCCTGCTGCTCGCCCCGCAGCCCTCCGCCCTGGTCGCCGCCGCCGCGTCGTGGCCCACCGCCTCCCTGGTGCTGGCGCTGGCCCTGCTCTGTTCGGTCGCCGCCTTCAGCCTGATGAATACCTGGCAGCCGCGGGTATCGGCCACCGAGGCCGGCTTGATCTACACCACCGAGCCGGTCTTCACCGCAGTGTTCGTGATGTTCCTGCCTGCATGGTTAGGCAGCTGGGTTGGCGAAAGCTATCAAAACGAATCCTTGACCCTTTCACTGATCACGGGAGGCTCGCTGATTCTCGCGGCCAACGTCCTGATGCAATGGAAACGCCCCCCTCACCCGCCGGCGATCGCCCCGATCCCGTGAGTCCGTCATCGAAGGCCCGGAAGATCGTCCGCGGCATCGGCCGCAATCTCCTGCGCCTGGTGATGCTGATTCCCGTGCTGTGGACCTTCGGCGCGATCCACTACGACGCGCCCTTCCCCGGCAAGGGCAACCTCGCCCTGGCGGTCGCCTGGCTGGCCTTGCTGGCCTTCCTCGTGTTCCGCGCCCGGTCCAAGCGCGACCGCTGGCTCTCCTACGCCGCCGGCATGGCCGTGGCCATCGTGCCGTGGTCCTTCAAGAAGCCCTCCAACGACCGCGACTGGTCCCCGGAATACGCCCGCACCGCCGGCGCCACCATCGATGGCGACGCCGTGACCTTCAGCAACTACCGCAACTTCGACTACGCCCTCGACGGCACCGTGACCGAACGATGGGAGACCCGCACCGTGCACCTCTCGAAGCTCCGCGGCATCGATTTCTTCCTCAACTACTGGGGCTCCGAACTGATCGCCCACCCGATCTTCAGCTTCGATTTCGGCGACGAGGGCCACATCGCGTTCTCGATCGAAACCCGCCGCGAAAAGGGCGAGGTCTACACCACCCTCGGCGGCCTCTACAAACTCTACGAACTGTGCTACCTCGTCGGCGACGAGAAGGACTTCGTGCGGGTCCGCACCAACATCCGCGACGGCGAGGACGCCTACCTGTTCCGCCTCAGCACCCCGCCGGACCAGGCCCGCGAGCGGCTGCTGGAATATGTCCAGCAGATCCAGGAACTTGCCCGCAAGCCGCGCTTTTACAACGTTCTCACCGCCAATTGCACCACCGCGATCCGCTCGCAGATCCACACCCGGAAAAAGACCATCCCGGACATCCGCCTGCTCCTCAACGGCAAGCTCGACGAGATGTTCGAGGAGCACGGTCTGTTCGCGGTGAAGTACCTGCCGCTCGCGGAACTGAAGGCGCGAGGCCACGTTGATGAAAGGGCCCGCCTGGCTCACGACGAACCGGATTTTTCGGAAGGGATCCGCGAAGGCGTGCCGGGATTTTGAGGAAGCATCCTGCAATTTCTGCAAATGCCGACAATTTGATTTAATGAACTAATTCGTTGGATATAAGGGTGCTGATGTTCACCCACCCTTACATCCACCCATCGTTCGTCCTCGGTGGCCTCCTCGTGATGTCACCGGCGGCTCTCAAGGCCGGTTGCTGTGCCCGTCACGACGCCGCCGAAATCTATCAACTTGCCGATGCCATCGGCGACTACCGGGCTCTTTCCAGCACGGTTTTCCGGGGCGACGACGGCCGGATCTGGACACGGCACTCGTTGTCCCTCAACGAGAGTCTCAAGGGCTCCGCGCCGGCCACCCTGGAATTCTCCACCCCTGGTGGCCGCATCGGCCATCAGCGCGAGGTTTCATCACTTTCCCTGCAGCTGCAAACCGGCGGCGACTACATTCTCCAATTGAGATCGCGGCCCGACGGTTCCTGGGAACCGCTGCCGTTCCAGACCAAGTCGAATCCCGGTACGGCCGGACAGAAGAAATCGCGCCGGGACTTCTTCAAAGGAGGTGCCCGCGGCTCCATCCCCGCGACACCCCGTGCCACTCGGGACAGCGTGGGAGACAATTCCGGGATCCCGTCCTCGCGCGTCACGCCCACCGGATACTTCGAGGCCTCGGGTGTCCCCTACCGCCATCCCACCTGTGACAGCGGCACGGCCATTTCCTGCCTCGTCGACATCGACCCGTCCAAGCTCCCGGCCGGCACCGACACCAGCGCGGCCCTCGCCATCGTCCAATCCGCGCTCGACGCCTGGTCGGGCGTCTCGTCGCTCAAATTCAAGATCGAAGGGACCACCTCGTTCGGCACCTCCCCGAAGAACATCGACACTCCCGACGGCAAGATCCGCATCCAGTTGCACGACAGCTACAATGCCATCGCCTCCACCAGCACCCTCGGCAACGGCGGCTCGACCATCACCGGACCCGACTACATCGGCACTCCGGGGAGCGCCGGCACCATCGACGGACAGCCCTTCGTCACGCTGACCCAAGGCTACGTGATCCTCAACCATCGCTCCGCCAGCATGGCGGATCCCGAGGTTTTCGCGGAAGTCCTCACCCACGAAATCGGCCACGCCCTCGGCCTCGCCCATTCCAGCACCGACTCCAACGAACCCGAACCTCTGCTGGAAGACGCCACCATGTATTACACCAGCCATGGCGACGGCCGGGGCGCTGCGGTCCGCGACTATGACGTGGATCGCATCCAGTTCGGGTATCCCCTGGACACTCCCCCGTTCTCCATGAACCGGACACTGCGTGCGGTGATTGCCACCAGCGGCAATCCCAAGCCCCTCAACACCGACCCGCAAGGGCCCGGGGTGGACCGGATCACCGTGACCGGCGACGACCTGCAGGGATCGCCGCTGACCGTGAACCTGATCTCGGGAGACCAGTTCACCTTGTCAGGCAACTCGCTGATCTTCACGTCGCCGGGAAACTATTCCGACACCACCACCCTCACGCCCGAGCAGATTGCCGACGGCAACTACTACTTCCGGGCCCTCTTCACCCTCTCCGACGGGGTGAACCAGTCCGCCTTCTACCGCTTCGACATCACCGGCTTCCAGCGCGACTCCTATCCAGCGGATGGATTGCCCAATACCTGGATCTACACCTATTTCGGCGACTTCACGGTCGGCGCGCCCGGCTCCGACCGGCATCCGGACTCCGACCCCGATGGTGACGGCCTCGACAACCGGACCGAGCGCTACCTCGGCACCGATCCCACCGATCCGGCCTCCGGACCGGCCGGCTTCTCCTTCGATCTGGCCAGCCGGTCGGTCACGCTGACCCCGCTGCGATTCGCCCCGTACATCATCGAATCCTCGGCCGACTTCTCGAGCTGGACCACGCGTGCCTTCGTCAGCACCTTCGATGTCCCCGCACCGGTCGTGACGCCGGTGGATGAAGCGCCGGAAGAGACGCGGATGTTCTACCGCGCCCGCATGGAACCCTAGGAACCACCGGTCGTCTCAGCCGAGCGGCTTGAATTCAATCCGCTCGGCGATCTCCCCGTCGAGGCGCTTCATCACCAACTCCAGCGAGGTCGCACCGGCCTTGCCCTCGATCCACGTCGCCCGCTCCGGTTGCGGCCCGCCACCCACCAATTGGGCGTAGGGAAAGTCATCCGTCGCCGGAATCCAGGCCGGCTGGTGGGTATGTCCTGAAATGACGACCTGGGTCTTCCAGGCGACCAGCACGTCGTGCCAGGCGTCGCGGCTGGCGCGGCTGAAGGCGTCGTAGTTGCCATTGCCGTAGTCCGCTGTTTCAAGCTTCCGCTCCTTGGTCCAGCGCAACGGGATGTGGCAGAAAACGACCCGGTACGGTGCATCGCGGAACTCCGGCCGGGCAATTACTTCCTTCATCCATGCCGCCTGCTCGCGGCGCAGTCCCTCGAAAGCGACCCGTCCGCCGAAGCTGGGATGATCGTCCGGCTTGTCCTCCCCGGTGTGCAGGCAAATGACCGCCACCGGACCGCTGCGGAAGGCGTAGAACGGCCGCCCCGCAGGAGTCGCGACCATTTCGGGAACCCGGTAGGCCCACTTGCCGCGGACATCGTGGTTCCCCCACACGAGCAGCATCGGCCGCCCCTCGCTGACGTCCTGCCCCGCCGGATTCAGCAGCGTTGGCACCAGCCAGTCCTCCTGATGCCAGTCGTTGCAGGTATCGCCGTTCCACAGCAGGAAGTCGCCACCCGGAGTCAGTTGGTGAAGCTTCCGGATCGTCTCCTCGTTCTGATGGGTGTCGTTCCAAATCACGAAATTCGTCGCGGAACCCGCCGGATCCAGGGTGCGAAATTTCTTCCAGGGCCCCTCATGCCGCGACTTGCCGTCCGCCGCTTCGGTGATCGCCCGTACCTGGTAGCCGGCACCGGGCGCCAGTCCTTCCAGGCGAACGCGCAGGATCTCGTCCCCCTGGGGCACGAAGCCAAAGCGATCCGCAGCAGCGGTCCCGGTGCTGCCGTCGTCCCCCTTCCACTCGACCCGACCCCGCGACAGCCGCGACACCGCCCAGACCACTTCCACCCCGTCGGGTCGCGGAGCCATCACCACCGCGGGTGTCGTCACCAGCGCCCCGGCTTCCTGATTTTCCTGTCCGGCCGCCACGCCCGCCGCCCCCAAGACGGCACTGCCCGCGATCTGACCCATGAATCCCCTGCGTTTCATGACGACCTGATACATCAGGAAGAGCGCAGCTTCCTGCACAAAAATCACATTTTCCCAAAATCCAGCGCTTCCCGGGCACTTCGCCATTCCGCTGGAATCGCCCCTTCTCCAAGCCGGGCCACCAGCAGCGCTCCCACCATCGCGGCATTGGTGTCGCAGTCCCCGCCTGCTTCCACCGTATCGATCAGCGCATCGGCAAAGTCGTCCAGACGCCGCAGGGCCGACCAGATCACGTAGGGCACGGTATCGGGCGCCGTGATCTGGGAGCCATTGCCCAACAAGCGGCCGGCATCGGCAGGAGCCAGTCCGGGATCCAGCGCCAACGCCGCTTCCATACCGTCCCGGACCTCGCCGGGCGGGGTGTGGCCGAGAATTTCCCGTTCGATCAACACGCGCGCCTCGCCGGTCGGCAAATCCCGGGTCCGCCAGGCAGCACTCACCGCGATCGCCACCGCCACCGCGCCGGCCACGCCTTCGGGGTGCCAATGGGTCACCTTCGCCGATTTCGTCGCCTCGACCACGACCCGGGCCGGATCCTCCGCGAACCAGGCCCCGACCGGGCCGACCCGCATCGCGGCGCCATTCCCCAGCGAGCCGCCGCCGAACGCCGACCGCGAGGCGTCTTCCCATGGCACGCCGGCGCCGATCTGTTGGAGGACGTTGCGGGCCATCCTGCCGTAGCCGCGATCCGGTTCGCGTTTGAAATTGCGCGCGAAAATCCACCCCAGCATCGCCTCATCGATCCCGCCGGCACGCACCAGACACTCATGGATCCCCAGCGCCATCGCGGTGTCGTCGGTCCACCACCAGGGGCCGTGCGGGACCCCCAGTTCGACCCGTCGGCGCACCTCGTCGTGGCCGTAGGCATACATCTCGCCGAATGCGTCCCCCACCGACAGACCCTCCAGCACCGTTCGCGAAAGTTTCTCCCGTTCTTCGCGCGTCATGCCGTTCAAGCTGCACATTCCCGCTTCCGCGCCAAGGGGGATGCTGCTTTTCTCCCGCCACATGACGCCCGCCGCCCTTGGATTCGCAATGCCCCCGGAATGGTCCCCCCAGGAAGCCGTCTGGCTTTCCTGGCCGGTAGACGACGAACGCCATTGGGGCGGCGCCAAGAACACGCTCATCCGCGGCAAATTCGCCGAGATTGCCGCCGCGATCAGCCGCCACGAGAAGGTCCGCATCAACGCCCCCGCCGCGGATCACGCCGCGATCGCCTCCCTATGCAACCGCGCCAAGGCCGTGCCGGAGCGGGTCGAACTCTACGACCACCCCCACAACGACGTCTGGTGCCGCGATCACGGCCCGATCTTCCTCAAGCACCGCGAACGCGGCGAGATCGCCGTCAGCGACTGGGGTTTCAACGCCTGGGGCGGCAAGTTCCCCCCCTACGACCTTGACGACTCCATCCCCGGCCAGATCGCCGGTGCCCTCGGACTGCAGCGCTTCGAAGGAGGCATGATCCTCGAAGGCGGTGCCATTGAAATCAACGGTCTCGGCCAGCTGCTCACGACCGAAGCGGTCCTGCTGAACCCCAACCGCAATCCACAGCTCAGCCGCGGGGACATCGAGCAAAAGCTCCGCGATACCCTCGGCGTCCGCGACATCCTGTGGCTCAAGCAAGGCATCGAGGGCGACGACACCGACGGTCACATCGACGACCTCGCCCGCTTTGTCGACGACTCGACCATCGTCGCCTGCACCGAGCCCGGCGCCAGCTCGCCGAACCGCGCCGTGCTGGCCGACAACCTCGCCCACCTCAGGAACTTCACGCGCCCCGACGGCCGGCCCTTCGAGGTGGTCGAAATCTCCCTGCCCGAGGCCTGCGAGGTTCCCGGCTGGCGCTTGCCGGTCCTGCCGGCATCCTACGTCAACTTCCTCATCGTCAACGACGGCTTGCTCGTCCCCACCTTCCGCCAGGCCCGCAACGACGACCGCGCCCTCGGCCTGCTCCGCGAGCTCTTCCCCGGCCGCCAGGTCACCGGCATCGACTGCCTCGACCTCGTCGAGGAAGGCGGCACGCTCCACTGCATCTCCCAGCAGCAGCCGGCCTGAGTTCGGTTCACCCGAGCGAAGCCCGGTAGGTCACCAAGGCGCCGCAGAGGTCGCCGAGGGCACAACCGACCGACTTGAACAAGGTGAGTTCCCCCGCAGAACCACGGCCGGTCACTCGTCCCGCGCAGAGATCCGCTAATTCCCCCTGGACCTGATCCAGCGAGAAGTGGCCCTCGGCGACCGGCACGAGGATCTCGCCGGCCTCCTTGAAACAGTTGGCCCGGGTATCGACGAAGACCCGCGATCGGGTCACGGCCAGCGTGTCGCATTCGCGCTTGGTGGCGTGGTGGTTGCCCAGGAAGTCGCAATGGGTGCCTTCCTGCAGCCACTCGCCGCGGATCAGGATCTCCGGGCTGCCGGTGGCCCCGACCACGATGTCCGCCGTCCGGCAGGCCGCCGGCAAGTCGGCAACCACCTCGAATTCGATCGCCGGAAAACCTGATTTCACGCCGGCCACGACCGCCGCGGCCTTGGCCGGGTCCCGGCCCCACACCCGCACCCGCTCCAGGGGACGGACACTGGCATGGGCCCGGATCAAGTGGGGCGCGAGGTTCCCCGTTCCCAACAGGAGCAGTGTCGCCGAGTCCTCGCGCGACAGGTGGCGCGACGCCAGCGCCGAAACCCCGGCCGTCCGCCAGTAGGTGACGCTGCTGCCATCGACCAGCGCCAGCGGCTCCCCGTGGACACGGTCGAACAGCAGGATCTTCGAATAAAGGGAGCGATACGGCGGCGGGTTCTCCGGAAAATAGGTGAATGCTTTCAGCGCGATCACGTCTTCGGTCCACGACGGCAGCATCGCAAAGGCATCGTGACCACCCCCGCCCGGATCGAGCGCCAGCACCTGCCGCGGCGGCATGGTGAATCCGCCGGCGAAACTTTCCTCGAGGGCGTCCACGAAGTCGGGGAATCGCAGCGCGGCATCGACGTCATCGGCGGAGAGAATCTTCATGGCGGTCGCCGACGTTGTGGCCCGCCGTCACCCCGCCCTGCAAGCCCCCCGCGGCGATTGCCCCGCATCGCCAGCGTCCGCTGGACGATCGGCATCCCTTCCCCGGGGTCCCGCCCCCCCCTGAAGGCCCCGGCCGTAAATGTGATCCTTTCCTTGGTACAGAAAAAGTGCCGGCCACCGAGCCGTCGGACATTGCCTGCCACGGGTCGGGCGTACAGCTTGCTGCCGTGAGCACCGCCCTCGACCACCTTCGCACCCTCGCCCGCGAACGGGCCGTTGTCGCCAGCGCCGCCTCCGTGATCGGCTGGGACCAGGAAACCTACCTCCCCGGCAAGGCCTACGCCTGGCGCGCAGACCAGATTTCCTGGCTGTCCAAGCGCGCTCACGAACTCGCCACCTCGCAGGCTTATGGCGAGGCCCTTGCCGCCGCCGAGGCCGAGGCGGCCGCACCTGCCCTGGTCGCGGCGATGCGCCGCGACTTCGACCGCGCCACCAAGCTGCCCGGCGAACTGGTGGCCCGCGAAGCCCAGGCTTCGTCGCTCGGCAAGCAAGCCTGGGCGAGCGCCCGCAAGACTTCGGATTTTGCCACCTTCGCCCCCCACCTCGAGACCTTGCTGGGCATCGCCCGCGAGAAGGCCGAACGCTGGGGCTACGAGGCGGAGGCCTACGATGCACTGCTCGACACCTACGAGCGCGGCGTCACGGCCACCGGCATCGCCGCGCTGTTCGACACTCTCAAGCCCCGTCTGCGCGACATCGCCGCCGCCGCGGTCGAACGCTCCCGCCAGCGCGCCGCCCGGCTCCCCGCGGGGCCCTATCCGATCCGCGAGCAACAGGCCTTCAACGCCAAGGTCGCCGCGTCGCTCGGCTTCGATTTCGAGGCGGGGCGGATCGACACCACTGCGCATCCGTTTTGCACCACGCTCGGCCCCCACGACGTCCGGCTGACGACCCGCTATGAGATCGACGACTTCACCTCGTCGCTGTTCGGCGTGATGCATGAAGCCGGTCACGGTCTCTACGAGCAGGGCCTTCCGGCCGGCGAATTCGGCCTGCCATCCGGGGACTCGGCCTCGCTCGGCATCCACGAGTCGCAGTCGCGGCTGTGGGAGAACCACGTCGGCCGCTCGCGCCCGTTCTGGGAAAAGTGGCTGCCGGTCGCGGTCGATCACTTCCCGCAACTTGCCGGCATCTCGCTCGACGACTTCCTCGCCGCCGTCCACCGCGCCGACTTTTCCTACATCCGGGTCGAGGCGGATGAAGCGACCTACGACCTCCACATCCTCCTGCGCTTCGGCCTGGAGCGGCGCCTGGTCGCCGGCGAACTCGCGGTCAAGGACGTGCCCGCCGCCTGGAACGAAAGCTTCCGCGACTTGATTGGCATGACCCCGCCCGACGATGCCCGCGGCTGCCTCCAGGACATCCACTGGGCCATGGGAGGGCTCGGGTATTTCCCGACTTACACCCTGGGGAACCTCAACGCCGCCCAGCTCTTCGCCAGTGCCAGCTCGCGGCCCGGGATCGGCACGGCGATCGCCAAGGCCGACTACGCGCCGCTGCTCGCCTGGCTGCGCGAGAACATCCATGACCGGGGCGCGGTTCCCACGCCTGCCGATCTCATCGAAGCGGCCACCGGCCGGCCGCCCACGGCGGACGCGCACCTCGCGCACCTGGAGGAGCGCTATCTCGGGACCCGCGAGCCGGTCGCTGCCGGCTGAACGACGGCGCGTTTCAGAACCTCCGGGCGGAGATCACTTGATCTCCATCCCGCTGTTCGGCCAGATCCACTTCACCACCTTGCCGCCGCTGATCAGCGCCTTGGCCTGGATGGTCTTTACCCCGAAAATCGTCTCCGCCTTGTACGAGGCGAGGCCGGTCTGGTATTTTTCGCCATCCACGTCCTCCTCCTCCCCGGCCTTCCAGCCGAGAACTTGCTCGAAGGCAAACTCCTTCACTTGCTTCGCCTTGA
This sequence comes from Neoluteolibacter marinus, assembly GCF_014904755.1. Taxonomy (GTDB): domain Bacteria; phylum Verrucomicrobiota; class Verrucomicrobiia; order Verrucomicrobiales; family Akkermansiaceae; genus Haloferula; species Haloferula marina. The sequence goes on from NZ_JACZFQ010000109.1 coordinate 17,713, forward strand.
TGCTTTCCTGCATCGCCTTGACGATCTCTTCCGGCCCCAGCGAGGCGGCGGGTTCCGGCATCGGTTCCGGTTCGGGCTCGGGCTCTTTCATCTCCTCCGGCTCGTTCTGAGCCACCGGCGGCGGCTCGGCGACCGGCTCCGGTTCAGGCTCCGGATCCGCTTGGACGACGGCTGGCGGTTCGGCCGGCTCCGGCGGGGTCACCGGAGCGGGCGTGGGCGCCGGGACCGGTGTCGGAGCGGGCTCGACGACCGGGGGCGCGACCTCTTCCTCCGCCTCGTCATTGCTGACGACGACCTGCTTGGTCCGTCCCTGTCCGGTCAGGCTGTATCGCATCGATGGCTCGAGCGAATATCCCGCCACACCGGCGGCGACGACACAGAGAATAGGCACAAACAGGTTCATATGAATGCTCATACGTAGGAACTTCCTCCAACCTTTGGCCAGATTTTTCCGTATCAGCGGAATGCCACCGAACCCGATGTTTCACCCGGGATTCACGCTTGCAAGCTGGTCACTTGCATCCCTCCTCCCCCCGCCCCTAGCCTCCCCCATGCCGCGACTTTTCCTGCTGGATGGAATGGCCCTCGTTTACCGGGCGCACTTTGCTTTCATCCAGAATCCCATCCGCAATTCCAAGGGTGTCAACACCTCCGCCCTTTACGGTTTCACCAACACCCTGCTGACCATCCTGGAAAAGGAGAAGCCCAGCCACCTCGGTGTCGCGTGGGACACCTCGGCCCCGACCCCGCGCCACGAGAAGTTCCCCGCCTACAAGGCCCAGCGTGACGAGATGCCCGAGGAACTCGCCGCCGCCATCCCGCACGTCAAGCGGCTCTGCCAGGCCTTCCACATCCCGCTGCTCGAGATCGACGGCTACGAGGCCGACGACCTGATCGGCACGCTCGCCAAGCGCGCCGAGAAGGAAGGCTTCGACACCTACATGGTCACGCCCGACAAGGATTTCGCCCAGCTACTCGACGAGCACACCTTCATGTGGAAACCCGGCCGCAAGGGCACCGACCACGAAGTCATCGGCGTGCCGCAGCTGCCTGAAATCTGGGGTGTGAAGGATCCCCACGAGATCATCGATCTGCTCGGCCTGATGGGCGATTCGGTCGACAACATCCCGGGCGTCCCCGGCATCGGTCCGAAGACCGCCCAGAAGCTGATCGCCCAATTCGGTTCGGTCGAAAACCTCCTCGCCAGCACCTCTCAGCTCAAGGGCAAGCAGAAGGAAAACCTCGAGACCTTCGCCGAGCAGGCGCGCCTGTCGAAAGACCTCGCCACCATCATCATCGACGCCCCGATCGAGGTCACCTGGGAAGACCTCGCCCTGTCCGAGCGCGACGACGATGCCGTCAAGGAGCTCTTCACCGAGTTCGAATTCCGTACCCTGACCAAGCGCCTCTTCGGCGAGGTGGAAAAGGCAGGGTCGGACGCCCCCGGCCGACCGGAAGCCGCCGAAACCCTCTTCGACACCTTCAAGACCGCTGCCGAGGTCCCTCACACCTACCATCTCGCCGACACCCCGGAAAAGCAGGCGGAGCTTATCGATGCCCTCTCCAAGCAAGCGTCCTTCTGCTTCGACATCGAGACCACCGCCCTCGACCGCTTCGAGGCCAAGCTTCTCGGCATCGCCTTCTCCTGGAAGGCCCGTGAAGCCTGGTACCTGCCCTATTCCGACTCCCTGCTCGCACCTCTCCGCGAAGCGCTCTCCGGCCCCGCGGAGAAAGTCGGCCACAATCTCAAGTACGACCTCTCCGTCCTCCACCACCACGGCATCGAGGTCGCCGGGCCCTTCTTCGACACCATGCTCGCCCACGCGCTGGTCCATCCCGACCAGCGCCACACCATGGACTACCTCAGCGAGACGATGCTCGGCTACACCCCGATCAAGCTCGCCGACATCGCCAACGCCGCGAAGCCGGAACCCGCCGCACAGGACGACCTCTTCTCTCTCGCCGAGACCAAGAAAGCCTCCAAGGACCTCGACATCGCCGCCATCCCGCTCGAAACGCTCGCCGAATACGCCGCCGAAGACGCCGACGTGACCTGGCAGCTCGCGGAAAAACTCCGCCCGCTCCTCGAAGGCCAGGAGCACGTCTTCCGCGACATCGAGTGCCCGCTGCTCCCGGTGCTGGTCCGGATGGAAATGGAAGGCATCGCCGTCGACCCCGGCGCGCTCGTTGAAATCGGCAGCCAGCTCCAGCAGCGGATCGACGAACTCTCCACCAGTATCGCCGCCCACGCCGGCCGCCCCTTCAACCTGAACTCGCCGAAGCAACTCGGTGAGATCCTCTTCACCGAGCTCAACCTCGTCGAGAAGGCCAAGAAGACCAAGACCGGCCAGTTCAAGACCGACGAACAGACCCTCAGCACGCTCGCCGGCAAGCACCCGATCATCGACGAGATCCTCGAATACCGCGAGGCCACCAAGCTCAAGGGCACCTACCTCGACGCGCTGCCCGGCCACATCGTCGCGGAGACCGGGCGCATCCACACCCAGTTCCACCAGCTGGTTGCCGCCACCGGCCGCCTCGCCTCGACCGATCCCAACCTCCAGAACATCCCCGTCCGCTCCAAGCTCGGCCGCCAGATCCGCAAGGCCTTCGTCCCGCGCGACGGCTTCACCCTGCTCTCGGCCGACTACTCCCAGATCGAGCTCCGCGTGATGGCCGCGCTGGCCGGGGACGCCTCGATGATCGAGGCCTTCCGGGAAAACCGCGACATCCACACCGCCACCGCCGCCAAGGTCTGGGGCGTCGCCGAGAGCGAGGTCACCCGCGAGCAGCGCAGTGGCGCGAAGATGGTCAACTTCGGCATCATCTACGGCATCTCCGCCTTCGGCCTCAGCCAGCGCCTCGGCATCCCGCGCGGCGAAGCGGCGGAAATCATCGACAACTATTTCGCCCAATACCCCGCCATCAAGGAGTTCATGGACCGCACCATCGCCGCAGCGCGGGAAAGCGGCCACGTCGAGACCCTCACCGGCCGCCGCCGCTACTTCCCCGACCTCACCTCCGGCAACCAGGCGATCCGCGGCAATGCCGAGCGCGCTGCCATCAACACCCCCATCCAGGGCAGCGCCGCCGACATGATCAAGCTCGCCATGATCCGCATCGACGCCCTGCTACGGGAGAAGCCGTACCGGTCCCGGATGCTCCTCCAGGTCCACGACGAACTCGTCTTCGACCTCCACGCCGACGAAAGGGAACAGCTGGTCCCGGTGATCCTCCACGCCATGGAAACCGCCCTGCCCCTTCCCGGCGACGTCCCGATCCTCGTTGAACACGGCACCGGTGCGAACTGGCTGGCCGCCCATTGACCCGAGCGCGGCCGGGAGCGCGGCCCCCCCCGCCCCGCTGGATTTCGCCGGCCGTTCTTCAATTCATTGCAATCAGGATCGCAACGAGGCGCGCATTCTGCTATCGGAACGGAATGCTTCACCCCCGCAACCTGTCCCCCGTGTTCCTCGCGATGTTCCTTCCCGCGGCTCCCCTCGCCGCCGCGGAAGCCGGCGCGTGGGAGACCTTCTCCACCGCCGGCAACGTGAATGCCTGGGGCCTGTTCGACTGGGCCGATTTCAACGCCTATGCGCTCGAGTGGGAAAACAGCGTGCCCGGGGACGAGTTCGTCTATTCCTTCCACATCGGCGGCGCCGCGCTGGAGTTCTTCACCGAGATCCAGGGCAATGCCGGGGGCGGCAAACTGATGGGTGACTACGCCGCCGAGAACATCCAGGGCATCCTGGTCGATGCCCTCATCGCCGACCTTGCCACCTTCGATCAGATCGACTGCTCGATCTACACCACCGGCCCCGCCGGAGCCCGGCTCTACTTCAGCACCTCCTACTACAACTTCGAGTTCCCCGGCAGCGGCTGGTTCGGCCTGAGGTTCGGATTCGAGGAAACCTGGTATTACTTCGACGACGTGGCGGGGAGCTACGTGCCGGTCGAACTGACCGCGGAATCGATCACCGACATCGAATGGCTCAGCTTCCGCTTCTTCCGGACGGCGGGGGCGGGAAGCGTCGCGGCCGCCATCGATGACGTGAAACTCCAGCCGCGGGTCACCGGCCCCGCGTTGGCAGCCAGCCACACAGCCACCGACTTCGAACTGGCCTTCACCCCCGGCAACGGCATCCAGTGCAGCGTGGAAAAGCTTCTGACTCCCTCTTCCGTCGGCTGGGAAACCGTCGCCGGCCAGACCGGGATCACCGGCACGACACCCCACGTCTTTTCGACCCCCCTCCTGCCCGCGGGCAGGGGCATCTTCCGCGTCAACGCCAGCGAGCTCTACACGCCGTTCGTCACTGCCCCCTGACCCTCCGCTGCCGTGAAAACTTTCCTCAACCGGGCCCGCGGAACTTCAGCGCGGCTTCCGTGCGCGAGTGGACGTGGAGCTTCGCGTAGATGTTCTTCAGGTGCCAGCGGATCGCCTCCACCGTGACGCTGAGCCGGTCGGCGATCTCCTTGTTGATGAAGCCGTGGGCCACCAGTTCCAGCACCTCCCGCTCCCGTGCCGTGAGCTTCTCGACCTCGGCCGCGGTCGTCGATTGCTCCCGGAAATGAAGGATCACCTTGCGGGCGATCTCGCCGCTCATCGGTGCCCCGCCGTTCTGGACATCGCGGATGGCCGCCAGCACCTGATCGGGTGCGGAGCGTTTCAGCAAGTAACCGGAAGCGCCGTTGCGCAGCGCGCTGAAGATCCTGTCGGGATCCTCGTACACCGTGACCATGATCACCTGGACTTCCGGCATCAGCTTCTTCAGCCGCGCCACGCACTCGATCCCCGAGATGCCCGGCAACTGGATGTCCATGAGCACCACCTCGGGTGAATGCTCCGGAAGATTCTCAAGGGCTTCCTCCGCGGTGTCATAGGCACAGACGCAGCGGAAATCCTGCGACAGGTTGATGATGGTCTCCAGCCCTTCGCGGGTGGTGCGGTTGTCTTCGACGATGCCGATTCGGGTCATGATGGTGCAGCCTCCAGGGGCAGGGTGAATTCGACGGTGGTGCCCTGCCCGGGGCACGATAGCACACGGCAACCGCCACCGATCTTCTTTAATCGTTCCTCCATCCCGACAAGCCCGTCGCTGCCGGGATTCGCCTCGGATTGTTCGAAACCGAGGCCGTCATCGGAGATGGAAACCTTCAGGTCATCCGCGCCGGTGACGATCGAAAGGGTGACCACCCTTGCCCCCGAGTGACGCACCACGTTGTTCAGCGCCTCCCGGAACGCGAGGAAGAGGCCGTGCCGCTGGCGCGAATCGAGTGGATGGGCCGACATCGATTCGTCGATCTTCAGGCGGCAATGGATTCCCGCCAGGTCGAGGAAGCGCTGGGCGAAAAGGGAGAAGTAGCCGGCGAGATCGCCGACCGAGTCGTAGCGGGGATTGACCGCCCAGACGATCTCATCGAGACCGGTGACCATGCTGCGGCAAACCTCGGACAACTGGTCGAGATAGTCCGATTTCCGGTCGATCGGGATCGCCGGGTTTTTCACCAGCGACGCCAGCATGCCGGCCTCGGTGATGCCGGAACCCAATTCGTCGTGCAAGTCGTGCGCCACCCGGCTGCGCTCCTGTTCCAACTCGCGGTGGCGTTCCGCCGTCTGCCGTTCCTCGATCTCCGCCGCGAGCTGGCGGGTCCGGAGGTTGACGGTGCGCCGCAGCACCAGGACCCAGATCAAGGCGATCAACAAGCCCCCCGAAAGCACGGCGATCGTCACGATGGTATGGCGCAAGGTCCACCACGGCCCGCGCTTGAGGATCCGCAGGTCGGCCGGTCCGTTGAGGAGGATCTCGAACGGATCCCCGGCGGAGGATCGGTCCGCCGGCGCACCCGCATAGGTGCCGGAGATTTGGAGCAGGCTGCCACGTTCGACCGGGTCGGCACCGTTTGCCGCGAGCCGGGCCACGAAGCGTTGCTCTCCCGCTTGCATTTCGAGGACCCGTTCATCCCGCCTCAACGTGTCGCTCAGCAATGTGGCTTGGACCGACACCCGCGTGGAGTCGAGATCCTGGTCCGGCAGTCTCCCGGACTCGACGACCACGGCCTCCGGCAGTTCGTCCACGCCCGCTTTTCGTGCGGCGGCTTCCAGCAGGACCGGCGAAGGTCCACCAAGACGGGGAAAGCCCGACGCCTCCACCCGATCTCCCGCCACCAGTCCCTTGGCACTCCTGCTGACGATCCGGAATCCCTCGCTGCCATCGAAGCAATAGTATTCGGGCGGGCGGGCATGAAGCAGTACGCCGGTGACCTTGACCCGCTTGAACGCTCCCGGGTGCGAGGTGAAAAGCAGCAGGTCGGATGCATGCATGGGGTCCGCGGCGAAGGGATCCACCGGCGCCGGCTCGTCGATCACCATCGACGAGCTCCCCAACTGGCAAATCCCGGGATTCACGCGCCCGGTCCTCCAATCCCAGTTGGCAGTAAAAACGCCGCGAAGCCTCACGACACTCCCGGGCAACGCGGCCCTGGCACTTGCATCCAGGTCGTTCAGGGGGCTCGGGCTGAACTGGTTCGACTGGACCTGCAACTTCCCCCCGCGCGTCAACAGCACCATCTCGACTTCGCTGGCGGAGACGACCACGCCCTCGATCTCCACATACTCAGCGTCGAGGCTTCCACTCGCCAGCTGCTCCCAGATCGGCACGATCGGCTCGGGCATCGGCGCGCTTCCAAGATAGCGGCCCCGTTCCGCCACGATCATCGGCGAAAAGTCGCCCGGATCCGTCGTCCCTTCGATCTCCCACAATTCGCCCAGGTTCGGGTGAATGGCGAATTCGGCGTCGGAGCAATAGACAAACACCCCGCCGCTCGGATCCTGGATCACCAGCGAGTTCGGGCTGACGTTCGTCACCACTCCCCGCAACTTGGTCCGGAACGGTTTGCTCGCTTCGTCCGGCTGCAACTTCCGGACGTCCTCGGCACGGGTGATCACCTCGTCACGTCCGGAGTCGTTCGGGACCACCTCGAGATGGCGGGCATCCACGACGATGATGCCCTCGGCACGACCGACCCCCAGCACTTCCACCCGGCGATGGATCAAGGCCGCCGGGTCGAGGTCTCCGGGATCCACCAGGGTTGCGTGGATCGACGCAGTCCGTCCGGCCAGGTCCAACTCGATCCGCCCCTCCATCCTTGCAGCGAAGGTCACGACGCCTTCCGCCTTCGCCCAGCTTCCCGCCAGCCGGTCCGACGAGGCTTCCCAGGGCACTGCCAGCGACGCCACCGGCAAGGCCGTGCCTCCCGAAACCGCTTCGCACGAAGCCCTGGCCTCGCCGATGATCACGCGCCCCCCGTCGTCGGAGGTGAGGTGAAACGTGTAGACCCCGTCCGAAGGCACCCTCAACAATCCCGAAAACTGCATGCCGACGTGCTCGTGCCGCGGCCGCAAGGCGACGTCGACCGCGTCGGTGATCCCGCTCGCCACCGGCTCCAAGGCCCCGAAATCCGGAATCATCCGCCAACTTCCTCCCAAATACGATCGGTATCGTAGACCGGCCGACACTTCATCCCCATCCTCTTCGCGATGGGCGAAGGCGCGGGCCGGCACCGCCCGCCTCGAGAAACCCGGACCTTCCCACTCCAGTTTGAGGGCCGCATCGGAGAAGCCGTTGAACCAGTCGATCCTCAGCGGCTGCAGCCCGGCCTCGAGATAGACCTCCCCGGCGCGGGTGATCGACGAATGATGGTAGTCCACGTCCACCACTGGCGCCGTCCCCAGCCGGATGGCATGCCGGCCACGGCTGACCGCACAGGCCAATCCGCGGATCCGGACCCGGCCTCCCGCGACGACATCCGCGGGGAGCCCGGGCAGTTCGACAAGGTGCGTGGACGAATGATCCTGCAGGGCGATCAGATGGCGCGATCCCCCCACCGCGCACACCGTCCCCTCGAGCTCGAAGCTGGAGATCTCGCGACCCGTCGCGGCAACCGACTCCCCGAGCTCGGCGAGGGTGATCGGCGGCAGATCGGCGCGCACGGTCTCCGCGGCAAAACCCGCGGTCACCAACATGGGGACAATTCCTAACAGGATGCAAACCGCAGCGGCCCGCCCGCGGATCGGGTCCGGGGTTGAACGGTCTGGAGACGCCATGGGCGGTTTCATCACTCGCTGCCGTCGTTGCGGCGACCGGATTGTTTCAGCACACCAAGCCGGCCTGGCGAAGCAAATCAACCCGTAACATGTCATCGCGGAGCGGCATCCTGACTCCCCGGAATAATCTCTACCAACATGGGTAGCTAGCCAGAAAAGACCCTCTCCTCCTAGCGTGCAGCGTCCTATCCCGGGATACCGGACTCCGCGCATCTCCCTTGGATGCCCGCCGCCCCGGAATCCCCCGAACCCAAGAACCCATGACCAGAACCCAAGCATCCGGAACCACCCGGCGGCAGTTGCTCGCCACTGCCATCGGCCTGTCATCACCCCTCTGCATCAACCTCTCCCACGCCGTGGAGATCCCGATCGGAGTCAACTTCACCGAAGCCGCCGCCAGCCAGCTGGGCGCGGCCGAATCGGCCGGCGCACCCGGCTTCGAGCAGACCAACTGGAACAACCGGGGACGCTGGGGCAACCCGTCCGTCCTCAATGACGGCACCGGCACCGCCACCGCCGTCAACATGAAGTGGGATGCCACCGGCATGTGGGAAAACAATGCCGATCCCCTCATCGACCCGAACCACAAGTTGATGAAGAACTACGAGGACTCCAACGGTGCCGCCATCACCGAGCCGTTCAACGGGGTCTTCGGGTCCAATGACGACAAGCCGACCATCCTGGTCACCGGGCTCGACACCTGGATCGCCAACAACAGCCTGGAGACCTACAGCGTGGTGATCTATTCCGACGGCGACGACGCCTCCGGCGGGCGCGCCGCCAAGGTCTGGCTCGCCGCGGCCGACGGCGCCAATCCGGTCAACGGCGATCCCGGTGTCGGGGCCGACCTCACCGGCCGGATCGACATCCTCGACAACTCGAACTGGGGCACCAATCCGACCTTCGTCAAATCGACGGGCAGCTCCGCTGCGGGCAACTACACCGTCTTCAGCGGCCTGACCGCCGGATCCTTCTACATCCGTCTGGACGAAGCGGGCACCAATCCAGCCCGTTGCCCGATCAATGGTTTCCAGATCATCGGCACCGACGTCTCCGCCACCCAGGACACCGACGGCGACGGGCTTCCCGACGCTTGGGAAGAGAACTACGGATTGGATCCGAACGACAACGGCGAGGGCGATCCCGTCAACGGTGCTGCCGGCGACCCGGACCAGGATGACCTGGACAACCTCGCGGAATACCACGGCGGCGTCGACGGGACGAACCCGAACAACAACGACTCGGACGCCGACGGCCTTCTTGACGGTATCGAGACGCGCACCGGCATTTTTGTCAGTGAAACCGACACCGGCACCGATCCCTCGAAACCCGACTCCGACGACGACGACCTGCCCGACGGCTGGGAAGTCGCCAACCTTCTCGATCCGAACGACGACGGGTCGGTCAATCCCGACAACGGACCCGACGGCGACCCGGACGGCGAAGGCCTCCTCAACTACGCCGAGTATGACCGCGGCACCGACCCCCATCTGTCCGACACCGACGACGACGGCTACAACGACCTCCAGGAGGATCTCGTCGGCAGCTGGGGTGGCGTCGACTTCACCGGCACCGACCCGACCAATCCGGACACCGACGGCGACGGCATCAAGGACGGCGACGAGAATCCCGACGTCACGTATGTGGCGGGTTCCGTGAGCGGCACCGACCCCAACCTTGCCGACACGGACGGCGACGGCACCACCGACCGCTGGGAGTTCCTGCTCGGCACCGATCCGACCTCCGACACCGAGAACCTGCCCACCGTGGCGGTGACCAACCACAGCTTCGAGCTCCCCGATGCCGCCGGCGGCTTCATCGACGGGGTGCCTGACAACTGGACCCTCCTGGCTGGCACCGTCGACGGCCACGCCTTCGTCGAAAGCATCGCCGCCATCGGCTCGACTGGCGGCGACGGCCTGCAGTATGCCGGCATCCAGGATCCCGGCGGCTCGCTCTATC
>NZ_JACZFQ010000110.1 GCF_014904755.1 Neoluteolibacter marinus
TCGCTCTATCAGGATACCGGCGTTCCCTTCGCGGCGAACACCACCTACCTCATCGACATCGCCGGGGGGGTCCGCGGCGGCTACGCCACCGGCGTCGTCCAGTTCGGCCTGTTCTCAGCCGCAGCCATCGGCACCCCGGTCCCGGGCTACCCCGGCTGGATGGACGAGAATGGCGTTCTCCCTGCATCGGGGAATCCCGACGCCGACAATGTCATCAACAAGCTGCGCGATGCCAGCGCCCTGACGACGATCGGCGCCGGCGGTCTCGCCCGGCCCTACTCCCTGGTCACCTCGGACACGCCTCCGGCCGGCAATCTGGTGGTGTTCCTGAAACACCTCAACGGATTCCGGGTCTCGGTCGACAACGTCCGGATCCTGGCCGTGCCGAACTCCATCGACAACGACAGCGACGGGCTGCCCGACGGCTGGGAACTGGCGAACAACCTCTCGCCCACCGACGCTGGCACCACCGACCCGGTCAACGGCGCGACCGGCGACCCGGACGGCGACTTGTTGAACAACGCCGCGGAGCTGGCAGCCGGCACCGACCCTCAGAACCCCGACACCGACGGCGACGGACTTAGCGACAAGGTGGAAACCGGCTCCGGCACCTTCGTCGACGAAAACAACACCGGCAGCTCGCCGCTGCTCGTCGACACCGACGGCGACGGCTACGATGACTTCGCCGAAGTCACGGCCGGCACCGACCCGAACGATCCGGAAGACCATCCCGTGGCCCTCCCGCCGACGGTCATCTCCTTCGGACTGACGGGCACCGTCTTCGAGTTGAACATGGAAAACCTCGACCCCGCGAAGACCTACACCCTCGCACGCGGCATCACGCTGTTGGATTTCACCCCGGTGGGTGATCCGGTCAACGGCGTCGACACCTATTCCTTCACCGACGATCCAGCCTTGATTGGCACCGGTTTCTACCGGGTCGAAGAGGTGGAAGCGGTCGAACCCTGAAGAATCCACGGGATAAACGGGTATAGGGTAACCCGGTCGGCCATCCTCGTTGAGGATGGCCGATTTTGTTTTCCCACGGAATGCGCTGCCGAACTTGTAATCGCCACCGGAGCCATCGGCGCCATCATCTGCTTCCCATGAGCTTCTTCGACTTCTTCTTTCCCGACCAGGCGCAGGCCAGCCATCTCCGCCGCATCGCCGATGCCAAGGATTTGGAAGCCCATCGCGAAGGGATGCGGCGCTTCAGCGAGGAGCGTGAGCGGCGCTGGGAAAGCGTCCGGACCCAGGATCTTGAGCAACGGGTGGAAGAACTCGAAAGGGACCTGGGCCAAGCCGGGCTGGTCATCGAGTCGCTGATCCAGCTGATGGACGAAAAGGGCATCGCGACCCGCGACCAGATCGCCGGGCGGGCGATCGAGGTGGATGCCGCCGACGGTCTCGTCGACGGCAAGATCACGCCCGCCGGAGAGGCCCTGCGCGCCCGGCCGTTCCTGTCCCGCCGCAAGTGGGAGGACGGCAAAAAGCCGACCTAGCGATCGAGCCACGCTCAGCCCGCCACCGCCTCGGCCACCCGCATGCCATCGAGCGCCGCGCTGACGATCCCGCCGGCGTAGCCGGCACCTTCGCCGCAGGGATAGAGGCCTTTGACCTCGGGATGCTCCAGGCTGTCGTCCCGGCGCGGAATGCGGACCGGCGAGCTGGTGCGGGTCTCGAAGCCCAGCAGCAGGGCTTCCCGGCCGGCATAGCCGCGGATCTTGCGGTCGAACAGGCGCAAGCCCGACTGCATCCGGCGGACGATTCCCTGCGGCAGGATCTCGTGCAGCGGCGCGGGCTTGCCGCCGGGGTGATAGCTGGTCTTCGGCAGGTCGGCTGAAATCTTGCCGGCGAGGAAATCGGCAACCCGCTGGCCCGGCGCGACCTGGCCGCCGCCGCCCGCCTGCTTGGCGGCCACCTCGAGGGACTTCTGGTAGGCGATGCCCGACAGCACCCCGTGCTCCTTCGCGAAGGCATCGGTGTCTTCCGGTTCAACCGTCACCACCAAGCCCGAGTTGGCGAACGGCGAGTCGCGCCGTGCCAGGCTCATGCCATTGACAACGACCTCGTCGTTCTCGGTCGAAGCGGGGACGATGAACCCGCCGGGACACATGCAGAAGGAATGCACCCCGCGGTCGTCGATCTTCGTCGCCACCGCATACCTCGCGGCCGGCAACAGGTCGGGACGCAGCTCGTCCTTGGAAAGATGATACTGCTGGGCATCGATGAACGGCTGCGGGTGCTCGATCCGCACCCCGACGGCAAAGGGCTTCCGCTCCAGCAAAATGCCTTCCGCCGCCAGCAACCGGTAGATGTCGCGGGCACTGTGACCGGTCGCGAGGATGACCGCGTCCCCGGTGACCTCCTCGCCGGCGGACGTGACAACCCCGTGCAATCGGCCGTCGCGGCTGATGAGTCCGGTCACCTTGGTTTGGAAGCGGACTTCTCCCCCACCCTCCAGGATCGAGGCCCTCATCGCCTTCACGACGTTCGGCAAGAGATTCGAACCGATGTGCGGATGGGCATCGGTGAGGATTCGCCGCGGTGCGCCGTGGGCGACCAGGATTTCGTAGACCCGGGCGACTGGCCCCCGCTTGGTGGCGCGGGTGTAAAGTTTGCCGTCGGAGAAGGTTCCGGCACCGCCCTCTCCGAAGCAGTAGTTCGAGTCCTCGATCACCACCCCCTGGCGGAGGATGGGTGCCAGGTCGAAGCGCCGCGCGGACGCATCCTTCCCGCGTTCGAGGACAATCGGCTTGAGGCCGAGTTCAAGGCACCGGAGCGCCGCGAACATCCCCGCCGGCCCGCACCCGACGATGACCACGGTGCGTGCATTCGCAGGCAAGGGCGGCGCGGACCAGTTCAACTCCACCTCCGGGACGAGCGGCTCGTCGACGGCGACCTCGAGGCGAACCTGCACTTTCACCGCCCGCTGACGGGCATCGAGCGAGTGCTTGAGCAGGCGCACGCCGGTGACCCGGGACGGTGCCAGCCCGAGCTTCTTCGCCGCGGCGGCCGCCCACGCGGATTCATCCTCGCTGGCGGCGAGGGGCAGGATCAGGTCGATCGTCTCGATCATCGGCGGGCCGTGATGGCAGGAAGTGGCGCAACTAGGCAAGTTGCGAATGGCGGAGGGCCGCGGAGAACCCTTCCCGCCGCGGGAAAGTCAGCGGATCTTCCGCTTCCTCCCGGAATCATCGACGCTCACATAGGTGATCAGCGTCGAGAAGATCGGCGGGGCCTGATGGTTGCGGCGGTCGAAGACTTCCACCCGGTAGCTGGCCGAGGTGTTGCCCTCGCGCTCGCGGGTGCAGCGGATGTTCAGGATGGTCCCCTGGCGGACGGAATGGCGGAACTCCACCTTGTCCATGCCGATGGTCACGAACTGGCAGTGCGGGAAATCGAGTGACGCCGCGATCCAGCACGCCTCGTCGACCCAGGCGAGCAGGCGCCCGCCGAACAGGAACCCGAGGTGGTTCAGATCCTCGGGCAGGACCAGACGATGCGTTTCCATGGCTCAGCGGCGGCGGCGCCTCTTGTCGCCGAGGATGGCCGCATCCAGCGACCACTTGCCGGCACCGGTGATGATCAGGACAAAGGCGGGCGCGAGGTAGAGCAGCGCCATTTCCTTCGACGGCCCCGACATCGAGAACAGCGGAGCGGCACCGTGCACTTGGAAAGCCGCCACGCACATCGCGAAGCCGAGGACGAAGGCCGCCGGACGGGTCATCAGGCCGAGGGCGATCAAGGCGGCCGCGAAGACCTCGGCGCCGATGGTCGCCATCAGGCTCATCGGTTCGCTGAGGTAGGACAGCGGCCAGATCTGTGGCACGACTTTCCAGGACTTCACGAGCTCGGAGTAGTTCTGCCATTTCATGAGGCCGTGCCCGAACAGCATCATCAGGCCGAAGGAAACGCGCAGCACCAGGAGCCCGGCCGAAGCCAGCGGGTCGCGGACCCCGCAGTCGAAGAGAAACTTTTTCATTCCGCGGTTTCGCTGGGATTGCCGGCGGTGTCCTTGCCTTTCGGCCGGATGAGGATGCGCTTGAGCCGGTCGTCACCGCCGGGCGAGATGCTCTCGACCTCGTGATCGTCGATCAGGGCGTTGTGGACGAGGCGACGGTAGTAGGCGTTGAGCGGGCGCATCTTGAAGGGCTTGCCGCTGGCCTTGACCCCTTCCGCGGCGTTGCGCACCTCGGTCGTGAGCTTGTCTTCCTGGATCGCCCGGTAGTGCTCGCAGTCGATGCGCACCCGCGGTGCCTTGGGGAAATGTTTCCGCAGCACCCGGTTGACGAGATACTGCAAGTCATCGAGCCGCTCGCCGTCCTTGCCGATGAGCAGCTCGCTGCGCGGCGTCACGATTTGCAGGCACGGCTCCTCCTCGGTGCCTTGCTCCTCGATTTTCACATGGAAACCGAGATGGCCGAGCATCGTGTCGAGAATCTTCTTGGCTGCCCCGACGGGTGTCATGGCCGCCATCTAACGATCCATCGCGGCTCGGGTCAATGACCGGTGGGCGCCACGGCTCAATTCGCGGCCCATTTGCGGCCGACCCCGGCGGCGATCTCCTCGAGGCGCGAGGTTTCCTCCGCGGTGAAGTCATGCGGCGCCTGCATGCCGACGCCCAGCGTCCCCAGCACCTGCGCCCCGTCCGGCGAGAAGACCGGGACGGCGAGCGAGCCGGAGACCTTGGTTTCGCGGGCATCCGGACGGGCCACCCCGCCCAGGTCCTGCTGGAGGTTGCAGAGCTCGACCGGTTCGCGCCGCTCGGCCGCCGCCCCGGCGATGCCCTTGCCGAAGGGGATCCGGGAAATCTTCGGCAGCAGGAATTCCGGAACCCCGACATGGGCGACCAGGTCGAGGAAGTCGCCGTCGCTGCGGTGAAGCGTGCCGGTCTGGCAATTGAAGGCACCGAGCACCCCGGTCAACCAGACGGCGGGATCATTGGCGGGATCGAATTCGAGGTCCATGGCTCCTATGTCCTCCCGCCGGTCGGGCGGAAACAAGGAAATCTTCCGCCCATGGCTCATTCCAAGCGATCGCGCTGCATACGGGTTTTCGGATTTACACCGCCACGAGCCAATTTCACCTTTCAACACCGTTTGATAAAAACCATGAAAACGAACCCTGTTATGACCCTCTTGGCAGCTGCCTGCCTTGCCAGCTGCGGAGAACCCGGCGCATCTTCGGCCGACAACTCCAAGATCCCCGTGGAAAATTTCGGTAAACTCCCCGACGGCCGCGAAGCCCACCTCTACACCCTGACCAACAAGAACGGCCTGGTCGCCAAGATCTCCGACCTCGGCGCCACGCTGGTTTCGATGCAAACGCCCGACAAGGACGGCAAGGTGCAGGAGATCACCTACGGCTTCGACGACGCCGCCGGCTACCTGTCCGACGGCAACCCCTACTTCGGCGCGACCGTCGGCCGCTTCGGCAACCGCATCAAGGACGGCAAGTTCTCCCTCGACGGCAAGGAATACAGCCTCGCCACCAACAACGAGCCCGGCGGCATCCCCTGCCACCTCCACGGCGGCAAGATCGGCTTCAACAAGGTGCTGTGGGACGCCACGGCCGATGCCGGCAGCAATTCGGTCACCCTCACCTACGTCTCCAAGGACGGCGAGGAAGGGTATCCGGGCACGCTGACCACCAAGGTGGTCTACACCCTCACCGACGACAACGAGCTGAAGTGGGACGTCACCGCCACCACCGACGCGCCGACCGTGCTCAACATCGTCCAGCACACCTACTGGAACCTCAGCGGCACCCCGAACGAGACAATCAACGACCACGTCCTGACCCTCGATGCCGACAAGTTCCTGCCGACCGACAAGGGGCTGATCCCGACCGGCGAGCTGGCACCGGTGGCCGGCACCCCGATGGACTTCACCAAGCCCACCGCCATCGGCGACCGGGTCAACGAGAAGACCGAAGCCCTCGAGTTCGGCGGCGGTTACGACCACGCCTGGGTGCTCACCCCGGCCGAAGGCATGCGCCACGCGGCCACCCTCCAGGAGCCCAAGAGCGGCCGCACCCTCGACATCTCGACCGACAAGCCGGCGATCCAGTTTTACGGCGGCAACTTCCTCGACGGCACCGTGGCCGGCCGCGACGGCGTGAAATACGCCTACCGCACCGCCTGCGCGCTGGAGACCGAGAACTTCCCCGACGCGCCGAACCAGGCATCGTTCCCGTCGGCGGTGCTGCGGCCCGGGGAAACCTACAAGCACTCGATGGTGTTCAAGTTTTCCGCCAAGTGATGCGATGAATCCCCAAGGCCGCCGGTTTCCCCCGGCGGCCTTTTTTCAACCCATGACGCGCCACACTCGGTTCTTGCCGACGCTGACCTCCACCCTTTCAATCCGCCTTCGTTAGAAAACCCATCCGTTCCCGTCCATGACGACACCTCTATCGTTCCTCGCCTTCACGCTGTTCGCAGCGTTCCTGACCTACATCATCACCCGCCGGGATGAGAAGGGTTCCTCCGACGGATTCTTCCTGGGCGGCCGCTCGCTCACCTTTCCTGTCATCGCCGGTTCACTGTTGCTGACCAACCTCTCGACCGAGCAAATGGTCGGACTCAATGGCTCGGCCTTCAAGGATGGCTTAGCCGTGATGGCCTGGGAAGTGGTCGCCGTTATCGCCCTCGTGGTAATGGCCTTGTTTTTCCTGCCGAGATTCCTCAAGGCAGGGATCACCACCGTCCCCCAGTTCTTGGAGAACCGCTTCAACAAGTCCACCCAGACACTGGTGAACATGGTTTTCCTCGTCGCCTACGCGGTGATCCTGATTCCCCTCATCCTCTACAGCGGGGCTCTCGGACTGTCGGACATGCTCGATCTGAAGAACCTGACGGGGATTACCGAGTCGAAGATAATCTTTGGCAACGAGGTGCCGCCCGACACCATCATCCTATGGGGCACAGTCTTCATGATCGGCATCATGGGCTCCCTCTATTCCCGCTTCGGCGGCCTCAAGACTCTCGCGGTCCTCGACACGATTAACGGCATCGGCCTTCTCATCGGTGGTTTCATGATCGCTTGGTTCGCCCTGAACAAGGTCAGTGACGGCGGTGGCATCGCCGAAGGTTTCAAAGTTCTGAAGGAAGCCAACCCCGACCGCCTCAACTCGATCGGCACGAAACAGACCAGCGTCCCATTCGGCACCCTTTTTACCGGGGTCGCACTGCTCAACCTTTTCTACTGGTGCACCAACCAGCAGATTATCCAACGCACCTTCGGAGCCAGCAGCCTCGCGGAGGGCCAGAAGGGCGTGCTGCTCACCGGCTTGCTGAAGCTCCTTGGCCCGATCTACTTGGTACTGCCGGGCATCGTGGCCTACCACCTCTTCGCCAAGGACGGCATCTCCAATGATAAAGCCTACGGCACCCTGGTGCGCGAGGTCCTGCCGCCCCACCTGACCGGTTTCTTCGCCGCCGTCATGGTCGGAGCCATCCTCAGCTCGTTCAACGCCGCGCTGAACAGCACCTCGGCTCTGTTCTCGATCGGCCTCTACCACCACGTGATCAACCCCAAGGGCTCGGAACAGCAAATGGTCAAGGCCGCGAAAGTATTCGTCGTTTCGGTGGCGATCGCCGGAATGTTCGCGGCGCCTCTTCTTGCCAGCCAGCCGAGCATCTTTGCCTACCTGCAGAAGATGAACGCGATCTATTTCATCCCGATCTTCGCGGTCGTGGTGGTCGGCATGCTCCATTCACGGGTCCCCGCCAAAGCAGCCTTCTGGGCAGTCGTGCTCGGCTTGGCCACCTTGCTTTCCAAGTATTTCTTTATTCCCGGCGCTGATGAAAAGCTGGACGAACTTTTCGGCCACAATTTCCACTTCCTTGGATTCGTCTTCGTCTCACTCGTGGTATTCATGGTCGCTTGGGGAGCAATTGCCCCGCGGGCCACTCCGTGGAAATTGGAAACCGGCACCCCGATCGACATGACCCCCTGGAAGAACGCCAAGTGGGCCAGCTTGGTGCTGATCATCCTGGTCATCGCCATCTACGCCAGCTTCGCGAGCTTCGGCGGCTGAGCCCCAGCCACTCCACTGACCTCACCCGGACCGGGTGGGGTCTTTTTTTGTCCACCGACAGCGCGGAGACCTGCCGTGACGAACCCTGTCTTCAGCCGATTTGCCCTTTGCCAGCGGCCGAAATTCGCCCACGCTTGGCTGACCCGAGACCACTTCCCGCCCGATGAAAGCCGTTGCCGTTGTCGCCCTTTCGCTCGCCGTTCCCGCCCTCGCCCAAACCCGTGATTGGGAAAACCAGGCGGTTTTCCGGATCAACAAGGAAGCGCCGCGGGCCACCGCGATGCCCTTCCCCGACCGTGAGGCGGCACTGACCAAGAAGCGCCTGGAATCGCCCTGGTGCCAGCTCCTCAACGGCGCGTGGAAATTCCACTACAGCGGCACCCCCGATGCCCGGCCGGCGGATTTCTACAAGCCGGACTTCGATGTCAGCGGGTGGAAGGAAATCCCGGTGCCTTCGAACTGGCAGCTGCAGGGATACGGCATCCCGATTTACACGAATTCCGAGTACCCCTTTGCCGTCGATCCACCGCGGGTGATGGGCGAACCGCCGGCGCACTTCACCAATTTCCCCGCCGACCAGCGCAATCCGGTCGGTTCCTACCGCCGCAACTTCACCGTGCCGGACGGCTGGAAGAACCAGCCGGTCTGGATCGCCTTCAACGGCGTCGACTCCGCCTTCTACCTGTGGCTCAACGGCGAGAAGGTCGGCTACTCGCAGGACTCCCGCACCACCGCGGAGTTCGACCTCACCCGCTATCTCAAGGACGGCGAAAACGTGCTGGCCGTCGAAGTCTACCAGCACTCCGACGGCTCCTACCTCGAGGACCAGGACATGTGGCGGCTCAGCGGGATTTTCCGCGACGTCTACCTGCGGACCTCGCCGGTGCTCGACGTGCGCGACCACTGGCTGCAGGCCGGGCTCACCGCCGACTACAGCCAAGGCACCCTGAAGTTTTCCGCCGCCATCGCCAATGCCGGCAAGCAGGAGGCCGCCGCGAAACTGAAGCTCGAAGTCCTGCAACCCGACGGGAAAGCGGTTCTCTACACAGGCGATAGCTCCACCAAGGTTGCGCCGGAAAGCAGCGCGGAGGTCGAACTCACTGCGCCCCCCCTCGCCGGCATCCAACCGTGGTCCGCGGAGCTCCCGACCCTCTACCCCTACGTCATCACCCTTTCCGACGCCACCGGCAAAGCCCTCGCGCACTACGCCGGCAAGACCGGCTTCCGCCACAACGAGGTGAAGAACGGCCAGTTCCTCCACAACGGGAAGCCGATCCTCTTCAAGGGCGTCAACCGGCACGACCACAACCCCGGCACCGGCCACTACGTCACCGAGAAGGACATGATGGCCGACCTGCTGCAAATGAAGCGGGCCAACGTCAACGCCGTCCGCTGCTCCCACTATCCGAACGACCCGCGCTTTCTCGAACTCTGCGACGAACTCGGCTTCTACGTCGTCGACGAGGCCAACATCGAAACCCACGGCATGGGCTGGGGTCCGGACGCCAATTCCCTGGCCAAGGACCCGTCCTGGGGGCCCGCCCACCTCGACCGGATGAAGAATTGCCTGGAGCGCGACAAGAACCACCCCTCCATCGTGATGTGGTCGATGGGCAACGAATCGGGTGACGGTGTCAATTTCGTCGAGATTTCGAAGTGGCTGCACGGCCGCGACCCCTCCCGCCCGGTCCATTACGAACAGGCTCAGACCCGCGCCCACGTTGATCTTTTCGCGCCGATGTACGCGCCGGTTTCCAGCAGCATCGAGTATTGCCGGAATGAGGAGAAGAAGCCCCTCGACCAGCAGCGACCGATGATCCAGTGCGAGTACAACCACGCCATGGGCAACAGTTCGGGCAACCTCGCGGACTACTGGGAGATTTTCCGCAAGGAGCGTCTCCTCCAGGGCGGCTTTATCTGGGACTGGAAGGACCAAGGTATTACCCGGGTAATCCAAGGCGTCGATGCCGCTGAAGACCGCTCCGGGAAAGGACATTCCACCCGCCTCTACGGAGTACTCTCGCGCGATGAAGGGCTCTACGCGGGTTCTGTGATCGTGAGCTCGGCACCGGATCTCGACCTCACCGAAGCCGTGACCCTGATTGCAGAAGTCCGGGGAAATTTCGGGGGTGCAAAGGCGCAGGGCGGAGGTGACAACAACCGCAATGAGTCTGACGGCTACCCGATCATCTCCAAAGGGGACACTTCCTACATGATCAAGGTCAATTCGGACGGCTCCAAGCTGGAATTCTTCGTCTACACTGGCGACCGCTGGGAGGCCGTCTACGCCGATCTGCCGGTGGGCTGGCGCTCGTCCTTCCACACCGTCGCCGGAACTTACGACGGTTCGAAGCTGGTCATCTACATCGACGGCAAGGAAGCCGCATCGCGCCCCTGCAGCGGTCCGATCGCAACCAACGCGTGGGAAGTCGCCGTCGGAATCGACACGGAGAAGCCCGAACGTCGTTTCGACGGTGCCATCCGCCGGGCTGCGGTCTACGGCCGCGCCCTGTCACCCGAGGAAATCGGCATCAACGCTTTGGATCCGCTATTGTCATTCGATTTCGCCCAAGACGCCGCGAAGCCGACCACCCGTGGAATCTTTGCTTACGGTGGCGATTTCAACGACCGGCCGAGCCAGAAATCATTCTGCATGAATGGCATCGTTTCTCCAATCTTGGTGCCGAGCCGTCAGATGGAGGAAGTCAAGAAGGTGCATCAGGACTTTCACGTAAGCGGCGTGGATCTTTCCTCAACGGACTTGAAGATCAAAATCTTCAATGAGCGCTTTTTCAGGGATTCCAGCGACATCACCGCGTCGTGGAGAATTCTAAAGAACGGCATACCCGCGGCAGTGGGTGAGATCAAGATTCCGATGATCCCTCCACAGGAAGCCGCAGAACTCACGGTTTCCACGGGTGTGACTCCAGCAGATGGAAACGAATACATCCTCCGCATCCGTATCGACCAAAAATCGGCCAGCGAGTGGTACCCGGCAGGAATGCCACTTGCTTGGGAGTATCTGCCTCTGCCTTGGACGAAGCGCCAACCTCCTGAGCCGCGGACCGTCCCGGGGAATAGCTCGTATTTGGAAGATGGTGATAAAATCATACTAAAGGGATCCGATAGCATCGCCACCATCGACAAGACGACCGGCATGCTCTCGTCCTGGAGGATAGATGGCAAGGACCTGCTCGTTTCCCCACTCCGCCTCAATTTCTGGCGCCCGCCAACAAACAACGACGAGGGCGCCAAGTATCCCCGTATCCTCTCGATCTGGCGGCGAGCCGGGGAAAACGCAGAGGCTAGTGGAATCAGCGTCACCAAGGATGGCAACGATGCCGTGGTGGATTCCCGGATCGCCATTCCCGCTGGGGAAAGTTCCGCGACGATCCGGTGGCGAATGCACCCCTCCGGCCAGCTCTCCGTGGCAGCAAGTTTCACTCCCCAGGGCAACCTCCCGATACTTCCCCGAATCGGCATGCAAGGAGAGGTTCTGGCGACCACCGATTCGATCACTTGGTTTGGTAAGGGGCCTTATGAGTCTTACCAAGACCGCAATAACGGGAGCTGGACGACCACCCATCGCAGCCGGGTCAAAAACCTCTTTTATCCCTATGCCGACCCCCAGGAGTCAGGCAATATTTCTGAAGTTCGGTGGGCGGAGTTCAGCCCTTCCCTCGGTGGCCCGGCGCTCAGGGTCGATGCCACTGGAGAGTCTCTTCTCAATGTCTCCGCCTATCCGGTGTCACAGGACAATATCGACATGGCCCGCCACCCATCGGATCTTGTCCCTGGTAAGACCATTTTCTTGAACATCGATCATCGGCAAATGGGACTTGGTGGCACCAATTCTTGGGGACAACAGCCGTTGGAACAATATCGGATCCCTGCCCGTGGCACATTCAACTGGTCCTTCCTGCTGACACCCGGGATCGCGCCCGTGCGAGCAGGCTCGAAACTTGAAAACGTCCCCGGCAACTCCCCGGCCCCGCCGTTGCAGGCTCCTGAAACAACCCAACCCGCCGAGTGATCCCACCCGTTTGAGAACCCGACTTCCCATGTCCCTCGACCTCGCCACCTCCCTTTCCGACCTCGCCGCCGACGCCTCCGCCGGCCTCAAGGAACAATTCGGCTGCGATGCCAGCGTTGTGGCCGCTGCTCCCGGCCGCGTGAACCTGATCGGCGAGCACATCGACTACTGCGACGGCTTCGTCATGCCGTTCGCGATCGACCGCTACATCGTCATGGCCGCCGCGCTTAACGGCACCGGCCAGGCCCGCGTCGCCACGGCGCTCGGGGGCGAGCCGGCGATCCTCGAATTGAACGTTCCGCAACAGGTCGGCACCCCGAAATGGGCCAACTACCTGCGCGGGGTGTTCCAGGGCTTCCAGGACCGCGGCCATCACCTCCCCGGCTTCGATGCCTTCATCATTTCGTCGGTCCCCGGCGGTGCCGGCCTCTCCTCCTCCGCCGCGCTGGAGTGCTGCATGGCCACCTTGCTCGAGGGCCTGGTCGACACGGTCCTCGACACCAAGGAGAAGGCGCTTCTCTGCCAGAAGGCGGAGCACGACTTCGCCAGCGTCCCCTGCGGCATCATGGACCAGTTCGCCTCCGCCTTCGGCAAGCCGAACCGGCTGGTGCTGATCGATTGCATGACCGGGGAACCGGAAATGGTGCCCTTCGAGAACCCCGACCTAACGGTCCTCATCGCCAACACGATGGTCCACCACGAGCTGTCGGACGGCGGCTATGCCGCCCGCCGCAAGAACACCGAGGAAGGCCTCGCCGCGATCGGCAAGAAATCCTGGCGCGACGCCACCGCCGCCGACGTCGAGTCCCGCTGGACCTCGATGGGCGACCCGGTGAACCGCCGTTCGCGCCACGTCGTCGGTGAAATCGCCCGCACCATCGCCGCCGCCGAGGCGCTTGCAAAGAATGACTTCGAGGCCCTCGGACCCTTGATGGCGGCCAGCCACGACTCCCTTCGCGACGACTTCGAGGTGTCTTGCAAGGAGCTCGACCTGATGGTGGAAATCGCCCGCGCGATCGGCCGCAGCGGCGGTGTGATCGGCGCCCGCATGACCGGCGGCGGCTTCGGCGGATCAACCGTGACCTTGTGCGAGTCGCGCAAGGCCGAGGCGATCGCCGCCACCATGGCCGAAAAATACAAGGAGGCCACCGGCATCACCCCGCAGATCTTCGCGTCGCGGCCTTCACTCGGCGCCCACCTGATGTGAGGCCCCGGATCGATTGAAAGCAGGGCGGATCTCCGGACGTTCCGGACTCTGCCCGATGTCGATCCGTCTCCTCGCCGCCCTGCTTTCCTGCCTGCCGCTTGTCGTCAGGGCGGACGGCTTTGCCGACGTCGCCACCCCGCTGCTCGCCAAGTACTGCTACGACTGCCACGGCGAGAAGAAGCAGAAGGGCGGGATCGAGGTGCATCAACTCGACTCCGCCGACGCGGCTCTCCGGCACCACCGCTTCCTCGCCAACATCGCCGAGCAGGTCGAACTCGGCGACATGCCGCCCGACGACGAGGATCTCCTCCCGTCGGATGCCGAGCGCGCCGCGCTGGTCGATGAGATCCGCTCGGTGCTGAAGAAACTCGAGACCGGCGATTTCCCCCGCAATCCGGGCCGCACCACGGTGCGCCGGCTCAATCGCAACGAGTACAACCACACCGTCCGCGACCTCTTCGGCATCACCTTCCAGCCCGGCCGCGACTTCCCCTCCGACGGGGCCGGCGGCGAGGGCTTCGACAACGTCGGCGACGCCCTCTTCGTCCACCCCGGCTTGATGGAGAAATACCTGGCCGCCTCGAAGAAGGTGGTCGCCGCCATCTACGATGACCCCAAGCACCTCGACCGGGTGCTGGTGGCACGGCCTTCCGACCAAACCCCGCCGGACCGGGCGGCCCGCACCACCCTCCTCACCCACGCCTCGCTGGCTTTCCGCCGCCGGGTCACGGACGACGACCTGGCTCCGATGCTCGGGCTATTCGCCAAGCATCTCACCGCGGGCGATAGCTACGAGGAGTCGATGCGCATCCCGTTGCAGTCGCTGCTGGTCAACCCCTCGTTCCTGTTTCGCATCGAGGCCGACCAGGAGGGCAAGTCCGAGTGGCCCGTCGACGATTTCGAGCTGGCAACCCGCCTCTCCTATTTCCTCTGGGCCTCGATGCCCGACCGCCAGCTCCTGCGCCTGGCGGACCTGGGCAAGCTCTCCGATCCCGCCACCCTCCGCGCCGAAGCCCTGCGCATGATAGCCGATCCCCGGGCGGAAACCCTCGGCCGCCATTTCGCCGGCCAGTGGCTCGGCTTCGACGACCTCCGCGAAGTCGCCGAGCCTGACACCACCCGCTTCCCCGAGTTCACCCCGACCTTGCGGGTCGCGATGTACCGCGAGTCGGTCGATTTTTTCAACCACCTCATCCAGGCGAACCGGCCGGCCACGGAGCTGATCCAGTCCGATTACACCTTCGCCAATGGCGAACTCGCCAAACTCTACGACATCGGCGGGGTTACCGGACCGGAACTCCGTAAGGTCGCGCTCACGGATCCGAATCGCGGCGGGGTCATCGGCCAGGCGGCGATCCTCACCGCGACCTCGCTGCCGCTGCGGACCAGCCCGGTCCGCCGCGGCAAGTGGATCCTCGACACCCTGCTCGGCACGCCACCGCCCCCGCCGCCCCCGGATGCCGGTGTGCTGCCCCCCGACGACAAGTCGACCGAAGGCCTGTCGTTCCGCGAAACCCTCGAGATCCACCGCACCAAGGCGAGTTGCGCCGGTTGCCACGAGAAGATCGATCCGCTCGGCTTCGGCCTGGAAAACTTCGACGCGATCGGCCGCTGGCGGACGGTCGACGCCAACGGCAAGCCCGTGGACTCCCTCGCCACCCTGCCCGGCGACATCACCTTCTCCAACCCGGCCGAACTCAAGAAGCTGCTGCTTTCCTCCGACGAACTTTTCCTCCGCAATCTCAGCCGCAAAATGCTTGGCTATGCCCTGGGTCGTCCGCTGGAGTACTACGATGAAGCGGTCGTGACCGATCTGGTCACCAGGCTCCGGGCCGACGACCTGAAAATGCAATCGCTGGTCCTCGCCGTCGTCGAGTCCCCCCCGTTCCGCAACCGCAGCTCAAGCCGATGAAATCTTCATTCCAAAGACTCCTGAGGCCGGTCAAGGACGCCGAGTTCATCTCTCCCGGTCTGCTCATGCTGATGATCGGACTGGCCTTGGGGATCGCCACCTGGATGGCCGCCGGGGCTACCGGCGATTGGCTGGCTGCCGGACTGCCTTTTGCTGCCGGGGTCGGCCTACTGATGAAACGACTGGCGGGCTCCGTGCTGCTGGTCATCACCCTTGGCTGGTGGTGCGTTGAAGCCATCTCGCGTGCCAGTTTTTCAGACAGAGGCGCTATCAGCCTCCTCTTGTCCATCGCCTTCCTGGTCTCGATGGTCTGCTGCCTCATTTGCCAGTTCCAGTATCACCTGGCCCGCCACCGCTCCTCCACTCAACCCGGAATCCGATAATCCATGGCCAACTTCCAATCCCAGAAATGGCGGCTGCCGCGCCGGCAATTCCTCCGCGGTGCCGGTGCCACGCTGGCGCTGCCCTTCCTCGACGCCATGCGCCCGCTGATGGCCGCCGGTTCGTCGTCATCGCTGCCGGTCCGCATCGCGCTCCTTTACATGCCGAACGGCGTCCGCGCCGACCGTTGGACTCCGGAAGGCGACGGTTCGCGCTTCAAGCTTTCGCCGATCCTTTCCCCGCTCGAAAAGCACCGCGAGGACCTGCTGATCCTCACCGGCCTGCAGAACAAGGCGTCGTTCAGCGGCGACGGCCACTACGTGAAGACCGGCGGCTGGCTCACCGGCACCACCATCACCAAGACCACCGGCTCCGACATCGCCGCCGGCGGCATTTCGATGGACCAGATCGCCGCGCAGCAACTCGGCCGCCACACCAAGCTGCCGTCGCTGGAACTGGGCACCGAACCGGTCGCCACCGGCATCGACACCAACGTCAACTACACCCGCCTCTACGCCTCCCACATCTCGTGGAAAACCTCGACCGTCCCGCTGCCCTGCGAGATCAACCCGCGGGTCGCCTTCGACCGCCTGTTCCGCACCCGCTCAAAGGGCGGGGAAAAACAAGCTGCCGATGACAAGTCGGTCCTCGATCTGGTCAGCGGCGACGCCAAACGTTTGCAGTCGCGGCTCGGCCAGGAAGACCGCCACAAGCTCGAGCAGTACCTCGAGTCGATCCGCGAGGTCGAACGCCGCATCGAGGCCGAGGCCGCCACCCTCGGCGCCGGGGAGAACCTCCCGCCCGATCTGCTCAAGCAGATGGACGCGCTCGACAAGCGCATCTCCAGGGCCATGGGCAAGGCCAGCCGCGAGGAGGAACTCAATTCGCGCCCGCGCTTCGACCACGGTGAACACTGCCGGATCATGATGGACCTCCAGATGCTCGCCTTCTGGTCCGACTCCACGCGGGTTTCCTCGTTCATGTTCGGCAACGACGTCACCGGCCGGAACTTCTCGTTCCTCGACGGCGTCAACGGCGGCCACCACGACATCTCCCACCACAGCAACGACGGTTCGAAGCTCGACCAGTACGAACGGATCAACCGCTGGCACGTCGAGCAGTACGCCTACATGCTCGAGCGGATGAAGGAGATCAAGGAAGGCGACGGCAACCTGCTCGACCGGACCATGGTCGCCTTCGGTTCGCCGATCCGCGACGGCAACAGCCACAACCCGCGCAACGTCCCGATCATCGTCGCCGGCGGCGCCAAGGCGGGGTTGAAGACCGGCAAGCACCTCGTCTACGAGGATGGCACCCCGCTCTGCGGTCTCTGGATCAACATGCTCGAAACCGCCGGCGTCGAGGCTCGCCAGCTCGGCGACGCCACCGACGGCTTGCGTGGCATCGCCTGACCGCCGCGGCCGGACGAAATCACCGCGACTTCACGAACCCTTCTCATTGCCTTCCTCCAGTCACCGGGAAATCCGGTCACCATGCGCGTCATCGTCCTGCTCCTGTTCCTTGCCGCCTGCGTCCGGGCCGCCCCCGAGAAGCAGATGATCGGCGGCATCACCTACCATGTTCTCCGTACCCCGGCCTCCGCGGTCCGGCTGGTCTGGAAGGACAAGGACGGGCGGCAGATCCGGACCTTCCCCGAAGCCGCGGCCCACGTCACCGCTGCCGGGGAGACCCCGCTGACGATCATGAACGGCGGCATCTTCGAACCCGGCGGCATTCCGAGCGGGCTGCTGATCCAGGACGGAAAGGAATGGCGGCCCGTCAACCGCAACCAAGGCAGGGGCAACTTCTTCCTCCAGCCCAACGGCATCTTCCTGATCGGCCCGGACGGTGCCGCCGTAATCCGCACCGACGAGTATCCCGTGCCGAAGGGCGGCATCCGCCAGGCCGTGCAGTCCGGCCCGCTGTTGCTCCGGAACGGGAAGGTGCACCCTCAGTTCAACGCCACCTCGGAGTCGCGGCTCCATCGCAACGGCGTTGGCGTCTCGCGAACGGGGGAGGTTGTCTTCGCCATGACGGACTTTCGCTCGCCGAAGTACCCGAACTTGCACGAGTTCGCCGAGCTCTTCCGCCAGCTCGGCTGCGACGATGCGCTCTTCCTCGATGGCGACCTCAGCCAAATGCGCAGCGGCAAGGAGATCCTGAAGCCGAGCAGTGACTTCGGCTCGTTCATCGCGGTGGTCGGTCCCGCGGCAAAGCCCTGAGTGGAGAACAGGGCTTCACCGGGACCCGGTCGCAAGGGAAATTTGCCATCGAGCCGGCCCGCTGACCGCTACTTCGCGGCGGGCAACTCCGCCCGGTTCACGCCCGCCGCATCGTAGAACTTGAGGATCCCGTCGAGGCGGCTCCGGAAGCTGTCGTAGTTCTTCCGGTCCGCCGGCGTCCAGGCGATCTCGGCGACCGCGGCGAGGCGGGGAAAGGCCATGTATTCGACTTTCTTCCAGTCGTGCATGTATTCGGTCCATAGCTGGGCCTGCACGCCGATCACATGCTTCGCCTCCTCGGGACTCAGCCCCTGGGGCACTGGCTCATAGGCATAGACGTTGTCGATCGGGCGGAAGCCGCCGATCGTCTCGAATTCCAGGCCCTTGGCGAGCTCGTCCTTTTCCGGATGCTGGTAGTGGTCGAAGTAGAGCCGCTGGTTCGGCGCCATGATCACGTCGTGGCCTTCCTTGGCTGATGCCACCGCCGAGTGGACGGCATCACCCTGCCAGCACATCACCGTCGCGCTCGGGGCCAGCCCGCCCTCGCGGATCTCGTCCCAGCCGACGAGCTTGCGCCCCTTGGCATCCAGCATCTTCTCCACCCGCTTGATGAAGTAGCTCTGGACGTCGTGGCCGTTCTTCAGCCCTTCCTTTTCCATCAAGGCCTTCACACGCGGCGATTTCTCCCACTGGTCCTTCGGCGCCTCGTCGCCGCCGATGTGGATGTAGGTCGAGGGGAACAGCGCGCAAAGCTCCGTCAACACGTCGTCGACGAAGGCGAAGGTCTCTTCGGTCGGTGCCAGCGTGTACGGATGGACGCCCCAACGGGTCATCACTTTCGGCGCATACCCGGGAATGTCCGAATTGCCGAACTGTGGATACGCCGCGATCGCCGCGGCCATGTGCCCGGGCATGTCAATCTCGGGGACGATGGTGACATGGCGCTCCGCCGCATAGGCCACGATCTCCTTGATCTGGTCCTGGGTGTAGAAGCCGCCGTAGCGCTTGCCGTCGTCGGAATTGCGGTTGCCGTAGGGCGGCGTCGAATCACGGAAGGCTCCCACCTCGGTGAGCTTCGGGTACTTCTTGATCTCGATCCGCCACCCCTGGTCCTCCGTCAGGTGCCAATGGAAGACGTTGAACTTGTGGAAGGCCAACCAGTCGATGAAGCCCTTGATCTCATCGGCGGAGAAGAAGTGCCGGCCGACATCGAGGTGCATGCCGCGCCACCCGAAGCGCGGCTCGTCGGTGATGGTGAGCGCGGGAATCCCCGCCTCCTTCGAGTCCTTCCACACCCCGGCTCCGGGAGGTGGCAGCAGCTGGAGCAAACTACGGGTCCCGTACCAAACGCCGGCCGCATCCTTGCCCGTGACCTTCACGCCCTTCGGTCCCGCTTCCAACATATAGCCACCCTCCTTCAGCGGCAGGCTGTCGTCGAGGTCGAGCCGGATCTCCGACGGCAGCAGGATCCGGAGCTCCTCGCGCACGATCTTCGGGGTCGACCCGGTCAGCGATTCCAGCGCCACCGCGAACAACTCGGCCTCTTTCGCCACATCCTTGTCGAAGCGGATGCCGGTTCCGCCCGAAAAAGCGAACTCGCCACCGCCCGCGGCCATCTCCTTGGGCAGCGGGATCAGCGACGGTTCGGCAACGGCGACGGCGGAGAGCAAGGCCAAGGCGAGGATGCTTTCTTTCATGTGAGGCACTTCAACGGTTCCGGCCGGCCCGGACAATCGGGAAAATGCGCAGCGCTACTGACAAAGCGGTCGTCGCGACGGAATCCACGGGAGGCCCTGGCATTGCGTCACTCCCAAAGGGGGAATAACCGGACATACCCGCCCACTCAGGCGAGGCCATCCCCTCGACGCCGGGCGGACTACGGGCCCTCCAACAGGCTGACGGCCATCGCCTTGGCCGACTCGCCGCCGCCACCGAGCATGCGCACCAGTTCCGCGATCCGCGGTTCGCCGGTCACCGGGAACAACCTCGAACGGGTCCGCCCCCCGGCCACCTCCTTCTCGACCACATAATGCCGCGCCGCCAGCGCCGCGACCTGCGGGAAGTGGGTGATCGCGACCACCTGATGCCGCCCGCCGAGGGCCGCCATCTTCCTGCCGACGGCCCGGGCGATCTCGCCCCCGACATTGGCGTCGATCTCGTCGAAGACCATCAAGGGAGTCGCGTCCTGGTCGGCCAAGGCGCTCTTCACCGCCAGCATCACCCGGCTGATCTCGCCGCTCGAGGCGATCTGGCGCAGCGGTTGCAGCGGCTCGCCGGGATTCGGCCCGAACTGGAACTCGACGCCCTCCAGACCCGACATTGCCGGTTCCTTGTTGGAAAGCACCTGGACCTCGAACGACGACTGCTTGAATCCCAGGTCCTTGAGCTGCCCGGCGATCTCCTTCGCCAGCTTTGGGCCCGCCTTCTTGCGCTTCGCCGACAGGGCGAGACCCGCCTTCTCGGTGACCTCCCTCAGGCCCGCCACCTCCGCGGCAAGCTGTTCGAGCCGCTCGCCGCGGTTCTCGACCGCATCGAGGCGCGCAGCCGCCCGCTCGCGCTGGGCCAGCACTTCCGCAAGGTCGCCACCATACTTCCGCTTGAGGGATTCGAAGAGGTTCACCCGCTCCTCCAGCCGTTTTGCCTCGGCAGGATCGATGTCCAGATCCCCGGCGTAATCGGCCAGAGAGCTTTCGAGCTCCTGCAGCTCCATCACCGCGCCCTCCAAACCCTGGGTGAGCTCGCGGATCGCGGGGTCAAGTTTCTCCAGGTCCCGGACCAACCGCTGGACCTCGGCCAGGTGCGACAGCACGCCACCGTCGTCCGCCCCCAGAGCCGTCGCGGCCGCTCCAGAGAGTTCCACCAGGCGGCTTGCGTTGCTCGACCGCCGGTAGCGGTCGGCGATCTCGTCCTCGTCCTCCGGCTTGAGCCGGGCGGCATCGATCTCCTCGACCTGATGCCGCAAAAGCTCGAGCTCCTGGGCGCTCGCCGACTCGGCATCGCGCAGGTCTTCCAGTTCGGTCAGCTTGTCCCGCCATGCCCTCCAGGCATTGCGGTATCCGTCGAGCGCGGCATCGTTGCCCGCGTAGGCATCGAGCATCGCCAGCTGGCGCTCGGTCGAAAGCAGGGACTGGTGATCGTGCGGCCCGTGGAGATCGACGAGGTGCTCGCCGAGGCGCTTGAGAAGGGCGAGAGTGACCGGCGAGTCGTTGACGAACTGGCGGTTGGCGCTTTGGCCGATGACCCGGCGGACGATCAGCGAGCCGTCCTCGCAGGGGTCGAGGCCGCCGTCGGCGAGCACGGCGTCGATCTCCGCGGCGTCGGTGAGTTCAAAGACCGCCTCCACCGTGCACGAGTCTTCACCGTTCCGGATCAACGACTTGTCCGCCCGTTCGCCGAGCACCAGCTTGAGGGCCCCGACGATGACCGACTTGCCGGCGCCGGTTTCACCCGTGACCCCGACGAGCCCGGGGCCGAGCTCCCACACGAGTTCATCGACCAGGGCGAGATTGCGGATTTTGAGAAGGGTGAGCATGGATGAGGCCGCGACGCGCGCATGATGCAAGGACGCGGCGGCGAGTCAATCGGACGCTCCCGGCACTTGCGGCCCCGGCCCGCGCCTGCCAGCCTCCGGACCGCGGATGGCGGCGGATTTCGAACTGACTTTTCTGGGCACCGGGACCTCGGTCGGGGTGCCGGTGATCGGCTGCCAGTGCCGGGTTTGCCAGTCGGAAGACCCTCGCAACAAGCGCACCCGCTCGTCCGTCCATGTCCGCTGCGGCGAGATCTCGGTGCTGGTCGACTCCGGCCCGGACCTCCGCGAGCAGGCCCTGCGGGAGAAGATGACGCGGGTCGACGCGGTGATCTACACCCACCCCCACGTCGATCATGTGGTGGGATTCGACGAGCTGCGGGCCTTCTGCTGGCACCGCGAGGGTCCGCTCCCGCTGCACGCCACCGCCGAGTGCATGGAAGTCCTGGTCCGGATGTTCGGCTGGGCCTTTTCCCCGGAAAACATCTACGGCGGCTACATCAAGCCGGACCCGCAGCTGATCGAGGGCCCCTTCGCCATCGGCGACCTCCGGATCACCCCGCTGCCGGTGGAGCACGCCAAGGTCCTCACGGTCGGTTTTCTTTTCGAGGCGCCGGGTTCCCATGCCGTCGCCTACATTCCCGACGCCAAGCGGGTTCCGCCGGAAACGATCGGGTTGCTCAAGCGGGCCGACGTCCTGATCCTCGACGCCCTGCGGCCCGCCCCCCATCCCACGCACCTGTCCACCGACGAGGCGCTGGAGATCATCCGGCAGACCGGCGTGCCGCGTGCTTGGC
Organism: Neoluteolibacter marinus; assembly: GCF_014904755.1. Classification (GTDB taxonomy): domain Bacteria; phylum Verrucomicrobiota; class Verrucomicrobiia; order Verrucomicrobiales; family Akkermansiaceae; genus Haloferula; species Haloferula marina. The sequence continues at coordinate 22,122 of NZ_JACZFQ010000110.1, forward strand.
TGACCCACCTCGGCCATGACAACGAGCACCACGAGCTGGAAGCGATCCTTCCCGAAGGAGTCGGCGTCGCCTGGGACGGCTTGCGCATCCACGGTTGAAATCCAAGCCGTGGCTTGCCTCAAAGGCACAGGAAGGCATGGTTGGCGGGTGATCCGCCCCTTGGCTTTCCTGATATGTCTTTGTTCGGCCGCCGCCGCGCTGCCCGTGCCTCCGGATCCGTCCACGGTGGCGGTTGTCTACAACTCGGCCGCTGCGGGCTCCGAAGAGCTGGCCCGCTTCTACGCGAAGGCCCGCCAGATCCCCGCCGACAACCTGGTCGGGCTCGAGCTCCCGGACTCGGAGGAGATCTCACGGGATGACTTCGAGAAGAAGCTGCGCGACCCGCTGATCCGCGAGTACGACCGGCGGAATTGGTGGCAGCGTGGCCGCGACGCGCAGGGCAACCTGGTGCCGACCCGAGCCAGGATCCGCATTCTCGTCTGCGTCCGTGGGGTCCCGAGCCGGATCCTCGGCACCGGTCCCCCGAAGCCCCTCGTTCCCGGCGAGCAACCCTTTGTCAAAACCACGCAGTCGGCCGTGGACTCCGACCTCGCACTGCTGGGCGTCGATGGTGTCCCGGTGGCCGGCCCCGCCAACAACCCGTATTTCAAGGCCGAGAAGTCCTTCGCCGAAGCGGGCATCCCGATGACCCTCGTCGGGCGGATCGACGGCCCGACCCACGAGATCTGCGAGCGCATGGTCCAGGATGCCATTGAAACGGAAAAGACCGGCCTGTGGGGGATGTCGGTGATCGATATCGCGAGAATGTTCCCGCAGAATCAGGAGGGAGACCCCGCCTTGGAGAACATCGTCAAGGCCCACCGCGAGGCCGGCATCCCGGTGATGGTCGACCGCTTCCCCGACACCTTGCCGACGAACTTCCCGCTTCACGACGTGGCGGTGTATTTCGGCTGGTATAACTGGAACATCAACGGCCCCTTCACCAACCCGGGATTCCAGTTCAAGAGGGGCGCCGTGGCCGTCCACCTTCACTCGTTCAGCGCCGGCCAGCTGCGGGATCCGAGCAAAAACTGGTCCGCTCCTCTGATTGCCAAGGGCGCCGCGGCGACCTTGGGCAATGTCTATGAACCCTACCTGCCCTTCACCCATCATTTCGACATCTTCGAAGCCAGGCTGATGGCCGGCTACACGCTGGTCGAGGCCGCCTACATGGCGCTCCCGGTGCTCTCGTGGCAGAACGTGGTGCTCGGCGACCCGCTCTACCGGCCCTACCTCCATCTCGACGGCACCGGCGAGAAGATCGACGCCGACCGCGACTACCGTGCGATCCGCCTGGCCACGCTGCGCTGGAAGGACGATCCGAAGCAGCTTGAGTCGATGCTGCGCGAAGCCGCGGACCGGCTGAAAAGCGGCGTGCTGCTGGAGGCGATCGGCCTGATGGAGGCGGAGCAGGACCACGGCGAGGCGGCGGCCTTGGATTTCCGCAAGGCCAAGGTCTATTACGAGGACAAGGACGACCGCCTTCGCATGGACCTGCTGGTGGCCGCGATCGACCGCAAGGAGAACCGCAAGGAGGCCGCCATCAAGTTGCTGCACGGGGCACGCACCCTCTATCACGATCTCCCGGAGGTCGACGCCGTGAACGCCTGGCTGAACATCCTCGATCCCCCTCCCCCCCCGCCGGCAGAGCCGAAGAAGTGATGACCTACGACGGATTGCTCGCCGCGGCCTGGGATCCAGCGGTCGTGGCCGATGCCCGGCCGCTGCCACTGCCGCCGGAGCTCGAACTCCAGGCGCTGTGGTTTTCCGGCGCCTTCGGCCGCGACTTCCGCGACACCGCGGGAAATACGGTGAGAATCGTACAATTCGGCGAGTGGAACCGGTCCGCGGGCCCCGATTTCCTCCAGGCCGCGGTCGAAATCGGCGGCGAGCTCCGCGAGGGACCGATCGAGCTCGACTCCCGTCCGGGCGACTGGGAAGCGCACGGCCACGGCGCGGACCCCGCCTTCAACGGGACGGTGCTCCACGTCGTCTTCGGCGACGACGGGCCCGAGAGCTTCACCCGCACCCTCGAGCACCGCGAGGTGCCGCGGGTGGTGATGCCGGCGACACTTCTCGAGGAGGCCCTGCTACGGCCGCGCCGCGACACCGCGATCGCCCGCCCCGGCCGCTGCGTGCAGCCCTTGGCCGGGCTCACCGCCGCTGACGTCGGATCGCTGTTGGCGGAGGCCGCCGCCCACCGGGCGTCCCGGAAGGCCGCACGCTTCCTGCGCACCGCCGATGCCCATGGGCGCGACCTCGCGCTCTATCAGTCGGTGGCAGAGACGCTCGGCTACCGTGCCAACGCGCTGCCGATGCGCCTGTTGGCCCAGCGGATGCCGCTCGCGGCCGCCCGGGAAGCCCCCGAGGCGATGCTTTTCGGATGCGCCGGTTTCCTCGCTCCCGACCTTCATGAAAAAGCCCCGCAGGACACCCGGGACCATCTCCGCACCCTGTGGGAGACCTGGTGGAAAGCGCGCGGCCGCTGGGAATCGACCCACGCCATCCCCTGGAAGGCCGGCGGCCAACGCCCGGCCAACCACCCGCATCGCCGGGTGGCGGCACTGGCCGCCCTGGTCCGCGATTGGCCGCGTTTCCGCAAGCTGGCCTTGGCGCGGCCGCTCGATCCCAAGGCTCTGATCGATTACCTCGCGGGACTGGACGACCCGTTCTGGACCAAGCGCCACACCCTGTCGTCCGCCGCCACCGCCCGCCCGGTCGCCTTGTTCGGCAAGGCGCGCGCGATCGAACTGCTGGCCAACCACCTGTTCCCGCTCGCATTGCACGAGGGCGAGCCTTTCGATCGCTACCTCGCGTTGGCCGCGGGAGCGCGCAACGAGAAGGTCCGCCGTTGCGCGATCCGGCTGTTTGGCAGCGAGGACGCGGCCGCGCCCTGGCTGAAGAAAGCCGCCCATCATCAAGCGCTGCTGCAAATCTACCACGACTTTTGCCTCGAGGACGCCAGCGACTGCGCCGGCTGTCCCTTCCCCGAGCAACTCTCGCAGTGGCGAAAGTAGTCCCCTTCTCCCCATGACCTCCCTCGAAGCCCTCGTCGCCCTGAACCTGCTGCCGAAGATCGGTCCCGTGCGGATCCGCCGCCTGTTGGAGCGATTCGATCGTCCCGAGTCCGTGCTTGCCGCCCCGAAGAACGACTTGCTGCGCGTCGACGGCATCGGCGAGGAATGCGCCGGGATCCTGACCCGCTGGCAGGATCACGCCGACCCGACGCGGGAACTCGACGAAGTCCGCCAGCGCGGGCTTTCGATCGTCCTACCCGAGGACCCGGTCTATCCCCCGGCACTGCGCGAAGCCTACGACGCGCCGCTGCTGCTCTATGTCTGGGGCAAGCTCGAGGAACGAGATCGCCACGCGATCGGGGTCGTCGGCACGCGCCGCCTCACCCACTACGGCCGCAACGCCACCAAAAAACTCTCCTATCAGCTCGCCCACGCCGGCTTCACGGTCATTTCCGGATTGGCCCGCGGCGTCGATACCACGGCCCACGAGGCCGCCCTCGCGGCAGGCGGGCGCACCGTCGCCATCATCGGATCCGGGCTGGCCAAACTGTTTCCGGCCGAAAACCTCGGTCTGGCGGAGAAGATCGCCGACGGCCAGGGCGCCGTCATTTCCGAGTTCCCGCTCCACACAGCGCCCGACAAGCAGACCTTTCCCCAGCGCAACCGCATCGTCGCCGCCTGGTCGCGGGCGCTGCTGGTCACCGAGTGCCCGGCTTGGTCCGGATCGCTGATCACCGCCAACCTCGCCGGCGAGTACGGCCGCCCGGTCTTTGCCGTGCCCGGCCCCATCGACTCCGCGACGTCCGCCGGGTGCAACCGCCTGATCCGAGATGGCGCGACGCTGGTCACCGACGCCGGGGAGCTGATGGATGATCTCGGCGAGCTGCCCTTCGCCAAAGCCCCGGTCGGGGAGGAGATCACGGAAGGCTCCACGCCGGAGCTGCCCGAAGAAGAAGCCAAGGTCTTCGCCGCCCTCGGCGAGGGCGAATCGGGGGTCGATCGACTGATCGACGCCACCGGCCTGCCCGCGCCCACCGTGACGGCCACGCTGATGAAACTGGAAATGCGCCGGCTGGTCCGGGCCTTGCCGGGGTTCCGGTATATAAAGCGATGAGATCGAAGCCGATGTTCCTTCATGCCGTCGTCTCGATATTCCTCGGCCTCCCTGGAATTCTGCTGGTAACCGGAGGATTTGGATTTGCGGTCTTCATTTTTCTGGGAGTCGCACTCGGTCGTGTCGATTTCTCGCTGAAATCACTGGTGACCGGCGCAGGTTCATTCTGCCTCTGCTTGATCGGATACACGATGACAGTCGCTGCCGAGATGATGACCGGGACCCGTCGGCATGGGGTCTCTGCCCGGGATTTGCTCGCCATCCTCGGCCTCGAGTTCTTGGTGCTGACGCTGGCCACATTTTCAGCAACCTCGGTAATTTCGACCATCGCTACCTGGGATTTGCAGGAGTTCTCGTGGGAGTGGCTGATAGCCGACCTTATACTAGTGGCCGGGCTCTTCGCGACGGTGAAGATTCGAAGGTCACGCGTATCGGGAGCACCGGCCAAGGCCCCCCTCGCGACCGGCTTCTCCGAACGGCAATGAACCCTCTCGGAAAAATCTCCCCTACGGGGAACGCCGCCGCATCACCGGAATCCCCTTGCCAAGCGGCCCGTGCCCCGTCTAGTCCCTCGGCCCGGAGCCTGCCACCAATCCCATGGGAAAAATCCTCATCATTGCCGAAAAACCCAGCGTCATGACCGACCTGAGCCGCTCACTTGCCAAAGCTCTGGGCAAGTTCGAGAAGAACGGACAGGCGCGGGATGCTTGGTTTGAGAACGACAATGCAATCATCAGCTCCGCCGTCGGCCACCTGGTCGAGCTCCGCATGCCGACCGGCCCGACCGGTAACAAGCTGCCGTGGAAGTTCGACGTGCTGCCGGCCATCCCCGACCACTTCGAGCTCGACCCGATCGAGGCGACCGCTCCCCGGCTCAAGCAGCTCCTCAAGCTGGCGAAGCGCAAGGACGTCGACCAGATCGTCAATGCCTGCGACGCCGGCCGCGAGGGGGAACTGATCTTCCGCTACATCATGGACATCGGGAAGATCGACAAGCCGGTGAAGCGGCTGTGGATGCAATCGATGACCAACCAGGCGATCATCGATGCCTGGGAAAAGCTCCGCAGCGACGAGGAGATGCAGCCGCTGGCCGACGCCGCCCGCTGCCGCTCGGAGTCCGACTGGCTGGTCGGCCTCAACGCCACCCGGGCCTTGACCTGCTTCCGCTCCCGCCACGGCGGCTTCAACATCACCTCCGCCGGCCGCGTCCAGACCCCGACGCTGGCCATCCTCGCCGCCCGCGAGGCCGAGATCCAGGCTTTCAAGCCCGAGGCCTATTTCGAGGTCCATGGCACCTTCGGGGTGCAGGCCGGCGACTATGCCGGGCGCTGGTTCGACGAATCCTGGAAGCGGTCCCCGGACAAGCCCCACGGTCGCGCCGAGCGGATCTGGGACCGCTCGCTCGCCGAGGCGATCCAGCAACGCTGCGACGGCAAGACCGGCGTGGTCACCGACCAGACCCGGCCCGCGACGCAGATCGCGCCCCAGCTTTACGACCTGACCACCCTCCAGCGCGAGGCCCCCTTCTCGGCCAAAGGCACCCTGGCCATCGCCCAGGCACTCTACGAGAAGCACAAGATGATCACCTATCCGCGAACCGACTCGCGCTACCTGCCGGAGGACTACATGGCCACGGTTCGCGAAACGATGGCGGAAATCGGCAACTCCGACCTGCCCGTCGCCGAGTACGCCAAGGCCGTGCTCAAGGGCGCCGAAGGCGGTCCGCGCCTGCATGCCTCGAAGCGCATCTTCGACTCCTCCAAGGTTTCCGACCACTTCGCCATCATTCCCACCGGCCGCGTCGTCAAGCTCAGCGACACCGAGGAGAAGCTCTACGACATGATCGTGAAGCGCTTCATCGCCGCCTTCTATCCGAATGCCGAGTTCGAGCAGACCACCCGCCTGACGAAGATCACCACCGGTGACATCACCGACGTTTTCAAAACCGAAGGCCGCGTGCTGGTGAAACCCGGCTGGAAGGCCGTCTACGGCCAGCGTGCCGGCGTTGCCTCCGGCAAGGACGACCTGACCGCGGTGTCGCCGGGCGAGTCCGCCCTGGCCAAGGAGATCGAGGTCCGCGACGAGCAAACCAAGCCGCCGGCCCGCTTCAATGAGTCCACCCTGCTCGCCGCGATGGAAGGCGCCGGCAAGCTGGTCGACGACGAGGCGCTCGCCGAGGCGATGTCCGAGCGCGGCCTCGGCACCCCGGCCACCCGCGCGGCCATCATTGAAACGCTCATCGCCCAGAAGTACATCGCCCGCGACGGCTCCGGCGGCAAATCGCCGCTCCACGTCACCGGCAACGGCATGCGTCTGATCGAGGTGGTCCGAGAAATGGACATTACCGGCCTCGCCTCCCCGCAGATGACGGGCGACTGGGAGTTCAAGCTCCGCCAAATGGAACAGGGTCACCTCCAGCGCGCCGAGTTCATGCGGGAGATCCAGAACTACACCCGCGACATCGTCACCCGCGCCAAGGCGCTGGCCGCCGAGATGAAGAACAAGGTCTTCCCGGACCTCGGCGTGGCCTGCCCGAAGTGCGGCGCCCAGGGCCTCAAGCAGACCGACGCCACCTACGAGTGCCGCGAGCCGGAGTGCGGTTTCAAGGCCAAGAAGCACATCGCCGGCCGCCTGATCAGCGAGGAAGAGGCCCGCGAGCTCTTCGCCAAGAAATTCATCGGGCCGCTCACCGGCTTCAAGTCCCGCTTCAACAAACCCTTCGATGCGGCCCTGGAGCTGGACGACAAATTCAAGGTGAACTTCGTCTTTGAAGGCAACGACGACAAGGCCGAGGACCTGACCGACGACATGATCCTCGGCACCACCACCCTGCCCGACGGCCGCTCGGTCAAGGTCTACGGGACCGAGAAGTCGTACATGATTCCCGAGCTGAGGACCAAGAAGGACCCCGACGGTCTGCGCCTCGGCCGTTCGATCCTGCAAAAGGAGATCGAGCCGGACCAAGCCTTCAAGCTGCTGGCGGAAGGCAAGACCGACCTGATCAAAGGCTTCATCTCCAACCGGACCAAGCGCCCCTTCGACGCGCACCTCACCTTGAATCTCGAGGACGGCAAGGTCGGCTTCGAATTCCCGCCCCGCGCGCCGAAACCGGCGAAGGCGAAGTAGCCGGGCGATGCGAACCCCGCGGCTGCGTCTGCCGGGGAGCGACAAAGCAGACGATCGCCGCGGGTCCAACCGCCGGAAGCGAGCTTCGGAATCAACTGAGGCTCAGTTGCTCGACCCATGCGCTGCCAATGCCTCGGCGCCGGCGGTGGCAGGCTAGCGTCGTCCGGGCGGCCCACAGGAAACCGGCGGTTCGATCATGGATCGCCGGCAAAATCCGGCAGGGAAACTGCTTCCGAAGCGCTCGTCGACACGGATACAGAATGTTAATAACTCTATTTCATTCAAATCAGATCCAAGTTGGCATTTTAGCACACAAAGAATTTCACAAACCCGAATTAAAACTCCGGAAATCCTTGATTTCCAACCAATTAATCGTCACAGACCACACCAACACCCAAATTGTCCGAATTTCGCTATCATATAGCATCTTACGTGATCGCGTACTGAAAAAAATCTTGTCGAACGAAACATCTCCCGTTTGACTCCCACCGTTCCTCACGGAACTCCCCGGCTTGCCACCCCCCTTCAGGCGGCAGGGGAACATAAGGAGCAACCGACGGAGCCCCCCATCCCGAAGAAGTTCCTGCGACACCGGCCGCAAAGATTCCCCCCGATCCTCGCAGCCAGCTTTCCCCCCGAAGTTCGAGTGTCAACGTGTGTCAGCCGCCCGGCGGGTCATCTCCCCGATCCGCCGGGCGGTTTGCTCGTACAGGGCTTCCTTGAAAGGCCCGCAGCGGCCCCGGCCGATCTCCCACCCTTGCGCACGCCGCGGATCCGGCCTATTGGCAGCGCCAATGGTTCGTTTCACGCTCTTTGGCATCCCGGTGATCATTCACCCGTGGTTCTGGCTGACCCTCGCATTCCTGGGTGGACTCTTCGATGCCGTGACGCCGGAGCGGATGCTCTACATGTCGCTGTTCGTCTTTGCGGGCACCATTTCGATCCTCGTCCACGAGTTCGGCCACGCTTTGACGGGACGCCGCCTCGGCGGGGGCATGGCAAGCATCGAGCTGCTCGCCTTCGGCGGCTTGGCCTACAACCAGGGCGGACGTTTTACCCGTTCCCAACGGTTCTGGATGATCGCGGCCGGTCCCGGGGCCGGGTTCCTGCTGTTACTGCTCCTCATTCTTTTGCTGATCGCGGCTTTCGGCCCCTTCGATGGCCTGTCGCTGGTCCAGAGGCATCTCTTTGGAAGCGGCAGCGGTCTTTCAGAGAGAACGGCCGACTTCTTCAGGGAACGGGTCCCTCTCCTGGTCCTGATCCGCCATTTCCTGTGGATCAACTTCTGGTGGGGTATCCTCAACCTGCTCCCGATCTCGCCCCTCGACGGCGGCCAGATCACCGCGCTCTTCGTTCGCCCGCAGCGCCGGGTCCATCAGATCGCCATCGCCGCCGCGGCATTGGTCGTCTTCTTTGCCATCGCCCACCATCAACTCTACATGGCGCTGCTATTCGGCTTCCTCGGCTGGAAGAACATGCAGGCGATCCAGATGAAGGTCAGGTGAGCAGCAAGCGGCAGGCGGCGAGCAGCGAGAAGCCGATGATCATCCACTCGAACACCCGCTGCGACACCCGCTGGATCAGCCACTTTCCGACCAAAACCCCGGCGAAAACCCCGGGCAGGCATTTGGCATTTTCCCACAAGCTCTCGCGGGTGATCAGGTCGAGCTGACGGGTCAAGGGCACCTTGAGGAGGTTGACCAGCAGGAAGAAGCGGGCCCCGATCCCGATCAACTCCATCTTCGGCAGGCGCCGGGACAGCAGGTAGAGCTGGATCACCGGCCCCGCCGCATTGGCCAGCATGGTCGTCACGCCCCCGGCCACTCCCGCCGCGGTTCCGAAGCCACGTGAAGCCGCCAGGTTGTCGATCAGTGCCGGGTTGCGGACCCGCAGCGCCTGAAGGCCGACCATGGCGAGGATGCAGCACCCGATCAACTTGCGGGCGACCGGGTCGGAAATCTCCCCGAGCAAGTACCAGCCCAAGCCCAAACCGACGATGGTGGCCGGCAGCAACTTCCACACCGGCTTCCAACTGCCGTGCTTGAGGAACGCCGGATAGACGGTGAGGTCGGCGACAATCAGTAGCGGCAGGGTGATGCCCACCGATGATTTCGCGCCGTAGAGATCGGCCATCAGGAACACCGAAATCAGCGAGATGCCGCTGAAGCCCGACTTCGACATGCCGATACAGAACGCCGCGAGGAGGGCGAGGGAATAGGCAATCGGGCCGTCGAGCACAGGCCATTGCCTAAGGCGGGGATCGCCCGGCTGGCAAGCACCGCCAACCGCCGATCAAGGCATCCCGACCTCAACGATCCCGAAACCGGTCGGGTGGATGGCCGGGTCGCGGGGTTGATCGACCCGAATCCGTTCCCATTGCGCATCCAGATCGGTCACCGTTTCAGTGCCAGACATCGGCATGAAAGATCCCGGCGTCAGGTCGTCCGAAACCATCGGCGTATACATCAAGCCACTGCCCTTGCGGCGCAGGAACTCGACCCGCAACACGCGCTGCGCCCCCGCGCCGGCCACGCTGAAGACCGGCAGGCCGAGATCAACTCCCAGCATCCGGCGATCCGCGGACGCGCCCTCCAGGTTGGAGGCATATTTGAGGAGATTCGCCACCCCGTCGGCGTGGGGGATGTCGTCAAGGCCGTCCTCGCCGGGCTCCAAGCCCGCCTCGGATGCCCAAGTGGCGTACAGGCTTGCGGCGCTTCGGGAGCTGGCCGCGAGGACCAGATGGAACGGCGACTCATCGACATCGTTGCTGTGAATCTCGAGGTCCGCGCCGAAGTCACCGGCTTCCGGGCTGCTGAACAGGATCCTCAGCACGCCCCGCGATCCCCCCGGGACACTTGCCGGCACGACGTCGGCATCGATCGAGAAATACCCTGCGTCGACACCACCTATCACCACGTCCGAAATGTCGAGAGGGAGATCGCCGGTGTTGTTCACGAGAAGGTGCATCGCGACGGGGATACCCGTCGCCGCCGGTGCGAAATCGACGACCGACACGCCGTCGACCAACTCGCCGCCCCCGTTTTCTTCCACCATGATCTCGGCCGGCGCGAGCTCCGGAAGGGCGAATCCATAGACGGCTCCGGATCCGGACGCGCTGTTGCTGGCTTGATTGCCATCGACTCCCACCGAGCTACCCGACTCGCGGGACGCACCGACCGCCACGGTGGACGACCCGACCGCCACCGAACTCCCGAACCAATCCCCCGCCCCGGTGTTCGACGCCTTTAGGTAGGCCGACTGGCTCCAAAGACCCGCCGAACGGGAGAAGACATAGGCCGCCCCGGCGGACGCCGAGACATCGCTGCCTTCCGGTCCATCGACACCGACCGAGGAGCTGTCCTCACCCGGTGCGCCAACCACCAATCGCGCTCCGTCGAGGGAGAGCGACTTGCCGAAATAGTCTCCCGCTCCGGCGTTCGACGCTTTCAAATAGGCCTCCTGCAGCCAGATGCCCCCCGTGCGGGAAAACATATACACCGCCCCGCCATCGGTCGACGACGTGTCGTCCTGGTTGCCGTTCACCCCGGTCGCCGAGCTCGCTTCGCCGCGGGCGCCGATTGCCAGGATCTCGCCGGACACCGCCACCGCGCAGCCGAAGCGGGCGTTCGCCGCCGCATTCGAGGCACTGAGTCTTGCCTCCTCGCTCCACCCGGCGCTTTCGCGGACATAGACATACGCGGCGCCCGCCGACGCCTGCGCAACCGCCGCCCCCACCACAACCCGGTCGCCCGAGATCGCGACCGCGCCCCCGAACTCCGCGTTGGCCGCGCAATCCGATGCCTTCAAGTAGGCCTCTTGGCTCCACTCCCCATCCTCGCGCACGAAGACATAGGCGGCCCCGGCATTCGGAGCCAGGCTGTCGAACCCGTATTCATTGATGCCGGCCGCTTGGCTCGACTCCCGGTTCGCGCCCACCACGATCCGGTCGCCGGAGATTGCCACCGCCGACCCGAAGAGCTGGCCCGCCTTCGCGTTGTCCGCCTTGAGGTAGGCCTGCTGGCCCCACTCGCCATCCTCACGCACGAAGACATACGCCGCCCCGGCATTGAGGGCCGAGTTGCCGGAGCCATCGCCATCGACGGTCGTCGCCGCGCCATCCTCCAGCAGGGCTCCGACCACGACCGTGTCGCCATCGATGGCCACCGACCAGCCGAACTGATCCTGCGCCCCGTTGTTCGAAGCTTTCAGGTAGGCCTGCTGGACCCAGGTTCCTCCGTCCCTCACGAACACATAGGCCGCGCCGGAGTTCAAATGGAGGTTGTTATAGGGGTATCCGTTGACGCCGGTCGCATTGCTCGACTCGCCCGGCGCCCCGACCACCATGGTGTCCCCGGAAACCGCGACGGTGGTTCCGAAAGCGTCGCCGATCCCCGTGTTCGAGGCTTTCACGTAGGCTTGCTGGGCCACCGGATCAATGGTCACCGGATAGCGGGCCAAGCGATCGTCCACGACGACTTCGAACCCGGACCGCGCCACCCGGCAAAAGCGGGCCGGCAGGATCACCCCGTCGGCATCCCAGGCTTTCAACCCGCCATAGGTCACGGCCACGGCTCCGCTCCGGTTCCGGAATGCGATCGAACAACCATCCCGCGACACGGCGGGAGCAAGCCCGCCCCTCACCACCAGGCTCACCCGCAAGCGCCTCGCTCCTTCGGGACGGCTGGCGAAAGTCCACCCCTGCTCCAGTCCGCGCCGGTCGTTCACGAACCACTCGGTCAAGCCACCGCCCCGCACATAGCTCAACTTGCCAGCCTCCCGGTGCATCCCGGCTGCCGGCCCCGGCCCTGTCGCGAGCTCCAGCCCCCATGTCCATTCGCCGTGATCCGGTTCGACCGTGAAGCCGCGTCCGTCGAACCGAGCATTCCACTTCTGGCCCGGATTGCGCGCGATCACGGTCCCGTCCCCGGAGCCGAGGAAGAAGTGACTCGCCTGCGCCTCTGGCACCCGAGGCGGGGCAGCATCGATCGACGGCGATGCGCCACGGAGCATCGACAGAAAGCCGATCACCGCGAAGATCGCGAATGAAGGTGCTGGGGGGATCATATCCGGGGGGGGCACCCGGGTGGGTCAGATAGCCCGGGCAGAATCTGGCGGATCCATGGTGAACCGGCTGACAGGTACCCTGCCACGCGCTGGCAGCAAACTGTCCGGCCGTCCGATTTCTTAAGCTTCAGCGATTTAGCACGTCGACGGAACCCGCGGCAAGTCCATGGCACCGCGACCGCGCGCCGCTTGCGACGGATCCAAGCCGCTCACCTTGAAGAATCAAGACAACCGATTGGATAACAGCGAGTTGAGAAAACAACAATACCCACAGTGGGTCCAGTGAGCTCGACAATCCTAACAATCGATGGATATCCGTTAGGCCGTATCAAATGCCGGTTTCCGAGGTACCTCCGGACACTACCCGGGGGCCATCACAAGAACTCCCCGCCGCTCCCGGCGCGCTTCTTCTCCTGGATCCGCCGCAGTCTCACCTGCAGGTCGGCCAAGGCGTTCATGAAGTAGATGTAGCTGTCGTAGGCGCTGCCGTAGGGCGAGAAATACTGGTGGACGCTGCCGTCGGTGCCGCCCTTGGTGGACATCCAGTAGAAGTGATCCGACGTCTGCATCTTCGCCCAGGTGTGGGTCAGGTCCGGGTCATTGGTCGCCAGCACCTCGCCCTCGAGGCGATGGATCTTGGCGATGGCCTCTTGTTGCATCGCATTGCCGGTCCAGGCACTGAGATCCCTCTCCGCATCGGCCCACGAGGTCGGCCAGTGACAGTCGTATTCCTTCGACGCGCGGAACAAGTCGACCACCTCGCTGGGAGTGATCCACTTGATGTCCTGGTCGAGCACCGCCTCGGGCAGTTTCTCCCAGAACTCGAAGATCCCGGTGTCCTTCCACTGGTGCTCGCCGATGGTCTCGTAGTCGAGGAACAGGTTCGCGACATCGCCGGGAGCGTTTTTCAGCCAGCCGGCGAACCTCTCCGGAGTGAGGGGCCACTCGCTCCACTGGCGGTCGGAAAAGCGGAATCCCAGGTCATCGGACAACTCGACATTCCGCAGGATCGTTTTCAGCTGGGAGACGTGGGGCGCGCTGTAGAGGAAATTGGGCGACTGGCCGTTGAGCACCCAGGGCACTCCCTCGGCGAGGATGCCGTCGAAACCCATGGTCTCGGCCTGCGCCGCGATGGCGTTGTTGTAGATCAGCTCGGTGTTGCGGAAGACCCGCGGCCGGATGTGGAACACGGACTCCAGCTTCTCGAGGTGGAGCTCCACCTGGCGCTCGAACTCCTTCTTCGAATGCAGGATCGCCAGCGAATGGTAGTAGGTCTCGGCCAGCAGCTCGACGTTCCCCGTGGCCACCAACTCCTGGAAAGAACGCAGGACGTCGGGCCGGTGATGCTCCATCTGCTCGATCACCGTGCCGCTGATCGATAGCGCCATCCGGAAGCGCCCGTGGGAATCCTCGATTGCCTTTTTGAAAAGTGCGTTCGCCGGCAGGTAGCACTTCTCCGCCACCTTCGAGAGGACCTCGCAGTTGAGGCCGTCGTCCTCGTAGAAGGCGTGCTCGCCGATGCGGAAAAAATCGTACGGGATCAGCCGGTTCGGCTGATGAACCTGAAAGTAGAGGCAGACGTGCGACATGGGGGCGACAACGGGTTTCCGCGATCGTGGCGAAGAAATCAGTCCCGGAAAAGGCTCAACGGATCCCCGTCACCGCGGGGAGCCGCCGGCCGCTCGACCAGCTCGCGATAGATTTCGACGACCTTCTCGGCGG
>NZ_JACZFQ010000111.1 GCF_014904755.1 Neoluteolibacter marinus
CGGCCTGCTTGACCACCTTTGCCCGCAATTCATCGTCCTCGATCAGGTCGATGATGTGCTGGGCCATCACATCGACGTCCCAGAAATCGGCTTTGAGCGCTCCTTTCAGCACCTCGGCCACCCCGGATTGTTTGGAAATGACCGCCGGGATGCCGAACTGGGCGGCTTCCAGCGCGGACAGGCCGAAGGGCTCCGACACCGAAGGCATGCAGTAGATGTCGGTCATCGACAGCAGCTCGTTGACCTTCTCCTTGTTGAGGAAGCCGGTGAAATGCAGGTAGCCACCCAACCCGCGGAAGGCGGTGCTCTCGGCGAGCGGCTTGAGCCTTTCGCCGGTTCCGGCCATCACAAAGCGGACATTGCGGTTTTTCTCGAGAACCTTGGCGGCGATCTCGAGAAAGAACTCCGGCCCCTTCTGGGCGGTCAGCCGGCCGAGGAACAGGACCAGCTTCTCCGGGAACGGCTTCTTGGTGCTGAACACCTTCACCGGCTCCGCGCCGTTGTGAACCGGCCGGATCTTCGCCGGATCGGCGCCGTAGTGACCCGCGCAGATCTGACCGGTGTATCGGCTGACGGGAATGATGATGTCCGCCTGCTCCATCCCGTACTTCTCGAGATCGAAGATCCAGCCGCGGGCATCGGCACCTGCGCGATCGTACTGGGAGGCATGAACGTGGATGACCAGCGGCTTGCCGGTGGCTTTCTTGACCTCCACCCCAGCCAGGAAAGTCATCCAGTCGTGGGCGTGGACGACGTCGAAATCCAACAACATCGCCATCTTGGCCGCGACCTTGGAAAACTCGATCACCTTGGTTCCCAGGTCGCTGCCGTAGAGCTCGCCGGTCTTGAACTGGTCCAGCTGGTTGCGGGTCGTTTGCGAAAACCGCACCTGCTCCCCGGCATCGACCATGATCTTCGAGGTCGTCGTCAACGTTTCGTCGGACGCGTAGGGATCCAGCTCGATCGGAACCCGCTGGATCTCGGCGAAGCTCTCGTAGTGATACTTGCCCTCGGCCCCTTTCAGGTCGTCCACCTTCAGGTTGTTGAGGCCGGTCAGGGTGAACCCGTCGAAATCGGCCTCTGGCGCCGAGCGGGGAACGATCACCCGGAGATCCACGTGCTTGGCAAGGGCCTGCGAAAGACCGAGGCAGGCCACACCTAGGCCGCCGTTGATCAAAGGGGGAAATTCCCAGCCCAGCTTGAGAACGCGAATTCGATTCATGAGCGGTAGAAAGCCGGCTGATACCCGACTCCTCAGGTCACCCACAGGCTACAATCGTGGTGAGCAATGGCCGAGCCAAAGTCGAGGACATTCAAGCCACGGCGCTTCCGGAGGCTTGAATTCAGGAGCAAATCCGCGTCAGCGACCGGTCCCGTCCCACCGCCACCGGGGCGATGGCGGGACACTCCAACAGATAGATCGTCCCGGCCGAAACCCACACCTCCGGACATTATCCGGAAGACCCGGCCGACCTAGGCACGGCGCCTGCTATTTCGATACCACATCACGAATTCGCCATCTTTCCGGGTTGGCAAATCGCAACGATCTCCTGCCTCGTCCACTGCACCCACGCCTCCCCTAGAGTCCATTCCGACTTCCTTGCACCATGCATGCCCCGTCTTCGTCCAAGCCTCCGCGCGTTCTGATCGTTACTCCGGAAATCACTCACCTTCCTTCCGCGCTGGGCCCCGGGGCGAACGGGATCCGGGCCAAGGCCGGCGGACTTGCAGACGCCACCTCCGCCCTTGTTTCGGGACTGGTGGACATCGGGGCCGAGGTCCACGTCGCCCTGCCGAATTTCCGCCGCCTGTTCCGGCGCGACCATGCGGGCCGGCTGCCCGACGAGCTGATCCATGCCAGCACCCATCCCCGCGACGCCCGCATCCACCTCGCGGACGACTGGGTTTTCCATCATCTCGACCGGGTCTACAGCCACAACCCCCACGAAGCCCTTCATGCCGCCCTGGTGTTCCAGCGCGAGGTGATCAACCAGATCATCCCGATGGTCCAACCCGACATCATCCACTGCAATGACTGGATGACCGGATTGATCCCGGCCATGGCCAGGCGCCGCGGCATCAAGAGCCTGTTCACCCTTCACAACATCCACAGCCGCGACGCCACCATGGAGCGGATGGAGGCCACGGGGATCGGGGCTGCCGACTTCTGGAACAATTTCTACTTCCTGCGCCCGCCGGGCCAATACCACCAGTGCCGCTCGACCGTGCCGGTCCACATGCTCGGCACCGGGGTCTACGCCGCCGATCACATCACCACCGTGAGCCCCGGATTCCTCGGCGAGCTGGCGAACGGCCATCATCAGGGCGGCGCCTTCCTGCGTGGCGAGATCGCCCACAAGCTCGGCACCGGCCGGGCCTCCGGCATTCTCAACGCGCCGGACCCCTCCTATGATCCGGAGTCCGACCCCTCGCTGGAAGCGACCTTTTCCGACCGCGACCACACCACCGGCAAGGCCATCAACAAGCGGGCGCTGCAACGCGAGCTCGGCCTCGACGAGGATCCGGATGCCGCGGTCTTTTTCTGGCCGTCCCGGCTCGATCCCCTTCAAAAGGGACCGCAGCTTCTCTGCGACATCCTCCATCGCACGGTCTCCGACTACTGGGACCGCAAGCTGCAAATCGTCGTGGTCGCCGACGGCCCGCACCAGCACTGCCTGCACGGCATCGTCAACCACCACGGCCTGCACCGGCGGGTGGCGGTCCGCGATTTCGACGAGCGCCTCGCCCGCCTCGCCTTCGCCGGCTCGGATTTCATGCTGATGCCCTCGCTGTTCGAACCCTGCGGGCTCCCACAGATGATCGCGCCCCTCTACGGCTGCCTGCCGGTGGTCCACTCGACCGGTGGCCTGCGCGACACCGTCCGCCGCCTCGACTGGGACAACTCGCTGGGCAACGGCTTCTCTTTCGAGCACCCGAACAACCACGGCCTGCGCTGGGCGATCGATGAAGCGATGTGGTTCCACGGCGCCCCGAAGGAAACCCGCGACCGCGAGATCAGCCGGGTGATGCGCCAAAGCCGCAGCGAGTTCGATCCGGCTCGCTTCACCGGTGGCTACGCAGAGATCTACGAGCGCCTGATCGGACGTCCCTTGGTCGAGCCAAAGGAGCCGGTTCAAGAAAGCGAAGCTCGCAGCGCCGCCAAGAAGGCGATTGCCAAGCCGATGCCCGCCCGCTCGCGGCCGGCTGCTTGACTCCTCCGCCAAAGCGACTCCGCACTAACTTTGGCTCTCGGCCGTCTCCGGTTCGGCAGCCTCCGTTTCGATCGACTTGATCGCCTCCGCCGGAAGCGGCTGGGGCAGGATTTCCCGGTAGATGGCTTCCGTCTGCTCCGCGATCCCGTCCCAGCTGAAGCCATAGGCCGCTTTCACCCGGCCGCGTGAGCCCATCCAGCGGGCGTGCTCGAAGTTCGAGAAAGCCGCCTTCACCCCGTCGGCAATCCCGGCCGCGGTGGCATCGACGAGATAGCCATCCTCCCCGTGCGAGACAAAGTCGCGCGGCCCGCCGTTGCGGGTGACCACCACCGGCTTGGAGGCAGCCCAGGCTTCCAGCACCACGATGCCGAACGGCTCGTTGCGGCTGGGCACGCACACCACGTCGGTGCTTTTGAAGAGGTTCAGCACGTCGCTGTCCGGTCCCATCGCGCCGGGGAAACGAACCGCGTGGTTCACCCCGAGCTCGCGCGCGCGGTGCTCGAGGTGGCTGCGCATGTCGCCGTCCCCGACGAACACCGCCTTCGCGCCCGGCTGGTAGCGGAGGATCGACGGCATTGCCTCCAGCAAAAGGTCGGGGCCCTTCTGCGTGCTGATCCGGCCGACGTAGAGGATCATCGGGTCGAGCGGGCCGACCCCATAACTGCGCCGGCAAACCGCCGGGTCGATCTCTCCGTCGAAACGCGAGCACTCGATGCCATTGTAGACGACCCGCAGCTTCCACTCCGGCACTTCATACTGCCACTTCACCTCGTCAGCGAGGTAGCCGGACACGGCGATCACCCGGTCGGCGACGAAGGTGCCCTCGCGCTCGATTGCCCGGATGCGGTCGCACACGCCGGTGTGCAGGTTGTTGCCGGTCCGGCCGAACTGCGTCGAGTGGATGGTGAACACCACCTTGCGGCCGCGGTCGTTCTTGGCCTGGGCCAGCGCCTTCGAGCAGAGCCAATCGTGGCCGTGGACGATGTCGAAGGGCACGCCGTCGGCAGCCTCGGTGGCGCCCAGGAAATAGATCAGGCTATTGCCCATGTTGTTGGTCTCCGTGATGAAGTCCGGATCCAGCTCGATCGGGCAGCGGTGGTATTTCACCCCGTCGATCATCGCGGATGTCGATTGTCCCTCGCCGAGGCGGGTGAACACATGAACCTCATGACCGCGCCGCTCCAGGGCAGCGGCAAGCTCGGTAACGTGAACGGCCCCTCCACCCACGGGGATGGAGTGAAGGCTCTCCCATGACAGCATCGCGATTTTCATAGTTCTCAGCGTGGCGTGGTATCCAAATGACACACTAATTCAGCCGATTCAGGGAGTGCAATTTGCGACAGTCCCGCGGAAAGCTTTTCTGACACCGATTCGATGGAGTCATCGCCCCGGCCACCGTTGCCGTCCGTTCAGGGAGCTTGGCACGTTGCCGGCTACGTTGTCTAATCGGGTTCCTCTCACCCTCCACCCTCACACCCGTCCATGGCTTCCGAAGAATTCTCCGGCAACTACATGGAGAAGCACCGCACCGCGGAAGCGGCGGCGGACTTCTTCCCAGGCGCCGTCCGCGAACTCCGCCGGCCGGCCGCCGGGATCTTCGGGTTCCTCACCGACAATGCGGTCTTGCTGCAAGTTCATCTGGTCGCCGACGGCATCGTGCGCTTCAGGTTCTCGCCCGACGGGCGCTTCGACGACGACTTTTCCTACGCGATCGACCCGGCGTTTCCAGGCGAAGTGCCCGACCACGAGTTGATCGAGTTTGCCGACGGCTTCGCCATCAAAACCGGCGCGCTTTCCATCCGCATCACCCGGATCGGCCTGAAGACGACGATCACCGAGACCGCCAGCGGCCGGATCCTCTGCCAGGACGACAAGGGCTACCACTGGCAAGACAACAAGCGCCATGGCGGCGAGGTCGTCCGGATGAGCAAGGTCTGCCACCACGGCGAATACTTCTACGGCCTGGGCGACAAGTCCTGCGACCTCAACCTCCGCGGCCGTCGCTTCGATCTCTGGGGCAGCGACACCTACGCCTACACGCCCGACACCGACCCGCTCTACAAGAACGTCCCGTTCTACCTCAGCCTTTGCCGCGGCCACAGCTACGGGATCTTCTTCGACAACACCTTCCGCAGCAGCTTCGACTTCGGCAGCCACCACCCCAACGTGACGACATTCTCCGCGCCGGGCGGGGAGATGAACTACTACTTCATCCACGGGTCGGATCCCCTCGACATCGTCCGCCGCTACACCCGGCTCACCGGCGTGCCGGAAATGCCGCCGCTGTGGGCGCTCGGCTACCACCAGTGCAAGTGGAGCTACTATCCGGAAGCCCTGGTCCGCGGGATCGCGGACGGCTTCCGCGCCCGCAAGATTCCCTGCGATGCCCTCTACCTCGACATCGATTACATGGACGGCTACCGCTGCTTCACCTGGGACGCGGAGCGATTTCCCGACCCGAAGCGGATGGTCGCCGACCTGGAAAAGGACGGCTTCAAAACGGTGGCGATCATCGACCCGGGCCTGAAGATCGATCCGAAATACCCGGTCTGGGTCGAGGGCATCGAAAACGACTACTACTGCCGCCGCCAGGACGGAGCACTGATGAAAGGCTCGGTGTGGCCGGGGCTCTGTCATTTCCCCGACTTCACCCGCCCCGAAGTTCGCGACTGGTGGGCCGGCCTGTTCGGCGACCTCGTCGGCGACGTCGGCGTCCATGGCATCTGGAACGACATGAACGAGCCGGCCGTGTTCGAGGAAGGCACTTTCCCCGACGACGTGCGGCATGACTACGACGGCCACCCGTGTTCACACCGCAAGGCGCACAATGTCTACGGGATGCAAATGATCCGCGCCACCCGTGAAGGGCTGCGCCGCTTCGGCAAGGGCCGCCGGACGTTCTCCATCACCCGCTCCGCCTACGCCGGCACCCAGCGCTTCGCCTGCGGCTGGACCGGCGACAACGTGGCATCCTGGGAGCACCTCAACATGGCGAACACCCAGTGCCAGCGGCTCGCCACCTCGGGCATGTCGTTCATCGGCTCGGACATCGGTGGATTCATCGAAACCCCCACCCCGGAGCTCTACCTGCGCTGGGTTCAACTCGCCGTCTTCCATCCGTTTTTCCGCACCCATTCGTCCGGCGACCACGGCGAGCAGGAACCGTGGTCTTTCGGCGAGGACACCACCGACTGGGTCCGCCGTGCGATCGAGATGCGCTACCGCCTGCTTCCCGCCGTTTACACCGCCTTCCGCCAGTATGTGAAGGACGGCACTCCCATCCTCCGTTCATTGCCGCTGGTCGATTACCAGAATCCCGATACCTACTGGCGCAGCGCGGAGTTCTACTTCGGCGACCACCTCTATGTCGTGCCGATCATGGCCGAAGGGGAGGAGGGCCGCTTCCTTTACCTGCCGCGGAGCGATTGGTTCTCCTACCACGACGATTCGCGCCCGAAGGCCGTCAATACCGACATCTGGATCGAATGCCCGATCGATCGCATCCCGGTCTTTGTCCGCGCCGGCGCCATCGTCCCGCATTGGCCGCTGCAACAGCATGTCGGGGAAATCCCCCATCCGGAACCGGAGCTCCGCGCCTGGTGGAAGGACGGGCAGGAGACCAGTTGCTGGTACGAGGACGAAGGCGACGGCGAGGCCTGGAGACAAGGCGACTACCGAGAATCCACCTTGCGGTTGGAGGGCAGCTCCGGATCGATCGTAATCAGCCGTGAATGGGAGGGCCACTGGACGCCCGGCTATGACACCGTTCACCTGACCTTTTGCGGCATCGGCAGCGCGGATGCCGAATTGAAGGTCATCGTCGATGGATCCGAGACCCTCGCCCTGCGTGGCGACGACGGACGCTACCGCACGAGCGTTCCGAAGAACTTCAAAACCGCATCGATCCAGTGGGCTCCGGCCCCTTGGACGAAAAAGCGCAGCGACAGCGTGGCGAGCTAATCCCCCACTGCCCCAACGTTCTTCGCCTTGAAATCTGGCGGGACCCATGGCGGGTTTCCCTCCCTCAATTGATCTTCGAGGTCAGGGGGCAACTCGGACAACTGCACCCAGTACACCGTGGTGCCAAACGGGCCGGGACGGCCTTGTTCGAGATAGGCACGCCCGCCCGAACAACCGACGTAACCGGTCCATTCGGCACTGTTGATTTCTTCAATCTTCTCCGCTTGCCGGAGAAACTCTGCAGCGGAAAGTCGCCGTAGATTGGAACTGCCGAGCGAGAAGCCGGCAAGTCCTCCGATCGCCAGAATCGCGCAGGTGATCGACAGAGACTTGGCAGTCATACGCAAGCCATGTTGCCCAAGGTATTTTCCGTCAACCCGGATCGGAACACCGGAGACGAACTCATTGCCTCGCGCGGATTGCCTCCAGCGCGCGGTTGATCAGCAGCTTGAGCTCGTCGATCGCCCCCTCGCGCGCCGCCTCGAGCACCGGCACGCTTTTCTCGGTGCCCACCTTGCCTAACATGCGAACCAAGGACATCTGGTGGGTAATGGTCGATTCCGGATAATGAGCCAGCAAGCGGTCCTCGATCGCCGGCCCCATGCGGCTGTAGGTCTCTTCCCAGATATCGGCATCCTTGAGCCAAAGGCCGTCGAGCACCGGGATCACCGCAGGATCCCCGCGCGCCACCAGGAACTTCACCAGCGACTCCGGCACCTCGCCGTGCTGCGCTGTGATCTTTTCAACCGTGTTGCGGACCGCCTCGGTGGAACCATCGCCTTGCTCGCTCCAGGTCACGAGGGTCTTGCCGATATCGCCCGCCAACCGGTCGTCCCCCTCCCCGAGCAATTGCTGCATGCGGCGGACGATGTCGGAGCGGTAGATCTTCGGCTCCGCCGCGCCGAGACGAATCACCGCCCGGCGCGCCCGCTCCAGATCGATGCTCTCCAATTCGCGGCGGTTCAATTCGTAGAACGCGGGATCCGACGAGTCGGTCAGCTTTTCGATCGGCCCCTCCATGAAGCTCTCGTTGTTCACCTCGACCTCGATCAATCGCAGGGCATCAACCGTCCGCCGCACTTCCCCGAACCGCTCGCAAAGCCGTGCCAGTTCATCCAGGTTCGCCGTCGCCCCCGAAACCACCAGGAGATAATCCGGTGAGCGCGGATACATGTGGGAGCTGGGGCTCGCCCCGGTGACCCGCACGAAGTAATTCCGCACCTGCAGCCGGTGATACTCCTGCAGGCCGCGCAACCAGATCCCGGCCGAATGGGGAGAGACCTCAAGCTCCCGCGCCAACGGATCGTAGCCGACCTTCTGCTTGAGCGCATCGAGTTCCTGTTCCCTCGACGGGGTGGTCGACACCACCGGATCCCGCGGATCATCCGTGTCGTCCGTCACCACCTGTCCGGCGGCTTGATTTCCCTCCGTGACCACGAACGGCACGGCGATCAACAAGGCGGCCACGAGGACCGCGGCGAGGGCGGCCCGCTTCCGAGCCCGGGGATTCGCCGCGATCAACAAGGCTCCGCATACAATCGCGGTAAAGACTGCAAGCATCAGCCGCTTTGACTGGGATGCCCCGTAGAGGACCCCCCCGGCCCCGCCGCCGAAGACGAGCATCAGGGCCACGATTACGATGATAGCTGCGGCCGCGAAGCCGAAGATCAAACGCAGCGGCGAGGTCGTCTCGAACGTGCGGTGTGCGGGTTCCTCGGCGTATTGGACGGTTTGAAAACTCGCCGTCGAGGTGTTCACCGACTTTGGCATCCGTGAGAACCCGTCCAGGGCATGCCCGCGCCGCTCGCCGGGATAGAATTTTTTGGTCCGCACCAGCACCTCGTCGTTCACCCGGAAGCGGTGCTCGCAGGACCCGCACTCGACCATGCGCTCCTTCAATTCGGTCCCGACCATGAAGCGCTGCCCGCATCCGGGGCAGCGGATGGCGATTTTTTCCGGGTCGGCTTTCGGCGCGTCCATGCGGCTTGATCTTCAGCGTTTCATCGCGGCAATGCAACCCGGGAGAGCAGGCATGTTAGAAGCTCGTCGCCTCGCGCCGCAGGTGCACGGCCACGCAGTCGGTTTCCGGCAGGATGAACTTCTCGATGCTCACCTCCACTGCCGCTGCCACCCGATACCCCAACACCAGGCCGGCGATGTCGGACGCCAGGGTCTCGATCAGCCGCCGCTCGCCGCTGCCGGCCAACTCGCGGATGCGCCCGGCGAGGTCGGCGTAGTCGAGCGTCCTTCCGATCTGATCGTCCATCTCGGCAAAGCCGGTGGCGACGGTGATCCGGACATCCACCTTCACCTCCTGCGCCGACGCCCGTTCCTCGTCCGGCACGCCGATCCGGGTGGCAACCCTCAATCCGCGGATTTCAATCTGATGTGAATTGCCCATAAATCTGTCTATCCCCGCGTTCCGTTCAAACGGGATGCTCGATCAATCCTTGGTTCAAGGCCTCGACCAACAGCGTGCGGGTCGGACGGTTGAGATCCATCCCCATCGCCTGGGCGGGCGTGACCCAACGAAATTCCTGTGCCTCGTCGTTGAGAACCACCTCCCCTGTCGCCACCCGCGCCACGTAATTCAGAAGCAGGAAGTGCTCGCGGCGATGGAACTCGTCGGAGTCGACACAGTCCTGGACCAGCACGAACCTCGGGTCGCGGAGTTCCAGGCCGGTTTCCTCGCGGATCTCCCGGCGAAGGGCGTCGAGCGAGCTTTCGCCGCGCTTGATCTTGCCACCGGGGATTCCCCAGCGATGGCCCCACTTGTGGGTCTTGACCATCAACAAGCGGCCACATCCATCATGCAGCAGCGCCCCGACGGTGGCCACCGGCATCGGCCGCCACCCCGGCCGGCCCATCAGGCGTCGCAAGACCTCGAGATCCGGGACCGTGAGGTCGGGCCGTGACACGGCCAATGGCCCCGCATGGGTGTAGCCGGTGAGGACGGCGATCGAGGTGAGATTGCCGTGGCGGGCGGTGTCGATGTCATGCGTCATGTCGCCGATGAAGGCGCTCTCCGCGGGATCCAGCCGATGGGCCTCCAGCAGACCGAGAATCCGCTCGCGCTTGTCGAGCACGCCGGAATAGGTCGCCTCGAAGAAGTCGGCGAGCCCGAGATCGTGAAGCTGCCGCCGGAACGCCTCGCTGTCCATGCTGGTGAGGACGAAGGCCCTGATCCCGTGGTCGCGGCACCATTCGAGTTTCTCCCGGGCGTGCGGCAGGATCGTCACCGGGGCCTGCGATGCCGAAAAGGCCTTCCGGAAGTGCACCTCCAGTTCCTCCAAGGGAACCCCCGGGAGCACCTCCTCGTAGAATTCGGCGTAGGGAAGACGGAAACTCAGGCGGAACGCCTCGCGGTCGAGCGGCGGCTTCCCGTAGACCCCGAGGACATGGTTGGTCGCCTCCAGCACCGGCGGCAAGTCGTCGACCAAGGTGCCGGACCAATCGAAGATGAGATTTCGGAACATGCGGTAATCCGGTCAACCGACCGTGAAACGAATGGATTTGACCACCCCCTGACCGGCCGCCTGCTGTACCTTGCGGAGCAATTCGGCGCGGGTCTGCTCGAGATGGAAGCGCATCGCCGGCTGCAGCACGTGAAGGGTCAGGCAGCCGCCTTTCAGCGACACCGGATTGGCATTGCGGGCAATGAAGTCGCCGGCCACGTCCTTCCACATCTCCCGCAATCGCTCTTCGTCGATGCCTTCCGAGGCACCTGCCTGGCGCAAAATGGAGGCAAGGAACTCGCCGGGCTGATGCAGGCGCTCGTCGAGGTGCGCCGGTTCGTCGGCGCGCCAGTCCCGGAGCACGGCGCGGCGGATCGCCTCGAGCCGGGATTTCCTCGCCATGGCAGGTCAGTCTTCGCCGTCGTCGCCGATGGCTTCGACCGGGCATCCTTCCATCGCCTCGCGGCATTGCGACCGTTCCTCGTCGTTCTCCGGCTGCTTGTAGACGTAGGAGTAGCCCTCGTCGTCGGAGCGGGTGAAGTTGTTCGGCGCGGTCTCGCGGCACAGGTCGCAGTCGATGCACTGGCTGTCGACGTAGAATTTGCCCGTGACGTTTTCCTGATTCTTGTCTTCGCGATCGGCCATGGAGAGAATTTGCTGCTCGCGTTTGCATCGCGCCAGCAGGCCTTTCATGCAACCCTTTTTCCGGATTCCTCGCGGTCAAGGATTCCACTGGCCAAGGGCGCGCGGTGTTCCTAAACCGGGGGCCGCTTCACCAATGCCCGCGGAACCACCCAGTTCGTCCAATACCCCGGGACGCCATCGTCCCGCCCTTTCGGATCTCTCCAAGGAGACCACGGAAGACGACCTGTGGAACCTGGACGAGACCTCCCCGGAGATCGAATCCAAGCAACCGAAGCCCCCCCCGACGAAGCGCCCGGCCGCCAAGCCCCTTCCCCAGACACCGGAACACCAGGAATTCCCGGTCGACACCGAGAAGCCGTCGCCCGTCCGGCCGCCCCGGACCAAACCGCTTGGAAAAAGCGATGAAAAGCCGGAGCCCGTCGACGAGATCGGAGAGCTCGACGAACCCGACTCTCCGGATGGAGGCAAGGTGGTGACCTTGGTCGTTCCGGACGAGAAGCCGGAGCCCCCGCCCGCGCCTGCCGCGCAAGATTCGCCCCCGGTTCCCGAAGCAGTAACCAAACCCTCCCCCGACGCCCCGCCGGCACCGGCGAAAGAGCCCAAACCAAGGAAGACACCGGCCCCGGAGACGGCCGTCAAACCGCGCATGAACCGGCGGGAACTCGTCGGCATCGCGGCCTTCGCCGTCGTCCTCCTGGCCGCCGCGATCTGGGTCTTGTCGCAGTTCTTCGGCCTGTTCCGATTCAAGTCCGAGTTCGTCGACAAACCGGACTTGCCGATCTCCGGCGAACACGTGGTGCTGGCCGCCGCCGAAACCTTCTGGCGCGAGCCGGTCCGGGAAGGAGAATCCCGTGATGTCGCCCGCCGCGAGGTGGTCATGATCCCGGTACTGGAAATCTCGCTCGACCCCGACCAGTCGCCGAGCGGCGCGCTGCGGATCATTTTCCGCAATGGCGACGGTGAACCGGTCGGCGACTCGATCACCCGTTCCTTCACCGGCGGACGCTTCGACGCGAACGGCGAGGTGACGCTGGCATTCCCTGCCACCGACGGCTTCCTCGAAATGGGCAATTACAATGCCTACCGTACCGGCAAGGACGGCTTCTGGACGGCTGAAGTCCATGAAGGGCCGTCCATCAACGCGCCGGCCAGCCAGTTCAAGCCTCTCGTCCCCATCCCCGTCTTCCCTCTCCGCCGCTGATCATGTCCGATACCAAAGTTCCCCCGCTCGTGCCGCGCGAAGGTTGGCACGTCATGCACCTCTTCTATCAGATCGACCACTCGCAGTGGATGATCCTGAGCGACGAGGAGAGGCGCGCCGCCAAGACCCGGCTCACCGAACTCGTCCAGGAGATCCGCGCCACCAAGGACACCCACCTGCTGACCTTCTCGATTGCCACGCCGAAGGCCGACATCGGCTTCATGCTGCTGACCCCCGACCTCCAGGTCGCGAATGCCTACGAGAAGCAGCTGTCGCTTTCGCTGGGGCCGGAGATCCTCAGCCCGGTCTATTCCTACCTCTCCCAGACGGAGGGCTCCGAATACACCACCACCTCCGAGCAGTACGCCGCGGAAACCCTGGTCGCCGAGAAGGGCCTCGCCGAGGGCAGCCCGGAGTTCGAGCAGGCGATGAAGGAATTCGAGGACCGCATGGCCCACTACCTCAAGCACCGCCTCTACCCGGTGCTGCCGGACTGGCCGGCCGTTTGCTTCTACCCCATGTCGAAGCGCCGCCAGGGCGACGACAACTGGTACTCGCTGTCTTACGAGAAGCGCCGTGAACTGATGGCCGGCCACGCCCGGGTGGGACGCACCTACTCCGGCCGGATCCTCCAGTTGATCACCGGCTCCACCGGCCTCGACGAATACGAGTGGGGAGTGACCTTGCTCGCCAAGGACACCATCGACATCAAGTCGATCGTCTACGAAATGCGCTTCGACGAAGTCACCGCCCGCTACGGCGAATTCGGCGACTTCTACATCGGCATGCAGCTGCCGCTCGACGAGCTCTTCCGCCGGGTCTGCCTGTAGGCAGGCTCAGCGGTTCTCGATCGCTTCCATTTCCGCGCGCATCCGCTCCATCAGCAGCTGCATCTCCTCGAGATGACCGCGCATCCGGTCGGCCGCGTCCGGATCGATCGGAACCGCACGCGGCTGCGGTCGGGGCCTCGGCCCCGAAGGCGGCAAGTTTCGTTGCCGCGGTCCCCGCTGGCCGACCTGCTGGTTCTGCGCCAGACGTTCGGCCTCCATTTCGGCCTGCGCGACTTCGGGAGACACCGGGTTCTTGCTCAGCAAATTGACGATGCTCGCCGACGGGATCACGAAACTCCGGGTGCGATCGGCACGGGCGATCACGATGCCCACGACCTTGCCGTCGAGATCCACCACCGGGCCTCCACATTGGTCGCGGTTGAGCTGCATGTCGGTCTGGATGACGCGCGGGAATCCGCTGCGCACCAGGCTCAGCCGCGAACCCATTCGCTCCATCTGGTTCAGGCGCTGGTTTTCGACCTGCGGATAGTGGACATTCTTCTCCTGCAAGGTGGCTTCAGTCTCCTCCGCGGCGTCCGCGCGCAGGAAGCCGAGCTTCACCGTGTCGCCGGGCACGTGGCCCGCCAGCGCGGTTTGCAACTCGAGCAGACTGCCGATGCCGTGGTCACCGAGCGACTGGATCACATCGCCGGGCCTCAGTCCCGCGGCGCTCGCGGCGCTGCCGTCCTGAACCCCGACGATCTCCAGGCCTTTCTTGCCGGGCAAGGGATTCAACTCCACGCCGAGGAACGCCTGGTCCTTCTCGCGCAGCGAGCGCGCCTCGACCGCCACCACCCCCACGCTCACCGGCGTGTCATCGGGCGACGCGGCAACCAGGAACCGACCCAACTTCGGGGCATCCCCGGCGTCGAAGGCGACCGCCGGGAAACTGGCCCCTTCGAGCTGCAGGAGCGCCAGGTCCTCCTCCTGATGGACACCGAGAACACTCGCCTTCGCGGTCACACCGTCACCGCCGACGACCTGGAGATCCCCCCGGGTCATCGCGATCTCGCTCCACTTGGTGAGCACCTTGGTGCCGTCCTCGACCACCGTACCCAGCACCACCGGCTGCTTGCCGCGCCCGGTGTCCGCCCAGACCCAGACGGTCGAGCGCATGGCGTCGCGGGCGACCGGACGGATCGCATCGAAGAACTCGATCGTCTGGTCCTGGACCGCCTGCACCTCCTCGGGCCGCATCAACGGGGCTTCCCCGTTCCGCTGGGCGTGGACCGCCGCCAACAGCGCGGCATTCAGCAATAGAATCAATGATTTCGGTTTCATCGCTGGCAGATAATTTTACCGGGCTTGGCTCCGCTTGATCATCTCGACTTCAACGTCGACGGGTTGGCCGGAGCGCACGAGGCCGACCGTCACTTTGTCCCCGACCTCCTTCTTGGCCAGGATCACCAACAGGTTGGCACCGTCGCGGACCTTCGTGCCATCCACCGCGGTGATCACGTCGCCTCTCCGGAGCCCGGACTTGGCCGCGTATCGGCCCACTTCGGCGATCACCACCCCGCCGCCCCGCACCGAGGCCCCCAGCGCGATCCCGAGTACCGGGCGCTCGGGGTTCAGCAAGGGATCCATCTGCAGCTGTCCCCAGATGTCTCCCGCCAGCAAGCGGTCCCAGTCGGTCTCGAAGCCGTCCACGCCGGCATGATTGTTGTTGCTCAGCGAGGTGCCGATCGATGAGTTGATCCCGACGATCTTCCCGTCCAGGTCGAACAGCGGCCCGCCCGAATCCCCGCCGATCAAAGTGCAATCGCTGGTCAGGAAATTCCCCGGTCCGTCGGAAACCACCCGGCCAAAGCGCACCGGCGGCGTCCGCGCCGCGTCATAACCGGTCGAATGGCCCATCGCGATCACCCAGTCGCCGGCCTTGAGCGGCTTCGACTTGCCACGCTCCATGTAAGGCCAGGGACCTTTCTCGGTGATCCTCACCAGCCCGATGTCCTTGGAGAGGTTCGCCCCGAGGACCTTGCCCGTGGTCTGTTTGCCGTTGGGAAACACCACCGTCACTTCCTCGACCCCTTCGACCACGTGGGCGGCGGTGAGGATCAAGCCGTCGGGGGTGGACACCACGCCCGAACCGGAGGCCTGCGTTGCTTCTGAAATCAAGGCCACCGTGGACCCCATCGCCTTGTCGGCGACCTCGGCAATGCGTTGTTCGAGCTTGCGCACATCGTCAATCGAATGCACCGGCTCCCGCGACCAGGCGGGACTCAGCAAAACGATCGCCGCGGCGGCTCCCGCCACTCCTTGGAAAAATCTCGGCTGCTTCATCGCTTTCTCACACAACACAGCGACACGATCCGACTGCTTCGTCTGCCGCACCATATCGCCATCGCTTCCGCCCACCATCCGCGCTAATTTCCCCAAGTCCATGCAGAAACCATCGCCGAAGGAACCCAGCAGCCCGAAAGGAAGTGCCAGCGACAAGCGCGGTTCCAATCGCAAGAAAGAGGCCCCGAAGAAGCCCGTCGGCCTCGGATCGGTCATCCTCTTCTGGCCATTTCACCTGTTCCACCTGCTGATCCGGCCGCTGCCAGGATTGCTGAGGGTGCCCATCCGCCTGGTTGGCGACCTCGCCATCCTCGGTGCCTACGCCGGCCTCGCCATGGGCGTCTTCTACTACGTCCGCGCCCGCCCCTTCGACATGGCCAAGGTCGCGGAGATGCCCCAGCGCACCATCGTCTACGACCGCCGCGGCGACGAACTCGGGCGCATCCACGGCGAAAAGCGCGACGTCATCCGGATCTCCGAGGTCTCCCCGGACTTCCTCGCCGCCATTCTCGCCCGCGAGGACGAGCGCTTCTTCAACCACCACGGCGTCGACTGGATCGGGGTCGCCCGCGCGATGGTCGAAAACGTCAAGCGCGGCGGCATCGAGCAAGGGGCCTCCACCCTCACCATGCAGCTCGCCCGCAACAGCTTCCAGCTCAAGTCGCCGCTGCTCGACTTCTCGGGCAAGCTCCAGGAGCTCGACCGCAAGTTCCTCGAAGTGGCCGTCTCGTACCGGATCGAGGCGAACTATGAAAAGGACGAGATCCTGCAGCATTACGTGAACCGGATTTTCTGGGGCCACTCGATCCGCGGAATCGAGGAAGCCTCCCGCACCTACTTCGAGAAACACGCCAAGGAACTCAGCCTGTCGGAGTCCGCCCTGCTCGCCGGCATCGTCCGCGGCCCGAACGCATTCTCCCCCTTCAACGACATCGACAAGGCCATCCGCGAGCGCAACAGCACCCTCGACCGCATGGTCACCGCCAAGTCCGCCACGCCGGAGGAGGCGGAAGTAGCGAAACAAGAGCCGATTTCCGTGCGTCCGGAATGGCGACGGATCTTCCACGACAGCTACGCCATGGACGCGATCCGCCGCGAGCTGGAGCGCATCCTTGAGGAAGAAAACATCGAGCTCGGCGGACTCGAGATCACCACCACGATCGATCACCTGATCCAGAAAAAGGCCGAGGACGCCCTCGACGCGAAACTCCGCCAGCTCGAGCGCTCGCCCGGCTACCCGCACCAAACCCGCGCCGCTTGGAACGAGCTGCCCGCCGATGCCAAGACCCGCCCCGCCTACCTCCAGGGCAGCGTTGTCGCCATTGAAAACCTCAGCGGAGCGGTGCTCGCCATCGTCGGCGGCCGCAACGCCGACGAGTCGAAGTTCAACCGCGCCCTGCAGGCACGCCGCCAGATCGGTTCGGTCTTCAAGCCCTTCGTCTACCTCGCCGCCTTCGACAAGGGCGTCCGCCCTAACACCCTGATCGACGACGGCCCCATCTATCGCGGAGAAATCAAGGGGGCCGGCAACTGGCGGCCGAGAAACTCCGACGGCAAGTTCGGCGGCATGCTGCCCGCCTCGACCGGCCTCATCCGCTCGCGCAACACCATGTCGGTCCGCGTCGGCAACCGCGCCGGCATCGAGAACGTCGCCGAAGTCGCGGAGTCGGTCGGCTTCGAGACGCCG
>NZ_JACZFQ010000112.1 GCF_014904755.1 Neoluteolibacter marinus
TCGCCGACCAGTTACCTCGGTGCCTGGGAGGCCAGCACCTACGAGGTAGCATCCGCCTACACCGTCTTCCCCAACCGCGGCATGCGCCACCCGCCGCGGATCATCGACGAGATCCGCGACCGCAAGGGCAACGTCCTGTACAAGAACAAGCCCGTCCCCTACGTTGCGACCAGCTCGGGATCGGCCTGGAGCGT
This sequence comes from Neoluteolibacter marinus, assembly GCF_014904755.1. Lineage (GTDB taxonomy): Bacteria > Verrucomicrobiota > Verrucomicrobiia > Verrucomicrobiales > Akkermansiaceae > Haloferula > Haloferula marina. The sequence continues at coordinate 195 of NZ_JACZFQ010000112.1, forward strand.
GTCCCAGATCCTCCGCGAGGTCACCGAACGCGGCACCGCCGCCTCGGTCAAGTCCCTCGGCTTCAACAAGCCCTGCGGTGGCAAGACCGGCACCACCAACGACTACAAGGACGCCTGGTTCGCCGGCTACACCTCCAGCATCACCTGCGCCGTCTGGGTCGGCCTCGACACCCCGAAGAAGATCATCGACCGCGGCTACGGCTCCACCCTCGCCCTGCCGGTCTGGGTCGAGGTCATGAAAACCGCCGACAAGCTCGGCTACAAGGCGGAGGGCCTGACGTCCCAGCTGTCCTTCGTCGAATGCCGGCTCTGCCGCAGTTCCGGCAAGCGCGCCACCAGCGGCTGCGAAGCGGCGGGCGAAGGTTATACCGACAACGTGCCCGCCGACATCGTTCCCGCCGAGAACGACCTTTGCCCGGATCATCCGGCCCGCGCCCTGCCGGTGGATGCCGGCGAGGTGGACTCCGGCCGGCCGCTGCGCGCCCAGCCGGTCGACGACGGGCCGATCGAGGAAGAGCAAGACGAACCGCTCAAAGCCCTGCCGGTCGAAGAATAGGCTTCTGCTTTCCGGTCAGTGGTTTCTTCTTCCCCCCGTTCATGTCCACCTGGCGTCCCATCCGCAGAACACCCGCCTGGCTTGCCTGGATGCCGGGCTGGCTGCGGCTGGCCCTGCGCTGGGGGCTGTGGTGCTGCGGCATCGCCGCCGTCCTCGGCCTCCTGGTGGTCGCTTACTACTTCACCCGGGCCTCCCGCTTCGACCTCAAGGAGGTCGCGGAGATGCCGGCCCGCACCACCTTCTACGACCGCAACGGCAAGGAACTCGGCAGCGGCGGCCTCAGCGGGCGGCGGCTGGTCACCCGCAAGGACATCCCCGACTTCCTCGTCAATGCGCTGCGCGCCCGCGAGGACGCCCGCTTCTACGACCACGGCGGCGTCGATTTCCGCGGCCTGGCCCGAGCCACCGTGCGCAACGTCAAGGATGGCGACTTCACCCAGGGCGCCTCGACCCTGAGCATGCAGCTCACGCGGAACACCTTCGAGATCCGCGAGAAATCGATCGACCGCAAGCTGTTGGAAATCGCCCTCACCCTGCGCCTCGAAGCCCGCTACTCCAAGGACGAGATCCTCGCCCACTACCTCAACCGCATCTACTTCGGCGCCGGTTGCCACGGCATCGACATGGCCGCCCGCACCTACTTCGGCAAGCCCACCTCGGCGCTCAACGAGGCCGAGAGCGCGATGCTGGTCGGCATCATCCGCGGACCCCACATTTTCTCCCCGTTCCGCAACCTCCCCGCCGCCCGCGACCAGCAGTCCGAAGTCCTCGCCCGCATGAAAGCGATGGCCATGATCGACGGCGAAAACGTCGAGCGCATCAAGCGGATCCCGATCGTGCTGGTGCCGCAGGAGAAGCGCGGGGAAGGCCGCTCCTACGCTCTCGAGGCCATCCAGAAGGAGCTGCAGACCATCCTCGACGACGAGGACATCCGCGACGGTGGCCTGACCGTCCGCACCACCCTCGACAGCGGTTGGCAGCAGCGCCTCGAAAGCGACCTGTTCGCCTCGCTCGAGAAAATCGAGAACTCGAAGGGCTGGGACTACCCTGTTGCCGCCGAGCACGTGGCCGGCACCGAACCCGGCTACCTCCAGTGCGCCGCCGTCACCTTGGAAACCAGAACCGGAGCCATGCTCGCGCTGGTCGGCGGGCGCGACTACATGGACTCCCGTTACGACCGCACCACCGGAGCCCGCCGTGATCTCGGCGCGGCCTTCGAGCCCTGGGTCGCCGCCGCCGCCGCCGAACGCGGCAAGCTGGTGCTGCCGGGCAAACCGGTCCAGACCGGCCGTCAGATCGGCCCCCGCGAGACCAGCCGGATCGCCAAACGCTGCGGCATCACCGGCCCCTTCCTCGACACCGAGGACCTGTTCCGCGGCAGTGCCGCCGCCACTCCGTTGGAAGTGGCCACCGGGCTCGCCACCCTCGGCAACGACGGGCTGCGGCCGCGACCATACTTGATCCAGTCCATTACTTCCGCCGAAGGCCGCGAGCTGTTCAAGGCCAAGGCATCGACCACCCCCGCCCTCAGCCGCGAGGCCGCCCGCGAAGCCGCCGCGCTGCTGGAGAGCACCTCGGGCACGCGGGTCCACGGCGGCGCCACCGGATCGGGTCGCGACGCCTGGCTGCTGCGGCTCGGGCCGAAAGGCTCCACGTCCATCTGGGTCGGCTTCGACCAGCCGCAGCGGATCAGCTCCGCATCCCGGCTCGATGCCGTGTTGGACGACCTCGCCGCGCGCCTCGGCAACTGAACTTCGGCGGCCCTCGCTAACATCTTTGACTCCGGCCCGGCGTCCGGGCATTTTCCCAACGCATGAAGGCACTGCAGTTCGAGCAAGCGGTCGAGTCGATCCTCCAACGAGAGAAGCGCTACGACGCCCAGGCCTACCTGTTCCTCAAGGAAGCGCTCGACTTCACCCTCAAGCGTGCCGCCGACGCCAATGGCGGGGAACCCCGCCACGTCTCCGGGCCCGAGCTTTGCCTCGGATTCCGCGACCTCGCGATCCAGCAGTTCGGGCCAATGGCCGGCACGCTGATGTCCGAGTGGGGCTTGCGTGAAAGCGGCGACATCGGCGAAATGGTCTTCCACCTGATCGACGAGCAGATGTTCGGCAAGCAGGACAGCGACACCAAGGAGGACTTCGCCAGCGCCTTCGACTTCGACGACGCCTTCGTCTTCCCCTTCCAACCGAAGACCCGCGGTGCCAAGGGCAGCGAGCTCTCCCGCAAGTAAGCGCGGGTCACAGGCCGCACCAGGCTTCCAGCAAGTCCATCATCGATCCGGCCGCGGCCGCCCCGGTCTCGATCACTTCCGCATGGTCCAGGGCTTGCGGAGAGATCCCCGCCGCCCAGTTGGTCAGGCAGGAGAACCCGGTGACTTTCATCCCCAAGGCACGGGCCTGCAGCGCTTCGAGCACCGTGCTCATACCGACGGCGTCCGCGCCCATGGCCGAAAGCATCCGGATCTCGGCGGGGGTTTCGTACTGGGGACCTCGTAGCCCGGCATAGACCCCTTCGTGGAGCGTCAGCTCGCGCTCGATCGCCAGCGCGTGGAAACACTTCCGGACCTCAAGGTCGTAGACTTCGCTCATGTCGATGAAGTTGGCGCCGCCCTCCAGCGGCGAGGTCCCGGTGAGGTTCAGGTGATCGGTGAGCATCATCCAGCTGCCCGGCGCATGGACGGAATTGAGGGTTCCCGCCGCGTTGGTAAGCACCAGGTGCCGCACCCCCTGTTGATGGAGCCAGCGCACCCCGGCACTCACCGCCTTGGCATCGTGCCCTTCATACAAATGCACGCGCCCTTGCATCACAATCACCGGGCGTCCGCCGAGCTGCCCGATGAGGAATTGGCCGGCGTGGCCTTTGACCCGGGACTCCGGCAGCCCGGCGTGGGCAAAGGCCACCGCCTTGTCCACCTTCACCCGCTCCGCCAGGGGACCGAGCCCCGAACCCAACACGATGCCAACCGGCTGTTCCATGGACGCATCCTGAGCCTCCCACGGCGGCGGCGACAAATCCGAAATCGACCCGCCTGTCAGCGCACCGAACTGACCCGCGCCCGGATCCGGTCGGCCAGGCGCTCCAGCATCGGCACCGCAACCCCGGCGGCCTTTGCCCGCCGCAATGGCTCGCCCCAGATTGCCTCGAACTCCACCTCGCGGCCCTCGATGAAATCGATCATGCTCGATGGCCGGTAGGGCCCCATCGGCCGGGTCCGCTCGACGTTCACGTCGATCAACGCGTCGTCGAGGTCCAGTCCCTGCGCCCGGGCGGCGGCGATCACCTCCGCCATCAGTCCGCGGATCTCCGCCTCCGACTCGTCGGTTGCCAACAAGTCCTCGGTGGTCACGCCGCCGTCCGCGATCGCCAGGCCGTTGAACGGGATGTTCCACACCAGCTTCGTCCATTGCGCCACCGCCAGCGACGGGACCGCCTCGGTCGGGATCTTCGCCGCACCGAAGCGTCGCGCGATCTCCTCCGCCCTGCCACGTCCGTCCTTGATGTAATCTCCCACGCTGATCCGGCCGCCCGCCGTGTGGCTGACATACCCGGGTGACAGGCGGTTCAGGCACACGAAGCACAAGGCACCCAGCACCCGGTCCGCGCCGACAATCCCCGCCAGCTGCTCGCAGTTCCCCAGGCCGTTCTGCAGGGTCAGAACCTGGGTTCCCTCGTGAAGCAGCGGCGGCAGCAGCGCGGCCAGGTGTCCATTCGCCGTGGCCTTCCACGCCACGATCACCAGGTCCACCGGCCCGATCTCCTCGGTCGTCCGGAGGGCATTGACTTCCTGCAGGTGGAGATCACCCGCGACGCTGTCGATGCGGATGCCCTCATACTTCACGACGTCGTGGTCCGACCTCATCAGGAATCGTACATCCTCCCCGGCGGCCGCCAGGCGCGCGCCGTAGTAGAGCCCCACGGCACCGGCTCCCACCACTGCCACCGATCCGAATGTCCAGCTGTCCGCCATCAGTTGATCAAGGTCTCCGTCCTACAGGCCCCGGTAGGTCGCGGCCAACTTCTTCGCCGTGGCCACCGTGTTGCGGTGGATCTTCGCGGTGAACTCCGCCTGGCGGTTGTAGCCGCCTCCATAGAGCACGGCCACCGGGACGTGGTTGCGGATGAAAGCCCTCAGCAGGACATCGTCGCGGCGCTGCAGGTCTTTCACCGACAGGTGCATCTGGCCGAAGCGGTCGTTGCGGTGATTGTCCGCCCCGGCGATCCAGATCACCAGGTCCGGCGCAAAACTGTCGAGCGCTCCCGCCAGCGTGTGGAAGAGCTGTTTCAGGTACATCTCCCCTTCCACGTAGCGCACGGTCTCCACATCCAGCGAACTCGCCACCTTGCGGGTCGGGTAGTTCTTCCCGACGTGGATCGAGTAGGTGAAGACCCGCGGGTCGCCGCCGAGGATGGCGGCGGTGCCGTTCCCCTGGTGGGCGTCGGTGTCCACCACCATCACCTTGATTCCGGGCTGCTTGGCCTGCAGGTCCCGGATCGCGACCGCGACGTCATTGAAAACGCAGTAGCCTTCGCCGTGCTCCCGGAAGGCATGGTGGGTGCCGCCGGCCAGGCAAACCGCGACGCCTTCGGTCAAGGCCGCGTGGCACGTCTGCCGCGTCGCCTCGACCTCGGTCGCGCTGCGGGTGTAGAGCTGCGGCGACAGCGGAAGCCCCAGCTGGATCTGCTCCTTGCGGTCGAGCAAGCCGGAGTAGATCCGGTCGATGTAGTCCGTCTCGTGCACCGACTTGAGCAAATGCCCGTCAGCCACCTTCACCTCGATGATCTCCTCCGGCTTCAGGATGCCGCCGTCCAGCAGCATGTCCTTTGAAATACGGAACTTCTCCATCGGGAACGGATGCCCCGATGGCAGTTTCAGCTCGAAGTCCTGCGAGTAGAAGCAGCGCATGTGCCCCACCACGCAACCACAGCCCCGGCCCCTTGCCCAACGAAATGTCGGCTCAGTGATCCACCGGCCCGCTATCTTCCTCCCCGAAGGCCGCACGCGGCAGCCGGACCCGGTCGACCAGGTCGCGGATCTCCTGCGGCGGGCGCGGGGTGGCGATCGAAACGAGCACCGCGACGACGAAATTGAGCACCATCCCGAGAGTCCCGATCCCCTCCGGTGAGATCCCCAGCCACCAGTTGGCCTCCACATTCGACTGCGGGCTGATGAACTTGAACCAGATGATGTAGCTCGCCGTGAAGACCAGCCCCGCGACCATGCCGGAAACAGCCCCGGCCGTGGTGGTGCGCTTGGAGAAGATCCCGAGGATGATCGCCGGGAAGAACGAGGCGGCCGCGAGCCCGAAGGCGAAGGCCACCACCTCGGCAACGAAGGCCGGAGGCTTGATGCCGAAGTAGCCCGCGATGACCACCGCGACCGCCGCGGCGCAGCGGGCCCAGATCAGCTCACCGCGCTCGGTCAACTGCATGCCAATGATGGGGGCAATGGTTTTCTTCACCATGTCGTGCGCCACCGAGGTGGAAATCACCAGCAGCAGGCCGGCCGCCGTGGACAAGGCGGCCGCCAGACCGCCGGCGGCGACCAGGGCCACCACCCAGTTCGGCAGGCGGGCAATCTCCGGGTTGGCCAGCACCATGATGTCCTTGTCGATCGTCAGCTCGTTCGCGGGTAGCCCCATCGCCGCGGCGTTCGGACCGGTGTACTGAATCCGGCCGTCGCCGTTCTTGTCGTCGAACTGGATCAGGTCGACGTTCTCCCATTTCTTGAACCATTCGGGGACTTCGGCGTAAGACGCGTTGTCGACGGTCTTCAGCAGGTTGGTGCGGGCGAACACCGAGATCGCCGGGGCAGTGGTGTAGAGGATCGCGATGAACAGCAGCGCCCAGAGCGCCGACGAACGCGCGGCGGAGGCCTTCTTCACCGTATAGAAACGGACGATCACGTGCGGCAGGCCGGCGGTGCCGCACATCAACGCCGCCGTGATGAAGAAAACATCCGTGGTCGATTTCTGGCCCTCCGTGTAGGCCGCGAAACCGAGCTCCTTGCTCAGTCCGTCGAGCTGGTCGAGCAGGTAGCCCCCCTCGTTGCCACCGCCGAAACCGAGCTGGGGAATCGGCGTGCCCGCCATCTGGATCGAAAGGAAGATCGCCGGCACCATGAAAGCGAAGATGAGCACGCAGTACTGGGCCACCTGGGTGTAGGTGATGCCCTTCATTCCGCCGAGCACGGCATAGAACAGCACGACGACCATCCCGATCACCACCCCGGCGTTGATCGGGGTCATGCCGAGCACGGTGTCCATGTCGCCGAACAGCATCCGCGAGAAAACAATCCCCACCCCGCGCATCTGCCCGGCGACGTAGGTGAATGAAACGAAGATCGCACAGAGCAACGCGACGAAACGCGCCCAGCCGGAGTAGTAGCGGTCACCGATGAAGTCCGGCACGGTGAACTTGCCGAATCGGCGCAGGTAGGGCGCCAACAACAGCGCCAGCAGCACATAGCCGCCGGTCCAGCCCATCAGGTAGACCGAGCCGTCGCGACCCGCGAACGAGATGATGCCGGCCATCGAAATGAACGACGCCGCGCTCATCCAGTCGGCCGCCGTCGCCATGCCGTTGGCGACACTCGGCACGCCGCCGCCGGCGACGTAGAAATCCTTGGTCGAGCCGGCCCGCGACCAGATGGCGACCCCGATGTAGAGGGAAAAGGTCAGGCCGACGAGGATCCAGGTCCAAGTTTGAACGTCCATGATCGTCGGGTCAGTCGGATTTGCCGCCGAGAAGCTCGCGGTCGAGCTTGTTCATGACGATCACGTAGATCGCGATCAGGACCAGGAACACATAAATGCTCCCCTGCTGGGCGAACCAGAAGCCCAGCTTGAAGCCGGTTCCCGGCAAGCGGACTTTGTCGAGCTCCTCCACGAAAAGGATCCCGCAGCCGTAGGAAACGGCGAACCAGATGCTCAGCAGGATCCCCAGCACGGTCAGGTTTTTCCGCCAGTAGCGGCGCTTTGCATCTTCGTCGGGTAAGTTCGGGTTTTCCATGGATTTCCAACCTACCTAACACCCTTGCCGCGGCAGGGGAACCACTCATTCCGTCCGCATTCGGGTTAGTGGCGGGTGGGAACATTCCAAGCCAACGCGGCGTTTCCCGCGAGCTACGGCTTTCCAATCAACCGATGGTTGCTCACGCTCCGGCACAAGCGGCTACCTACCCGCCCGATGACCTCACGATTCAAGCTCCGGGTTGATCGCCAGCGACGCTGGGCGCTCGCAGGTGCCGTGGCGCTTTTCATCGTCTTCGTCGTGCTTGTCATCAGAGGTTGGAGCGACCCGCCCGACCGCATGCCCCTTCACGCGATGCCAGTCGGGCTGGCTGCCATCTTCAGTTGGCTGAGATGGCAAAAGCTGCGTGATATCCCCGACGGGGCGGGAATCGAGCTGGATGACCAGTGCATCAAGTTCATCCCGGCCAGCTTTTGGAACCATCAGCCGATCGCTTGGGAAAAAGTCACCGGGATTCGGGTCGAAAGTTCCGCGATCTGGTTGATCTACATTCGGAACGGTTTGGAAAGAACCCAGGACATTCCACGCAACCAGCTCAACCCGGAGGACGCCGAGGCCTTGATCGCGGAGCTTCGGTCCCGGACCGGCACCACGTGAACTCGCGAAAGGGAGCGCCGGATTCATCCGGCTTGGACAGATGGCTTGCAGCCGCTCCGTTCTCACAGCCCCGGGCCGACCGGGGTGAATCGGGGCCGTGCCGGCAAGCCGAGGTCGAGCCCGATCACGCTGGCGGATCCACCAACCCGCCATCCAGGCCGGATGAATCCGGCGCTCCATCCCGCACTTTCCAGCTGCGGGACCGGTTGAAGCATGGAAGGCTGCCCCCCTCCGGATGACCATCGCCCCTTTCTCCATCCTCTGCCTGTGCCTTGCCATGGGGACAAAAGCTCGTGGTGGCGACCTCAGCTTCCCAAGCCCGGCACAATCAAAAGCCTCCGCATTTCCGCTCGGCAACGGTCACCTCGGCAGTCTCGTCCCGGGAAAAACCGATACCTCGGAAATACCGATCTTCGGCTCTCCCCGCAGCGAAAAGGTCGATCCCAGTCAACCCGGTTCCGGCTTCTCGGGAGAAAACCTCGGATCGTTCCACCTCGACTGGCTGGACGCGGACAAGGAAGTCACCGACTACCGCCGCTCGCTGGATCTCGCCGATGGCACCGTCACGACCACCTTCAAGCGCGGCGGCGCGGGCTTCACGTGGACCACTTTCGTCTCCGCCACCGACGACCTGCTGGTCGTCCATTTGCGCACCGACAAGCCGGGCTTCCTCGGTTTCCGCGCGAAATTGCGGCAAGGAAACACTTCCGCGCAAGTCGAGGACCGCCGGGTGCTGGTCCTCGACGGTCGGACGGATCGGGACCAGCCGTTCCAAGCCCGCGCCTGGATCTACCCGATGGAATCCGAGGTGACGCCGGGGGACGGCGAGATCGCGGTCCACGGCGAGGGCGAGGCGCTGATCCTGGTGGCCGCGGCCTCCGAGCCCGAACGGATCGCCCAGCTGCCCGAACGGATGAAAGCCCACGGGTTCGGAGGCCCGGAACACCCGGACATCTTCCGGCTCTGGACCACCCTGCTGGAACGGCACCGCGAAGCGCACCGAAAGGCCATGGCGAACCACCCGCACGACTTCGCGAGCTACCTCAAGGTTGCCAGCGCGCCCTGATCAACGGCTCAGCTCTTCCTGGCAGATCAGCTTGAAGCCCGCCTGGTTGAGCACGGTGGTCGCGAACTCGTAGTCCTCGACGTGCATTGCCAGCATCGAGTGGTTCTTGGGCGATGGCATCAGCGCGTAGGCGAAATCCACGTTCGTTTCCGCGATCATCAGGGTATCCAGCACCGGCAGCAGCTCGGGGCCGGATTCGCGCAGCGACACCACCACCAGGTCGCAGGTGGTGTGCGGGATCCCCTTCTCGATGAACATCTGCTCGGTGGTGTCAGGGTCGGTCACCACCAGCCGCGCCACGGTCGCGTCGCGCGAGTCCTGGACACTGATCCCCACCACCTCGATCGCCGAGGCACGCAACATCTTGACCATCGAGGCCAAGGCACCGGCACGGTTGGGGAGCAGCACGGAAAATTGCTTCACGGGACTCCCCGGCTCGATCGTCTTGGCAGCCATGTTCGGATGTGGATCAGCCCCGCGGCCCGCGGAGCGGAACCGTTAATACCCCACCCGTGGACTTGTTCTCAATAACGATTTGATTGGGTCGCACGTCATCCACGACATACTCCGCACCGTCCGCGCCCTGGAACTTCTGGCCGGCTTTCGCCAGGTAGCGCCGCCCCGCGGCGTCCTCGACCAGCGCCACCGGATCGTGCGCCGTCGAGGCCAGGCCCGACACCAGCTCGCGGCGGCTGCCGTTGCCCGTGTCCTCCACCTCCCCCACCC
>NZ_JACZFQ010000113.1 GCF_014904755.1 Neoluteolibacter marinus
AGCCGCCGTTGCTGTCCTTGCTGCTTCTCATCCGCCGCTCGACCCGGAGCACTTTTAGCGGTGTCCCCGGGATCACGGCCCCTTCTTCCACCTCCTCGATCCCGCCGCCTGACATCCGGATCGTCGCGACCTGTTCCTTCACCGTCTCCACGCGCAAAGGCAGCTCCTTTTGCCGGAAGGCGCGCATGACGACCGGTGACGAGACGTCGCCTGCAACCGGCGGTTCCATCGCACCCGCGACCTCCGCGCCCGATGACGACGCGGCTGCAGCTGGAACCTCCAAAACCGCTCCATCCAGCGAAGGGGGGGGCGCCGGCTCGCCCTGAGCGGTTCCTGCGGCCACCTGATCCCGCCCCGGCGCAGGCCGGCTCGAGGGGGCTCCGGAGTCCCCGCCGGCGTCCTCCGGTTTCTCGTCGGCCGATCCGATGACCTGGGCCAACATCTCGGCTCCAAGGTCCGCCGGTTCTTCGAGTCCGAATTCATCCTCGGCAGGCTCCTCCGCCAATCTCATGGCCAGCTCCAGATGTCCGGCTTCCCGTGCCACATCCGCGGCGATGCGGCCTTCGTCATCCATCGAGAACCGGTTCGCTCCGATTTCCAACAGCATCTCCACCGCCTCGATATTGCCATTCTGTGCTGCCAGCATCAGCGGGGTGCGGCCGTCGTCCATGCGGGCGTAGATCGACGCGCCGTACTTGGTCAGCTCGTCGATCACCGCGGCCTTGCCTTCAAGCGAAGCCACCAGCAGGGCGACATCGAGATCCTTGCGGTCGCAGGCAGCCAGTTCGGCAACCATGTCGGCCCGATCCTCGCTGACCGCGAGCATCAGCGGACGGTATCCCTTGGCGTCCTTGAGCAGGGGGTCGGCCTTCTGCGAAAGAAGGTAGCGGACCATTGCCGGCGTACCTTGAAGGACCGCCGCCATCAGCGGCGTGCGTTCGTCCGCACCGCGGACATCCACCGCAAGATGATGATCGAGAAGGAAATCCGCCGACTTCCGCATCCCTGCCGCGGCCGCGACGTGGAGGGCGGTGTCGCCTGCGTCATTGCGGGTGTCGACGGCGATCCCGTTTTCCAAAAGCTTCCCGAGCGCCGTCAGGTCATCGCTCTCCGCGGCGCGGAAAAAGGCCTCGGGCGTCAGGTCGTAGCCACTTTCCCGAAGCTCCTGGCGCGCGGTTTCCTCGCGGTCTTTGCAGCCGGAAATCGCAAGTGCCACGAAACCACCGGCCAGAAGCGTGACGCCTTTCCCGTTCATGGGCAGGACATTAGTTCACGTAAGTTAACCTTTCAACCCTGAAGCCGGCGCCGGTTCGACCGAAACAATGCGGCACACCGCCCCTTCCACCCGGAACTTCACTTCCAGCCCGCAAAGTCCGGTTCCATAAACGCGCCCCTCTTCGTTGCGACCCGCCGGCGGGCGCGGATCCAGTGAAAGCGCTTCGCAAATGACATCGCGGGAACGCTGCGGCAGGTCCGTGAAGCCGTGCACCCCGTCCGACTCGACGGCGAGCCGTTCCGGCGCTTGTTCGGCAAATCCGCCGCGCGCGCCGCCGGGCGACTCCGCATAGGGTAGGTGCGGTTTCACATCGAACACCGGCGTGCCGTCGACCAGATCGATCCCCCCCAGGAGCAGGACCTTCCCCTCCCCGGCCCGGTCCTCGACACCTTCAAGGCGCACCAAGGAAAGCCCGAGTCCGTTCGGCCGGAATGTCGAACGACTGGCAAACACGCCGACCCTCTCGTTCCCCCCCAGCCGCGGCGGACGCACCGTCGGGCTCCACCCGCCCCCGGCCGTGAGATGAAAACCGAAGATCAACCAGAGATGAGAGAAGCCCTCGATCCCGCGCAGCGCCTCCGGCTGGCGGAATCCCGGTTCGAAAACCAACTCCCCCCAAGCCGAAGGACACAAGCCGGGCTGACGGGGCACCGCGAACTTCCCGCCAAAGCATGATCGCACAACGGCCACCGGCTCGATTTCCATGGCGGAAACCATCCTCCGCCCCCCGGCGTTTGCCAAGTTCCCGGCCATTTCAGGGGCGTCATCCACTGCCGCGCCTTGCAACCGCTGCGCGAATGCGGTCTCTCGTCGTCGTGCTCACCCGCCCGCTCCTGCTTGCTTTGCCCGCCTTTCTATTGTGCCACTGCTCGACGGTGACCCGCGACGACATCGCGATGGCCGGTCCGGCGAAGACGGTGCGACGACAGGACGCCATTGCCATCGCCTACACTTATAGCCGACTCGAGTGGACCCCGGACCAGCGTCACGTGCAGCATGGCCGGGATGAGAACGGAGTGCTGGTCCACACACCGGACGCCTCGCTCTCCCGCCACGGTTTTTCAAACGGCTGGTGGAAAGCCGGCACGGTGTCGCGCGGAATGCCCTACCAATGGGGTGGTTTCGACACCCCGCACGAGTTCGTCGCTTCGATCGGCCGCGGGGAATATGCCGGTGACATCTCCACCGCCGAAAAGCGCCGACTCGGCGACGCAGCAACCAGCAAGCAGGCCTGCGGCATCGACTGCTCGGGTTTCGTTTCGCGCTGCTGGCGCTTGTCGCGACCGTGTTCCACCCGCGAGCTTCCTGCCATCTGCGACAAGCTCGATCAATGGGCCGATCTGAAACCGGGCGACATCCTGCTCAACGATCGCCACGTCGTTCTTTTCGCGAAACACTCGAGCAGCCGCCATTCCGTGCTCGTTTACGAAGCCGGTCCCTTCCCGGTGTGGCGGGTGAATGCCGCGGAAATCCCGGTCGCCCACCTCAAACAGCGCGGCTATCAGCCCTGGCGCTACCGCGGCATCCGCGACTAACGGCCGGTGTCTCCAAGCCTGTCGGCCGCCCTTCAAAAAGTCCGGGTCCGGCGAGACGGGAGGGAATTCTCGCCGGACCCTTTCCTTTCGGGGGAGAAATCTCTAGATCATGCCGCGCTCAGGCCGACTTGCGCAATAGGGCGACCATCACGCCCTGGATGATCAGCTCGCGGGCCGGAATCAGGTCCGGGAATTCCTCGTTTTCGGCATGCAGGTAGGGTTTGCCGCTTTTGACCAGATAGCGTTTGAGCGTGGTCTCACCATCGATGAGCGCCGCGACGATGTCGCGGTTCCGGGGCTCGCGGAATTCGAGAATCACCGTGTCCCCGCTGCAAATGTGCGCGTCCACCATGGAATCGCCACGAACCTTGAGGGCGAACGTACGGGCACTGCGGGGAATGCCGATGGACGTGATGTCGATCGAAATGCAGCCTTCCTTCTCCTGCTCCGCGTCCTGGGCCATGCCCGCGGCGATCTGGCCGTAGATCGGGATGTCGACGATCTCCTCCCGTTCGAGTTCGTCGGGAAACACCACTGCACGGGCCTTGCCCGGCAGCCGCTGGATCGCCCCCTTGCGCTCCAGCGCCCGCAAGTGACTCATCGCCGCGGTCTGGCTGGCGAAGCCGAAGTAATGTTGGATCTCGCGGGTTGAAGGCATCACCCCGGTCGTCCGTTGCGCGGACTTCAAATGCTCGAGGATTTCCTGTTGGCGCTCCGTCAGTGGCTCATGCATGGCGTTTGAACAGTGTTCTCGAGAACAAAATCAGGCGAACACTTGCCCGGCAAGGTGAAATTCGTGGAATCCCGCCTTGAGAGCCGCAGGGGGAACGACGAAGCTGCGCGCCGATGTCCTGCAACGCGACCTTGCGACTCTTCGGCCTCCTCGTCCTTAGCTTCCTGCTGCCCGCTTGTGGCGACGACTCGTCGCAGCCCCGGCCGGTTTTGCGGGGCGAAACCTACGAAGCCCCGGCGGCGCGCACCGCCATCCCCACCAGCGCCCCGCCTGCCGTGGTGGGCGAAAGCGTCATCGTGATCGATCCCAATTCCGGGCGCGTCCTCTACGCCAAGAACGCCGACCTGCGCCGCCCCGTGGCATCGACCCAAAAGCTGGTCACCGCATTGGTGGTCATGGACGGCGGCAGCATCGACAAGCCGGTCACCATCACCAGCGATGACACCCGCTGCGAACCCACCAAGCTCTACCTGAAGCCCGGTGAAGTGCACCCCCGCCGCGACCTGCTGAAGGTCTTGATGGTCAAGAGTGCCAACGACGTCGCCCGTGCCCTGGCCCGGGATCTCGGCGGCAGCCAGGAGGGCTTCGCCAACATGATGAACCGCAAGGCCGCCTCGCTGGGCATGCGCAATTCCCATTTCGTGAATCCCAACGGCCTGCCGGCAGACAACCAGTTTTCCACCGCCCGCGACATTGCGATCGCCGCCCGCACGGCTTGGCGCAGTCCGACCATCCACTCCTTCACCTCCCTCAAGAGCACCACCTTCCGCCACAACGACGGCCGGGTGAAGTCAATGGAGAACACCAACAAGCTGCTCAAGCGCGTCCCCTACTGCGACGGCTTGAAAACCGGCACCACCAACGCCGCCGGCCGCTGCCTGGTCTCCTCCGGCACCCTCAACGGCCGTTCCGCCATCGTCGTGGTATTGAAGAGCAACTCGGCCAACATCTGGAACGACTCCGAGAAACTGCTGCGCTGGGCGCTTGAGAATCCCGCCGCGCTGCAGTGAGCATGGACGACCCGCGGCAGGAACTTGCGGATCTGGCCGCAGCCGGACTGCTCCGCGGCTTGCGTCCGATCGATTCCCCGGCCGGGCCGCGCGTCGTCCGCGACGGCCGCGAGCTATGGAACTTCGCGTCGAACGATTACCTCGGCCTCGCCAACGACCCGCGCCTGGCGGAGGCTTTCATCGAGGGCATCCGGAACTTCGGCACCGGATCGACCGCGTCCCGCCTGGTGAGCGGCAGCCTGCCGCCGCACCGCGAACTGGAGTCCGCCCTCGCCGCGGCCAAAGGCGCCGAGGCCGCCCTCGTTTTCTCCTCGGGCTTTGCCGTCGCCGCCGGCAGCCTGCCCGCCCTCGCCGGCAAGGGCGACATCCTGATCGTCGACAAGCTCTGCCACGCATCGCTCATCGATGGCGCCCGTCTATCCGGGGCGACGATCCGGGTTTTCCCTCACAACGATGCCGCCAAGCTGGACCGCTTGCTGGCGAAGGTCCGCGCCCGGCAGGCGTCCGCACGAATCATCGTCGTGACCGAATCGGTCTTCTCGATGGACGGCGACCTTTGCCCCCTGCGCGAGATCGTCGAAATCAAGGAACGCCACGGGGCACTGCTCTACCTCGACGAAGCCCACGCCTTCGGGGTGCTCGGCCCCGGCGGGATGGGACTCGCGGCCGCGCTCGGACTCCAGGAGCGGGTGGAGTTCCAGATGGGAACCTTCAGCAAGGCGGCCGGACTCGCCGGCGGTTACCTCGCGACTTCTTCCGCCTGGCGCGATCTGTTGGTCAACCGCGCCCGCACCTTCATCTACTCGACCGCCCCCCCGCCGGCGCTCGCCAAGGCATCGCTGGCCGCCCTCGAATTGATCCGCTCGGCGGACGGCGATCGCCTGCGCTCCGCCCTCCGCGCGAACATCGATGGGGTGACGCCTGGACATCCATCGGCAATCGTGCCGGCCATCATCGGCAGCAACGATGCGGCAATCGCCGCCTCGCGGGAGCTGGAGGAACGCGGATTCATGATCCCGGCGATCCGCTACCCGACGGTCCCCCGTGGCAGCGCACGGCTCCGCCTGTCCCTGTCGGCCGCCCATCCCCCGGAGGCTGTCGTGGCCCTCCGCGAGGCTCTCACAGCAACCTCGGCAGCAGGTCTTCCGGCCGACCGCTAACCCGCAGGTCGCAGGCCGCTCGCCAGAAGCAACCGAGCCCGCCCGCCGGATCCCCGACCACCAGCGCGCGACGGCCTTCCGTCGGCAAGGCATCGTCACCCGCCCCGTCCGTGTCGGTGCCGACCAGATGCACGCCGGCAGCTTTCAGGCATCTCAACAACTGGCCGCCATCCGACACCCTGACCGGCAGACGGAAAAGTTCGCCCGCCGATGCCTCGACGGCCACCCGCTCGAACGGCGAGACACCTTCCCGGCCGAAAAGCACTCCCGCGGCACCGTGAAGCCCGGCCAATCGGATCAACGCCCCGGCCAACGCCGCGTCGGCAGGCCGCGGACACACCACCAGCAAGGCATCGGGATCGAGGGCAGCGGTGAAAGCCGCCACCTTGGTGGTTTCCCCGGGCCGCTTTGCCAACCCGAGAACTCCCCGATGCCCCGATGGCCCCGTCAGCTCATCGAGGACCATGCGCTCGATCTCCAACCCGCTCCAAGACGGACCATCCCAAGGATGGCCGTCGTCAATCACCACGCCGGCCAGCTCCCACCAACCGGCCACCGCCGCCTCCACCGTCGCCTGCCCTTCCAACAGCACCCACGGGTCCGAAGGTTCAACCATCTGCGCGCGCAAGGTTTCCAGCCATTCCGGTTTGCTCACGGGCCAGCGGTAGCAGGGGCCGGCCATCCCGGGCAAATGACGAATGCAGCAATGGCATTTTTGCCCGCCAGCTGCGCCCCGCTTCGGGAACCGGGTCGTTGAATCGTTGCGCACACGACCGGCCTTGCTAGGAGTGGGTGGATGCGCTTTCTCGCTCTACTCGCGATCCCGCTGGCCGCCGCCGATCCCCTGCCGCGGGAGATCCTGCCGGCCAAGGCGACGCTGGAGGTCCAGGCGGACCGGGGCACCAGGAAGGTTTGGAACACCCGTTTCTTCAGCATCGACAGCGACGTCAGCCTGACCGCGAACGAGCTCCAACGCCTCGCCCAGGTCGCGGACACCACGGCCCTGGCGGTGAAAGCGCACCCGCTGCCCTTGTTCTCGCCGCCACGTGGCAAGCGCTCGGCCATTTCCATTCATGCCGATCCGCGGAGCTACGCCGCAGCAGGCGGATTTCCGGGAACTGCCGGTTTTTACCATCCCCGCAGCGCCTCCGTCCTGCTGCAGGCAAGGTACCTCGTTCCCTGGTTGGATCCCAGAGCCGACCGCAGGGCATTCGGGAATCGCGCCAACGAAGAACTGCTGGTCCATGAAATCGTCCACCTCTGCATGCACGAGGTGAATTCAAAGATGCCTCAGTGGCTCCTGGAAGGCATCGCCGACTACTACGCCAGCGCGCATGAAGGTGGCGGCCGATTCAATTTCGCGGACATGGACCGGTCCCTCCGCCTCCACTTGCGGTCGCAACTGTTTCCCGACGAGCCGCGGATCAAGCTGGTTCCGGTGAAGGAAGTCATCGGCCTCGATAGCCGGGAGTGGCTGCGCTACGTCAGCGACCTGCCCGATGACGAGCGGCGGCAGGCCTACGCCACCTCGTTGCTGCTCGCCCATTACTACCTCCACGGCGGCGACCGCCGGCTGGCGGAGGTCCGGGCGGCCCTGGAGGCGGAACCGCGACGGCGCCACATCGCGCGATTGATCGAGCCCGACGCTGCTCCGGCCATCCAGAAGAGCCTCGTGAAGTATTGGAAACCCAAAGGGCTGACCTTGGAATTCGCGGACCGCGACTGACCCCGATTGCTGATTTCGCGGGGCAATGACCGATTTTGGGAACTTCTTGTGATTTTTCATGCAATTTAAAACTTCCCAATTCCAAATTATCAGGCATTTTCAACGCCGGATCGCAGCACTTCGGTGACTGCATCCGGCCAACGGGATCGTCTGGCAGGCATCAAGCATCCGTTCTGAATCCGGGGGGATTTCGGCGGACGCCGCCGCAGGACAAACCCGTTTGGTTCAGAAAGGGCGTGAATTGTAATTCCGGGGGGAGTTGCGATTCACGCCCTTCTTTTTGTCCGGAGTTCGCCATTCCCCTCGCCGCCCGGGCATGATTGTTTCCCGGCACATGAAGGTCGGGATCGCACAGATCAACGGGGTGATCGGGGACTTCCCCGGCAACGCCAAGCGCTTGCTGCAGGCTTACCGCGAGTGTCTCGAGCACGGAGCGGACATCGTCGTCACCCCGGAACTGTCCCTGTGCGGCTACCCGCCGCGCGACCTGGTGTTCAAGTCGCAGTTCGTGCCCAAGTGCCTGCAGGCCCTCGATTACCTCGCGGGTGAGGTCAAGGACGTGCCGCTGCTGGTGGGTCACGTCGATCACAACGACGCGAACCGCCCCGGCAAGCCGTTCCGCAACGCCGCCGCCTTCCTGCATCAGGGTGAGATCCGCGCCAAGGTGAGGAAGACCCTGCTGCCGACCTACGACGTCTTCGACGAGCGCCGCTATTTCGAACACGGCGACCGCTGCGAGCCGATCCTCTGGAACGGCCTGCGACTCGGCGTGACCATCTGCGAGGACATCTGGACGGAGGACTACCTGCAGCGCCCCTTTTACGATCGCGACCCGGTCCAGGAGCTCAGCGCCAAGGGCATCGATCTCCTCCTCAATCTCTCCGCCTCGCCCTTCCACCTCGGCAAACCGGAGGTGCGCCGCGAGCTGATGGCCGACGTCGCCCGGGAGGCCGGCGTGCCGGTCGTCTACGTGAACTCGATCGGTGGCAACGACCAGCTGGTTTTTGACGGTCACTCGCTGGTCGCCGCCGCTGACGGTCGCATCGCGGTGCAACTGGAGGGTTTCCGCGAAGCCTGCCGGACCGTCGACCTCGACGACCTGCCGGCCGGCGAGGCACCCCTGCCGCAACCCGAGGCGGCCGGCCAGTTGCACGACGCCCTGGTGCTCGGCCTGCGCGATTACACCCGCAAGTGCGGGTTCCGCAGCGTTTGCCTCGGCTTGAGCGGCGGCATCGACTCGGCTTTGACCGCCGTGCTGGCCGCCGAGGCCCTGGGGCCGGAAAACGTCCACGGGCTGACCATGCCGAGCCCGTTTTCCTCGGGCGGCAGCGTCGATGACTCGGTGGCGCTGGCCGAAAAGCTCGGCATCCGCTGCGACACCGTGCCGATCGCCGGCACTTTCTCTTCGGTGAAGGAGGCGATGGCGCCCCTCTTTGCCGGCACCCGGGAAGACGTCACCGAGGAAAACATGCAGGCGCGGATTCGCGGGCTCTACCTGATGTCGCTCTCCAACAAGTTCGGACACCTGCTGCTGACCACCGGCAACAAGAGCGAACTGGCGGTCGGCTATTGTACCATCTATGGAGACATGTGTGGGGGCCTCGCCGTCATTTCCGACCTCCCGAAGACGCGGGTCTACGAGCTGTCCCGCTGGATCAACCGGAACGGCGAGATCATCCCCTGGAACACCATCGACAAGCCGCCGAGCGCCGAGCTTCGTCCCGACCAGAAAGACCAGGACACGCTGCCGCCGTATGAGGTGCTTGATGCGATCCTCGAACTCTACGTCGAGCGGCACCTGTCCGCGGAGGAGATCATCGGCCATGGCCACGACGAGACGCTCGTCCGCTGGATCCAGCGCCGGGTGGACCTCAACGAATGGAAGCGCCAGCAAGCCGCCCCGGGCCTGCGCGTCACCTCGAAGGCCTTCGGCATGGGGCGGCGGATGCCGATCGTCCAGGGATTCGAGAGCTGACGGTCGATTGTTAGGCGATTTCCGGAAAGCGCTCTTCCCCCCGCGGCGGAGGACTGTTACAGGGCAACCAACATGACCCCGGAGGAGGCACGGCGCATACTCGGATTGTCCCCGGACGAGGATCCGGCGGGACATATGGGCGAGTTTTCCGCGGCCAGGGAGCGCATCGCCGAACTCGTCCGCACCGCCCCGAACGAGACCATCGCGATGCGCTATCAGGACGGCCTCGTCGAGTTCGACAAGGCGCTCGCCGCCATCCGCGAGGACATGGCCAAGGAACCGCCGGAAGTGATCCGCCACCGCGAGTGGATGGCGGCCGCCCGCGGCAGCGGCAGCGAGGAAGCCGTCGCGGAAGCGGATGCCACCGCCAGCCCGGCGACGCCAGCGGGGGACGCCCCGACCGAACCCG
>NZ_JACZFQ010000114.1 GCF_014904755.1 Neoluteolibacter marinus
CGCCCCGACCGAACCCGTCCCGGCTTTGGCGGAGGATCCCGGTGCCGGGGAAGCGGACGAAGAGGATTTCGAGGATCCCGCCGAGAGCTCACGGGGGGGACTCGTCTTTTTCGGCCTGTTGGTCCTGATCGTCGTCGCGGTCGCCGGCTATTGGAAATACCAGGAGGACCAGCGGCTGCGGACCCGCGAGCGGGTGGCGTTCCTCGAGAACCGCGGCGCCAAGATGATCGAGGCCCGCCGCTGGCCGGAGGCCGACGCCGCCTATACCGAGATCGAGCAGCTCCGGCCCGGAGCTGATGCCGCCAAGATCGGCCGCCGCAGCATCGAGGCAGGCATGGAAGAGGAACAGCGCCAGTTTGTCGGCTACTGGTCCGGCGAGGCGATCGCCGCGTTCGATCTCGGGCGCCTCGACGACGCCGCGGAAGCCGCCCGCACGGTGCTTGAGAAATATCCGCGGCAAAAGGAGATCTCCGAGCTGTTGCGCAAGATCGAGGAGGCCCGCATCACCCAGGCCCGCGAGAATCTGCTCGGCGCCACCAAGGCGGCGCTCTTGAAGCGCCGCTGGGAAGAAGCGGAGAACCGCGCGAAGGAACTGCTCGCCGCCTTCCCCGGCGACGCCGAGGGCGAGGCCATGCTCGCGGAGATCGCCGCCGGACGCGACAAGGAGGCCAAGGACCGGGCCCGCGCGCGCGAGCTGTTCGCGGCCGCCAAGGTCCGCGACCAGGGCAAGTTCGATCCCGAGGCCGTCGAGTGGCTGCGCGAAGCCGTCGCGCTGGCCCCGGAGGACGAGGAAATCGCCGCCCTTTACGACAAGATGGCCGCCTACACCCGGACCATCCACGTCCCGGGTGACTATGAGACCGTGCCGGAAGCCGTCGCCGCCGCCCGCGACCGCGACCGGGTGGTCGTCGCCGAGGGCACCTGGACCGGCCCGGTGATCGCCGACAAGTCGATCCAGCTCGAAGGGGCCGGCCGCGACAAGACCATCATCGAGGTCGAAGCCGCCGTCAGCACCGCCGCGACCTTCGGCCGCAATGCCGGCGGCGCCCGCATCAGCGGGATCACCTTCCGCCACCGCGGCTTCGACGCCGGGCCCAACCGCTTTTCCGCCCTGCTGGTGCGTGGCGCCGAGATCACGATGAACGACTGCCGCGTCGCCGATTCCGCCGGCCACGGCATCGCGGTCGTCGACGACGGCCGCGTGGGAGCGTCCCGCTGCGTGTTCGAGAACAACGGCTGGGACGGCGTGGCGGTCCGCGGCGCCGGCAGCCGGGTCGAATTCTCCGAGTGCGAATCGACCGGGAACTTCGGCCATGGCTTCGACCTCTGGGACGGAGGATCCGCCGCGATCCACGGCAGCATCGCCCGCGACAACAGCGCCAACGGCATCCTCGTCGACACCAACGCCGACGACGTGGTGATCGGCGACAACGACCTGCGCGGGAACCGCGAATACGGCATCGTCGTCAGCTCCGCCTCGTCGGGCCGGGTGCACGGCAACGTTTGCCGCGAGAACCTGCTCGGCGGCATGGCGGTCGGCATTTCCGCCTCCCAGCTGAGCTACGACACCAACAAGCTGGAAAAGAACCACGGGCCCGGCCTGGTCCTCGAGCAGGGGCTCGACCGGCAGGCCTTCGCGTCGAACGTCGCCACCGGCAACCCGAACGGCAAGAATGTCGTCACCGGCGTGAATTTTTCCCGCGGTCAGTAAGACGCCCGCTTGACCCCCGGGCGGCGCCTCCATACCTCTCCCCCATGAACCCGCTCTACGAAGGAAAGGCCAAGCGTCTCTGGGCCACCGAGGACCCGAACATCCTTCGCATGGAGTTCAAGAACGACGCCACCGCCTTCAACGGCGAGAAGAAGGCGCAGTTCGAGGACAAGGGCCGGCTCAACAACGCGATCAGCACCCTGATCTACGGCTTCCTGGAAAAGGAAGGCGTGCCGACCCACTTCGTCCGCCAGATCGACGAGACCAATGTCGAGGTCCGCAAGGTGGACATCCTGATGGTCGAGGTGATCATCCGCAACCTCGCGGCCGGCAGCTTCTGCAAGCGCACCGGCGTCGAGGAGGGCACCCCGTTCTCCCAACCGATCATTGAGTTCTGCATCAAGAGCGACGAGCTCGGCGACCCGCTGATCAACGACGACTACATCCGCGAGCTGAAGCTGGCCACCGCCGGTGACCTCGCCTTCCTGCGCGAATCCGCGCTCAAGGTGAACGACATCCTCGGCAAGTTCTTCGCCGAGTGCGGGCTCAAGCTGGTCGACTTCAAGCTCGAGTTCGGCCGCCTCGCTTCCGACCCCTCGACCATCGTCCTTGCCGACGAGATCAGCCCCGACGGTTGCCGCCTGTGGGACCTCAAGACCGGCGAGAAGATGGACAAGGACCGTTTCCGCCGCGACCTCGGCGGCGTGATGGAAGCCTACGCCGAAGTGCTGGAGCGGGTGAAAGCAGCGACCGCGGGCTGATTCCCGTCTTCCATGCGGTTCCTCTCCATCATCGTCATGTCGGTCCTGGCGGCTGTCATCTATGGAATCGTACATGATCAGATCACGGCGAGAATCTGCGTCGAATATTTCACGATCGGTCACGCCCGCCTGATCGACAGTGATTCGCCGACGCTGCTCGGATTTTTCTGGGGGATCGTCGCCACCTGGTGGGTGGGACTACCACTCGGTTTCGGCCTTGCCGTGGCTGCACGCTGCGGTCGTCCCCCGAAACTCCAGGCACGCGATCTCGTGCAACCACTGATCCGGCTTCTCGTCGTGATGTTCGTGCTTGCAGCGATTGCCGGCACCATCGGCTTCGTCACCTCAAGCTCGGGGATGATCCGTTTGGTCGGGCCGTTGGCTGAGCTAGTCCCCGCGGAACGTCATGTCGCGTTTTTGACATGTGGATGGGCGCACTCCGCGTCCTACCTCGCCGGACTCGTCGGTGGTGTGGTCCTGTGGATCGTCACCTGGCGCAGGCGCGGAAAGTTGGCCGTCTGAAACTCTTCGCTACCACAGGCCGTACTTCCCGTAAGTCATCGCGAAGAGGCCCATCAGCAGGTTTGCCACCGCGTGCATGACCACGCAGGCGCCGAGGTTCTTGCTCCAGATGCAGAGCAGGTAGGTCAGCGAGCCGTAGACAAAGGCCCCGGCATAATCGACGGGCGCGTGGGCGACCATGAACAGCCCGGTCACGATCCCGTAGCTCTTCCACTTTGCCTCCCCGAAGGGCCGCTTCCAGTAGTTCCCTTCCCAGTCGCTCGCCAGACGCATCGCGAACGAGCGCCAGAAGATCTCCTCCACCAGGGCAACCACCACGACCGCCCGTACGAAACGGAGGATCAAGGCCGCCCAGAATGCCGGCGTGCCAGCCCCGAAGGCTTCGGCCGGATTGAAGCCCTTGGTCCGGGCGGCCAAGCCGAGCCACTTCTGCCAGCCCGTCGTTTCGCCGCTGAGTCCGAGCCGGTCGTACATCACCGTCGGCAGCAGCCAGAAGCCGATCCCCACCGCTCCGAAGACCACCCCGGCGGCCGACCATTTCCACGACCACCGGAACTCGTAGTACTTCCAGAACTTCGCCAGCACCGCCAGGCAGGCCACCGTCTGTAGCGGATAGACCCATTGTTCCGGCCAGTGCCGCCACCAGGGAGCCGCCGGGTGTTCCCAGGTCAGCAGGGTGCCGAACAGCTGAAGCAGCAGCAGGAAACCCATGAACACCGCGAACGGGATCACCTGGGCACGCACCCAGGCATCCGTGTCACGGAGACGAAGGTCGGCGGCTCGATCGGACATCACTTGAATCGGTCTGCCGCCTATTCGGTTCAGAGCCGCCCGACGAAGCGCTCCATCTTGTCCATCGCCAGCTTCAGGTCATCGAAGCCGGTGGCGTAGCAGCAGCGCAGGAACCCTTCGCCGGACTCGCCGAAGGCGTTCCCCGGCACCGCCGCGACGTTCTCTTCCTGCAGCAGCTTCATCGCGAACTCCTTCGAGCTCAGGCCGGTCTTGCGGATGTCCGGGAAGACGTAGAAGGCCCCGCCCGGCGAGTGGCAGTCGAGCCCCATCTGGTTGAGGCGCTTGACCAGGAAATCGCGGCGCTGGTGATAAGCATCGCGCATCTTGGCGACCTCCGGCGCCCCGTTCTCGAGGGCCTCGATCGCCGCCATCTGGCTCATGATCGGCGCGCACAGCATCGAGTACTGGTGAATCTTCATCATCGCCTCGGTGACCGCCACCGGCGCGCAGGCGTAGCCGAGCCGGAAGCCGGTCATCGCGAAAGCCTTCGAGAAGCCGTGCAGCAGCACGCAGCGCTCCTTCATGCCCGGCAGCGAGGCGATCGAAACGTGCTCCTCGCCGTCGTAGCGAAGCTCGCTGTAGATCTCATCGGTCAGCACCATCAGGTCGTGCTCGATGCAGAGCCTGGCGATGCCCTCGAGGTCCTCGCGGTTGGCGGTGGCGCCGGTCGGGTTGGTCGGGAAATTGAGCATCAACACCCGGCTCTGCGGGGTGATCACCTTGGCGAGTTCCTCGGGCTTGAGCGAGAAGCCGTCGCGCTTGCGGGTGTGGACCCCGACCGCCTTGCCGTAGGCCATGGCGATGCTCGGCGAGTAGGAAACGTAGCAGGGCTCGTGGTAGATGACTTCCTCGCCCGGGTTGATCAGCGCGCGCAGAGCGATGTCGATCGCCTCGGACACCCCGACGGTGACCAGCACTTCGGTCAGCGGCTCGTAGTCGACGTGGAAGAAGTCGGAAACGTAGCGGGCGATCGATTTCCGCAGCGCCGGCAGGCCGAGGTTCGACGTGTAGCTGGTGTGGCCTTTTTCCAAGGCGTAGATGGCGGCTTCGCGGATGTGCCAGGGGGTCGTGAAATCCGGCTCGCCGACGCCGAGGGAGATCACGTCCTCCCGGCCTTGGACGAGCTCGAAGAAATCGCGGATTCCCGAACGGGGAATCGCCGCGATCTGACGGGCAATTTTCTGCGAATAATCCATACGTGGTCCCGGTCCTCGCCGGGCGGCGCATTTGAGGGAGGAAAGGGCCCGCCGTCAACGGTGGGAATGGGGATTCGCCCGCCGCCATCGCGGACTCCCGGCGCGATCAATCCGCCGCCAGTTCAACGAGTTGCGGGCACCCGATCCCCTGGCGTTCGAGGCTCGATGGCACGATCACGTCCAAATTCCGGCGGATCACCTCCGGCGACTCTCCGGCGAGGAGGCGGGTGAAACGCTCGTCCCCGGCCTGGAACAGGGCGAGCAGCAAGCGGTGCCGGTGCGCGAAGGCGAGTTCCCCGTCCAGATCCGGGTTCATCGACGCCCGGAACAGGTTCCGAAGCTCGGAATCCGACGGGATGCGCGACCGGTCGTGCCCGGGAATCGGGAGTGCCGCCAAGGCCCCGGCTTCCCGGGATTGGAGCCCCGGACGGTTGGTCGCGAGGGAACAGCCCCCGGCCAGGATGCCCGCCGAGCCGATCGTGACGACGCGAAGGAATCCCGGCTTCAAGCGGTGGTCGCCCCCATCAGTTCCAACAGCTTCTCCGCGCAGGCTTTGGCGAAAACGGGGCTGTTGATGTCTTCGTCGAGCTCCACCACCGGGATCGTGGCATTCGCCTTGATCGCCGAAAACAGCGCCGCGTCCGCCGCCGGATCGTGGAAGGGCTGGCCTTCCGCGCTGATCACGCTGACCGCTTTCGTCGGCAGCATCACTGCGGCCGGCGCGGTGTAGGCGCTGACCTTCTCCCCGATCACCTTGCCGATCGCCGCGCATTCGTCCGGCGTGGTGCGCATCAGGGTGACCTGCGGGTTGTGGATGTAGAACGTGCGGCCGGAAAACTTCTCCGGCACCGTTTCATTGGCGCCGAAGTTCACCATGTCGAGGCATCCCGGGCCGACGACTGCGGGCACCTTGCCCTTGCCTGCGGCATCGAGGCGATCCGGTCCGGCGCCGAGGATGCCGCCGACCACTTCGTCCGCCCACTCGGTGGTGGTCAGGTCGAGCACGCCGGCGACCAGGCCGCAGGCAATCAGGTCCTCCATCGCCCGCCCGCCGGAGCCGGTGGCATGGAACACCAGCACTTCATAGCCGGCATCCTCGAGGATGGCCTTGGCGTGGTTGATGCAGTCGGTGGTGTTACCGAACATGCTGGCGACGATCAGCGGCTTGGCGTCCGCCTGGTCGACCTTGGCCTCGACCATCCCGCAGATGGCGCCGGCCGCGCGGGCGAAGACGCCGCGCGAGACGGAATTCAATCCGGCGACGTCGACAATGCTGGGCACCATGGTGATGTCCTTGGTGCCGAGATACTGTGCGGTATTCCCCGAGGCGAGGGTGGAAACCATCACCTTGGGCAGGCCAAGCGGCAGCGCGCGCATCGCGGCGGTGCCGATGGCGGTACCACCGCCGCCGCCGAGGGAGATCACCCCGGCGACCTTCCCCTCCTCCACCAGCCTGGCGAGGAAGACGGGGGCCGCCTGGCTCATCGCGACCACGCATTCACCGCGGTCATGGCGGGCCATCAGCGGGGCGAGGTCGATCCCCGACGCCGCCGCGACCTCCTCGCGGGTGACATCGGGCTCGACCGTCGGCGGCCCGCCGCTGCCGACATCGATCAGCAGCGGCGTGTGACCGCATTCGCGGATGCGGTCGGCGACGAAGGCGTGTTCGGCGCCTTTCGAATCAAGGGTTCCGAGAACGGCAATCGTCGCCATGGGTCCTTGCCTCAGAGGCTGATCGACTTGAACTCCTTGGTGAGGCTGGTCAGCGACTCTTCCACACCCATGCGCTCGAGGCTCGAGGCACCGACGAAGCCGACGCAATCGGTCTCGCCGATCACCTTGGCGGCGTCTTCCGGCGTGTTGATCGGGCCACCGTGGCAGAGGTAGAAGATGTCGTCGCGCACGGTCTTGGCGGCGTCGATGATGTCCTGGGTGCGCTTGATCGTGTCCGACCAGCTCACCACCGCGTTGGTCACGCCGATCGAGCCGCCGACGGTGGTGCCGACGTGGGCGATGATCGCGTCCGCACCGCTTTCGGCCATGCGCTTCGCCTCCTCGGGCGAGCCGACGTAGACGATCGAGAACATGTCCATCCGGCGGGCCAGGTTGACGGCGTCGTATTCCTTCTCGACGCTCATGCCGGTTTCCTCGAGCACGCCGCGGAAGTGGCCGTCGACGATGGTGTGGGTCGGGAAGTTGTTGATGCCGGAGAAGCCCATGTCCTTCACCTTGCCGAGCCAGTGCCACATGCGGCGGCGCGGGTCGGTGGCGTGGACGCCGCAGATCACCGGGCATTCCTTCACGACCGGCAGCACCTCGTATTCGCCGATTTCCATGGCGATGGCGTTGGCGTCGCCGTAGGCCATCATGCCCGCGGTCGAGCCGTGCCCCATCATGCGGAAGCGGCCGGAATTGTAGATGATGATCAGGTCCGCGCCGCCCTTTTCGATGAACTTGGCGGAGATGCCGGTGCCGGCACCGGCGGCGATGATGGCCTTGCCGGAGTCAACGGTGGACTGCAGGCGGGCGACGACTTCTTCACGAGTGTAGGGATTTCCGATCCCGGTCCATGGGTTAGGCATCCCGCAGTGTATGCCGGGGTGCCCCCTCCCCGTCCAGCGCCGATGCCGTGCGGCGTCCACCACCGGCTATTCGACATCCACATCGCGGCCTCGACGCGGCGCATCCGTTTGGCCAGCCTTGCCCGCACCCGTTCATGACCGCTGCCGCCAACGCCCTGCCCGCTGCCGACCGGGAGATCCTCGGCGGATCGACGCGCTATCAGGTCGTGCGTTCGGACGAATCCGATCCGCGCGACTGGATGCGGGACGGGCCGATCTGCCCGCTGCTCGGGCAGCATCACATTTCCCACTGCGGGATCATGAAGGCGGTGCCGCCTTTCGAGATCGTCCGCGCCGACCAGAACGGCACCTTCATGCTGGCCACCCTTGAGGGCGAAGGGGCGATCCTCGCCGACGGCCGCTGGAAGCGGATCCGCACCGGCCAGGCCTGCCTGCTGCCGCCCTTCGTGATGAACGCGCTGAAGTGTTTGCCGGGGAAACCTTGGAGCTTCGCCTGGGTCCGCTACCGCGAGGAACGCGAGACCCGACCGATCGTCTCTTCCTCCTCGCCGGTGACCGGATCGTTCCAGGTCGCCCCGCTGAAGGCCGCGATCGACGGCCTGCACTTCGAATGCACCGGCGACAACGGCGCCGCGGCCCTCCATCATTGGAGCGAACTGGTGCACCACTACGTCGTCCGCTTCGCCCAGCCCCACACCTCCGACGACCGGCTGTGGCGGGTCTGGCAGCAGGTGGAAACCGAGCTCGCCCGGCCGTGGAGCCTCGACGAGCTGGCCGGCATCGCCTGTCTCAGCGGCGAGCACCTGCGCCGCCTGTGCCGCAAGGAACTCGGCCGCAGCCCGATGCAGCACCTGACCCACCTGCGCCTCCAGCGGGCGCGGCACTTGCTTTCCGTCAGCGACGACAAGGTCGAGGTCATCGCCCGCGCCGTCGGCTTCGAAAGCGTGACCACCTTCTCGAACACCTTCCGCCAGTGGATCGGCCGCCGGCCGTCGGATTTCCGGCGCTAGCCGACGGAGTCGTCGCGCAGCAAGCGGCACGGAGTCATGCCGTCGCGGATCGACTTCCACGGCTCGGCATCGGAGACGTCGCACGGATCCGGATCGCAAGCGAGTTCATCGCCGAGCACGCCGGGCGAGAGGATCGCGTGGAAGACCAGTTCCTCGTCGAAGGGATTGTAGGTCGCATGTGGGACGCCGGGCGGGATGACCGCCACCTCCCCCGGCCCGAGGATGCGATGCTCCTCCCCCACCCACTGCTCGGCGCGACCTTGTTCGACGTGGATGATTTCCTCGCGGTGCGGATGAATGTGAAAGGGGTGACAGTGGTGCGGCTTCATCCGCGCGCGGACCATCAAAAGCCGCTCGGCCTCGGCCAGCCCGGGGCGGCAGAGCCACTCGTTGTGGGTCCAGTCGTTGTCCTCGTGGATGACCTCGTGCTCGGCGACGAAGCGCTTGGGTTGCTCGCTCATGGCACGGATACCTACATCTGGGCCGAGATGTTCCAAGGCACGAACTCGCAGTCGCCGAATCCGAGCTCTTCCGACTTCGTCTTGCCGCCGCTGGCGACGCGCAGCATTTCCCGGTAGATCCTTCCGGCGACGTCCTCGTGGGTTTCCTCGCCATCGGCAATGGTCCCGGCGTTGAGGTCCATGTCTTCCTCCATGTGGCGGAACATCGGCGTGTTGGTGGCGATCTTGATCGAAGGCGTCGGCTTGTAGCCGTAGACCGAACCGCGGCCGGTGGTGAAGGCGATCAGGTTCGCCCCGGAGGCGACCTCGCCGGTGATCGACATCGGGTCGTAGCCGGGACTGTCCATCAGGTGCATTCCCGCTTCCTTGACCGGCTCGGCGTAGCGGAGCACGGAAACCAGGTTGGTCGAACCCGCCTTGCACACCGCGCCGAGCGACTTCTCGAGGATGGTCGTGAGCCCCCCGGCCTTGTTGCCCGGCGTGGGATTGTTGTCGATCTCGCCGTCCAGCTTGGCCGCGTAGTCCTCCCACCAGCGGATCCGCTCGATCAAGGCCTCGCCCACTTCAGGCCGCACCGCCCGGCGGGTCAGCAGGTGCTCCGCCCCATAGACCTCGGTCGTCTCGGCAAGGATCGCCGAACCGCCCTGCGCGACCAGGCGGTCGACCGCCAGGCCGAGCGCGGGGTTGGCCGTGATCCCCGAGTAGCCGTCGGAACCGCCGCATTGCAGTGCCACGATCAGCTCGCTTACCGGCAGTTCCTCGCGCCGCGCCTTGTCGGCCTCCGGCAGCACGTCCTCTTCCAACTTCTCGAGGCAGGCCTCGATCGTCTTCCGGGTGCCGCCCATCTGCTGGATCGTCATGAAATGCAGGTTTCCCGACGGCGGCTTGCCGAAAGTCTCGACCATGCCCGGGATCTGGTTGGTCTCGCATCCGAGCCCGACCATCATCACCGCGCCGAAGTTCGGATGCCGGACGTGGCCCCAGACCGTGCGCTGGAGCATCGCGAAGGCCTCGTTCTTGTTCGAGATGCAGCAGCCGACGCCGTGGGTGATCGCGACCACGCCATCGACGTGCGGGAACCGTTCGAGGATTCCGCGACTTTCGACCTCGCGAACGACATGCTTCGCCACGGTGGCGGAGCAGTTCACCGACGAAATGATGCCGACGTAGTTGCGCGTGCCGGCCTTCCCGTCGCCGCGGCGGTAGCCCAGGAAAGTGTCGCGCTCCGCCTCGGGCACAAACTCGGTCGGCCGCGCGGCGCTACCATGGGCGTAGTCGTCGCTGTGCGGCGACATGCCGAGATTGTGCACGTGGACGTGCTCGCCTGCGGCGATGGGCCGGGTGCTGTGGCCGATGACCTGGCCGTATTTGAACACCGGCTCGTCGGCGGCGATGTCGCGCACGGCGACCTTGTGGCCGCGCGGCACCGTGCGTTTCACGGTCGCCCCGGTGAGTTTCAGTGACTCGCCTTCGGCGAGATCGGCAACGGCGACGGCAACATTGTCGTCGGGGTGAAGATGAAAGACTTGGTTCATGGACTTCGGATTCAGGGCTGGACGGCGGGACCGCCGTCTTGCGGGGCATCGTTCATAACGCCGTCCTTGCTGGCGGACTCGAGCGTGATCGCCGCGATCATCGGCGCGGGCGCCTTGCCCGGACTCGACAGTACCAGCTTCGAGATGACCTGGCCGGGCTTTTTCAAATCGCGCCACAGGTAGCGGACCTGGCCGTGATTCGTGAGATCGGTGCGGGCCGATCCGGGCACGTCGACCCCGGCGACGTGGTCGGCGATGTCGATGCCGTTTTTCAGCACGATGTCCTCCGAACTACCATCCGCATAGTGGACGGAAATCGTTACCAGCGGGTCCTGTTCCCGCACCGCCGGGAATCCCCAGCCAGCCACCGCTCCGAGCAGGTGCAGGCGTCCGGCGGCGACGTTCACCGGGATTTCCACCTCGGCCGGCATGCTGCGGCTGACCGCATTCGGATCCATTCCGCCCTTGAGCACGACGACGTTCTTCCCGCCGGGCGCGGTCGCCGGATCCTGCAGGTGGAAGGGCACGCCGCGTTCCTCGACCAGGCCGTAGCGCTTGAGGCCGACACGATCGCCGGCAGTCTCCGGGGAGAGGTAAACACCGCGGCTGCCATCGGCCGTCGCGGCCTTGCCCAGCGGCAGGGTGTGGAAACGCTGCTCACCGGAACGCAGATAGGAGATCAAGTCGCGCAAGGCCACCGGACCGAGGGCGTCGAAGCCCTCCGGCATCAGCGACTTCCCGGTGTCCGTCTGGCTCGCCACCTGGTCGCGCGGGATCTCGACCTCGCCGCCGGCATTGCGGAGGAACAGGCTGCCCGCGGTTTCACGGCTGATGAAACCGCTCACCGTGCGGCCGTCGCTGGTGCTGACATTCCAGGTGTGGTAGCTCGGTTCGACCTCGCGGTTCGGGTCGACGATGTGGGTGAGCAGCGTCTCGACCCCATGCACGCCGATGCCCTCCAGCACCGGCCCGATCGAGGTGCCCTGGCCTTGGAAAACGTGGCACACCGCGCAGGCGGCGAAGAGCTGCTTGCCCGCTGCCGGATCCCCGGGAGCACTGACTTGCGGCAGCAACCGGTCGATCATCGCCGACTTCGCCTCGGCGGCCCCGCGGAAGCGTTCGACGATCGGAGCGGCGTGCCCCCGCACCTTTTCATCAGGATGCGAGGCCAGCCGGTTCAACACCTGAGGCCCGGCAACGGCAACGGTGAGGCGATTATCGGCGAGGGCATCGGACAGCGCGATCGCCGATTCCGGCCGGCCTAACAGCGCCTCCAGGGCACCCGCCTTCTCGGCCGGAGGCAACGATGGGAGAAGATCGATGATCAACCCGGCCGCTGCTTTCGAGCCATTCGAAAACAAGGCCGGCAGCACCACCTGCCGCGCGTCTTCGGATTGGACCACGGCACTTTCGATCGATTCCACCAGCTCTGCGGTGAATGCAGGCAACTTCGCCAGCGCCGCCAGCACTCCCGGTTCGACTGGCGTGCCAGTGAGGATCCGCGGCAGCAACAGATCCAGCTTCTTGCCAACCTCAGCGGGTGCCCAGAAGCGGGCCGCCAGCGGCAGGGCCATGCCGGCGAGCTGGTGATTGTCACCGGCGGCAAGGCTTTCCAAGGTCGAGACCACCTCCGCGGCATCCGGCAGCGGGCGCCCCTGCAGCGAGGCGAGCGACGCCACCGCGATCCCCTGTCCCTTCGCTCCGCCCAGGGCCTGGAGCATCGGAACCAGCTTCGCCGCGTCACCGGCGCAGGATTCGAAAAGCAGTGCCACCAGCGGCGACTGCTTGTCCGGCTCATCCGCTGCCAAGGCCGCGGCAAGCACGTCGCCGGGGGTATTCCGCGCCAACCGTGCGATCGCCGCGCGGGTCCAGCGTTCGTCGGCGCCGGCTTGCAATCCGACCAGCACCCCGGCCGGAATCACGGTGTCCGCCGGCAAGGACGCCAGAAGCTGGAGACGAACCCGCGGATCGCTCTCGGCGGGAAGTTTCGCGGCCACGGCCTTCACCCACTCCGGTGTGGCCAGCCCGGGATGCGCGCCGACCACCCGCGCCGCGGTCACCCGCACCGACGGATCGCCGTCTTCCAGCGCTCTCGCCAGGTCATCGATCGACAGCACCCCGGCCGCCGCGCGGATCCACAATGCGTGCAACTTCGCAGGCCCGGTCGCGCGGCCTAACATTTCCGCTGCGGCTTTGACCTCGCCCTCCTCGATCAGCCGCTGGGCGCGCAAGCGGAGGTCGCGGTTCGGATGACCGAGCGCCGCCACCTGGCCCTCGAGACTGGAAAGATCCGCCGCCGGAAGCTTCTTCGACCGCTTGTGCTCGTAGCGGACGATGCGACCGAAGAAGTGGTCGCGGTCCGGCCGCGCGGCCTGGTTGTTCCAGAGATGGATCGGCCCGCGCGGGTCGTTGTGGAGGATCGCCTGGTTGTAGAAATCGATCACATAAAGCTGGCCGTCGGGACCGATGCGGGTGTCGATCGGCCGGTTCCAGAAATCCCGCGTCGCCGAGAATTCCTCCTCGCGGGTCTTCTCCGCCGTGTAAGTGACTCCCTCACCCGCGAGCTGCTCGTGGTGTACGATGTGCACCGTAGGCTCGGCGGTGAAATAGCCGAGCGTCCACTTACCCGGCCACGATCCGCCTTCGTAGATCGCGTTGCCGCAGGCCGCGGTGAACGAACCGATCACGTCGTTCGGCTGGTTCTCGACGATCTCGTCCCACGACATCAGCGGCTTCACCGGCCGCAGGTGGATCAGCACGTTCCACGACGGATCGCGTCCCATCCCGGCTTCCGCCATGATCCGGTCGGACACCGGCACGTGCATCAGCAGGTCACCGGAAGTCGGCTGGGTCATGAACATCTCGCCGTCGGAAGTCATCTCGAAGCCCCAGCAGTTGCCGCTCTTCGCGCTGACCATCTCGATCTTCGAGCCGTCCGGCCTGAAGCGGACGATGCCGGAACCGATCGCGCCGAAGTCGGTCTTGCCGTCGCCCGAGGTGACCTTCGGCGACCCCGAGTAGCCGTGGGTCGAGTAGATCCAGCCGTCCAGCCCCCAGCGCAGGTTGTTCAACACCGAGTGGGTGTCGAAGGTGCCCAGCCCGGTGTAGAGCACCTCGCGCTGGTCGGCCTTGCCGTCGCCATCGCGGTCACGCAGGCGGAGGATCTCCGGCGGCTGGGCGACGATGACCCCGTCGCGGTAGAAACAGAAGCTGGTCGCGAGGTCGAGGTCGTCGGCGAAGACATGCTTCTTGTCCATCACGCCGTCGCCATCGGTATCCTCCAGCCACGAGATCCGGTCGTGCCCGAGCCGATCGACCGGCGGGGGCTTCGGCAGTTCCGTCTCGCGCTGCCAGACATCGTACATCGACTCCGGCCCGCCGCCCTTCTTGCCTTCGGGGTATTCGAGGCTCTCCACGACCCACAGCCGCCCCTGGCCGTCCCAGTCGATGTTGAGCGGTTTTGAAACCAGCGGCTCGGCCGCCACCAGCACCGCCTTGAATTCCGGATGGACCTGCAACGAACCGACCGATGCCCGCGGCGACAGCGGTCCTCCTTTCGGATAGGTCAGGCTCTCCTCCGGGACGTCGGGAGAAAAGGCATCGATGTCGTCCTTCCCGCCGGCCCATGCCAGCGCGCGGGCCAGCAGGGTGCGGATCGCGGGATGCTCCAATGTCGCCGCGCTTTTGCCGGGCACGAAGCACACGATCCGGCCCTTGCCGTGGGGCATTGTCCAGATCACCGGCGACACGCCATAGACGTAGGGCTGCGGGTCGGTCCCCTTGAGGTGCTTGCGGTTCGGCGTCCAGGTGGTCGCGAGCACCTCCGCGTCGTCCGGCAGGGGGAAGCCATGGAACATCTCATCCTCGACATCGAAGTTCGAGAGGCCGCTGGTGACCGGCTGCTGCCGTCCCGCCGGAGTGAAGAACAAGGGGACGCCCCCGGCCCAGCGTTTCACCTCGCCCGGAACGAAGCCCGACGCGGTGATCGCGTCGTGTACCAGCACCAGCCCGCCGCCGTTTTTGACAAATCCGTCGAGACGCGCCCTGGCGGCATCGTCCCAGCCTTCGGCGCCCGCCACCAGCACCGCTGCCTTCCCTTTCAAGTCGGCCTCACCGGGGATCGACCCGACCCCGGCCAGCCCCTCGACCACCGGCACCTCCGCGCGGACCAGGATCTCGGGATCGGCAGACATCGCGGGGCCGCCGGGCAGGGTGAGCCCCGCCAGCAGGCAGGAGACCCGCAGCAACGGCGGGAATGCTTGGGTTTCGAGGATCATGTTCCCCTTCTTACGCGGGGATCCGGGGCTGTATAGCCCGCGAGCCGGATCAATAGCCGGATGTGGATTTCAAATATGCACCCCCTCCCCCGGGCGGCGGATCTCCGAGGGCCGCCAGCCGATCCACTTCTTGAAGGTGTTCGAGAACGTGAACGGATTCGCGAAGCCGGCCTGGCGCGAGATCGACTCGACCTTCTCGTCGGTCGTCGAAAGCAAATGCCGCGCGTGCTGCATCCGCAGGAAGGTCACCTGCTGCATCGGCGTGCGGCCGAGCTCGCGCCGGCACAGCTTGCGCAGGTGTTCCTTGCTCAGGCAGGCGCGGGCGGCCAGTTCGTCGAGCGTCCACGGATGATCGAGCGCCTGGTGGACGGCCTCCCACAGCTTCCACAGCCGCGAGTCCGACTGGTGCGGCTGGGCGAAGCGCAGGACGTAGGCGTGAACCAGCTCGGTCCACAGGTGCATCGCCGACGGCAGGGCGGCGCCGGCGGCCTCCGCGTGCAACCCCTCGATCGCCCGCCGCAACGGCTCCGGATCGTAGGTTCCCAGCACCGGCGAGCGTTGCGAGACGATGGGCAGCGACTCCCGCGACTCGAAGTAGCGCACGCAGCACATCCGCCACGGTTCCTTGCCGGTCGCCCGCATCCCGTTGGTCACGAAGGGCGGCAGCAGGCACGCCTGGCCGGCCGCGACCTGTTGCCATTTGCCGTCCGCGAGAACCGTCCCGCGGCCGCCGAAGCAAGCGAGCATGAAGGTTCCCGACTGGTCGCGCCGCATCATCCGGAACGGCTCGCGGACCTCGAGGATCTCGACGTGGGCGATGTGATGCTGCTGCAAAAGAGGACACACCGGCTGGCCGGCGAGCCACTCGCGGTTATCGCTCGAATCGCTCCGCACCACGTGGGAGCGCCGGGCATGGGCATCGCCGTCGGACATGCGGCGGCGATGCTATCGGCCGCTACCGGTCGCCGCAACCGTCGAGGTGGGATTCCGGATAGGTCTCGAGGATCAGCGCCGGCGACGGACCAGTCCGAACAGTCCGATCGCGCCTAACAGCGCAACCGACGGCTCCGGGACCGCGAAGGTCTCGATCGTGATGCCGTCGATCCGGAAGCCGCCGACATCGCCGGAAAAGATCGCGGTCACCGCCCCGGCGTCACCGCCGACCCGGAACATGTTGAGCGACGAGACATCGAAGGTCCCGGCACTGAGACCCTGCGCCACCGGAACGAAGGTAAGGGACTGGCGGGTCAAGAGATTGACGACGGTGAAGGATTCGTCGACGGGATCAGTCGTGGCATTGATGGTTCGTCCCACGTTCTGGACGTTGATGCCGATGATCCGGACCCCGACCGACGGATCGATGTCGGTGAGTTCGTCGAGGAAGATGGTGATGCCCTCGTGATTGGTGGCGTCCGCGCCGATTCCGCCGGCGTTCGGGTTGCCCACCACCCCCATGAATCCGGCGTCATCACGATCGAAGGTGCCGTCAGCCAGTTCATCGCCGATTGTCGGGCCGGAAGTGCTCATGTTCTTCGCGGCATCGAAGGTCACGCCGATCGTGCCGCCGAAGGCACCCGCCTGGGAGACGCTTCCGCTCAGGCCGAACCACGGGCTGCCGGTGGTCACCGCGCCGGCGCCGTCGACGCTGACGTTGAGCGCGATCTCGCTCTGGCCGTCGCTGTTGTTGGTGGATTCGATGATCACGGCACCGCGGGCGGCGGGCGTGGCGGCAAGCCCGGCGAGGGCGAACAGGGAGACGATCGTGGAGGGTTTCATGGATCAAGCTGGGGTTTTTCCGCGGGATCGCGGGGAACGTTCGGGGCGGTTCCAAAGTGGCATTTTCATCACGGGCGAAACGTTTGCACTTTTTGCGTCACTCCGGGACGGGCAGCGCCATCACTGCCGCACCCTCACCTGGAAGAACCGGCGCGGGCGGTCGATCGGCAGCGGGTAGTCGAGGGTGGCCGCCGCAGGCGACTGGAGCGTCGCGACGCGGGACCAGTCGTCCAGGTTCTCCGAACCCCAGACCTCGTAGAAAAAGAAGGGACGGGCGGGGATATCCATCCTCAATCCGCCGTTGTCCCGGAACAGCGAAGACTCGGGCAGCGGCGGGGCCTCGCGCGAGAGGTCGCCATTGGCGATCCGCTCCGCCCACGCCGAAAGCCAGTCGATCAGGCCCGCGTAGGCCGGGTTGCCGATCAGGTCGTTGGCCTCGAGGCGGTCGGTTTCCAGGTTGTAGAGTTCGAGCGGGATCGCGTTGCCCGTGCCGGCGTTGGCATTGTTGAGCAAGGGATTGTCGAAGATGATCTTCCAGTAGCCCGTGAGCGGCGGATCCAGCGGGATGGTCCCGTGGTACTGCAGCGCCAGCCAGGTGTTGCCCGCCTGCTCGTTGGTCAGGATCGGCGGCCGGGGATCGGCGGGCTGGTTCTTGAAGACCTTGCCCCGCGGGAAGCCGTCGACCGCCGCGTCGCCTGCCGCGGCGGGATCGTCGAGCGGACTGCCCAACAACTCCGCGACGGTCGGGAAGATGTCCTGCATCGCGACCAGGTCGTCGCGGGTGATACCGCCGTTTCCTTCGGTGCCGTCGCCGATGCCGCCATTCTTCCAGTAGGCCATCATCGGCACCCGGTGGCCGCCCTCGTAGATCCGCGCCTTGAAGGCCCGCAGGTTGCCGACCGCGCGCTGCTCGTTGATCTCGGACCCGTTGTCGCTGCCGAACACCAGCAGGGTGTTGTCGATCAGTTTGGCGCCCGGGTTCCGCGGATCGTCCGTGGTTTCCAGGTAGTCCATCAGCCGTCCTAACAGAACGTCGTTCAGGTAGACGAAGTCGCGGCGGACGTCACCGGTCGGGCTGCCGTCCTTCCAATGGCTCTCCCCCACCACCGGCACGCCGTCGATGGCCGTGTCGGGCGTGTAGACCTGGTGGTTCGAGTGCGACGCGAAATAGAGGAAGAACGGCCGCTGGCTCTCCGAAGTGTTCCCCAGGTGCGACTGCATGAAGCCCCTCGCCTGATCCAACATCTCCTGGCCCATCCCGTCCCAGTCGTAGGAGCCGTCGAGCTGCTTGCCGCGCCCGGTGACACCTGCAACCCGCCGGCCCTCGAGCCATCCCGGCCCGATGTCCTGCGCCGGCCCGTTGCCGTCCTGGCCATCGGGACCGGAGGTGAGGTGCGACCGAGAGAACCCGTGGAAGAAGTCGAAGCCGTGGTCCAGCGGAGTGTCGCGCATCATCACGCCGAAGTCCGCCTGGTCCCAGCCGGCGGCGGGCAAGCCGTCGTCCTGCCGGTACTCCAGCCCGAGGTGCCACTTGCCGACCATTGCCGTGGCGTAGCCCTTGGCCTTCAGGAAAGCCGGCAAGGTCGGTCGCTCCTTCTCGATCATCGGCGGCTTCACCGCTCCCATCAGCACGCCGTTCAAGAGCCCCGCCCGCCAGGCGTAGCGACCGGTCATCAAGGCGTAGCGTGTCGGCGTGCAGCGGTTCTGCGCATGGGCGTCGGTGAAGCGCATGCCGAGGTCGGCGAGCCGCTCCATGGCCGGCGTCACGATCTGGTCGCCGTCCGCCAGCCCGGACCAGTCCTGATAGGCGCTGGTGTCGCCGATGCCCATGTCATCGGCGAGGAAGAAGACGATGTTCGGTGCACCCGCCGGCGCGGCGACCGGGGTTGCCCGGGTGATCACCCGCAGGTCGTCGATCACCTTCGGTGAGGAACCGAGCAGACGGAAGGTCGCGGTGAGCGTCATCCCGTCGGGACTGATCGAGATTTCATCCGCGACTTCCCCGTCCACGCTCCGCCGCAGCGCCGAGTCGGGCGACAGCGATTCGCTTTCGAACAACATCCCGTCCAGACCGAAGGCGGCATCGGTTTCCTCGAGCCGGTTCGCGAAGCCGGACGCCGGTGCCGTCTCGGTCCGGTAGGCCAGGCCGACGATCGGGGCGTCGAAGGTGATGGTGGTCGTCAGGATCACTTGGGGCGCGTCGTCCGGCAGGTCGGCATGCAGCAGGAAGCTGTTCAGCGGGACCCCGGTCGGCAGCGTTCCCGCGGTTCCGGCGTTGCCGGACAACGACACCGGGCCGCCGACCAGGTGATCGACCTCGACGGGTGCAGCCAGGGTGACCCCGCCTTTCTCGGGGATCAGCTGGATCGCGGCGTGGCGCTCGGAATCACCGGCCCGGACCGACGCCGGCGGCGGATCGAGGATGACCACCTCGCCGGAGACATAGCGGATGCCGTCTTCGCCCACCGGACCTGCGGGCGTCGCCGGACTGCCATCGACCCGGACGGTCAGTTCACTGGTGCTGCTGCCGTGCTCGTTGGTTGCGGTGAGGCTGTAAGTCGTGATGGTCGCCGGATTCACGATGGCGAAACCGCTGGTCCCGCCGCCCACCTCGCCCGGTGCGGGTGAGATGGTGATGCTGTCCGCACCGAGCACGTCCCACGACAGCCTCAGGTCGTCCCCGGCAGAGATGCTGGAGTCGTT
The DNA here is from genome assembly GCF_014904755.1 of Neoluteolibacter marinus. Classification (GTDB taxonomy): domain Bacteria; phylum Verrucomicrobiota; class Verrucomicrobiia; order Verrucomicrobiales; family Akkermansiaceae; genus Haloferula; species Haloferula marina. The sequence goes on from NZ_JACZFQ010000114.1 coordinate 19,327, forward strand.
CGCAACGAAGGCACCGATCAACGGCGGCAAGTCACCCTCCCCCGGCTGCACCGTGAAGTTCACCCCGTCGATCCGGAAGCCGCCGGTATCTCCCGAGAAGATCGCCGCCACGGGGCCGGGATCGCCACTGGTCCGCACGAGGTTGAGCGACGTCACGTCGAAGTCCCCCTCGCTGCCGGCGGTCGGCACCACGGTCATCGACTCGCGGGTCAGGAGATTGACGACGGTGAACGACTCCGTCCCGACCGGGTCGGTTCCGCTGCGGCCGACGTTGCGGACATTGATGCGGGTGAGCTGGACGCCGACCCCGGCCGTCACCCCGTTGATCTCGTCGAAGCGGATCGCGATGCCCTCCCTGTTGGTTACATCCGCACCGATGCCGCCGCCATTCGGATTGCCCTCGACCCCGATGTAGCCGTTCGCGTCGCGGTCCACATTGCCGTCGACCAGCTCGTCGCCGAGGGTCGCCGGGTCGGTGCTGACGTTCTTCATCGCGTCGAACTTCAGCCGCACGCTGCCGTTGAATGCTCCGGGCTCGGTCACCGATCCGCTGACGTCCCAAATGCCGGTCGCACTGAAGCCGTTCCCCGAGCCATCGAGCTCGGCGAGGATCCCTACCTCCGAGACCCCGCCGGTGTTGCCGTTCGAGCGAACGATGATCTCCGCGAAGGCGGGCGAGAGGGAAAGGCCGAGGCCGAGGCCGATGGCCGCGCTCAGGACGCGGGTGGGGGTATGGGAAAACATGTGGGTTCGGATGGGTTTTCGGGGACCGCGCGGCTGCCCGCGGCGGAAGAAGCCGTTGGGCACGGCTCCGGGAGGGTGAATGCCTCCTTCCCGCCAAACGTTCGCGAAAACCACGTCACCGCCCCGCCGAACCCGCCGGAACCGAGTGCAGCGTCCGCAAATCGGAAATTTTCATGCGAAAGCAGGAACGATCGGGTGCCCTCGGGATATCATAGCGTGCGGGCCGCGGCGCTCCACCCGGGGCGCTTGCACGACGGCGAGACGCAATCCGAGATCGACTCGTCCGCCCGTTCCGAGCCAACTGCCTATCCCTGCCAATTCCATGTTCCCGATCAAAACCCTGCTCGCCTCCGCCTTCCTCGCGGCGGCGACCGCCGCCAGCCCGCCCAATATCCTGGTCATCATTGCCGACGACTGCACCCACAGCGACCTGCCGGTCCATGGCGGTGAAAACGCACACACCCCGAACATCGACCGCCTCGCCAAGGAAGGCCTGGTGTTCGAGCGCGCCTACGTCGGCATGGCGATGTGCTCGCCGTCGCGCTCAGAGCTCTATTCCGGCCGCCTGCCCCTGCGCAACGGCTGCGCGTGGAACCACGGCAGCTCCCGCCCCGGCACCCGCAGCCTGCCCCACTTCCTCGGCGACCTCGGCTACCGCGTCGGTCTCACCGGCAAAACCCACATCGGTCCGCACGAAGCCTATCCCTTCGAGAAGGTCCCGGGATTCGACGACAATTGCGTGCGCAATCCCACCCGCCCGCACGACCTCGCCGGCGCGCGCGAATTCATCACCCGCGATACCGCCCGGCCGTTCTGCCTGGTCGTCGCCCTGACCGAGCCCCACGCCCCGTGGGTCATGGGCGACCGCTCGGCCTACCCGCCGAAAAAGCTGAAACTCCCGCCCTACCTCGCCGACACCCCGCGGACCCGGCAGGACTTCTCCGCCTACCTCGCGGAGATCACCTACATGGACTCCCAGGTCGGCGAGATCCTCGACCTGCTCGATGAGGTGAAGCGGGCGGACGACACGCTGGTCCTCTTCACCAGCGAACAAGGCGCCCAGTTCCCCGGCAACAAGTGGACCAACTGGGACAGCGGTCTCCACACCTCGATGATCGCCCGCTGGCCCGGCGCCATCGCCCCCGGCACCCGCACCAAGGCCCTCGTCCAGTATGCCGACGTCGTGCCGACCTTCATCGAGATCGCCGGCGGCAAGCCGGCCACGGACACCTTCGACGGCAGCAGCTTCGTCAAGGTGCTGCGCGGGGAAAGCGACCGCCACCGGGAGTTCGCCTACGGCATGCATAATAATTGGCCGGAAGGCCCGCCGTACCCGATCCGCTCGATCACCGACGGCGACTGGCGCTACATCCGCAACCTGACCCCCGACCGGCTCTACATCGAAAAGCACCTGCTCGGCCGCACCGAGCACAATGCCTACTGGCCGACCTGGTTGTTCCACTCCACCGACAACCCGGACACCTTGCGGCTGGTCGAGCGCTTCATGCGCCGCCCTGCCGAGCATCTCCATCACACCGCGGAGGACCGCTTCGAGATGACGAACCTGGCCGACAACCCGGACTACCAGGCCATCAAGGAACGGCTCTCCGCCGCCCTCGACCGCCAGCTCGCCGACCAGCTCGACCCCGGGGTGCCGATCGACACCCCCGAAGCCCACCGCGCCGCCGCCAGCGGCAAGCCGGCCTTCCCCGGCAAACCGTGAGCTTTTTCCGTAGGCGCGTTCGTGAGAACGCGTTTCCCCCGACCCGCGTCCCTCCCCGCGCCGGCCCCGCTTCCGGGGAACCGGCCTCCTTCCCTTGTCCGCCAACCTTTCTCCCGGAACCCCACGGAATCGCCCCGCCCCCTTTTCCTCCGCCACCGGAACTCCCGCCACCCGCCGGACCGCTTGACCCGTTTCGACTTCCGCCCTTGAGTCGATCACAACGACCCGGCGACAACTCGCGAAACGGCGAGATACTCTCCGCGAACACCAAAAATCTAAGCCCCCCCCCACACACCGCCTATGTCACAGGAATTCGATGGCTTCGATCTCGCCTCGTTCTGGGAGGACTCCCAATACGCCAAGGAGAACTACGTCGGAGAGGAGCCCACCCCGGAGGTAATCGAAGCCGTGGAGAAGCGACTCGGATACAAATTGCCTGCTGCATACATTCAACTAGCCAAGACGCAAAATGGCGGCTTCCCCAAGAACACGAATCACCGCACAAACGAGCCGACTTCGTGGTCCGACGACCACATCGCAATCACCGGGATCTACTCAATCGGAAGCAGCAAGCTCTACTCCTTGTGCGGAGAGACATTCAATTCTCGGTTCTGGGAGGAGGAGTGGGGTTATCCCGCTGTCGGCGTCTATTTTGCTGATTGTCCCTCCGCCGGACATGACATGCTCGCTCTTGACTACCGGAACTGTGGCCCGCAAGGAGAGCCCGAGGTAGTCCACGTCGATCAGGAAGATGATTATCGGATCACCAAGGTGGCAGCGACCTTCGAGGATTTCATCCGTGGACTCGAGTCTGACGACGCATTCAGGGAGGACGAATCCGAGATCGAACGCATTCTCTGGGAGAACGATCTGGAAGCTCTACGGAGGCTTATCGGTTCGGGCTTTGATCTCGAAATGACCGATGAGCATGACCGGACCATCATCGAGAACGCTGCCATCCAGAATCGCCCCGAGGTCATTCAACTGCTCGCCGAAGCTGGTGCATCTCTGCGAAGCGCTCTGGAAATCGCGGAGAACAACGCGCTCTACTTCCCGGAGCACGAAGCTTCCGTCGAGGCCCTGCGGATCCTAACAGGAAACAACTGCGACCAATCGGCCCCCGGGGAGTGATTCGCTCCCCCACCCCGGGGACTCCTGAACCCGTGTGCGGTGCAGCAGGAAGCGCAGATTCCAAACCCTATTCACCCGCCCGCTAGCCGCGCAGGGAGGCCCACGGTTCCTCCGTGCTCACATCGACCATGAACGGTCCGACCTGCGAGCCGGGCGAGAGGATGGCCAGGATGACGGCATCCTTGTCGCTGTCGTTGAAGGTCGCATGAACGACACCCGGCCCCATGTGGGCGGCCTCGCCGACCTTGAGGGTCTGCTTCTCCTCGCCGACCCACTGCTCCACCTCGCCCTCGAGAACGTAGATGACTTCCTCGAGCTCCGGATGGTGGTGGAAATTGTGACACTCGCCGGCGGGTAGCACCGCGCGGCAGACCTGCAGGTCCTTGGCATTGGTGATTTCCGGCCGGCACATCCAGTAGTTGGTGCGGCCCTTGAAATCCTCCTTGATGGCTTCGGCTTCGGTGATGAACGGGGTCTTCATGATTGGATAAAGTTCGACTGCTCGACCATCGCGGTCAGCAAGGGGCCGGCTTCCGCGATCAGTTGCTCGAGCGGCAGGCCGGTGTCGGCGAGGGCGTGGAGCGACGCGAATATCCCGCTTCCGCGCGCCGCGTCGTCGGTCATGCCGCAGAAGCCAGTGACCGGGATCCCGTGCCGGGCGGCCAGCCTGGCCAGGGCGACCGGGCCCTTGCCCGACAGGCTCTGGTGGTCGATCGATCCCTCGCCGGTGATCACGTGGTCGGCCTTCACGACCCGCTCTTCGAGCTTCAGGAGATCGGCCAACAGGTCGAATCCCGACACCAGCTCGGCCCCGGCGAAATGCAGCAGGCCGAAGCCCAGACCGCCGGCAGCCCCGGCCCCGGGAATCTCCGCGGCCTGCTCACCGCCGCTGATCGCGACCAGGTTGCGCAGCGCCATTTCCAGCGTCACCTTCGATTCCGCCGTCGCCCCCTTCTGACCGGAAAACACCGCGGTCGCCCCGCGCTCGCCGAGCAAGGGATTGTCGACGTCGCACGCGGCGGTGACCCTCGGCAAGGTCATGCGGTTGGAAAAATCGACCGCGGTCGCCCCGAGCAGGTTCCACGGATTCGGATCGACGGAAACCCCGCTCTCGTCGGGGAAAATCACCCCGAGGGCCGACGCCATCCCGCAGCCGCCGTCGTTGGTCGCACTGCCGCCGATGCCCATGATGATGCGGCTCACCTGGTGCTCGGCGATCGCGTGCGCCATCTGCATTCCCACGCCGAGCGTGGTTGCGACCAGCGGATCCCTCTCGCTGGCAGCCAGCCGCCACAAGCCGGCGGTCTCGGCCATTTCCATCACTGCGACCGGTCCCTCGGCGGTATCGGCCAGCACGTACTTGCTGTCGACCGGCCGCCCGAGGGCATCCACCGCCGGGCAATGGATCCAGCGTCCGGCCAGGGCGGAGGCCAGGCTTTCCATGAAGCCCTCGCCGCCGTCGGCGATCGGGCACAAGTCGAGTTCCGCGGTCGGATCGAGCCGCCGGATGCCCTCCGCGATGGCGGCGGCGGCTTCCGGGGCGGAGAGCGATCCCTTGAACTTGTCGGGGGCGATGAGGATGCGTCGGGACATGGCGGCTGTCCTCAAGGCTGGATGCCCAGTTCCGGTTCGCCAAGCGCCTTGATCTCCTCCGGCTTGCAGAACTCGTCGAGGTTGTCACGCTTCCCGGCCCAGGCGATGCCGCGGAGCAGGATCGCCCGGTAGCTCGGCCGCTCGAAGGTCGAGTAGAGGTGGCCGGGGATGGTGACGAAGGCGCGGTACTGGTCCTTCTCGTAGGTCCACATCTGCCCCTGCACCTTCGGCGTGCCATCGCCGGTGTCGCTGGTCGCCAGCACCCGCACCTCGGGGGAAACGTCGAGGTCGTAGTAGATCTCGTCGTCCATCTTGAAATCGGCCGCGCCGGCGGTGATCGGATGGCGCTTGGACGCTTCGTCGACGTAGTGCAGCGCCATCGGGCCCTCGCGCCATTTGGTCGTGCCGTGGATCCAGGCACCGCCGACCACGGATTTCCACCAGGCGGTGTCCTGGCCCACCACCGCGGTGTGGATCACCACGATCCCGCCGCCGCGCCGGGTGAACTTCGCCAGGTTCGCCTTCTGCTCCTCCGTCGCGTTCGCGCCTTCCTGCGCATACATGACCAGCACGTCGGTCTGTTCCAGCTGGGCGGCGGTGGGCCAGTCCTTGGCGCCGTCGCTCTGGATCCCCCGCTCCGCCAGGATCACCTTCCAGTCGTTGAGGAAGCGCTCGTGCTCGTGGGCATTCGGACCGTGGGTCTTTTCCCCGCCGCGGATGAACACCCGCAACGGGGCGGCATCCAGGATCATCGGGCACAGGATCAACAACGCGCTGGCAAGGAGTCGTTTCATGGGTTCGGGTCGGGAGGCGCAGTCCTAGTCGAAGCCGCGTCCGGCTGCAAGCCGACGAATAAAATGCGTTTCACATATGAGAAACCCGTGAAAACTTTGCGGCCCCCATTCAGTATTGGCCCCGCCCGATCCACGCTCCACGATTTCCTCAACCGTCCGCCTCATGCTCCGTCGTCTCCTGATCCTACCGCTCCTGCTTGCGACCGCCATCGCCCAGGACCTCAAGCCCCGCCGCCTGGAAGTCCTGTTCCTCGGCGATGACCGCGGCCACAACCCGGTCGAGCGCTACCGTGTCCTCAAGCAGGCCCTCGGCACCCGCGGCTACAACCTGACGTTCATCGAGGACCTCTCCCAGGTCACCCGCGAGCGCCTCGACCGCTACGACTCGCTGATCGTCTACGCCAACCACGAACAGGACAAGGTGCCGGCCGACATCCTTACCTGGGTCCGCGACGGCGGCGGCCTGGTCGCCCTCCACAGTGCCTGCGGCTGCTTCCACCCCTCGCCTGAGTGGTTCGCGCTGGTCGGCGGCAAGTTCAAGAGCCACGAAGGCCATGAGTTCAGCCCTCAAAGCATCGACAAGGAGCACCCGATCACCCGCGGTCTGCCGGAGCTGAAGGCGTGGGACGAGACCTACGTCCACCAGGATCTCACCGGCGACCGCCACCTCCTCCAGGTCCGCCCGCCGATCCACGGCGATGAAAAGGATCCCGAGCCGTGGACCTGGACCCGCACCGAGGGCAAGGGCCGCGTCTTCTACACCGCCAGCGGCCACGACCTGCGGGTCTGGAACGAGACCGCCTACCAAGTGCTCGTCGCCCGCGCCATCACTTGGAGCGTCGGCGAGGCGAAAGCCAAGGCCTTCGCCGCCCTGCGCCTGCCGGAACTGGTCGTCAAGGAACCCCGCGTCCGTGACCGCGCCCACCCGGACATCCCGATGATGGAGCTGCAGCTGCCGCTTTCCCCCGCCGACAGCGCCCTGCACACCCAGGTCCCCGCCGGCACCCGCCTCGAGCTCTTCGCCAGCGAGCCGATGGTCGTCAACCCGATCGCCATCGACTGGGACGAGCGCGGCCGCTGCTGGGTCGTCGAAAGCTTCGGCTACCCCAATGACGTCCCCGCCGAACCCGGCAAGGGCGACGACAACATCAAGATCCTCGAGGACACCAACGGCGACGGCAAGGCCGACAAGGTCACCGTCTTCGCCAAGGGCCTGCGCCACTGCACCGGCACCGTCTTCGTCCGCGGCGGCGTGGTCGCCACCGACGGCCCCGAGTTCGTCTTCCTCCGCGATGACAATGGCGACGGCCGGGCCGACACCCGCAAGGTCCTCGCCAGCGGACTGAACATCTGGGACACCCACGCCTCGACCTCCCAGCTCCAGTACGGCCCCGACAACTGGCTCTACGCGACCGTCGGCTACAGCGGCGTCGAAATGAAGCTGGCCGATGGCGAGCACAAGTTCAGCCAGGCCGTCTTTCGCTTCCGCCCGGACCTCTCCGAGCTGGAGTTCCTCCAGTCCACCACCAATAACACCTGGGGACTCGGCTTTTCTGAAGACCTCTCCATCTTCGGCTCCACCGCCAACAACAACCCCTCGTGGATGGTTTCCATCCCCGGAAAAGCCTACAAGGACAGCGGCCTCGAACAACCGAAGACCCCACGCCTCGATGACCAGCCGTTCATGTACATGAACACCCGCGACCTCACCCAGGTCGACCAGATCGAGAAATACACCGCCGCCGCCGGCCACTTCTTCCACACCGACTCGTCCTTCAAGGGCATCCTCCCCGACAACGCCGCCTTCATCTGCGAGCCGACCGGCCACATCGTCAACACCGGCAAGGTCGCCGACCGCGGTTCGCTCAAGTCCATCGACATGCGCGGCGACAATCTCTTCGCCAGCGCCGACGCCTGGGCCGCCCCGGTCGCCGCCCGCACCGGTCCCGATGGTGCCGTGTGGATCGCCGATTGGTACAACCCGATCATCCAGCACAACGTCGTGTTCCGTTTCTGGAACCCGGCCCGCGGCTATGACAAGCCGCACAGCCCCTACCAGACCGGCCAGAAGGGTCCCGGCAAGGGCAATGCCTACACCACCCCGCTGCGCGACCGGAAGCACGGCCGCATCTGGCGGGTCGTCCCCGCCGATGCCCCGCTTCGCAAGGCCCCGGCCCTCAGCGAGAAGGATCCGGTCGCCCTGGTCCGCGCCCTCAACTCACCGTCGCAGCACGTCCGCCTGCACGCCCAGCGCCTGCTGGTCGAGCGCGGCAAGGACGACGTCGTGCCCGGCCTTGCCGAACTGGTCAACATGGCCGCCACCCCGGAAGGCCGTGAGCTCCCGCTCGGCGCCTACCACGCGCTGCGCACCCTCGGCGGCCTGGCCACCGCGGCCGACAGCCCGGCCAAGCAAGCGATCGTCGCCGCCCTCTCCGCCGGCAACACCGGCATCCGCCTCCAGGCAATGCAGTCGCTCAATCCCGGCGACCCCGCGCTGGTGGCCCAGCTACCCTCCCTGCTCGCCGCCGCCGCAACCCCGCGCGAACGACTGCTGGTCTTCACCACCTTCGCCCTCGCCCCACCGAACGAAGGCCTCGCCACCGCCCTCTGGGACAAGGTGAAACTGCACCCCGACCAGGACGAGGCCGAGCGCCAGGCCAGCCAGCTCGCCATGCGCCGCCAAGGCTCCACCCTCCTCGGCGTCGCACTCGCCGGAGAAACCCTCAGCGACGGCTGGGCCACCGGAGAACTGGAAGAAGTCGCACGCCGCGTCGCCGCCAGCCCGAACCGACCGGCTCTCGCCGCCATTCTGGAGAAGGCCGCCCCGACCACCCGCGAGCGATTCTCGAAGATCCTCGGTGAAGCCCCTGCCAACGCCCCGGCCGCCAAGGAACTCCCCGCCCACCTCGTCGCCGGCCGCGACCACTACCTCAAGACCTGCGTCGAGTGCCACCAGGCCGATGGCAAGGGCGTGCCCGCCACCTTCCCGCCCTTGCTCGATTCCGAGTGGGTCAAGCATGACACCGACACCCTCCTCCGCATCATGCTCGGCGGCCTGATGGGCCCGATCAAGGTCAAGGGCGAGGATTTCAACAGCGCCATGCCCGGCCACAGCCATGCACCGGACGAGGAACTCGCCGCCGTCGCCAGCTACGTCCGCCACGCCTTCGGCGGCATCGAGGAAGAGCCGATCACCGCCGATCAGGTGAAGGCCCTTCGTCCGGAGGTCGACAAGCGCAAGTTCATGCCGTGGACCGTCGACGAGCTGCCACGCCCCGAGAAGAAGTAAGGCCGCCCGCTTCCATCCCGACCGGGCCGGAACCAAAGGCCTGAGGTTTATCAATGCGCCGGATTCTCATCGAATCCGGCGCTCAGGCGTCAGCGCTTCGGACAACCTCGACGCTTCCCCCTTTGTAGCAGGCGCACCCGCGAACGGAGGTCGCCCCCCCAAGCCTGTCGGCCCCGATAGCCGTTTTATCCAGTGGAGCCCGAGGAACGTAAACAAATGGAACCAGCAATGGATCCGACCGCTAGCCCTGGCTTTTTGCGATTCTTTCTCCAACAGAGGGAGCCGGTTGATCGCACGTGGCCGCCTGGGTGAAATACAGAGGCAGCCTCGGCTTCTGCATTCGAGGCAAAGAGTCCCAGGTTGGAATTGCCCACCCCACCCGGCCCCGGTCAAGATCGGGCCCGCCATGAGTTTAGGATGGGACGTTCTCCAACAATTTCAGATCGAAAAGGCAAGATCGGCGGCTGATCTCGCATCGAGCAAGATCGATGGTCTGATCGCACGGAAGGACAATACAAAGCAGGAACTTGAGGAGCTGACTCTCGCCTGCCAGGCGATGTGGGAACTTCTCCGCGATCACCTTGGATTTACCGATGATCACTTGAGAGCCAAAATCCTGGAAATTGACGCCCGGGACGGAGTGGTCGACGGAAAAATTGGAGCAGAGGTGATTGATTGCCCACACTGCGGACAGAAAGCGAGCACCACGAAGCCGAATTGCATCTATTGTGGTCACAGATTACCATCGTCACACGTGATGAAATGATGTGAACAGACGACATCCTGTTTGAGCCACGCAATCCGCGGATCCTTGATCATAGGCTTCGGTCAATTTTTTTTCGTAATGAACCGGGCTCGGCGGCAACAAATGCCCCGCCCGTCTGTTCGATGTTCCGGGCGCCCACCGGAGTCCAGACACCCGGATACGACGCCCCTTGCACATCGCGGCAGCACACGCTAACGATGGTCCCACCGGGTCGTCGCACGCCCGGGCCCCATCGCAAATCACCCAATCTCAACATGCCGGGGTGGCGGAATTGGTAGACGCACCTGACTTAGGATTGAGGAGACGGCACGACAACGCTCGCCAAAGCCCGTCATTTCAGGGATTTAACGGAGATCTCCTCGTTCTCAGACGCTCCAAATGACCCATTTCGCCACCTGTAGTGGTCACGGCGGTGGTCATTTCCGGTGCTGGGCTGTTAGAGCATCGGACTACTCCGTGCGCTCTCGGTCACGACGCGAGTTACCAGATCTCCGATGGTCGGCGGGCATGGCTCAAGAGAGGGTCACCTCGAACGGCGGGAGACTCGCCCCTCCGGTCTGCGGCCGGATGTAGAGGTTGTAGGTTTTCGATGCCGCCGGCGCTTCATCCGGGATCGATTCCAAGGTAGAATAAATCCGACCCTCGCGGACATAAAGCGTCAGAAGTGGCGACCCATCGGCGAGCGTGATCTCGTACGCTTCCCCGTTCTGCTGGAGTTCCATCTGGAACGATTTCAGAGCGAGGTTGAAGTTGGCTCCCCCATCGTCTCCGGTGCTCTGGAACTGCGTGCAGATGCCCTTCTTGAAGGCCCACGCGATCCCGTTCTTGGAGCCGTTCGAATCCACACCGTCGAAGAGCAGCTTCGCCACGTCGGAGCCATCGCTGAAGCGAACCGGAAACTCTGCTTCAGGGTAGACCTGGAGACCCTTGAACTTGATCGTTCCCCCTTCGCTCTCACCTTCTTCCAGCGGTTTGACGATGACCGCCTGCCCTCCGTCCAGCTGCTCAAGCGAGCGGATCTGATGCTCCGGCACCGTGGTATCGTAGGGGGCGACGAGCTCGCGCTTGCCCCCGATGCTTTTGATCCGGATCAGGTTGGGCACGAACTCGATCGCCCCGCCTTCGTGGAAAACCTCGTCGACCACCAGTTCGGGAACGTCACTGGGGTCGGCGCCTTCGGGGAGTTCGAGCTCCTTGAATGAACACAGCTGGTAGTAATAGTCGCCATCGACCGAATCCGGGTCGCGCTGGAAATGCGTGCTTTCCTTGTCCGCGGCATCCACGGTGATCACCGGGGCCTCCTCGATCACGCCCTTGTTGTTGGTCTTGACCCGGCAGTAGATCACCTGCCCGTCGGTTACCTCGAACTCCGGCGGAGTCTCGGCATTCAAGGCGACGTCCTCCCCGTCGACCGGCATCCAGTACTTCAACGGGTCGGCCGCAGAGCTGGACGGGTCGCGGCAGACGACGAAACCCGGCTCGACGCTGGCCATCCACATCTCCGCCTCTGAGTCATACCGGACGGAAACCCGATACGGCGTCGTCCCTGCCTCCCCGCCAATGGCTGGATCGAGAACCGTCTGCGGAATGTCGTAGCCGCCCACGGTGTCGCCCTTGCTGCCCGGGTCGTTCTCGGCTCCCAGCTCATTGCTGGTCCGTTCCGCGGAACTCATCCAGGTAGGCGCGCGGCCGCGGAGAAGCCGCTGAAGCTCGAGGAAGTCGTCCGCCTGCAGGTAGGCCGCCGGCCCGAACCGGAGGGTCACCGAGCCGCTATCGATGTCGAAATCCACCTGATTCACGCCGGCCTTCATCGTCGCCCATGCGGCCATGCCGCCCAACAGGTTCAGCGCCGTCCCGTGGTAGCGGGCGGCCGTGACGTCCTCGAGCACCAGCGTCACCGAGCCCTCGTATTGATAGGTCTCCAGCGACTCATAGACCGCCTGCGCAATGCCCGTGGGCGCGGCTTCCGGGGCCACCCATTGGGTGACGCCCTTGTAAATCTTCGTCACCGCATCGGTGCCCGTGACCGTGAACGGGGGCATGCCCTTCGCGATCGCTTCTTTGGTGGCCGCGCTGGCACCGCCGGCGACGGCCAGGGCGACCTTGACCCGCACTTGCCCGACCTTCTTCCGCATCCAGTCCTCAATCGACCCGCGCACCAGCTCGCGCGGAAGGTCGTCGACGTTATCCACGTCGAGCCGCACCGCCCGCGGGTTGATCGGGTCCGGGTGGTCTTCGATTTCCTCGACGAGGGTCTTCTCGAACTCCGTCACGTTGAACTCGCCGTCCGGCACGTCGCGGAGGTGCGGAAACTTGAGCTTCAGCCAGGCCTTCGCCGTCGCCTGGTCGGTCGGCAGGTTGCGGGTCTGGATCCGGCTCTTTTGAAACTGCATTTGCCCGCCGGCCAGCTCGATGACGCTCGAGAGCACCCGCGGCCCTTTGTCGGGTCCGGCTTCCGGCCACTTGTCGAGAATACCGTCCCGGTAGGTCACCCCGTCGATGATCGTCGCATTGGTGTAGGTGATGCGCACCGCATCCGGCTTCAGATCATCCCGCGGCGTGACGCTGAAGCTTTCGACGTCGCCGGCACCGGACACATCCAGAGCAACGGCCGCCAGGGTGGCCCGCGGCGTGAAGTTGATCGTCGGCGGCGTCGTGCTGTGGTCGATCCACGGCACCCAATCCGGGTGCAGCCGTGTCGAAATCCGGATCACCTCCGCGACCGACACGTTGCGCACTTCGGTCGGCCACAGCGGGATCCCCGCCGGGATGCTGCCGGCCTGCAGGTCGGCGCCGGCGTCGATCGCCATGGCCAATGCGTCAATGACCTGTGTCCCCGTACTGATGCTCTCGCCCAGCTTGTTGACCCCCAGCACCGCCACCGGGAAGTCGAAGGTGCCAGCGCCCACGCTCCACGGCTCCAGGTAAACGGTGTCTTCCAAGTCCTGCCAGGCGTCCCGGATCACGATCTCTTGCCCCTCGTTGGATCCGCTACCGTAGGAAGGCCGGCTCGCCACCTTGCCTTGGAAATACTTCGTCCCGTTCCGAACCAGCGTCACCGGGTCGGCGTACGAAAAGAGCGGCACGGCATCGAAGTCACACACTCGCCGCAACCGCATTTCGCTCGCGGCCCCGGTGCGGAAGGTCCCGCCCACGAACTCCAACCCGAGGTTCTCCAGCGATACCCCGCCAATGGTCCACAAAACACTCATTTCCCGTCTCCCGATGTCCTCAGTTTCGCTTCCAGCCGCTCCATCCTCTCGGCCATCGCCCTGAACTGGCGGGCCGTCCTCTGCTCCCGGCCGTCCAGGTTCGCCGCTACCTTCTCCAACGCACTCCCCAACCGGTCGGCCGCTTCCGCCGTTGGGTTCCCTGCCAGATCATTGCCCAGCTTCTCGAACTGCGCCGCCGCCCGCTCCGACCGCGACGCGATCGCCCGCGCCGCCTGATCCGCGATTCCCTCGCCCTGTGCGCCCAGCTGCTCGCGCTGCGAAGCCTCCGCGGCCACACGCGCCGCTTCCCGAGCGGCTTCGTCGGCCTTGCGCTTCGCTGCGGCATCGGCCGCACGTTGCGCGGCCGCTCCGGTCGTGACTCCCCGGGTCTGCCTCCCCAGCTCGAAAGCATTCACCGCCCCTTCGGTTTCCGCGGAAACTTCGGCGGCCACCCGATCCCGCTCTTTCGCGGCCTTGCCCGCCGCCTTGTGTGCCGCTTCCTCCTCCTTGAGCCGCTCCGCCACCAGCGCTTCCCGCTCGGCAATGATCGTCTTCTCAAGCGCCAGGTAACGGCGCAACTCAGCCTCGGAAACCTTCACCGCCTCCAATTCCTCCAGACGCTCTCGCGCGGACTTCAAGCGTTCATCGGCCCTCTTCGCGCTGGCGCTGAGGTTCTCACCATCCTTGAACTCCCCGTCGTCCTCCCGCTGGCGAACTTCGGCGAGTGCTTTCTCATAAGCCGCACGGGCACCCGGCAGACGGCGGCTCGCCTGAAACCCCGGCCGCAACCGGTCCCGCTCGGCTCGCGCGTCGTCCAGCAGCTGCCCTGCCTCCGTGGTCGCGTTGCTCTTCGCCTTCGCCTCCTCGTAGGCGGTCCTCGCCCCGGCATCCGCGGTTGCCAGCCGGTCGCCGATCCCCGCCAACCTCTGCTGGAACCGCTGCTGTTCCAGCCGCTCCTGCACCTCGGCCCGGCGCTTGATCTTCTCCTCCTCCGACAGCGACCCGTCGGCATCGATCCGCGCCAGATTCAAGGCCGCCTGCGCGGATTCGATCTCCGCCTGCGCCCGCCGCCGCGACTGGAGCAATCCGATGTTCTGCCGCAACTCGTCGTTGATCCTGCGGTAGCCGTCGGCCTCCCGCTGCAAACTCTCGGCGAATGCATCGAGCGATTGCGACGACCGGGCGCTCTCGGCTTCCACGCCCTTCTGCCGCACCTGGTCGAGCTTCTCCTGCAGGTCGTCCAGCGCCTCGTCGACCCCGGAACTGCCCAGCGACTCCAACAGCTTCGGGGCGATCAGCGACACCGCCACCGCGGCAAGGCTCGCTGCCCCGGCGATGCCCGCGGTTCCGCCCAGCGCCAGCACCAGCCCCGGGATGTTGTTCAGCACCCCGCCGATGCCGTACTGCATGTCTTCGAAAGCGCGCGACGCCTCCAGCACCGCCCGGCCCGCATTGCCAGTGGCCGCGGCCGCCTTCGGTGCCTCGACCGTCACTTCCTTCAGGGCCCCGGCCGCGCCCTTGCTGCCCGGACGTCCCAACTTCCCCGACGTGCTCCCGCTCGAGGCCGCCAGATCCTCCATCGCGGCATCGGTTTCGTGCGCCTGGTCTTCCAGCTTCTCCAGCGCCTCTTCCGCAGCCTTCGCCCCCGACGTGTCCGCCGTGGTCCGGACCCCGATCTCGATGTCGTTCTTGCCCGCCATGGCTTCAGTCGAGGTATTGGAACACCATCTCCCCGCTCGGGATGATCATGGTGAACCCTTGGGTTCCGGTGTTCTTGACCATGGCAGAAATGCCCGTGCCCTCCTGGCCGGTGAAGCCGGTCGGCCCGCCCGTCAGGGTGTCCATCAAGGTGCCGTCGATCCAAAATTGCACGCTGCCGTCCCCGAGCGGGATCAGTTCCACAACGCGAACCCGGTAGGTGGATTCATTGAGGCTGTAGAGCGGGGTGCTCCCCACGTTGAGCGTGGTCCCGTCGTGGACCATTCCCACAACCTCGCGGTTCGCGATCTTGATCCCGATTCCCTTGGTGGTGAGCGGGCCGTAGGTGGCGAGCGACCGGGCGTGCCCAACGCGGATATACCCCTCGGCGGTGGTGTCCGGAATCCCGCTTGTGGGATGAAGGACGATCCTGAAGGAAAGCGAAAACTTCCGGGAGAAGTCGAACGCGCAATCCGCGCCGAACACGGCCTCGCCGGGCGGCGAGAATAGGAACGGCTGGAATCCGGCAAGCCTGGCGTACGCCTCGCTGCCCGTGGTGGCCGAGGCGACCAGATAGAAGGTTTTGCCCGTGATGGTGGCCGTGCTGCCCCCGACCGCGGCATTTGCGGACCATCCGTTGTCGGGATCCAATCGCACCACCGTTGCCGGCGTGAAGACCGTTCCCGATCGATGCGCATACCTCGCATCTGACAATCCCCGGCTCATCGCGCTGTTGGCATCGGTGGCGGCCTGACCGGCGGCGAGCTGCACTTGTCCGGTGAAGGTCGCCCCGGCGAGCGAGGCCTTGTCATCGAGGGCATCGGTGACGTCGTTCCACAGCGCCGTTAGATCCTCGGTGAATGCCATCTCACCGTCGGCATCGCGCAGCGTGACCGTCCGCGGGAAGGTCGCGTTTCCCGGCTCCAGCGTCACCCCGACTCCCCCGGCGTTGTAGATCCGGATCTTGTCCGCCCCGAGATAGAGCGCCGTGTCGGTGCCGTCCCCGGTCACCACCCGGCGCCCGGTGCCCAGCGCGGCGTTGCCGACATGCAGCAACCACTTGAACGTCGCGTCCGCCCCGCCCGGTGTCTTCCCTTCCAGTGTCGTTCCCATTTCAGCGTTTCAGGCTTTCAGCGTTTCAGCTTTTTCACCCGAGGTCCTCCCAAGTGAAATTGATCTCCCCCCAGGTCGCCCCGGGGACATAGACGCCGACATCCGCCGCCAGCGCCCCGCCGAGAATCACCACGCCCTCGCGGCCGATGAACTCCTCCTGGCCGCCTGGCCACGACTGCACCGCGCAATTCGACAGCCGCCACTGCACCCCGTCGTCGAAGACGATCAGCACCGGCTTCATCGTCCGGGGAAGGCTCGCCATGCCGAGCAGACGCTGCTTGAGCGCGTCGGCCACGCCGTCGGTGATCCGCGCAAGCTCGAAGGTCAGCTGATGGCTCTCGTTTCCGCGTGGGAAGTTCTTCACGCCCGACCCGCGGACGAACCCGGCGGTCTGGACGACCTGCTCGCCGTCGATCGCCACCGGCGCCCACATCGGATCCCCGAAGTCGACGAGGACAAGCGCCGCGTCGTCCGGATCCCAAAGGACCCGCACGGCCGAATCGAGCAGTTCATTCCCCGGCATTTCAGAGTGTCACGCTGTCGGGTGGGAACGGCAGGCCACCCAGCCCGCCGGTGAGCGTCCATCCTTCTTCGATGTCGTCCGGGATCGTCCCGCTGCCATCGTTGCCGGGGGCGTGCGCCACGGTCACCAGCTCGGAAGCCTCGGCGTGGGCCTCGATCGCCGCCTTCACCTGCGCGGCCGTGCTGGTCACCACGCCGGCGCCGTCGGTTGCCATCACCACCTCGACGCGCCAGGTCGCATCCTGGCCGTTGCCGAACTTGTAAATGCTGACATCGAGGGCCGCGTTCGGATCGTCGCCGTCGACGTAGAAGATCGCGACGGCGTTCCCGAGACGCCCGGCCGGCACCGCGGTGAAGACGAGGTCGTTGTTCGCCCCGGCCAGAGCGGTGGTCGCGGTGGCCTGCACCGTGGCCGCACCTCCGTCGACGTCCACCGAGACGGGTGGGGCCATCGCCCGGGTGAAGACCGGCACTTGCGCCCCGACGTAGTCGCCCCACGACGTCGATGTCCACGGCCATTCGGTCGAGTTGGACGCAGCGACCCCTTCGGTTGCACCGTCGAAGTCGATTCGCCAGGTCCGGGCCTCGTCGTAGTCGCCCCAGATGAAATGGGCGCTCCCGGCCTTGCGCCACACCGGCTTTTCCTGGAGCACCTCTCCGGCGACAAGGTAGGTGCCGTTCAGGGCCGCGGAGCCGCCCGTCAGGCCGCTCACCACAATGGCCGGCCACGGCCCGCTGATGTCCGCCAGTCCGATGATGTCAGGCGCCGCCATGGATCAATCGAGGTTGAGGACCTGCCCGGTGCTGATGGAGCTGTAGAGCTCGGTGATCACCAGCGCGTAGGGATCCAGCCGCTCGCCGAACTTGTAGCTGCCGATCGTCGCCTCGCCGTAGATGTTGAGCGCCACGATCTGCTGGTTGTTCTGAGCGTAGCCCTGGACGATCCACCAGCCGGTCACCAGTTCCTCGCGCTCGCCGGGAACGAAGACACCGCCCACCGGCTTGTTCCCGCCCAGCAGCAGCTCGGCGAAGGTCATCTCCGTCCACTCCTGCAGCGAGAACGCGTGGGTCATCGTCTGGTTCAGCACGATCGACTTGCGGTCGCGGTATTTCCCGGGCGAGGGCGCGCGGCGCTTGATGATGTTGCGGTCGATCTTCGGCTCCCAATCCTCGACGGTCGGGAGCTTCGTGAAGTTGGCGGCCGGGTCGGTGTCCGGGCGGGCTTCGGCGCCGACGGTCACGCCGTCGATGACGTCGCCGGCCCGGGCAAAGAGCAGGTGGTTTCCGAGGATCAGGTCTTTCATGGGATCAATGGTTCACGGGGTGATTGCTTCAGCGGACCTCGAGGATTTCGGCCAGCCCCTTGCCGGCGAGGTATTCGGCATGGGCCAGCGGCACGCCGGCGACGATCTGGCCGCGGCCCAGCGTGAAGCCCTTGGCCTTCACCTGGCCCAGGGTCTTGATCTTGGCGCTGCGCTCGTCCGCCACGGGTGCGGCGCTTGTCCTGTCGTTGGCTTGTTTCGGCATAGTCGGGATCACTTGAGGTTTCCGGGGGCGGTGAGGGACAGGACCGCCACGTCATAGGTCGGGTCGTCGGGATAGGTGGTGCCCTCGCAGTGCAGCCACATCGCCGTGTTGGAGCTCACTTCCGGCGGCCACCAGCCGTGCAGCTTGGCCTCCATCTCGCTCATCAGGTCGTCGGCATCCTTCACGTCCTTCGCCGTCAGCAGCGGCACGGTGAACAGCGCCACCGAGTAGCGGCCGGTGTAGAAGGAGGACTTCGAGCGCGAGGCGTTCTTCGACGACATCAGCCGCACCACCACCGCCTTGCCGCGGGTCTTCGCCATCCGCTTGCCGAACTCGCTCTCGATGTCGCTCCGCCGGTAGACGACCACCTTGCCCGCCAGCTCGGGGATCTCCTCGAGCCGCGCCTTGATCGCTTGGGAAATGCTGCGGAACCTCGTCATCAGAATCGGAGCAAGGGATTCCCGCCGAAGGCCGGCGCCACGTTCGCCCCGGCCGCCGGGGTCTCGTCATCGAGGAAGGCGGAGGCCTCCATGCCCCGCAGCGACTCCAGGAACTTTTCGGCGTTGCGATACTCATCCCGCCGCGGATCGGTCATGCCCTCCGGCACCGGATTCAGGCCGACCAGCCCGACCCGCGCGATGATCGCCGCAGACTCGATGCAGAAGTCCGGCAAGGTCCCCGTCGGTCCCAGCTGGGTCACCCGAGGGTTGGCCCGGATCATCCCGCGGAAGCGCGCCAGCACCTGCGCCGCGATCTCCGGCAAGCGGTCCACCGCATCCCCGGGCACTTCCGCCTCGCCCCCGCCCTCCGGGTATTCCGAAAGGGCCGTCGCCTCGTAGGTCTCCAGCTCGCGCACGGCGAGCCGGGACTTCACGTGATCGGCGGTAAAGGGAATCCAGGGCACGGCGCCATGACACCGCGCCCCCTCCCCGCTTGGCGAATCCGCTCAGTGGTCCCGGCCTTCAACCCGCCCAGTTCGACCCGGAACACCTTGAGATCCATTGATCTTTTGGAACTCGAAAGCAGGCATCACAGGTTCTCTCACCTTTGCGGATGATCCTCAGGAGCTTACAGGTTTCATTGCCACAGAAGCGCCGACGCCCGGTTCGATCTCATTGACACCCATCACCTTGCAAGCCAACCTTCACCTGAAACATCCGTTGGCATATCGGATCTCGCCGATATGCTCACCGGGTTAATAAATACTGTTGGGCCAAAGAATTTGGAGCGAGAACCGTTCATGAACCTATGAAGTGGAAGATCGTCGCGCTCTCAGTAACAGCCGTCGCAATCGTAGCACCTTTGCTAATTCGATTCATAGAGCCCAAGGAGCTTAAGGAAGCGAGAGAGAATGCTGCGTCCTTTAAGGAGAGCCTGTTGGATTCCTTCCACTCCGCAGAAGCCATCTCCATCGTTGAGCACCCTTGGATCTACGATTTTACGGATGACGAGGGTAGGCTCCCCGACAGCTTCCCCCAGTTCGAGTATCTGCGTGTGTCCCTGACGGTTGACCAAGCGGACCGGCTGATCGAGTTGCTCGACGAGATGCCGCCCGACCCCAAGCAGATGTTCTCACTTTGCGCCTTCGAGCCTCATCACACCATCGAGATCACCCGGGATACTGGTGACAAGAGTTTCGTCAGAGTGTGCTTCAGATGTCGCGATACCGAGTGGGAGGAAGGTTCGGGCACCGCCCCGGAGCCATTTCAGGACGTCTTCCGAGCATTCATCGAGCCACTAGGGTTTCAAGCCTCGCGGGATTGGCGAGAGCTCGCAAATCAACAAGCCCAACAAGGCGGCGATGGCGACGCCTAACCGCGGCCTTGTTACGTTTCCGCTTTGATGATTCGATCCCTCCAATCTGGCACGGAGCGCCGCCATTGTTCGGGCGTCGCGCCATGCCTTTGACGTTCGGCAAGAAATCCCATTTGATGGAAGTTGCTCCTGAAATCGATGAGCTTCTAGATCAGGCTGAGGAAGGCTACATGATCCCGTGCCGCAGCGAGAAAGGATGCGTGAATCTACACGCTCGGGCTGGCAACGGTGATACCCTCCTTCACGTCGCAGTAGGAGCACGCAACTTCACTGCGATTAGGCTCCTGCTTGATGCAGGCATCGATATTGACTCTCAGGGGGACTACCACGAGACACCACTCTTCGCGGCTGCCGCTTCCTGCGATCTAGGACTCGTCGGATTTCTGCTTCAGCTAGGAGCTGATCCTAAAATTCCGGATCATCGAGGCACCCTGCCAGTTGACGCCTTGCTTTATCGACTCAAGGGCCTGCCAGAGGAGGATCTGCAGAGGCTTTCTTATTTGGCATGGACGATTTTCACCGGCCGCAAAGAAGCCGAACAAGCCGACGATGGCGACTCTCCTCCGAGGTCTTCTTGACCGACACTCCCCCTCTTCCCGCCAAACCAAAGGCCCGTCCGCGAATCACGGACGGGCCTCTTCGTTTCAGGATCCTGCTCCCCGCCTCACTTGGCGGCGGGCTTCGCCTCGGGGACGTCCCCCGCCTTGGGCTCCCTCCCGGATCCCTCGGCTTTGGGCTCGGTGGTCTTCGGCTCCGCGGCCGGCGGCTTGTCGACCAGTTCCTTCACCTGCTTGAAGTGGAGGAACGCGTTGGTCGCGGCGCTGCGGCCCAGGCGGACGGTCTCGCCCTTGGCGTGATGCTTGCCGTTGACGGTGATCCCTTTCGGGTCGGTGACTTTGTAGCTCTTCATTGCGTCGGTTTCGGTGGGGACGTTCGGGATCAGTTCAGGACGTTGGAGAAGTAGTAGCCGGCACCGGCCGCCACGACCTTCTCGTCGGTGTACTGCCGGGCGCGGACCACGCGCGAATCGATCTCGTCCTGGTCGTAGGTGAACGTCGACACCCCGGATGGACCCGAGCCGCCGGCCGCGGTCCAGTTGAAGGTCCGCGCGAAGTTGAGCGCCTTGAGGTCGGCGGTCTCCTGCGAATAGGACAGGAAGGCCTCGTCGTCCCAGATGCCCCCGAGGTCGGCGGCCTGCCCCTCGGCGGCGGTGTTGATCAGGTCACCGGACACCACGATCTCCACCTGCAGCACGTTCTCGAGCATCTGCTTGGTCAGGATGCCGTCGGTGTTGGTGTAGTAGCCCTTGAGCTCCGGCGCGTGGGTCAGCGCGGTGTAGACGTCGTAGGGCAGCGTCAGCAGGTTCGGCACCACGCCGATCTGCGCGCGGATGACGTCCTTGGCCGCCTGGAGGTCCTGGACGATGGTCGTGTTGGCCGCGGCGTTCCACTTCACGCCCGGGCTGGCGGTCTGGGTCACCCCACGGGCAAGATTGCGCACGCGGATCTCGTGGTTGATCGCAACGATCCGGATGGCCCGCTCCATGGCCGAGCGGTCGGCGGCGAAGATGCTCGCGTACATCGCCAGCTCCATCTTGTCGATGGGCTCCTCGATGCCGTAGTCCTTCGCGAGGAAGGTGTCGTCGCTGAGCCGCGACTTCACCCGCTTGAACCCGGTCGAAGGCGCGCGGCGGATGTCGGTCGGGATGTCGGTGAAGTTCGAGGTGTCGAACACGTAGTAGGCCGCGGCGTGGAGCTGGGTATTGAGCACCGGCGCGATGCGGCGGCCGGCCAGCGGCAGCGAGGCCATGTAGCGGGTCGCGATGCCGGTCAGGAGCGGATTGAGAAGGGGTGTCTTCATGATGGATAATCAGATGAGGTGATGAGGTTCGGGCGGATCAGGTGACGATGCGGGTTTCGACCACATCGAGCAGCTCGATGACGTCGTTGGCGGCGGAGTTGCCCTGCGTCAGCTTCATCCCGACCGTGCGGTAGGTGCCGGCCGCGGCGCTCAGCGTGACCACCTTGGCACCGGCTCCCCAGGTGACCCGGGCGCCCTTGGCGATGACGCCGCCGGCGACGACCTTGACGGTGCCGCCCTTGCCGAGCAGCCGGACGTTGACGTGGGGATTACCCTGCTGCTTCTGGAAGAGCACCCCGATGGCATCGTCGATCGAGGTGGCCAGCTTGACGGTGCCCTCGGCGGCGCCCAGCGCGACGAGGTGGTGTTCCTTGTCGAGCAGCGCGTCGGTCGCTTCCTCGGCGAAGGCGTGGTACGGAGAATCGGTGAATGTCTGCATGATCGTGTCGGTTCGGGATTCGGCGGGGAAGGATCAGCCGGCGGTGCCGAGCGACTTGAGGTAGTCGCTGTAGAGCGCGGGATCGGAGGCGGCGATGAGCTCGAGCGCCTGGTCGAAGCTTTCCGCCTGCTTTGCGGTGACCAGCTCGCGGGCCTTGGTCTCGATGCCGTGACCGCCCTGCGTGCCGCGGTCGCCCTGGCCGGCGAGGATCACCGGCTTGTCGAGGCCTTCGTGGAGCTTCGGCAGGCCAGCCAGGATTTCCTCGGCGAAGCTGTCGCCGGCTTCGATCTTGTCGCGGAACTTGGTCTGGCGCTCCTCGTCCTTCGGCGCGATCCGGCCGTCGGCCACCGCCGCCTTGACCAGCGTTTCCGCGCGCTCCTTGCGGGTCTTCTTCGCCTCGGCCGCGGCGGCATCGACCTGCTGTTTCAGCTCGCCGTTTACGCGCTCCAGCTCGGCGGCCCGGGCGGTGACGGTTTCGTTGTCGGACTTGAGCTTCTCGATGGCCTTGACGGCCTCGGCTTCCGCGTTCTCGGCGGCGGCGCTGATCGCGAGTGCGGCGAAGATGAGTTTGGACATGGTGTCGGGAGTTGGTGTGGTTGCCGCCGCATCACTCGCGGCGATACGCGGAATTTCCCGGAAGGCCG
>NZ_JACZFQ010000115.1 GCF_014904755.1 Neoluteolibacter marinus
AAAGGCCGACGGCAAGGCGCTGGCCACCCCGCCCTTGTGCTCGAAGTCGAACCACGGCCGCACGTTCGCCTGCTGGCGCTTTTCCAGCGCTGCCTGCAGCGAAGCCGCGATCTCGGCACCCCGCGCCGCCGGCACCTTCACGGTGACGGCCTTCGCCTTGCCGTCGACGAAGGGCGTGATCCGGTGTTCGCCCTCGGGCAGGTAGACGATCTCGGTCGGGATGCCCTCCGTGGGCAGGGCGCTGGCAAAGGCAGTGATCAGATTCCGCATGAAGCGGGTCTAACCGGCCGGCCGCGGTCGGGCGAAATCAGGGAGCGGTCCCCGGGGTCCGTCGAGGGCCAGGCACCCGCTAGCGGGAGCGCCAGTCCGCCTCAGGGTAAGGGGTTCTCATTGAGGTTCAATCTCCGAGTCGCGGCGTGGTAGCGGGTTGTCCAGCCGCGCCTTGTTGTGCTTCTTGTTTTGGTATGAACGCGTAGGTCGCCCAAAGCCCCCCACAAAACATCAAGAACATCAGGCTGAAGAGCACGAAAGGAGGGGTCTTCTGAGCGAGCGAGTACGCCATGAAACCATCACGAATCTGCCCAGCGCCACCCCGGAGATTGAAACTGACAATCACCAGCGATGGCAGGAAGGCCATGAGTCCCATCGTCAGTCCAAGGCCACGCCAATCTCGGTCATCCAAAATACCGCAGAGATACAGGATAAGTCCCGTAGCCAGTGCGATTCCTGCACCAATATTTGCCACGAGGATCACGCCCTCCTGTTCCTTCCCAAGCTTCCGCTGCCTCGCTTTGTTCTTGGCGTGGGGAAGTCGCCTCGCCCACTTAATCGCGAGCCATCCGGCGATCGTTGCACCGATCAACCCGGATATGATTGGTCTCACGGTGTCGAAGTCCATTTCTCAGCACAACGTCAAAGAACAGGCGGCCCCAACCCCCATGGCGGCGCTCCCGATTCCCGTTGCCGGATGCAAGCACCGGAGCCGTCACGAAACAAGGCCGCTGTGAGGGGTCGCCCTGCTTCGGCTTGTTGAAACTGTCGAAAAACCCCACCCTGTTCCAGCCCGATTTCCTCCCGCTGGCCCGGCCACTGCTCCCCGGGACGCGAGCCATGGCA
>NZ_JACZFQ010000320.1 GCF_014904755.1 Neoluteolibacter marinus
AGATCACCCGTGCCGTCGACTCGAGCCCGAGCTTGCGGAGCAAGCGCGACCTCGTCGAGGACTTCGTCGAGTCGCTGTCGCCGCAGGTCAGGGTCGATGAGCAGTGGCAGGCGTACATCGCGGCGAAGCGCGAGGCCGAGCTTCAGGACCTTATCGAAGCACACAAGCTCAAGCCGAAGCAGACGCAGTCCTTCGTGGATGCCGCGTTCCGCGACGGTCACCTGCGTACGGCGGGAACTGAGATCACCCGCATCCTGCCACCCGTGTCACGGTTCCGCGGCGAGTCCAACCACGGCGACAAGAAGAAGCAAGTCATCGAAGCGCTCACCAGATTCTTCGAGCGGTTCCGGGGCCTTGCCTCGGAGAGTGAAGAGCCGATCGAAGCTCGTCGATAGGCTGGATCTCATCTTCATTCCGGAACAACGATCGCGGCGCTGCGAGAACGGAGACCCTTCATGGCACTGATCAGCGCAGAAGCGCTGCGTGGAGAGCTGCGCTTCGTGCTCGCGGTATTCCCCGGAGGTATTGTCTGATGACCGAGATG
>NZ_JACZFQ010000321.1 GCF_014904755.1 Neoluteolibacter marinus
CTTCCCGAGGGGCTGGAGGACGGCTCGCGGCTCGAGGAGCCCATCTTCACACCCACGGGCAAGGCGGAGGTCGGCGAGCACGACCTCCCCATCACCTTCGAGGAGATGTCCGAGGGCATGGGCACGGCCGTCTCGGAGCGGCTGCGCGAGCTGAGCCTGCAGATCTACGCCCGCGCCGAGGCGATCGCGCGCGAGCGGGGGATCATCCTGGCCGACACCAAGCTCGAGTTCGGCC
The DNA here is from genome assembly GCF_014904755.1 of Neoluteolibacter marinus. Lineage (GTDB taxonomy): Bacteria > Verrucomicrobiota > Verrucomicrobiia > Verrucomicrobiales > Akkermansiaceae > Haloferula > Haloferula marina. The sequence continues at coordinate 236 of NZ_JACZFQ010000321.1, forward strand.
TGGACTCCTACCGCGGGGCCATCACTCTGGGGGATGAGG
>NZ_JACZFQ010000322.1 GCF_014904755.1 Neoluteolibacter marinus
CTCCTCCCGGTTCTGGGATGCCGAGACCTGGCAGCCGGGGCGCTCGCAGCCGTCATTCGACAAGCAGTACGTGCGCGACTGGCTGCACAGCGAGGCCTCCGGCTGGAACGGCGAGGGGCTGGCGCCCGCGCTGCCGGCTGATGTCGTGGAGCCCACGCGGGCCCGCTACATCGAGGCATTCGAGCGGCTCACGGGGCGCAGCTTCAGCCCCCAGGGGCCCTTCCT
>NZ_JACZFQ010000323.1 GCF_014904755.1 Neoluteolibacter marinus
AGGAGCACTCGCCGATGGATGACCGGAGCGCTGCCGCCAAGATCCGGCTGACGGCCGCCGCCAAGGACTACACGACCGACTCCGGCGACATCGTGCACGCGCTGGCGCCCACCGATCTGGAGATCGGGGAGGGCGAGTTCGTGTGCATCGTGGGCCCTTCCGGCTGCGGCAAGTCCACGCTGATGGACATGATCGCCGGGTTCCACGCGCCCTCGAGCGGGGTCGTGGCGGTCGACGGCGAGCCGGTCACCGGTCCGTCGGCGGCGCGAGGCGTGGTGTTCCAGCAGGCCAACCTGCTGCCGTGGAAGTCGGTGCGCGCCAACGTGGAGCTGGGCCCGCTGCTGCGCGGGGCGCCGGCGCAGGAGCGCCGGGAGATCGGCGAGCGTCAGCTGCGGCTCGTGGGCCTGGAGTCCTTCGCGGACCGCAAGCCCTACGAGCTCTCGGGAGGCATGCAGCAGCGCGCCCAGATCGCCCGTGTGCTCGCCAACGACCCGGACGTCATCCTCATGGACGAGCCGTTCGGCGCACTCGATGCCCTGAG
>NZ_JACZFQ010000324.1 GCF_014904755.1 Neoluteolibacter marinus
CGTCCGGCTCACAGCCCGTGTGGCGCGCGCCTGCTACCATGATCGGCGGTCCGCCTGCAGTCCGTGGCGGACGGGCCCCTGAGTCCGCACGATCCTCTCGTGCGAGCTCCTGCCCCGGCGCGATCACCTTCGCAGCCGGGACGCACGGCACTGGACCCCGAAGGAGTTCACACATGGCACTCGACGCAGCTGTCAAGCAGTCCATCATCGAGGAGTACGCGACCCACGAGGGCGACACCGGTTCGCCCGAGGTCCAGGTCGCGGTCCTGACTCGCCGGATCTCGGATCTGACCGAGCACCTCAAGTCGCACAAGCACGACCACCACACCCGCCGCGGCCTCATGGCCATGGTCGGTCGCCGTCGTCGCATGCTGACCTACCTGCAGAACACGGACATCGAGCGCTACCGCTCGCTGATCCAGCGTCTCGGCCTGCGCCGCTGATCGCATTCTGACCCTTGCCTCGGGCGGGGCCGCCACGCAGCTCGCGGCGGTCCCGCTCGTGGTCTACGGGCGCGGATCCCGCCACATCCGCCG
>NZ_JACZFQ010000325.1 GCF_014904755.1 Neoluteolibacter marinus
TCGGCTCCGCCCTGCAGTCTTTCCTCGACGATCTCCTTCGATTGCGCCTGTGTGGCTCCATCCTCCCGGCCTGCCACGAGTGCTCACCGCCAGCTGTGTCACCCCAGGCGGCAGACGGCATTCCGTGCGGGCTGCCGCACCGCAAAGGCCATGACGGCTTCGCATAACCCGCTCGGAAATATCCTCCGCATGGTGCGCGCTCTGCGCGAGGGAAATCGGATATTCCGCTGCCGCGGCGCATTGGCCGGCCCGTGAGGGCTCCTGGAAGATTTCACCTGGAGCTCGTCTTGGCTATTCTTCTGACGGTCGGGATATCCTTGCCGCTCCTGGTCTGACAGTCTTGCGGCACCGCATCTGCCGTCGCAGGATCTCGCCCGCGTCGATTCCGTGTCGTAGTAGACAAATAGAACGACACGAGATGGCGGAGGCCATCCCTGGTGCTCGTCAGCATTCAATAGACCAGTATCGCCGACTCCCCCGGCCTCGATTCCCGAGGATTCCGGGGAGATGCCCGACGCTCCCCCGCAGGCCCAT
>NZ_JACZFQ010000326.1 GCF_014904755.1 Neoluteolibacter marinus
ACGCAGCGGGACGGTGATATCGGAGGGATCGGAGAGCTGTCGAGTCAGCAGATCCACGGCCATGGGCGTCCAGGTGCCCAGCAGCGCGCCGAAGGTGAGCTGCGTGCCTTCGTCGTAGACCGTGCCGACATTCACCGGTGTGCTCCTGCGCCATCCGGTGGCCGTCCACCCGATCATGGGCCTGTCCTGACCGCTCCGGACGTCTCTGCGCTGGCCCTTCGTGAGGGCGGACACGTGGAAGGTTCCCTCCCCGTGGGAGAGGGCGAAGCCGGTGCTGAGCGCTGTGGCGCTGGCCTCCCGGCCGCAGTGCCAGCGCTGCTCGGCCTGCACGGGCTCCTGGGACTCGACGCGGTCCAGCACCACGGTGAGATCCCAGTGCCGGAGGTAGACGATGCGCCGAGTGATGCTCACCCCATCGTAGCTCGCGTCGGAGAGCAGCAGATCGGTGCAGTCGTCCGTGATCTCGCTGCGCACCAGCTCCACCGGTGTGCCCTTGTCGGCGGTGCGACCGGGCAGGACCACCAGCGAATGGGC
>NZ_JACZFQ010000327.1 GCF_014904755.1 Neoluteolibacter marinus
CCGATGCGCCGTCGTTCGCCCATGCCGGGCTCCTCTCGGTTCGCGGTGTCGCGCCACCTGGCTCAGGGCCGGGCGGCGAAGCGCTCGATGAGCTCCACGTGCCCGGCCACGATCAGGGTGTCGCGCGCGGTCACGGTGGTGTCGGGGGTGGCGTAGCTGAAGTCGTCTCCCGGCGCCTTCACGCCCACGACCGTCACGCCGTACTTGGCGCGCACATCCGCCTGGGCCAGCGTGAATCCCTGGGTCTCGCGCGGCGGGTGCATCTTGACGATCGCGAA
>NZ_JACZFQ010000328.1 GCF_014904755.1 Neoluteolibacter marinus
CCCCGAGACCAGGTGGGCGGTGCGCCGTCCGGCATCGGCCTCCGGGAAGATCACGTGGTGGGCGCCGATGCGGGAGAGGATCTTGCCGTGGGCCTTGGAGATCGCCTTGGCCCAGATCCTGCCCACGCCCAGATCCACCAGGTTCGCCGTGATCAGCACGGAGGACTCGATCGACGTGCCCACGCCCACGACCGCCTGCGTGAACTCGGCGGCGCCCAGCTGG
>NZ_JACZFQ010000329.1 GCF_014904755.1 Neoluteolibacter marinus
CGAGACCGCGGTGAAGATCCTGGTGTCGCCATCCGGCAAGGGTCTCTGAGCGAGGACGCAGGCAGGGTCGGCCGAGTCGGCCCTGCCCGCTCGGCGTAGACTGGTGCGTCCGCCTGGACCCCGCCGGCGTGCCGACACCCACAGACTGCGCTCGGGAGAGTGATCCGGCCTGATGGCCAAGAAGAAGAAGCAGAACGACGACGGCCGTGACGTCGTCGCCAACAACAAGAAGGCCCGGCACGACTACGAGGTCCTCGACACCTACGAGGCCGGGATCGCCCTGAT
>NZ_JACZFQ010000330.1 GCF_014904755.1 Neoluteolibacter marinus
CTGCGCATGGGCCGCGCCACGCTGGTGGACGGCTACTGCGCCTTCGACCGCCGCGGCGAGCTGTGGCTGGAGAACGTGAACATCCCGGAGTACCTGCAGGGCTCCTGGACCAACCACTCCGCCAAGCGCCGTCGCAAGCTGCTGCTGCACGCCTCGGAGCTGGAGAAGATCGCGCAGAAGACCCGCGAGTCCGGCTTCACGAT
>NZ_JACZFQ010000331.1 GCF_014904755.1 Neoluteolibacter marinus
CGATGCCCCGGCCGGGACCAAGTTCATCAACCTGGACATGGAGGTCTACTCGGACCTGCACCTGACCACCCAGGTCTTCACGACGCTGCTCTCGCGCCCCGAGCTGAAGAGCCTGGAAGCGGGCATCGTCGTGCAGGCCTACCTGCCCGATGCCTTGGGCGCGGTGCAGCACCTGTCCGAGTGGGGCGAGCGGCGCGTGGCCGAGGGCGGCGCGCAGATCAAGGTCCGCCTGGTCAAGGGCGCCAACCTGCCCATGGAGCGCGTGGACGCCGAGGTGCACGACTGGCCGCTGGCCGTC
>NZ_JACZFQ010000332.1 GCF_014904755.1 Neoluteolibacter marinus
CTGGCCGCTGGCCGTCATGCCGACCAAGCAGGCCACGGACGCCAACTACAAGCGGGTCCTGGCCTGGGCCATGGACCCCGAGCACCTGCGCGGGATGCGCATGGGCGTGGCGGGGCACAACATCTTCGACATCGCCTTCGCCAAGCTGCTCGCCGAGCAGCGCGGGGTCTCCGAGCGCATCGAGTTCGAGATGCTGCAGGGCATGGCCGCCGAGCAGTCGATCG
>NZ_JACZFQ010000333.1 GCF_014904755.1 Neoluteolibacter marinus
CCACGTTGGCCTTGTAGCGGCGCGACCAGTTGCTGGCCTCTTCCACGTCATCGGCCTGCAGGACGGCGAAGACCTTCTTGAGGCCCTCCTCATCCACGACGTCTCGCACGCCGACCAGGTCGACGTTCTCCGCCGGGACCTCGATCACGAGGTCACCCTGGGTGACCTTGAGCTTCAGGTACATCTTCTCCTCGCCCTTGATGGTGCGGGTCTTGATCTCCTCGATCAGTGCCGCGCCATGGTGGGGATAGACGACCGTCTCGCCAACCTCGAAAACCATGTATGGTGCCCCTTTCCGCCGGTCGATTCTAGCACGAGGCGCACAGCAGCCTGATCGCCTCCTTCGAGAACCCTTGGAGCGGATGCGGACGATCCGTCCCCAAGCGGATACCATGGCCGGAGCATCACCGACCTGTCTGAGGAGTTCGCGCCGTGACCAATGCCGCCCGCAAGAGGCTTCGCACCATCGGCCTGGGTGCCGCCTTCGCTGCCGCCGCACTGACCACGTCCGGGTGCGCTGCGCTGACC
>NZ_JACZFQ010000116.1 GCF_014904755.1 Neoluteolibacter marinus
CTTCTCAGCGGCAGCCTTCTCAGCGGCAGCCTTCTCAGCGGCAGCCTTCTCAGCGGCAGCCTTCTCTGCCTGCTCCTTCTCGTAAGCCTCTTGAGCCGCCTTCTGCGCGGCAATTTTCTCCGCGGTCAGCGGCGGGGGTCCCACACGCCTCAAAGGGGCCTCTTCAACACCAGCTGGAGCCGATCCACCAGGGACCAGAACCGCGGGTACTGAGACTTCCGCCGTGATCCTCTGAGGTTCCGACGAATCGGACTCAGGGCCCGGGGAGGTGATGGGCGATTCACAATGCGGGCAAGGCCCGGTCATCGGAGGCAGGTCCTTGGGGACCAGGATCTTCCCACTACAATGTTCACAGCGGAATTCCCGCTGGTTCAAAAATGGATCAGTTGGCGACATCTCCTTCGATCAGGCCCGCCAGGGTGCTGAATGCACTCCTGACTGTCAACCGATGCGAAGTAATACCTTCAAACCGCCGCCACCGGAAGCACGGAATCCAAAACTTGCAAGCAGCGAAGGTTCTGCGCAGGGGTCCCCATGGAGATGCGGACCCAGTCCGGCAGCTTGTAGCTGCTCATGGCCCGCACGATCACTCCCTGCTGGAGCATCTCGCGGAACACCCGGTCCCCGCCACGCACGTTCACCAGGATGAAGTTGGCCACGCTGGGAACATACTCCAGTCCACGCTCGGCGAAGGCTTTCTCATAAAAGGCCAGGCCCTCGCGATTGATCGCCCGGGTCTTCTCAACGTGTTCGCCATCCTCAAGTGCCGCCAGGGCCCCGGCTTGGGCGATCGCATTGGCGTTAAACGGCTGGCGCGCCTTCTGGAGGATCTCCGCCACGCCCTTCGAGCAAATGCCGTAGCCGATCCGCAGCGCCGCCAGCCCGTGGATCTTCGAACATGTGCGCAGCACCGCGACGTTGCGCCCTTCGCGGACGTATTTGAGCACGTCGGGCGCGTCGTCGAGGAACTCGTGATACGCCTCGTCGAAGGCCACCACGACATGATCCGGCACCCGCGCCATGAACCGGTCGAGCGCTTCCTGGCCCACCATGGTCCCGGTGGGATTGTTGGGATTGGCAATGAAGACCAGCCGCGTGTCGGGGGTGATCGCATCCGCCATCGCATCCAGGTCGTGCACGAATCCGGGATCCGGGACTTCGACATACTTCGCGCCGAAGAGCGTCGCCATCAGCTTGTAGACCACAAAGGCGTGTTCCGCCGCGATCAGCTCGGCCCGCGGGTTGAGGAAGCTGTGGCAAAGGAGCTCGATGATCTCATTTGAGCCATTTCCCAGCACCACATTGGCAAGATCGACGTCGAGCCGTCCGGCAATCGCGCTGCGCAGCTTCCAGCCGCCGCCGTCGGGATAGATGTGAGCCTCCTCAAGTGCTGCCCGCATCGCCTCCTTGGCCAGCGGCGACGGTCCCAGCGGATTCTCGTTCGAGGCCACCTTGACGATCTGCGACGGATCGAGCCCCAGTTCGCGGGCGGTTTCGCTGATCGGCTTCCCGGGTTCGTAGGCGTGAAGGTCGCAGACGAAGCGGTTCGCGTAGGAATCAATGGCCATGGGCGGGACGCTAGGCAGGCGGCACCGCACGGGCAAGGCCGTCTTGGGACAAACCGGCCTTCATTTTCCCTTGAGAAGCGGACCATGTCTTGCCCGATAGCTCATGATCACATCCATCAAGTAACGAGCCTCCAAACGGTCTGTGAAAACAGGATCCTTACCCATCCGTTCGCCGAAATCCGCCACGCTCACATGGGCACCCGGCTCGATGGGATTGAGGGCAATTTCCAGAAGTTCCTCGGTCCCGTAGTGCGCGATCAGGACTTGCTCCAACTGCTTCAAAAGCTTGTCCGCTTGAGCCCAGGACAATTGTTTCCCGGCACGTTCCCCGGTGAAATCCTCCTCACGGAACATCTCGCCGTTTGTCTTCGAATTCATCGTGTGGTCGATGACTACCTTGCAGGACGGTTGGTCCCCGTGGGCCGGGATGGTGATGACCCTGGATCCCCCATCGCGCAGCACCGCCACGCTCGCGCCCAAACGCTTTGGACCCTCAGGCTCCCCTTGCTCCCCCGAGCCGCCCCCCACGGAGCAAACCATAACAGCGACCGTGAGCACCAAGGGTGTTTTCATCCACAAGCGCTAGCCTGCGCGTCGGATCAAATCAATGTTTCAATCACGACGGATCGGCAGCTCACACCGCCTCGGCCGTGTAGATCGCCGCGACCCCGCAGCTCAGGGGGCGGGCGTCGGCATCCTTGAACCCCTGCGCCGTGATCAGATCGCACATCGCCCGGCCCATAGGAAATTCCTCGATCGATCCACCAAGGTACTCGTAGGCGTCCTGCTGACCGGTCAAAAGCCCGGCCATCTTCGGCAACACGTGGTGCAGATACCACCGGTAGGGCCCTTTCAGGGCGCCGGTCGGGAGCGAGAAGTCGAGCACGAGGAGATGGCCTCCCGGCTTCAGGACCCGCCGCATTTCGCCGATCGCCGTCGCGTAGTCGGCCATATTGCGCAGCCCGAAGGCGACCGTCACCACGTCGAATTCCCCATCGGCAAAGGGCAGCGCCATGGCATCCGCCACCAGCGTCCGGACCAGCCCGCGCCGCCCGGCATGGGCCAGCATCTCGGCGCAAAAATCACTGCCGGTAACCTCCGCTTCCGGGCAAGCGTCCTGAATCTCCAAGGCCAAATCCCCCGTCCCCGTCGCCACATCGAGCACCCGGCGCGGCTTCCAGGCGCTCACGATCCGGGCGACCTTCTTCCGCCACAGGATGTCCGTCCCCAGGCTGAGCACATGATTGGTCGTCACGTAGCGATCCGCGATCCGGGCAAAAGCCTCCCGCACATACGATGGATCTTGAATGGTTCCCGCGCCCACGGCCCCACCCCTACGCGGGATTGCCCGCCTGCCAAGCACGGAGTCACCCGATCCCCGACCTTGTTTTTCACAAAGCCGAACCTTACGGTCCCCCAATCCTCCCGGACGACGCATCACCCTGTCACGTCCATGAAATACAAGCAGCACCCGGCAAAATGTGCGTCTCTCGCCAAGTTCGCCGCCCTCACCGCCTCATGTTGGGCGCTGGGGAACCTGCAAATCCGTGCCGAGGACTCGCTCGCCGACCTTCTTGCCCGCCCGGGGACGAATCTTTCCGACCCGGATTCCCGCACCGGGGTGGTCCGCTCGATCCAGGAAATCACCGCCAGACGCCGCGATGCGGCTCGCCAGCGGGCCTTGGGACTCGGCCTGCCGCTGCGGATCACCCGCCCGAACGGCGTCATCGAAGAGATCACCGCATTCGAAGGCGACACCCCGCTCTATTTCACCACCCAGAATGCCAACGCCGCCATTTCCACCGGTGCCAACCTGACCCGCTCGACTTACGCGGCCGACGGCGCGGGGATCACCATCGGCATCTGGGACGGCGGATCGGCCCGCAGCACCCACCAGGAATTCGGCGGCCGCGTGAACGTGATGGATGGCGCGGGCTCCGTCGACCACGCCACCCATGTCGGCGGCACCCTCGCCGCTGCTGGCGTGATCAGCAGCGCGAAGGGCATGGCACCTGCCGCCACCCTCGACAGCTACGACTGGAACAGCGATGTCGCCGAAATGACCTCGCGGGCCGCCACGGGGGCGAACCAGCCCGGCAAACTCTACCTGTCGAACCACAGCTACAGCTACATCAGCGGCTGGAACTATGTGAACAATGGCTCCCGCGTCTGGGAATGGTGGGGCAACGGCACGACCAGCGCCGGCTCCGAGCAGGACTTCGGCCGCTACAACACCTACACCCGCGACCAGGACGCGCTCGCCTACAGCGCTCCCTACTACCTGATCTTCCGCAGCGCCGGCAACGAGCGGACCGATAATCCCGTGGCCGGCGAAAAGGTCGCCCTGTCACCGGGCAGCCCGTCGACCGTGAACTTCGACCCGGCGCTTCATCCTGGTGGCGACGGCCAGTATCGCGGTGGATACGACTGCATCGGCTTCGAGGCCCTCGCCAAGAACGTGATCACGGTCGGCTCCGCGAGCGATGCCGTCACCGGCGGCCTCCGCGACCCGTCGAAGGCCAATGTCAGCAGCTTTTCGTCCTGGGGTCCGACCGATGACGGCCGCATCAAGCCCGATGTGGTCGCAAACGGCGAGGCGGTCTATTCACCGGTAAATGCCAACAACAGCGCCTACGCCTCCTACTACGGAACCAGTATGGCGACGCCGAACGCCGCGGGCTCCGCAGCGCTGCTGATCGACCTCTACGGCACGCTCTTCCCCTCGCAGGCGATGCGCGCCAGCACCTTGAAGGGGCTGCTCATCCACACCGCGGACGATCGCGGGATCGCCGGCCCCGACTACAGCTACGGCTGGGGCATGGTGAACGCCAAGGCGGCCGCCGATTTGATCAGCGATCACGCGGGCCAACCCGAAAAGCAGCGCATCACCGAGGACAGCGTCAGCACCTCGATCACGACCCGCACCTTCCCCTTCGTCTGGGACGGCACCTCGCCCATCCGCGCTACATTGACCTGGACCGACCCCGCCGGCACGGCGACCTCGACCTCCGACCTGCGCAGCGCCCGGCTCGTCAACAACCTGCAACTGAAGCTGGTCGAACCCGGCGGCGCCGAACACCTCCCCTACGTCATGCCCTTCGTCGGCAACTGGAGCCAGGGCTCCATGAGCTCGGCGGCCGTGACCGGCATCAACAACACCGACAATGTCGAGCAAGTCTGGCTGTCTGCTCCCTCCGTCGCGGGAACCTACCAGGCCGTCGTCTCCTACTCCGGTTCCCTGACCAACGGCCAGCAGGTGTTCTCACTGCTCCTCGATGGCAGCGCCGCCGTCGAACCGCCGCCTCTACCGCTGGCGATCAGCTCGATCTCGCCCGAGAGCGCCTTCGCCGGCCCGGTCACCATCGACCTCACCGGCGACGGCTTCGAAACCGACACCGCGGTGAAGATGTCGCGCACGGGCCAGGCCGACGTTCCGGCGACCAGCGTGGTGTTGACCGGCGGAAAACTCCGCTGCCAGTTCGACCTCTCCGCCGCTGCCCCCGGCACCTGGGACGTGGTCGCCACCAACCCGGACGACGAGACCTTCACCCTCGCGGACGCCTTCACCCTGACCGGCGCGCTTTGGAGCGAAAGCTTCGACGGAACCGTCAGCGGATGGACTTCCCAAGCTAGCACCGGCTCGAACAACTGGAGTCTCGCAACCAACCTCAGCCAATCGCCGGCGACTTCCTACTTCGCCCCTGCCCCGTCGTCGAAAACCACCACCGCCCTGACCTCACCGGTGATTCCCGTGCCGGCGAGCGCCAGCAACCTGCAGCTCAGGTTCTGGCACAACTACTCGCTCCAATCGGGCCAGGACGGCGGCAAATTCGAACTTTCCGTCGATGGCGGCGGCTGGTTCGAGGTGGTCTCCTCAGGCTCCGGAGCGGTGTTCGCGAGCAACGGCTACAACACCTCGATCCGCAAGGGCGGCGGTGCGCCGTCGAGCCGCAGCGAATTCGAGGACAGCCCGGTTTGGTCCGGCAACAGCGGTGGCTTCGTCGAGACCATCGTCAATCTCACCGACACGGCCAAATACGCCGGCAAAAACCTGCGCCTGCGCTGGCGCCTTGCGACGAACAGCAGCACTGCCAGCACCGGCTGGTATGTCGACAGCATCGTCCTGGTCGGCGACGCGGATCTCACCAACAGCGCTCCGGTCGTCACCACCGCCCCGTCGACCGGATCCCTGGAAACCGTCACCGACCCGGACCTCACCATCTACGAGGTGATCCGCGATGCCTCGGCCGACCTCACCGTCGCCGCCAGCGACGATGGCGGGGAGGCTGCGCTCAATTACACCTGGAGCGTGGCGAACGGCCCCGGCGCCGCCGTGTTTTTCACCCCCAACGGGCACAACGCGGCCAAGTCATGCAGCGCCCAGTTCGAAGCAACCGGCGATTACGAGCTTTCCGTGACGATTCAGGATGGCCCCGGCCTCGCCACCTCGGCGAGCGTGTTCGTCCGTGTCCTCGAAACCGCGAGCGACCTGCAGGTCAGCCCCGCCACCACCACGTTGGCAGTCGGCGGCACACAGACTTTCAGCGCCAGCCAGCTCGACCAGTTCGGCCAGACGATGTCCACGCAACCCTCGTCCTTCACCTGGGAGGCAAGCGGCGGGGGCAGCATTGACAGTTCGGGTCTGTTCACCGCCACCACCGCCGGCGGCCCCTTCGTGGTCACCGCAACGAGCGGGAGCTTCTCCAATACCGCCAGCATCACCGTCAATCCGGCAACGGCGACGGTGAGTCTGGGCGCGGTCGATCAAACCTATGACCAGGGCAATCCACGGGAGGTCACGGTCACAACAATTCCTGCCGGTCTCGACTGCGCTGTCACCTACGACGGGTCCCCGATCCCGCCGGTTGACGCCGGCACCTATGCCGTCGAAGCCAACATCATCGATCCCAACTACCAGGGAAGTGCCAGCGGCACCCTGACCGTCGCCAAAGCCACCGCGACCATCGGCTTCAGCGGACTCGCTGCAACCTTCGACGGAACCCCGAAAGCCGTGGTCGCCAGCACGACCCCGGGCGGTCTCGCGGTCGACCTCACCTACGACGGCTCGCCCGATGCGCCGCTGGCCATAGGTACCTATCAGGTCTCGGCTACCATCGACGATCCCAACCACAGCGGAACCGCCGCGGCCGAGCTGGTGATCTCCGGCCAGAGCTACGCGCAGTGGCAGGCGCTCGAATTCACCCCCGCCGAGATCCTCGCCGGTGACGCCGATGCCGACGCCGACATCGACAGGGACGGACTGGTGAACTTCGCGGAGCACGCGCTTGGAACGGACCCGCACGCCTTCACGCCGCCACCCGCGTTCGTTCTCGATCCCGGTTTCCTGACCCTGACTTTCACCCGTCCCATCGGTCTCGCCGACGTGGACTATCACGCGGAATCCGGGACAAATCCCGGCCCATGGTCGCCGGTCGTTCTCGAGGTCACGGGAGCCACCGCAACCACCGAGACCGTCCGGGCCCGGGTCGCCCGCAGCCTCGCTCCGGACCGGCAGTTCCTGCGCCTGCGCTTCGAGCAGTCGGGTCCCTAGGGCAGGATGTCGCCGTAGATCCCGGGGTCACTCCCGGGCACCTCGATCGCCCCGCAGGCCTTCTCGTAGAATTCGCGCGGACCCACCCCGCCGATGAACGCGTAGGCGTGGCCGAGTTCCCTGAGCGCCTCGAGCGACCTGAACAGCAGCGCCTTGCCGATCCCGGTGCCCCGTGCCTCCTCGGCCACCCCGGTCGGCCCGAAGAATCCCCGGGCCGTGGTGTCGTAGCAGGCGAAGCCGAGGATCCGCTTGTCGCGGGTCGCGATGAAACAAGCCACCGGCTGGCGGCTCAGCGCGACTTCGACCTCGCTCACCCATTTCGCGGAGAAGTGGGTCCGGGCGAACTCCGCCACGGTGTGCTTTTCGAAGGCCCGCGCCCTCCGCAGCGTGATTCCCTGGCCTTCGACCTTCTTGTAGAGGTCACCACTTTCCGGCAGGTCGTAGAGCCGCACCAGCATGTCGATCATGCGGATGTCCTAGTTCAGCGGAGGAAATCATCAATCTCTATTCCCCCGGCCAATTCACTCCCCCACAACATCCCATCTCGACATCCGATTCCCGCCCGGCCATTTCAATTGTCATTCCATGGCGTCCTACCTCCGCTTCGAAAACGTCACCCGCCGCTTCGGCTCCTTCACCGCGGTGGACGACGTGAACATCGATATCCAGCAGGGCGAAACCTTCTCCCTGCTCGGCCCCTCCGGCTGCGGCAAGACGACGCTGCTGCGCATGGCCGCCGGATTCGACAAGCCCGACGCCGGCAGGATCCTCCTTGACGGTAAGGACATCACCCCCCTCCCGCCCGACAAGCGTCCGGTCAACACGGTGTTCCAAAGCTACGCGCTGTTCCCCCACCTCTCGGTCCGGGACAACATCGCCTTCGGACCGAAAATCGCCAAGTGGCCGCAGGACGCCATCACCCGCGGGGTCGACGAGATGCTCGACCTGATCGACCTCAAGGCCCACGCCGGCAAGAAGCCGGCACAACTCTCCGGCGGGATGAAGCAACGCGTCGCGATCGCCCGCGCGCTGGTCAACAAGCCGAAGGTCCTCCTCCTCGACGAGCCGCTGGCCGCGCTCGACCTCAAGCTCCGCCAGCGCCTCCTGGTCGAACTCGACGCCATCCATGACGAGGTCGGCATCACCTTCATCTACGTCACCCACGACCAGGGCGAGGCGATGTCGATCTCCGACCGCATCGCCGTGATGAACAAGGGCACCATCGAGCAGGTCGGACCTCCCGCCGAGATCTACGAGGCACCGCGCAGCTCGTTCGTGGCGGCTTTCATCGGCGACACTAACTTCCTCGACGGCAGGGTCACGGAAGCCATCGACCCCCGCTTCTCCCGCTGCGAGGTGAACGGCTTCGGCAGCATCGTCATCGACAACGACAAGCCGGTCACCCCGGGCGACCGCGTCCACTTGTCGCTCCGGCCGGAGAAGCTGCTGGTCTCCCGCGAACAACCCTCCTCCAGCGACCTGGAGAACGCGATCGCCGGCAAGGTCGAGGACGTCATCTATTTCGGCTCCCACACCCGCTACTGGGTCCGCTGCGGCGAGTGGCGGCTGTGCGCGGAGATGCAGCACCGCAAGTATCAGCTCGACGAGCAATCGCCGAAGTGGGGCGACACCGTGTGGCTGCGCTGGCACGCCAACGACGGTTTCCTGCTGGAACAGTACCGCGCGGAGGACGAGGGCCTTCTCACCCTGCCCGACGAAGACTCATGAACAAGGAGCGCCGCAGCGAGATCCTGGCCACCGCCCCGAGTTTTCTCTGGCTGGCAATGTTCGTGCTGGTTCCGGTGTTGATCATCTTCGCGATCGCCTTCCGCCCGGCTTTGCCCGCGGGAGGAATCGGCGAGGGTTGGAGCCTGGACGCCGTCCGCTCGCTCGCCGAGCCCGCCTACCTTAGCCTGCTGTTGCGGACCCTGTGGATCAGCGCCCTCACCACCGCGGCCTGCATCGCACTCTCGCTCCCGGTCGCCTACGCCATGGCACGACTGACCCCGGTTTGGCGGTCGCGCGTCCTCCTTTTGGTCATCGTGCCCTTCTGGACCAACTTCGTGATCCGCGTTTTCGCCTGGCAGCAGATCCTCCACGCCCAGGGTTACCTGGCGGAGTTGCTCCGTGGCCTGCACCTGATCGGCCCGAACGATCGTCTGTTAGGCAACCTCGGGGCGGTCGTCCTGGTCAGCGTCTATACTTACCTGCCGTTCTCGATCCTCCCGCTCTTCGCCGCCGCCGAGAAGTTTGACTTCGGCCTGCTCGATGCCGCCCGCGACCTCGGGGCGAAGCCGGCGCGGGCCTTCTTCGGCGTGTTCGTCCCCGGCGTCAGGCAAGGCATCATCACCGCCTTCCTCGTCGTCTTCATCCCCATGCTCGGCTCTTACGTCGTGCCCGACATGGTCGGCGGAACCGGAACCCAGATGATCGGCAACAAGATCGCCCAGCGCAATTTCTCCGACCGCAACCTGCCGGAAGCCGCGGCCCTCTCCGGTGCCCTGGCGCTGCTGGTGCTCGCCCCGATGTTCCTCAGGAGAAAGGAGAAGCCGCAATGAAGAAGAGCCGCCTGCCCTTCGCCACCCTCTTGCTGGTGCTCGTGTTCTTCTACCTGCCGATCGGCTTCCTGGTGCTGAACTCGTTCAATAACTCGCGCTACGCTTCGAAGTGGAACGGCTTCTCCACCCGGTGGTACGAGCGGCTGACCGAGCGCGACGACCTCGTGGCGGCACTCGGCAACTCGCTGAAGATCGCCACCGGGGCCAGCCTCGCGTCGATGGTCCTCGGCACCGCGGCGGCCTTCGCGCTGCGCCACCGCGCTTCGAAGCTCCAGGATGCACACCGTCTGCTCGTGGCGGTGCCGCTGGTCCTTCCCGACATCCTGATGGGTATGAGCTTGCTGCTCCTTTTCATCTCGTTCGGGCTCAAGCTCAGCCTCTTCACGATCACCCTCGCCCACATCACCTTCTGCCTGAGTTATGTCGCGCTGGTGGTGCAGGCCCGGCTCCAGGACTTCGACTTCAATGCGGTGGAAGCCGCCCGCGATCTCGGCGCGACCAAGCTCCAGGCCTTCGTGAAGGTGACCTTGCCGCTGCTCGCACCGGGCATCCTTGCCGGGGGCCTGCTCGCGTTCACCCTTTCGATCGACGACTACGTGATCACCTACTTCGTCAAGGGTCCCGGCTCCGACACGCTCCCGACGCTGGTTTACGCCATGATCAAGAAGAGCAAGGACCTGCCCGTCATCAACGCGCTGTCGTCGATCATGCTGCTCGTCACCTTCGCCGTGGTTGCCGTTTCCCAGCGCCTCACCCGCCCCACCCCGTCGTCCATCTGATTTCCCTCGCCCCGAAATCCGCGAACCTCCTACACTCCAAACAACATGAACCGTCGTCGTTTCCTCGCCTCGTCCACCTTCGCCGCCGCCGGACTCTCGGCCTGCAAACCCGCCGGATCCTCCGCCGGTGATAAGAAGACCCTCAACGTCTTCACCTGGGCCGACTATCTCAGCGACGACGCGAAGGAGGGCTTCGAGAAGGCGCACGACTGCACGGTCGTGATCGACACCTTCGACTCGAACGAATCGATGCTCGCGAAGCTGGAGTCCGGCGCCACCGGTTACGACATCCTCGTTCCCAGTTCCTACACCGTCAGCGCACTGAAGCGGAAGGGCCTGCTGCAGGCGCTCGACCACGCCAAGCTGCCCGCGATCGCGAACGTCGATGCCGCCTATCTTGCCAAGGCGCTCGATCCGAAGATGGAGCACTCGGTGCCCTACATGATGGCGCCGACGGTGCTGGCCTATCTGAAATCCAAGGTGACCTCGCCCGAAGACGGCTGGTCGATGATCGGGCGGCCCGACTTGAAAGGCCGGGTCACCCTCCTCGATGACATGCGCGAGGTGCTCGGCGCCGCGCTCAAGTTCCAGGGCAACTCGATCAACACCGTGGACCCCGCCCAGCTCAAGGCCGCCGCCGACCTGGCGATCCAGTGGAAGGGCAACATCGCCAAGTTCGAGAACGAACAATGGAAGACGGGCATCGCCTCGGGCGAGTTCTTCCTCGTCCACGGCTACGCTGGCGAACTCATCCTCGTCCAGGACGAGAACGAGGATGTCGAGGTCATCATCCCGAAGGAAGGCGCGGCATTCTCCTGCGACGACCTGTGCATCCCCGCCAGTGCCAAGGAGGTCGATCTCGCCCATGCGTTCATTGATCACCTCACCACCGCGTCGGTCGCCGCGGAGAACATGGAATGGATCGGCTACCGTGCGCCGAACACTGCCGCCTACGCGGAACTCAGCGAGGACTTCCGTGGCAGCCCGGTGCTCTTCCCGCCCGACGACCTGTTCGCCAAGTGCGAGCCGATCAGTGACCTCGACGACAAGCTCCCCCTCTGGACCGCCGAGTGGGACCGGGTCAAATCCGCTTGAAGCAGCGTCGTGAAACGGGTCTTCGATCACATCGACTTCACCATCGTCGGCCACCTCCAAAGCGTGTTGGAGGCGGCCGGCATCCGGACCGAAATCCGCAACGAAGGCGGCTCGGGCGCCGCCGGCGAACTGCCGTTCACCCAGGTCTATCCGGAACTCTGGGTGCTCGAGAACCAGGACGAGGCCCGGGCCCGCGCCCTGATCAAGGAGTTCCGGGACCGGGAACACGAAATCCCCGTCGGCCCGGCCTGGACCTGTCCCGCCTGTGGCGAGGAAATCGAAGGCCAATTCGCGGAGTGCTGGAACTGCGGCGCGGAGAACCCGCTTTGATCGTCCAGCAGCAGGAAGTCGTTCCCGATCGAGAGGCCTACAGCGCCTCGATCGCAGCCATCAGCCGGTCGGCGACATCCTGGTAACCGTGCTTTCCCTTCGACTTCGTCAACTCGTCCTCGGTCAAACGGATGGGAGGACCGATGTGCAGCGAAATCTGGTTGAAGCGGATCCGTCCCGAACCTCGCGGCAGGGCTTCGCGGGCACCGCGGATGCGGATCGGCTGGATCACCGCGTTCGATTTGACCGCGATCAGCCCGACCCCGGGTTGCGCCTTGCCCATGACGCCGTCGAGGCTCCGCTCGCCCTCAGGGAAAACCAGCACGCGTTCACCGGAGTTGAGCAGCTTGATAATCGCCTTGAGGCTGGTCATGTCCGGGCGCTCCTGATCCACCGGGATCGAGTTCCAGGCCTTGTAGATCCACTTCAGGACCGCGCCTTTCATCAGGCTCTTGCGCGCGAGATAGTACATGTCGTCGCGGTAAAGCGTGCCGATGAGCGGCGGGTCGAGGAAGCTCTCGTGGTTCGAGACGATGAGCACGGCGCCGTCACGGACCAAGTGCTCGCGGCCGATGACCTTGAGGCCGAACAACGAACGATAGGCGCTTCCGAAGAGATTCCAACCGAACCAGTAGATCCAAGTCATGGGGTGAGTCAGTGAGATTGACCGGGAATCACGAAGCCCTGGTCGGAGAGGATTTTCAAAGCAGCCGCCACGCCGGTTTCGATGGTGTGCCCGGAAGTATCGAGAATCGCCGCGCCTTCGGCGACCTTGAGCGGCGCGGTTTCGCGACCGCTGTCCGCCTTGTCGCGTTCGGCCACCGAGTCGACTTCCCCGACTTCCTCGCGCCGCGCCTCGCGGACCCCCGGGTCGGCGTCCATGTAGATCTTGTACGGGGTTTCCGGAAACACGACGCTGCCGATGTCGCGCCCTTCCATCACCACATCGCCCAGCTTGAGATAATCGCGCTGAAGCGAAACCAGGCACTCCCGGACTTCCGGAACGGCGGCGACCGCGGAAACATTCGCGTTCACTTCCTCGCTGCGCAGCTCCTCGCCGGGATCGACGCCATCCACCATGACGGTGGAGTCCAGGCCATCGACGCCGCATTCGATCTCCATCAGGCGCAAGGCCCCGACCACGGCCGCGCGGTCGTTGGGATCAAGGCCGAGCTGCAGGACCTTCCAGGTGACCGCCCGGTACATCGCACCGGAGTTCACCATGATCAGCCCGAGACGCTGTGAAAGCAGGCGCGCGAGCGTGCTCTTGCCGGATGCGGCAGGACCGTCGATGGCGATGGCTCGGTGGAGGATCATGCGGGCACGGTGGGAAGATCGTAGTCGGCCTCGTTCCGGCTCTCCGCGAGCACCGCGGCGAGTTGGCGGGCAAAGCCCGGATAGGAGGTGTTCACGCAGTCGGTGTTGCGCACCACGGTTTCGCCGCTGGCGAAGAGCCCGGCAATCGCAAAGGCCATCGCGATGCGATGGTCGCCGTGGCTTTCAATGGTCGCCGCGTGAAGCGGGCTGCCACCGGTGATTTCCATGCCGTCCTCGAACTCCTCGATGTTCCCGCCCATCGCCCGCAAGCCCTTGACGACCGTGTCGATGCGGTCGGTTTCCTTGACCCGCAGCTCCTTGGCATTGCGGATCACGGTCTTGCCCTCCGCCATCGCCGCGGCAACGGCGATGACCGGGATCTCGTCGATCAGGTTGGGAATCTCGGAACGCAGCAGCTCGGTGCCGGTCAGCTTGGCCCCGCGGATCTCGATGTCGCCGATCGGTTCCCCGTCGTCCGCCGAGTGGATGGTTCGCGTGATCTGCGCCCCCATCCGTTCGATGACGTCGAGGATCGCCGTGCGGGTCGGGTTGAGGCCGACCTGCCGGATCACAAGGCATGACCCGGGCAGGGCCGCCGCCGCGACAACCCAGAAGGCGGCACTCGAAATGTCCCCGGGAACCTGGAAGTCCCGCGCTTGAGGCACCTGCCCGCCCTCGATCGAGATCGCGTTAACTTCGGTCGTGAGTTTCACGCCGAACGACTCCAGCATGCGTTCCGTGTGGTCCCGCGTTTCGGCAGGCTGAACCGCCGTGGTGATACCCTCGCAGAACATGCCAGCCAGCAGCACCGCACTCTTCACCTGGGCGCTGGCCACCGGCAATTCGTAGCGGATCGGGTGCAGTTTGGCGCCGTGGATCCTGAGCGGCGCACACCCGGGCTTCTCGCCAAGGCAATCGATCTTGGCCCCCATGTCGCCCAGCGGCCCGGTGATCCGCCCCATCGGGCGGCCGGAAAGCGATTCGTCGCCGAAAAGTTCACACTCGAAGGACTGCCCGGCGAAGAGACCGGCCAGCAGCCGCATCCCCGTGCCGGAATTCCCGCAATCGATCGGGGCGGTCGGCGCGGCAAGCTGCATGTTGCGGCCGTGGATGCGCATCGAGGTCGGACCGAAGCCCGGCATCTCCTCCAGCACCTCGACCTCGACGCCACAGGCCCGCATGGCTCTCAGGGTATTGAGACAGTCCTCGCTCGGGAGGAAATTTCGCACCGTCGACACGCCTTCGGCCAAGCCGGCGATCATGGCCGCGCGATGGGACATGCTCTTGTCACCCGGCACCGGGAAGGAGGCCTCCAGGCTGCCGATGGATTTTACTCGGAACTCGCTCATGTGAAATCGTTGCTGCGCTCGGCAAGCGAGGCGTCGCGCAATTCCTTCGCCTCATCCAACCAACGGCGCACGGCTTCTAGGTCGCCAGCTTCAAGCATGGCAAGCATTTCGCTCATCCGTGCAATGCCGCGCGCCACGACCGGGATCAGCGCCTCGCGATTTTCGGTCACGATCTCCGCCCACATCGCCGGATCCCCGCCAGCGACCCGGGTGGTATCGCGCAAGCCGCCGCCACCGAACTTCCCGTCTCCCGCAACCTCCAGCGCCACCTGCGCCGCAGCCGACGCGATCAAGTGGGGAAAATGGCTGATCCGGGCGACCAGAGCATCGTGCCCGGGGCCCGTCATCCAGGCGGTACGGCATCCGAGTTCCTGCCAGAATTCCTGTAGTCTCCCGGTCCAAGGGTCGCCGACCAGAGCGTCGTCCGTCAGCAAACAAGCAGCCCCGGCAAATAGTCCCGCATCCGCCGCGGCGATTCCGCCCAGCTCCGACCCGGCCATCGGGTGACTGCCGATGAAACGTCCCCCGGTGCGGGCGAGCAATGGTGCGAGCACGGCATGCGGCGTGACTTTCACGCTGCCCACGTCGGTCACGAGGGCGTCAGGGGACAGGCCCGCGGTCTGGGCGGCGAGAAGGACCGTGGCCATGGCCCCGACGGGCGTCGAGAGCACCACCAGGTCGGCCCCCGCCACCGCCTGCGCCATGTCCGTCGTGGCACCCTCGATTCCGCGGGACCGGGCGAGCCCGACGGTCTCGCCACGACGGGCCCACAATGCCACGGACGCCTGCGACGACCTCTCCAACAACGCGAGGGCGAGCGAGCCACCGAGGAGCCCGCCCCCGAGAACCGCGACTTTTCTGAAATCCATCTCGATGTCCGGGAATGAAAGAGCCGGCCCCGTGAGGGACCGGCTCCTCGAAAGCACCATTCAAGAACCGGCCGGAATCAGGGCACCCGGAAATGCTTCTTCTCGGAAGCCGGATAGGTCGGATCCGCGACCAGGCGGCCCGTCGGAATCCCCTTCACGTCGATCACCTTGTTGTTGAAAGGACTGAAGACCATGCCGGGCTTCCCGGGAACCGGGCGTGCCACCGGCGGCTCGTTCTTGTTGTCGACCGGGGAGGTCTTCTTTTCCGGAGTCGCTCCGCCGCCATCATCCTTCTTCGCGATCTCGTCGCCCTCCGGAGTCTTCTTCTTCTCCGCGAGTCCGTCACCCTCCTGCTCCTTCTTCATGGCCTCGCGCTCCTCGCGGATCTTTTCCTTCTGTTCAGCCTCGGTCATCTTGCGCTGGGCCGGATCGAGCGGGGCCTCCGGCGGCGGCTCGACGTAAGGGGTGCAGGAGACCGCCAGGAACATGGCGCTGCAGGAAAGGAGAATCAGTCGGAGACTCATGGTACAATTGAGGATTTCAGGCGATTTCCCGGACGATTTGGCTCCGTGGGAAAGGCGCTGAAGATGCTGCCATCCCCTTGCTTCGTCAAGCAACAGGCTCCGGCGGACTTGCCAAAGTCAGCCATCGCGTGGATCCATTGCGCCCGATGAGATCCTCTGGCCCTGCCTACGACGACTGCGTCCGCACCAACGGGACGATCCTGAAAACCATTTCGGCCGACCTCTACGAAGTCGCCTTGCCGAACGGAAAACCCGTGATCGGACACCTCTCGAAAGCACTTGCGGTGAATCCCCCGGAACTCGCGGACGGCACGGTGGTGCAGCTTGAAATCAGCCCCTTCGACCTCGACCGCGCCCGCATCGCCAGTGTCGAGCCTTCCCCCACGCCGCAGTCCGCCGAATAGCCGTTTGCCGGACAACGCAAGAAGCACAGGGAGAGGGCAAAAAGGTGCCATCCGGGCAAAAATGAAGCGGCCCGATCGAACCATCACCCGGAAAAACCCAAAAACCGGGAAGACTCTTCAATCGGGCCGCCTACTATTGTCGCGACGGCGGATGCTTAGCGCCTATCCAACCCCTCGTCAACCCGATTCTTTGATTTTTTTCACCCCCGGGGGCTACTCCGAACGGGTGCCCCTTGCTGTCACCTTTCCCCTTGGCCGATTGCGCGGTGAACGCTTAGGAATTCATCCGCATGCCGCAACCCAAGACCGACAAGCTGCTCGCCGCGAACCGCGGTGAAATCGCCATCCGAATTTTCCGCGCCGCCAATGAACTGGGGCTACGAACCGTGTCGATGTTCGCCGAGGAGGATCGCTTCTCCCGCCACCGTTTCAAAGCGGACGAAGCCTACCAGTTGGACAAGGACAAAGGGCCCGTCGGCGCCTACCTCGACGTCGAGGGGATCGTGGCCATGGCCAAGTCCAAGGGGGTGACCCTCGTCCATCCGGGATACGGTTTCCTCTCGGAAAACGCCCAGTTCGCCCGCGCCTGCGCCCGCGAGGGTATTACCTTTGTCGGCCCCTCCCCCGAGCTTTTGGAAAACATGGGCGACAAGACCGCCGCCCGGCACCTGGCGGCGAAGTTCAACGTCCCGACCCTTCCGGGAACCGAGGAACCGATCACCGACCCGGATCAAGCCATGAAAATCGCCGCCGAGATCGGCTTCCCGCTGATCATCAAGGCGGCCTTCGGTGGCGGCGGACGCGGCATGCGGGTGGTTGAGAAACCCCATCAACTCCCGGCCCTGCTCGCCGAAGCCCAGAACGAGGCGCTCAACGCCTTCGGCAATGCCGCTGTTTTCCTCGAACGCTATATTTCACGCGCCAAACACATCGAGGTGCAGATCCTCGGCGACCAGCATGGCAACGTCGTTCACCTTCACGAACGCGATTGTTCGGTCCAGCGCCGCTACCAGAAGGTGGTTGAGATCGCGCCATCGGTGGAACTCGACCCGCAGGTGCGCAAGGACCTTTGCGCCGCCGCCGTCACCCTCGCCAAGGGCATCGGCTACAACAACGCCGGCACCGTCGAGTTCCTCTACGACATGGACCAGAAGGACTGGTTCTTCATCGAGATGAACCCGCGCATCCAGGTCGAACACACCGTGACGGAATGCGTCACGGGCATCGATCTGGTCCGCTCCCAGATCCTCGTCGCCAAAGGCAACTCGCTCTTCAGCCCGGAGATCGGCATCCCCGCCCAGGACGACATTCCTTGCATCGGCTATGCCATCCAAGCCCGGATCACGACGGAAGACCCCGAGCGGAATTTCGCCCCCGACTACGGCCGCATCCTCAATTACCGCTCGGCCGCAGGCTTCGGCATCCGGCTCGACGCGGGCTCCGGCGACGCCGGCTCGGTGATCACCCCCTACTACGATTCCATGCTGGTGAAGCTCACCGCCATGGGCCGCAACTTTGACATCGCTTGCCAGCGCATGGACCGGGCGCTCCGCGAATTCCGGATCCGCGGGGTGAAGACGAACATCCCGTTCATTGAAAACGTCATCCGCGACGAGACCTTCCGCAACGGCCAGGCCCACACCAAGCTGATCGACACCAAGCCGGAGCTGCTCAAGTTCAAGCCGCGCCGCGACCGTGCGACCAAGCTGCTCTCCTACCTTTCCGACATCACGGTCAACGGCAACGCCACGGCGAAGGGCTGGAAGCCGGAAAAGCCCATCCCCGCCCCCCGGGTCCCGCATCTGCCCGCCAAGTCCTTCGAAGGCAGCCGCGATCTCCTCCTCGAAAAGGGACCGGACGAGTTCGTGAAGTGGATCCTCGGCGAAAAGCGCCTGCTGATCACCGACACCTCGATGCGCGACGCCCACCAGTCGCTCATCGCCACCCGCATGCGCAGCCTCGACATGCTGCGCATCGCGGAAAGCTACGCGGCGGGCGTCCCCGACCTCTTCTCGCTCGAAATGTGGGGGGGAGCGACCTTCGACACCGCCATGCGCTTCCTGAAGGAGTGCCCGTGGGAACGGCTCCGGCGCCTGCGGGAAAAGATTCCCGGCACCCTGTTCCAGATGCTTTTCCGGGGCTCGAACGCCGTTGGCTATTCGAACTACCCCGACAATGTCGTCGCGGGCTTCGTGAAGCACTCGGCCGATGCCGGCATGGACATCTTCCGGATCTTCGACTCGCTCAACTATCTGCCCAACATGCGGGTTGCCATGGAGGCCGTCCGCGAGCACGGCAAATCGCTGTGCGAGGCGGCCATTTGCTACACCGGTGACATCCTGGACAACAAGCGGGAGAAGTTCTCGCTGAAGTACTACGTCGCCAAGGCCAAGGAACTGGAGCAGATGGGCGCGCACATCCTCTGCATCAAGGACATGGCCGGCCTCTGCAAACCCCAGGCGGCCTATGACCTTGTTTCCGCGCTGAAGCAGGAGATCGGCATCCCGATCCACTTCCACACCCACGACACCTCGGGCTTGAATGCCGCCTCGGTCATCGCCGCGGCGCGGGCCGGCGTCGACATCGTCGATCTCGCGACGGCGTCCCTGTCGGGTTCCACCTCGCAGCCGAACCTCAACTCGATTTGCGCGGCGCTCGCCAATTCCGAGCGTGACCCGGGCCTCGACATGGATGCCCTCAATGAACTTTCGGACTACTGGGAAGCCGTGCTGGCCCAATATGAACCGTTCGACTCGGCACCGCGCTCCGGTACTGCGGAGGTCTATGAGCATGAAATGCCCGGCGGCCAGTACACCAACCTCCGCGAGCAGGCAAATGCCATGGGACTGGGCCACCGCTGGCGCGAGATCGCCCGCACCTACGCCGACGTGAACCTCCTGTTTGGCGACATCGTCAAGGTCACGCCGTCCTCGAAGGTGGTCGGTGACATGGCGATGTTCCTCATCACCCGAGGGATCAAGGCGGCCGACGTGCCCAAGCTCAAACCCGGCTCAATCGATTGGCCGGAGAGCGTGATCGACATGCTCGCCGGCGGACTCGGTCAACCCGACGGCGGCTGGCCAGCCGATGTCCAGGCCGTGGTGCTTGGCAACAAGCCCTCCACCACGCAGCGCCCGGGGGAACTCGCCCTGCCCGTCGATCTCGAATCCACCCGTCAGGAACTTTCCAAACAGCTGAACCGGCAGGCCAGCGGCGACGACCTCTATTCGCACCTGATGTATCCCCAGGTCTTCGCCGACTTCAACGCCTTCCGTGCGAATTTCGACGACCTGTCCGGACTCGCCACGCCGGCGTTCTTTTACGGCCTGCACGTCGGCGAGGAAGTCGAGGTCGAGATCGATCCCGGCAAAACCCTGTTCGTCAAACTGGTCTCAATCGGGGAAGCCGATGCCGAGGGCCAGCGCACGCTCTTCTACGAACTCAACGGCATGCCCCGCGAAAGTGCCGTTCTCGACAAATCGCTGACCGGGTCGGTCAAGGCGAGCCGCCCCAAGGGCGACCCGTCCGACCCGGCCCAAGCCTGCGCGCCGATGCCGGGAATGGTCACCGAGATCGCGGTCTCCCCCGGCCAGCAGGTCCAGGCCGGCGACAAGCTGGTTGTGCTGGAGGCCATGAAGATGCTCACCACGGTCAGCGCCTCGGCGGACGGCGTGGTCAAGGATGTCCTCGTCAAGAAGGGCGACCAGGTGGACAGCGACGACCTGCTGCTGAAGCTCGACTGATCCGGGACGGCGGGCGGCGGTCGATCTACGACACCACCCGTACCTCGTCAGCCTGCACGATCTTCCGCACCCCTCCGGGGGTGCGGACCAGCAGCTCGCCGCCCTCCCCGATGC
>NZ_JACZFQ010000117.1 GCF_014904755.1 Neoluteolibacter marinus
CGCCACCAACCGGATCGTCCTGCCGGTCAAGGCGCAGCGTTCCCGGAACCGGTCGAGCAAAGTCGGGAAGTCGGCGCCGATCATCCCCGCCCACAACCGGAGCCGCGAAAGCACCACGCCGAGCACGGCGGAAAGTTCGGGCGCGTCCCCGCATTCGAGCGCCAGCGACGTCGCGGAATCCCCGAGGCCGGGCGGGAACGCAGTCACGCCCACGTTGATCCCGATCCCGACCACCACGTGATCATCCCCGGCCTCGACGAGGATCCCCGCGATCTTCTTGCCGTCGATCCAGACGTCGTTCGGCCACTTCACGTCCGCTGCAACCCCGTGCCTGTCGAGCGCCTCGGCGACCGCCAGTCCGGCAGCCAGTGACAAGCGGGGCCACAAGATCTTCTTCTCCGCCGGCCGCAGCAACACCGAGAACGCCAGCCCTTCTCCCGGGGGACAGACCCACGCCGCCCCCCGGCGGCCGCGACCCGATTCCTGACGTCCGGCCACGATCACGAGTCCGGCACCGGCGCCCCCACGGGCAGCCTCCCGGACATCGTCATTGGTCGAGCCGGTCACCTCGCGGACTTTGAGCCGGAATCCCTCCGGCAGCTCCGCGTCCTGCCAATCGGGGCTCATTCGCTTTTCACGAAATCGAGCGCCAGGTCCATCGCCTTCACGGAGTGGGTGATCGCGCCCACCGAAATGAAGTCCACCCCGGTCTCAGCAATTCCCGCCACGGTCTTCAAGGTCACTCCGCCGCTGGCTTCCAATTGCGGTGTGGCGCGTTCGCCCCGCATTTCAACGGCTTCCCTGAGCGCGGAAAGCTCCATGTTGTCGAGCAGCAGGTAGTCGACGCCGTCGAGCTCCAGGAAATCCGCGACCTGCATCAAGTCGTCCGCCTCAAGTTCGACCTGAACCCCGGGGTGTTCGGCTTTCAGCCGGCGGATCGCCTCCTGGAGCTCTTCCAATCGTCCTTCCGCGACCAGATGATTGTCCTTCACCATCACCCGGTCATACAGGCCCATCCGGTGGTTGGTGCCGCCACCGTGGGAGACGGCCAGCTTGTCCAGAATGCGCCAACCGGGAATGGTTTTGCGGGTGTCGAGGATCTGCGCGGACGTGCCGCGCACGGCATCGACGTAACGCCGCGTTGCCTTGGCCACACCGCTCATCCGCTGCATGAAATTCAACGCCGTCCGCTCCGCCGTCAGCACCGATCGGGCAGGCCCCTCGATTTTCATGACGTAGGCCCCCTCGGCGATCCGGTCACCGTCGTGGACCAGCAGCTCGGTCTCGATCGAAGGGTCTACTTTCTGGAAAACCCGCTGGGCCACCTCCCCGCCCGACAGCACCCCGGTCTCCCTGGCGACGATGAAACCGGTGGTCCGGCGCTCCTGCGGGACGAAATACAAGGATGTCAAATCACCGGCACCAATGTCCTCAGCCAGCGCCGCCTCGATCAACCTATCCACGGAATCTTCCACGGGCCGAAGCTAGTGCGCCCATGGTCATCCGGGCAATCCAGGAATCAGTCGCCGGTCACGCTCACCACGATCTCCCGCCGGTGGGGCGACCGCCGGTGTTCGAACAGGAAGATCCCCTGCCAGGTCCCCAACGTCATGCGCCCGCCGATGACCGGAATCACCTCGCTGGTCCGCGTCAGCGCCATGCGGATGTGGCTCGGCATGTCATCGGGGCCTTCGTAGGTGTGGATGAAGTAGGGGGTGTCCTCGGGCACCAGATGATCGAAAAACGCTTCCAGGTCCTGCCGGGCGCTCGGGTCGGCGTTCTCCATGATCACCAGACTCGCCGAGGTATGGCGGACGAAAACGGTCACCGTCCCGGTGGCAATGCCGCTGCGGGTGACAATCGCTGCCACCTCGCCCGTGATCTCGCTGGTCCCCTTGCCCCGGGTCCGGATTTCGAATGCTTCGGCGTGCGCTGCCATGCCGGTGATATGACCCCGGACGTCTCGTCCGGCAATGATTGTGATGGAAATCCCGATCCCGCCCGGTAGCTAGGGGCGATGATCAAACCCTGTATCGGCCTCCTCGCCTTCGGCTCCCTAGTCTCCGCGGCCCCGCTCCCGATCGCCATCGGCACCAACACCGGCGGCAGCGGGAAAAGCGAAGGGATCTACCTCTCCACCTTTGACCCCGAAAGCGGCACCATCGGCGAGGTGAAGCTCGGGGCGAAATACGGCAACCCGGGCTTCCTCGCCCTCCATCCGACCCAAGCGCTGCTCTACAGCGTCGGCCGCTCGCCCCATCACCCCAAGGGCACGGTCGCCGCGTTCCGCCTCGGGGAAACGCTGTCCTTCCTGGGCGACGCCCCCGTCGCGGGCGACAATCCCTGCCATCTCGCCGTCGATCCGACCGGCAAGGCCATCGCCGTTGCGAACTACGGCGACGGAACCACCGCCATCCTTGGCATTGATGCCCAGGGAGCCCCCGTCGCGCCCGCAGCGCCGGTCATGAAAGGTGAAGGGACCGGACCCAATCCCGCCCGCCAGGAAGGACCTCATGCCCACGGTGTCTATTTCCAGGAAGGCCTGCTGTTCGTCCCGGACCTCGGCCTCGACAAGGTCCTCACCTTCAAACCCGACATGAAACTCCCCTCGCTTTCCGCGCATACCCCTCCCCATTGGTCGGGTGCGCCCGGAGCCGGCCCCCGCCATATGGCGTTTTCACCCGACGGAAAACATGCCTACGTGGTGAACGAACTGGGCAACACCGTCACCGCCTGCCGCTTCGACAAACAACGGGGCGCTCTAGAGACGATCCACAGCGTCGCCACCCTTTCCGAGGGTGAAGCGGTCCAAAGCACCACCGCAGAAATCGCGGTCCATCCGAACGGCAAGTTCGTCTACGCCTCGAACCGCGGCCACGACAGCATCGCCGTATTTGCCCGCGATGCCGGATCCGGAAAGCTGAGCCGGATCCAAATCGCGCCTTGTGGCGGAAAAATTCCGCGCCACTTCACCATCGCACCCGGCGGCGAATGGCTGCTTTGCGCGCACCAGGAGTCCAACACCTTGGCCGCCCTCCCGCTCGACCCCGCCACCGGCAAGCTCGGTGCTCCCGGCACCGCCGCGGCTTGCCCCAATCCCATCTGTATCATTTTCCTCCCGACAAAGGGCTGAGCGTAAAAACTGACAAAATTCCTCTTGCGCAGGGTCGGCTGAAATGCATCCTTCCGGCCCCGCCGCAAGGCAGGGCCAACGCCTCGATAGCTCAGTTGGTAGAGCAGAAGACTCTTAATCTTTTGGTCCTTGGTTCGAGTCCAAGTCGGGGTACCACTCTTTCTGAATGTCCCCTGTAGGTCACCACCTGCAGGGGATTTTTTGCGTTCGGACAGACGCACGCGACCCAGTGCACATCCCTCGCTTTGTGCGGACAGCTCTTGGCCCCCCGAAAACCCAACCTCGAAAAAACCGGCTCGACTCCGACCTCAGGTCGGCTCTGCAACCTGCTCGTCCGGAGCCACCTCGCTGCGAACTTCTTCCGGCCGCCAATCCTCTTTTTCCTCAGCCGCTACCGCCGGAACACACGGCGGGTCGGCCACGAATTCGAACCCCGTCTCCTTGAGGATCAGGCGTCTGGTAATCGGAGGCTCAGGCCGCTGCATGATCGTCTCTCTGATTTACCTCTCCGGAAGTCAAGTTTGCGCAACGCCGGACTTCGGATTGTCACCCCATCCCACGCATTATGGAATATCCAAGGCGCCACCGCTCGCCGAGTCTCGGCGCCGGATGAACGAGTCAATCCCTTTCAACCGGTTCTTCTCGCCCTTGCCCGCCCTCCTCAAAGTGTCGTGGTTGGCCTTGGGAACGGGATTCCTGCTGCTGGCCACCGGCTATGCGCTGCGCCGTGAATCCTGGTCCATTGCCGGAGGAGCACTCTTCCTGGCCGGCTACGGCATCGGCGTCGCTGATCTCCGATATCGCCGCCACCAACGTGACAAGGCCGCCGGCTTCCATCTCGGCATCGCCGTCGCACCGATTGCCGCGGGCTACTTCCACCTCTTCATGCTCCTGACAGGACTGCTCGGTGCCGGTATCACCGCCGTGATCTCCGACCTCGACCGGGGCCTGATGCTCCGCCTCCTCCATTTTTGGGTCGTGTCCCTGGCTTTCGCGGTCTTCCTGATGCTGACCCGGATCGCGCGGAGACCTGCATCGCATCCCGGGCGATAGCCGGTGCCATTTCCGGCACGAAACATGCACCTGTAGCGGCTCGACTCGCCGCCGGCGGGCCTCCACCCTCCCCGAATCCATGTCCCGCAGAACCAAGATCATCATCACCCTCGGACCCGCCACGGAATCGGAAGAAACCATCGGCCAGCTGATCGACCACGGTGCCAATGTTTTCAGGCTCAACATGAGCCACGCCAAGCACGAATGGGCGCGCGACATGGCACGGCGGGTCCGCAAGTCGGCCGCCGAGCGCGGAGTCCATGTCGCGGTCCTTTTCGATCTCACCGGGCCGTCGATCCGCACCGGTGACCTCGAAAAGCCTTACGACCTGAAAATCGGCGACCTGGTGGAGTTCCGCCAGAGCGATGCCGCCGCCTCGATCGAGCTTTCCACCACGGTCAACTACGGCGGCCTGATGAATGACGTCGAGGAAGGCCGCACGCTCGTCGTCGACA
Organism: Neoluteolibacter marinus; assembly: GCF_014904755.1. Taxonomy (GTDB): domain Bacteria; phylum Verrucomicrobiota; class Verrucomicrobiia; order Verrucomicrobiales; family Akkermansiaceae; genus Haloferula; species Haloferula marina. Next base: position 4,642 of record NZ_JACZFQ010000117.1, read on the forward strand.
ACGGCACGATGCTGATGGAGATCAAGGTCAAGAAGGACGACCGCATCATCTGCGAGGTGAAAACCGCCGGCAAAATGGGTTCGCGTCGCCACATCAACCTTCCCGGCACGCGCCTGAACCTCCCGGCATTGACCGCCAAGGACCGGAACGACCTCGCTCTCGCCGTCGAATGCGACGCGGACTACATCGCCGGTTCATTCGTCCGGGACGCCGCCCATGTCCGCGAACTCCGGGAAGCCGTCGAAGGCCTCGAGGGCGGCGCTCAGATTGTCGCCAAGATCGAAGACCAGGAAGCGATCCGCAACATCGACGCGATCATCCAGGCGACCGATGTCATCATGGTCGCCCGCGGCGATCTCGGCATCGAGGTCGCCTTCGAGGAATTGCCGATCCTCCAGCGCCGTCTCGTCAAGCGTTGCCACGAACTCGGCAAGCGCGTGATCGTGGCCACCCAGCTGCTGGAATCGATGATCCAGAATCCGACCCCCACCCGCGCCGAGGTCACCGACGTGGCCAACGCCGCCTACGAGGAAGCGGATTGCCTGATGCTCTCGGGCGAGACCAGCGTGGGGCTCCACCCGCTGCGCTGCGTCGATGCGCTGGTCAAGATCAGCGGCCGGATCGAGCGGACCGGCGGACTCGGCTACGGCCAGTGCGTGCTGCTGCGCGACGAGCGACAGAAGGCGGCCCGCGCGGCGGTCACGCTGGTGGATTCACTCCCGGATGCCCGCTTGATCGTGCTGACCCGCCGCGGCGTGATGGCCAACCACACCGCGATGCTGCGGCCGCGGACGAACGGCTTTTATGCCTTCACCCCGAAGGAACGGGTCTGCCGCCAGCTCGCCCTGACCCGCAACGTCGAGGCCTTCAAGCTGCCCTTCGCCGCCACCATCGACGAAACGATCCAGCGTGCCGTGGAGATGTTGCGCCAAGGCGACCTGGTGCGCCCGGGTACCCCTTTGGTCATCGTTTCCGACATCCTCTCCGACCACTTCGCCGCGAACTCGATCCTGTTGCATCACGCTTGATGCACCGTGATCTGGTTGAACGGGATGACCCAGCCCTGCGCGTTGCAAACCTCGACGCAGGTCTTCTGGATCAACCGCTCGAGCACGTTGACACGTGACGCGACCTCGCCGGTGAAGTCGGCGAGGATCGCGTAGTCGAGCGACGAGGCCCCGGCGCTGGCGAAGTCGACTTTCACCGAGCGCAGGTTGTCCCGCTCGACGTATTCGATGAGCGCTTTCTCGAGTTCGACCTGGAAGATCCCGGGCACTTCGGTCGTGGCGATGGGCTGATGTTGGTAGTCGATCCCGAAAACAACGCTCACCCGGAAACCCCGCGAGAGATTCTCGGGGTTCTGGCCGATGAAATCCGCCGTGGCGTAGGTCTTCAGGCTCCCGCCCAATCGCAACACGACCACCATCTCCGGGGTCTGCTGGATGACCTTGCCGTAGGTGCCGTCCGACAGCTTCACCCAATCGTCCTCATGGGTCGGGAACCAAGGCTCCTTGCCCACCACGGGCCGCGAGTGCAGCGGCATCACATCGCGCACCGGAAGCCTCAGGATTCCCCCGGCCAGCTCCGGATTACTAAACTCACAGTAAAAATGGAGCCGGTCGACCTTCCAGGGCACGCCCTCGAAGACCAGCCGCTCGCCCTGCCGCACGGAACCGAGGTTCAGGATGACCTTCAGCTGGTCGATGTAGGGTGGCAGCGCCTGCTTCGATGCCCACAGCAATCCCACCAGGAAGATGATCGCCAGGGTGAGGATCAGCCAGTCGCCGCGCAGGTAGAACACCAGCACCGCCGAGAAGAACGCAAGCACCACCGCTGCGGCGGCGGCCAACAGGTCGGACGAACGAGCCAGGAGGCCCTCGCCCTTCTTCCGGTGCATCGGACTGTAACGGCGCAGCAAGCGGTAGAGCCGCCGGATCCCGAAGTAAACGATCAGCGCGATGCCTGTCGCCAGCAACAGGTTCAGTCCCCGGCTGCGCCAGAAATCGGAGATCCCGTTGGAGACGAATTCCCACGCGGTCGGCGTGTTTCTTTCCCGCTCCTCGATCTGGCGCGACAAGGTTCCTGTCTCGCTCCGGGCCTCGTCGAGCCGGCTCGACCAAAGCTTCCGGGCGCTTTCCAGCTCCTTCTTGATCGCTTCATCGTCGGCGGCACCCAGGATTTCCTCCACCCGCTGCAAGGCCGCGTTCGCCAGGGTCTCCCGCTCGCGCCACACGGTCAGCTCCGATCTCAGCTCGGCCATTTCCCGCGGCTTGGCGGTGGCCTCCTTCATGCTGTCGAACAAAGGCTTGAGCAGCTCCTTGACTTCGTTGTCAACGGACGCCGCCTCTTCCGCCTCGCTCAGGTAGGCCTTGTCCTCCACCCCGCTGGAGATGATCCGGAAGTTCTCCCGCAGTTGCCGGATCCTCTCGCGCTGGGCGTCGATCCGCTCGGTGGCTTCCGCCTTCGCGTCCTCCGTCACGGCCTTGGCCAGCTCCGTCCGCATCGCCGCTAGGTCCTGCTCCGCGGTCTTCAACGCAGGAACCAGGCTGCGGAGCGTCTCGAGGTTCTTCGTGACGTCCGCCCTCGGCGGCATCGCCTCCGGCTCCTGGGCAGGCGCGAATCCGGCGATCAGGGCAAACGCGAGGAGGCGAGGGAATAGCATGCGCCCACCCTAGGCACGGGGCTCCCGGTCCTCAACCACCGATGATCCCGTGCCATGCCCACAAGGTCGGGTCGAGCTCGCTCCGCGCCGCGGCCACCAGCCCTTCGGCAGCGGATTCGTCGCGAAGCAGCGCGAACATGGTCGAACCGGAACCACTCATGAGGGCACCCGAGACCTCCGGTCGCTTGAGCAGCCAGGCTTTCATCTCGGCCAGGAACAAGTGTTTCGAAAATACCGGACGCTCGAGATCGTTCGACAACTCTCCCCAAGGAAACACCTGCGGCGCGTAGGAGATCCCGGGTAGTTCCTTGGAATCCAGCCACCTCCGGTAGGCATCAGGGGTTGCCACGCCGAACGACGGCTTCAGCAGCACCACCGGCATGGCCGGCGGCGGGGTTGCAGGTTCAATCACCTCGCCCCGACCCCGGACCCGGGCCGCCGGCGAGCCGAGGAAAAACGGGATGTCCGACCCCAGGCCGGCGGCGATCTCAATCAGACGGCCATTGCCTAACAAGTTGCCATTGAGCTGGTCGAGCGATTGCAAGGTGGCAGCGGCATCGCTGCTCCCCCCTCCCAGGCCGGCACCGTGGGGAATGTTTTTTTCCAGATGGATCGCGACATCACGGGCGAAACCACTGGCCGCCCGGTAGGCCGACAGCGCCTTGATCACAAGATTCGACCCGTCGGCTGGAACCGTCCGGTCGCTGCAGGTGAAGGCGTCCTCGTCCGAAAGCCTGACCGTCAGCCGATCACACAGGTCCGGCACCCGCACCATCAGCGACTCGATTTCGTGAAAGCCATCCTCGCGCTTCCGCAGCACGCGGAGCGAAAGGTTCAGTTTGGCGGGAGCTTCGGTGACGAGGGAGTCGCTCATACGTTTTCTCCACCGACGATGAGCGCCAACATCCGTCCCGTGCAGCCTTTTTCGATCCGATAGCTGTAATGCAGCGAGAGGTCCCTCGCGGTATTGTCGCCGCGGTCGTGAAACTCCCCTACCCCGGCGAGCTGCGCCTGTTCGGCGATCATGGCAGCAAAGTCGATCTCGTAGTCTGGCGGACGGATGCAGGGCCCCAGCACCACCACGAGATCCGCCGGCTTGCTGCCAAATCGATCCGTCATCGTCCGGATCGCCTCCCCCAGGATCCCGAGCTCGGAACCCTTCTTCCCGGAATGCAACAGGCCCACGGCACCGCTGCCGCGGTCCGCAATCCAGATCGCACCGCAATCCGCGACATAGATCCCCAGCAGCTCCCCCGGTTTCGAGGTGACGAGGCCATCGACCTCCGGAACCACCGGCAGGCCGTCACCGGCAAGACGCGTCCCGGAAACCGGCACTTCGGCGACACCGCGGCCATGCACTTGCTCCGCCCGCCACCATCGGTCGGCCCCGAACTCGCGCCGGACAATCGCTTCGTGGTGCGGACGCAAGCGCGCCAGGGTCTGGTCGCGATCCGTCGTCGCTTCCACCCCGTCCAAACGACCGATCCACCCCGCCCGGAAGCCCGCGAGCCGGTTGATGGGGTCCAAAAAAGAGAGCGCCTCCGTCACGGGCACAAACCGTAACGGAGGCGCGATCGATCCGCCAAGGGGTTAATCGGCGGCCTCGTCGCTCACGCGATAGCGCGCGCCCGAATGGCACGCTTCGTATGTTCGACGGCCTCTGCCTGGTCCTCGTCCATTTCGGACAAGATACCTGCGAGGTCCGTGGCAATTTCCTTCCGCATTTTTCCGACCAGTTCCACACCCTTGGTAGTGATGCGAACCATGATCTTGCGGCGGTCTTCCGCGGCGTGGACCCGCTCGACGTACCCAAGCTTTTCCAAACGATCGACGAGGCCAGTGGCCGCGGCGGTCGAGTGACCCATCTTTTTCGCGATATCCGACATCGTCAGATATTCTTCGCTCGAAAGGTAGGCGAGGAGGAAGAACTGGGGGAACGACACGTTGCCTTTGTTGAGTTCGTTTGACAGGTTCAGGATGCAGCTCCGCTGCGTGAACAGGACGAAGTCAGCGAGGCGATCTGCATCGGCATTCAGTGAGGCGCTTGCGGCGCCCGAGGTGCTCAGTTTCATGGCTGGTTGTAGTATTCATCTTTCGGGACATGTAAGGGAGCACAGCCTTTGCGAGGAGGAACCTAACAAGAGAGCCGAACTGTAAGCAAGACCAAATTTCAAATTCTTCGACTAACACCCCAAAAAAAGGCGAATCGTTTTGAAATTCATGGCGTTACCGGGACATTCGAATCATCTTTTTGAAGTTCTGGCTCTTCGGCTGGCTCAATCGGGACGGGGGATTCTACGGCATTTCCTTCCTCATTGGAATCTTTAATAGGACGAAAATATACCGAATCGCCAACTTTCGCCACTCCTGAACGAATATCGGCCGCTGCATGCTGCCCGAGCTTCTCTCCGGTCACCACAAGACTGGAAGTCCCCTGCTCGCCGATTCCCGACAATACCCCGCCTTCCGGCACCCGCCACGGGCCGTAGGATTCGATCAGAACAAAGTCGCCGCCCGGCGGGATGAGGGCGATCCGACCCACCAGCACCGGCTTGGTTTCCGAGTCACCCGGTGGCGCTTCCTCCTCCTTGAAGAGCGAGCACGAAACTGTTAGAAGAGCCAAACCGAGGGCTGAAATCCTGCGCATGAAGGGGATAGCGCCACGCTCCGCCGCTTCGCGCAAGCATCCGGAAGATTTCCTTTGCGAGATGGTTGACGGGTACCGGCCGTTGTGCTCAATCTCCGCGCGACGCGAGTCCCCACGGATCGGTGGCTGAGTGGTCGAAAGTACTCCTTTGCTAAAGGAGCGTACCTCAAAAGGGTACCGAGGGTTCGAATCCCTCCCGGTCCGCCATCACCCCTGCCCGATTTTCCGCGGGCAGGGGTGATGGCGTTTTAGAGGGCATCACTTGTTAGGCG
>NZ_JACZFQ010000118.1 GCF_014904755.1 Neoluteolibacter marinus
CCGACCTGAAAGAAAAGGCCGGCCTGCGCTCCCCCTTCGTGATTGAAGTCCACGGAGCCATCGGTTGCGGCAGTCGTCCATCAAATCGATCCACCGCCGTCGGAACCCGTCGACGTCAATGATCTTCGCCGAGGAACCCGGCCCCACGCAAGAGCCTGACCACATGCCGGGAGGACATCTCCGGCCACACCGTATGATCCTCGTAGAAACAAAAAACCGGAGGCGGATCGCCTCCGGTATCTACCGCCTAAAACAAAACATACGCGCGAGAGGACTCGAACCTCCACAGGATTGCTCCCACATGAACCTGAATCATGCGCGTCTACCAATTCCGCCACGCGCGCTTTGTTTTTGCCCCGCCGGATCGGCGGGCCGCGAAAGCATCACGGGACGAAAACTTTTGCAACACCGATTCTTCGAAAAATTACCAGCCCCCGGCGACGCTTCGCCGTTGCCAATCCGGACCACCTCAATTCAGCCTGCTCGCACCATGCGGAACCCCGCTCCACTCATCCTCAGCCTGCTTCTCGCGGCCGTCGCCGCCTTCTTTCTCATCCGCTCGCCGGAACCGCCTCCGGCGCCGGTCGCCGAGGCACCCGCCACAGCGGCTGCACCGGTTGAGGAGGCGGCCGTTGAAGAAGCACCCGAAACCGTCAAGACCGACACTGCCGTCGCCGAAGCCAAAGCCAAAGCCAAGGACTGGCCGCAGGACGAAAGCGATATCGCCGTCGATCCGAAGGCGGTCTTCGGAAAGCTGCCCAACGGCATGCGCTACATCATCTATCCGAACGCCGAGCCGCCGGGCCGCCTTTCGCTGCGCCTGCACATCGCCGCCGGCTCGCTGATGGAAGCCGACGACCAGCGCGGCGTCGCCCACTTCCTGGAACACATGGTTTTCAACGGCTCCAAGAACTTCACCCCGGAAGAGCTGATCCCACGGATGCAGCGGCTGGGGATCGCATTCGGCGCCCACGTCAACGCCTACACCTCGTTCGACGAAACCGTCTACATGCTCGACCTGCCGGACATCTCCGGCGAGATGCTCGACCTCGGCTTCACCGTGATGCGCGACTTCGGCGACGGGGCCAAGCTCGACATCAAGGAGATCGACAACGAACGCGGCGTCATTCTTTCCGAAAAGACCAGCCGCGACTCGGTCAGCTACCGCCTGATGGAACAGCAGTTCGACGAGCTGCTGCCGGGATCCCTGATCACCAAGCGCTTCCCGATCGGCGACGAGAAGGTGATCGAAACCGCCCCGCGCGAGCGCTTCGTCGACTTCTACACCCGCTACTATACCCCAGAGCGGATGACCTTCGTGGTGGTCGGGGACATCGACCCGGACAAGATCGAGGCAACCATCGCGGCAACCTTCGGCAGCATGAGCAACCCGGCCGAACCGGGAGCGAACCCAGATCTCGGCGAGGTGAAAGCGCCGGAAGGCGTCGAGGCCGCGGTCTTCACCGACAAGGAAGTGACCTCGACCGACCTCTCCCTGGTTTCCGTGCGTCCCTTCAGCCGGGTCCCGGACACCTCCGCCCGGCGCCTTTCCATGCTGCCGCTGGACCTGGCCCACGCCGCGATCGGCCGCCGCTTCGAGCGTCTCGCCAAGCAGGAGAATTCCCCGATCACCAATGGCAGTGCAAGCCGCTCCGAGCTTTTCAACCATGCGGAGCTCGGCTCCTTCGACGTGACCGTGACCGGTGAACGCTGGCAGGAAGCCCTGCCGGTGATGGAACAGGAATACCGCAGGGCCCTTGAGTTCGGATTCACCGAAGCAGAGATCGCCGAAGCCAAGGCCAACGTGCTCAATGCCTACGAGCAGGCCGTGAAGACCGAGCCGAGCCGCAAGTCCGACGGCCTTGCCACCGGCATCGCCCGAACCATCAACGATGGCAGCGTTCTTTCCACGCCCGGGACCGATCTGGAAATCATCACCAAGGGGCTGGACAGCACCACACCGGAAACCTGCCACGCCGCGTTCCGCGAATTCTGGGCCGACCGAGGCCTGCACCTGGTCCTGACCACCAAGGAGGAACCGGAAGACGCCAAGGCACAGCTGCTTTCCATCTACGAGGAGTCCCGTAACCAGAAGGTCGAGGCACCCGAGCAGAAGCAGGTGGAAGCCTGGGCCTACACCGATTTCGGCGATGCCGGCACGGTCGAGTCCCGCAAGGACATCGAGGACCTCGGCATGTCCCAATGCGTCCTCTCCAACGGCATCCGCCTGAACTTCAAGAAGACCGACTTCGAGAAATCGACGGTCCGGCTGCTCGCCCGCTTCGGCTCCGGCAAGCTGACCCAGCCGGAGGACTCCCCCGGTCTCGACATGTTCACCGGCGGGGTCTTCGACGCCGGCGGCCTTGGCAAGCACTCCATCGACGACCTGCAGCAGATCCTCGCGGGACGCAACGTGCGCACCGACTTCGGGATCGACGACGACACCTTCACGCTCTCCGGGCGCAGCACCCCGGAAGACCTGGAGCTGCAACTGCAGATCATGTGCGCGCAGTTGACCGACCCGGGCTACCGAGAAGAGGCGCTGAGCCAGTTCAAGAAGGCCATCCCGATGATCTTCCAACAGCTCCGCCACTCGCCCAACGGGGCCCAGGCCGAGATGAATGCCTGGCTGCACGGCGGTGACTCCCGCTGGTCGGTGCCGACCGAGGAACAGCTCGGTTCCTACACCTTCGACGACGTCCGCAAGTGGATCACCCCGGCCCTCACCAAGGACTACCTCGAGCTGAGCATTGTCGGGGATTTCGACGAGAGCACCATGCTCCCGCTGGTGCTGAAGACCTTCGGGGCGCTGCCCGAGCGCGCCGCCGAGAAGGCCGAGCTGGCCGCGGCGCGCAAGGTGACCTTCCCGAAGCTCCCCACCAGCAAGGAGTTTACCTACGACAGCAAGATTGCCCAAGGGACCGCCATGGTGATCTGGAAAACCAAGGGCCTGCGTGGCAACATCAAGGAATTCCGTCGCCTCAACCTGCTGGCGGAGATCCTAAGCGACCGCCTGCGCAAGGAGATCCGCGAAAAGCTCGGAGCCTCCTACAGCCCGCGGGCCGGGGCCAACGGATCGGAAGGACTCGAGGACTTCGGCTTCGTCGCGGCGAACTGCATCGGCAAGGCGGACGCCACCCAGGAGCTCGCCGACATCTCCGCCGCCCTCGGCGCCAGCCTGGCGGAGGACGGCACCGACGAGGACGAGCTCGACCGCGCCCGCAAGCCGCTGCAGGCCCAGATGGACAAGTCGAAGCGCGACAACGGCTACTGGCTCGGTACCGTGCTTTCCCAGTCCCAGGAAGAACCGAAGCGGCTCGACCTGATCCGCGGCCGCGACGAGGACTACGCCTCGATCACCCCCGAGGAGCTGAACGCCATCGCCAAGAAATACTTCGTCGAGAAGAACGCGCTCAAGGTGCAGATCTTCCCGGAGGAGAAATAAGCTCGCCGCCGGATGGAGCGCGCCGTGGATGAATCCGGCGCGCCCGCGGAACACGCCCTTGCCCCGGCGCGGGCTTTCCTCTCCAATCCGCGCCGAATGGCTACCGAACACATCGACGTCCGCTACGTCGCCGGCCTCGCCCGGCTCGAACTCAGCGAGGAGGAAACCTCCGTTTTCCAGCGCCAGCTCGATGCGATCCTCGGCCACGTCGAATCGCTGTCGGCACTGGACGTCGCCGGCATCGAGCCCACCTCCTACCCCGCGCCCGTTTACGACGTGATGCGGGAGGACGTGCCCGGCGCGAGCCTGCCGCGCGAGGCCGTGCTGCGGAATGCCCCCGACCAGGCACAAGACCAGATCCGCGTCCCCAAGGTCATCGCCGACGCCTGATTTCCCGCCATGTCACTCTCCACCTCCACCCTGTCCGCCCTGCGCAAGCAGCTGGTTGCCGGCGAAATCACGGCGGTCGACATCGTCGACGACCTCGCGTCAGCCATTGCCGCCCGCGACTCCGACATCGGCGCCTACCTGTCCCTCGACCTTGAAGGCGCCCGTGCCGCCGCGGCCGGGGCCGACCTCAGCCTGCCGCTCGGCGGGTTGCCGATCGCGCTGAAGGACAATATCAACGCTCTCGGTCAACCCTGCACCTGCGGGTCGCGGTTTCTCGAAACCGGCTACACCGCGCCCTACGACGCCACCGTCACCCGCCGGCTGCGCGACGCCGGAGCAGTGCTCTTGGGACGCACCAACATGGACGAATTCGCGATGGGATCCGCCACCGAGAATTCCGCGCTGCAGCTCACCCGCAATCCCCGCGACCGCGAACGCATCGCCGGCGGTTCGTCCGGAGGTTCCGCCGCGGCCGTCGCCGCCGACCTCGCCATCGCGGCGCTCGGTTCCGACACCGGCGGTTCGATCCGCCAGCCGGCCTCCCACTGCGGGGTGGTCGGGCTCAAGCCCTCCTACGGCCGAGTCTCCCGTTACGGGCTCGTGGCTTTCGCCTCGTCGCTCGACCAGATCGGCCCGCTGACGAAGACCGTCGAGGACGCCGCCCTGCTGTTGCAAGCGATCGCCGGTCCCGACATCCGGGATTCCACCTGCCTCGACGTGCCGGTGCCCGATTACTCCGAAGAGCTCGGGAAAGGGGTCGCCGGCATGCGCCTCGGCATCCCGAAGGAATACTTCGGGGAAGGGATCGACCCGCAGGTCCGCGCCCACGTCGAGGCTGCCGCCAAGCGCCTGGAGACCGCCGGCGCCGAACTCGTCGAAATCTCCCTGCCGCACACCGAGCACGCGGTGGCCACCTATTACATCATCGCTCCGGCCGAGGCCTCCTCGAACCTGTCGCGCTTCGACGGCATCCGCTACGGCAAGCGTGCCGAGGCCCCCGCCGACCTGCTCGACCTCTACTGCCGCTCCCGCGAAGAGGGCTTCGGCCCCGAGGTGAAGCGCCGCATCATCCTCGGCACCTACGTCCTTTCGTCCGGCTACTACGACGCCTACTACTCGCGGGCGCAGAAGGTCCGCACCCTGATCCGCAAGGACTTCGAGACGGCATTCGGGCAGGTCGACGCCATCCTCACCCCGGTCGCCCCGGCGCCGGCCCGCAAGCTCGGCGAGTTCGCTGACGACCCCTTGCACGAGTATCTCTCCGACATTCTGACCCTCGGAGCCAACCTCGCCGGGATCTGCGGGATCTCGGTGCCCTGTGGCAGCGTGGCCTCGGAATCCGGCACCCAACTGCCGGTCGGGCTGCAAATCCTCGCCCCGCACTTGGCAGAAGCCACGTTGCTGCGGGTGGCCAAGGCCGCCGAACTGTGAATCTTTCCTTGACTGGACGGGCACTGCAGCCTACCTCCCCCGCCCCAACAATCGACCAACGACTCTCATGGCCAACGCTCAAGTCATTCTCAAAGAAAAAATCGAAGGTCTCGGTGCCGAGGCCGATGTCGTCAAGGTCCGTGCCGGCTACGCCCGTAACTTCCTGATCCCGCAGGGCAAGGCTTACGAAGCGACCCGCTCGAACCTCCGCCACGTCGAGAACCTCAAGGCCTCCCGCGCCAAGCGCGAAGCCGAGGAACTCGAAGCCGCCAAGGAAGTGGCCGCCAAGGTTTCCAAGCTCCGTCCGAAGTTCACGCTCGAACTCGGCCAGGGAGGCAAGGCGTTCGGCTCGGTCACCTCGCTCGACATCCACAAGGAACTCGAAGCCGCCGGCATCAACATCGACCGCCACGCCATCGAACTCGAAAAGCCGATCAAGAAGTCCGGCAAGCACGAGGTCGTGGTCAAGGTCCACTCTGAAATCAGCACCATCCTCACCATCAACGTCGAAGCCACCGGCGAGGCGAAGGAAGAGGAAACCGAAGCCTGATTCGCAACGTTTTCCACAAGGCGCGGCTCCGCAAGGGGTCGCGCTTTTTGCATTCCTGGACCCGGAGGAGCCGCGGTGGACCCGAAACGGATGGCCGCATATTGCACGATCCGGAAACCTCCAAAGTTGTTCCCAAATTTATTCACAGGTTCCCCAGATTGACCGCGACGGCCCGGGACTGGCAGAGTCCCCGCCCGCACCCATGGCCGCCGACACCAAGCCCGCCCGTTCCCCCGAATCGCCCACCCTGCAGTCGACCGATCCCGGCAGCGGATCCGACGTGACCCGCGCGATGCCCCACGCATTGGGGCCGGAGAAGAGCATCCTGTCCTCGATGCTCAAGGATCCGGAACAGTGGATCGGCATGGCGTTGGAGGAGGGCCTGACCCGCGATCACTTCTACCTGCCGGGCCACGGGCTGCTCTTTGAAACCCTCCGCGACCTCAATGCCAAGGGGCAGGAGATCGAGCTCGTCTCCCTCGTCCAGTTGCTCCACGACCGCGGGCTGCTGGACAGCGTGGGCGGACCGGCCGCCATTACCGACATTTTCACCTACGCCCCGAATGCGGCCCACTTCGCCGGTCATCTGGCCCTGGTGAAGGACAAGTTCGTCCTTCGGTCGGTCATCCGCACCTGCACCGAGGCGGTGACCGAGGCCTTCGACAACCCGGAGGAAACACTCACGCTGCTGGACCGGGTCGAATCCAGCGTGCTGGGGATCCGCCAGGGCACCGAGTCTTCGCGCGGCTTCCACATCAAGCAATCGGTCAGCGAGGTCATCAGCCATTTCGAGGCCCTCTTGTCCGGCGACGTCCAGGTCCAGGGCGCCCCGACCGGCTACAGCGACCTCGACCGCATGTGCAAGGGGCTGAAGCCCGGGGAAATGTTTGTCGTCGCCGCCCGTCCGTCGATGGGCAAGACCTCGTTCATGATGAACGTGGCGGAGCACATCTGCGTCGATCAAGGCGTGCCGACCATGGTGTTTTCCTGCGAAATGACGGCGTTCCAGATCGTCCAGCGTTTGGTGTTCTCGCGGGCCCGCTTCGCGATGGCCCAGATGGGCAAGGGCTTCAAGCCACGCAAGGAGGACCTGTTGCGGATCAAGCGCGCCGCCGAGGAGATCGCCTCGGCCAAGCTGTTCGTCGACGATACCGCGGGGATCCCGATCGACACCCTGCGGGCCAAGGCACGGCGGCGGAAGCGCGAGGACGACATCGGCTTCATCGCCATCGACTACCTGCAGCTCCTCAAATCCGGCTCCAAGCAGGCCCAGAACTCCCGTGAGCGTGAAATCGGTGAAATTTCCGCCGGCATCAAGGGGCTCGCCAAGGAACTCGGGATTCCCATCCTGGTCCTCGCCCAGCTCAACCGCGGTCCGGAAGGCCGCACCGGCAAGTCGCTCGGGGTGCCGCGGATGTCGGACCTCCGTGAATCCGGAACCATCGAGCAGGATGCCGACATGATCGGCCTGCTCTACCGGACCGCCTACTACGCCGAAACCGAGGAGGAGAAGGAAGAGTCCGCCGGCAAGGCGGAGCTGGTCCTCGCCAAGAACCGTAATGGCGAAACCGGGCACTGTCCGCTCACCTTCATCGCCGAGCTGATGCGCTTCGAAACCCGTGCCCGCGACGAGCACGACGAACATTGAGCAAGCCATGCCGCCCAAAAAGAAAGCCAATGCAAAGCCGTTGGCAGGCGCGGCACTGATCAAGGAAGTCAACCGCCGGATCCGGCTGGCCAGGAGCCTCTGGGACGCGCACCGCAATGCCGCTTGCCGGGGCGAGCGGCAGAAGGCCATGGCCCTCTACGAGACCCTCAGCAAGGAGGAGCGGGAAAAGGTGCCGCAGACGCTGCGGGTGTGGCTCCGCTACCGCAGCGAGAAATATTTCGGCGAGGACCGGACGCCGCCGGGAGGGAAACATTGACGGCGGCCGGGGCGCGCCCGAGAACTCCGTCCCATGGGAAAGAAGTCGAAGGCCACGCCCGGATTGCTGAAAAAGCTCACCACACATTTCGGGACCGACCCCGGCAAGCTGCCGGTGATCGAGCGGAACTTCCCGAAGTATGATCGCCCGAACCTTCACCAGGCGCTCGAGGAACTCACCGGTGACGAGGGCGACTTGTTAGGAGTCATCATTCAAAATGACTACTCGATCGCCTCGCTGTCGAAGCTCTCCCGGTCTACCAGTGCCGCCCAGTTCGACGAAGGGCCGGTATCCCTCGTCGACGAGACCCTCCCGGGTGAACGTCGCCTCGCCTGCGTGAAACGGGGCCTGCGCCTGTTCCATCATCGCAATCAGCCGCTGGCCTTGCTGATCGATGAGGGGGAACGCTATTCCCCCACCCCCGGCTTGAGGTTGGAGGTCATGGCGGCCGATCGCGAACTGGCCGAACATTTCCTCCGGATCGTCGAGACCGAAACCCGTGCCGGCAAGGCCTTCCGCGGCGGGGTGCTGTCGCTCGAGGGCGATTGCTACCGCGGCGTCTCGGTCAAGTTCCACCAGTTGCCCCGAATCGACCGCGACGAGGTGATCCTCCCGGAAGAAGTCCTGCGCCGGATCGAGCGCCACACCGTCGACTTCAGCCAGCAGGCCGAACGCCTCAAGGCCGCCGGCCGCCATCTGAAACGCGGCGTGCTCTTCCACGGCCCCCCGGGAACCGGCAAGACCTTCTCCGCGATGTATCTCGGTTCACGGATGCCGGAGCGCACCGTCTTCCTGCTGACCGGCGGGGACCTGGGGATGATCCAGCAGGCGGTCGCCATGGCCAGGGTCCTGCAGCCGTCGACGCTGATCCTCGAAGACGTCGACCTGATCGGCACCAAGCGCGAGGATCAGGTGGTCGGGGCCAACGCCGTGCTGTTCGAGCTGCTCAACCAGATGGACGGCCTGGCCGACGATGCCGACCTGCTATTCATCCTCACCACCAACCGGCCGGACGTGCTGGAACCGGCGCTGGCGGCTCGGCCCGGGCGGATCGACCAGGCGATCGAGATCCCGCCGCCGGATGCCAGCTGCCGGCGGCGCTTGATCGAACTCTACGGCAAGGGCCTGACCTTCGAGTTGCAGCATCTCGACGAGCTGGTGCAACGGACCGAAGGCGTCAGCGCGGCGTTCATCCGCGAACTGCTGCGCAAGGCGGCGGTCCACGCCGCACTCGAGAAAGACGGCGACATCGTGGTCAGCGACCGCCACCTCGCGGCCGCGCTGGCCGAGCTGATGGTTGCGGGCGGCCCGCTGACGATGAGCTTGCTGGGGGCATCCGGTCAGCCCCCCGCCTGAGCACCTTCACTCCCCGTCATCCCGCTTCGTCCGCACCCCTGGCTTCGCCAGGATCTCGACGTAGACCTCCGTGGTGCCGCCCTTCTGCAAGGCTTCGATCGCCTTCTCCACATCCCCGGGATGCTTCGCGACGGGTTCCGCTCCGCCGGCGCCCACCTTGCAGTCGAAATCCCAGTAATCCACGCCCTCGGGCCGGGGCTTGCGGCGCTCGCGTTTGAAGTATTTCCGGATCTCGTGCTTGATCGCATCCATCACCGTGCCGGGCTTGCGGCCGGAAACATCGAGGGCAAACGTCTTCTTCATTGCAGGGCCTTGTGGCGGCGGCGGCGACGCTTGTCCAATGCGATCCGCGGCAACTTCGGGCATCCCGCGATCGCGTATGCGGAACCCACGCGATCCCGGAATGTTAGGTAATGCGAAGTTTCGGCAATCTGTCGCCATGAAACACGCACTGCTTGCCACGCTCCTGCTCTCGATCCTGCCGGTCGCCGCCCAGCAAGAGGTCACCCCGGTCCGCCTGAATGAACAACGCGAGGTCCAGGCCGCCACGACCGACCTGCTCACCCGCGCCATGGTCATCAGCCCGACCGGGATCGCCCGCACCACCCACCAGCTCGGCAGTTTCGAAAACCGCATCGAGATGAAGGGCCTCAAGATCGTCGACGTCGTGAAACTCCCCCTCAGCGACAGCGATCGCCAACAAGGCATCTCCCGCCGCTACCACGCGAAGGTTAACTGCGCGGCCCACCGCATCTGGGACGGCCCTCGCGTTGCCTGGTCGGAATGGCGCGCAAGCAACTACGGCTTCCTGCCTTCCACCATCGTCGTGGAAGAGATCAACGGCCAGCTGCAAGCCCGCGCCAGCCGGCTGAAGAACTTCACGCCGGGGATCGATGCGTCCCTCGCGGTTTTCACCCGCTAGTTTTCATGAGCGATATCGGTCGGGGCGGGGCCACAGGTCTTGGTCAACCTTCCCCCCTCGCCCCGGCCGGGCCTCATCCCCTCTAATGGAAGGTGACGGACGCTCCCTCCAAGCCGTCCGCGGTCGCCTTCAGCACAATCTCCCCCTCCCCCTGCCCCCGCCGCAGGATCGCGAGCGCCCGTCCTTGGAATGCGTGGCGGTCCATCGATTGGAAGCGCTCGTGACTGACGATCGAGCCGTTGTCCACGCCGATCACCGCGCCCGGCCCCTCGACGGCGAAGTGGATCTTGTTGGATGCCGAAGGAACCACCGTGCCGGCCTGATCGACCACCCTCAGCTCCACGTGGGCTACCTGGTCCCAGCCGACCGTTAGATCGGAGCGGTCGGCCGACAGGACGATCTTCGCGGGTTCTCCGGCGGTGCAGAGGGTGTCGCGGGCGACTTCCTTGCCATCGGTGAACGCGACCGCCTCGAGGGTTCCGGGCGCGAAGTCGAC
The DNA here is from genome assembly GCF_014904755.1 of Neoluteolibacter marinus. GTDB lineage: Bacteria > Verrucomicrobiota > Verrucomicrobiia > Verrucomicrobiales > Akkermansiaceae > Haloferula > Haloferula marina. The sequence goes on from NZ_JACZFQ010000118.1 coordinate 10,516, forward strand.
CTTCCAGTTCAGCGCGCCGGCGTCCTTGCGGGTGGCGCGCTTGCCGAGGGACTCGCCATTGAGGAAGAGCTCGACCTCGGCGGCGTTTGAATAGACCTCGACGTTCTCCCGGTGCGGCCCGCGGTCGGCCGGCGTCCAGTCGGGGAAAAGGACTTGGCGGCGTTTCCACTCGACCGCCTCGTAGCCCGGATCCGCGGGGGTCGCCTCGGTGGCGGCGAGCCGGCGGAACACGCCGACCATCGGTTTTTCACTCCACCAGCTCCGGCGCTCGACGCCGCGCGGCTGGACGAAGCCGGCGCGATCGAGCAGGCCGGCGTTGAAAGTGGTCACCGGCCAGGTGCGGGCCTCGCCGAGGTAGTCGATGCCCACCCAGAGGAACTGGCCGGCGTGCTGCGGGTGGTCGCGGCACTCGAGCCAGGTCGAGCGGTCGTGGCCCTGCTCGGTGCCGACGATCTTGCGGCCGGGCTTGTCTTTCCACGCCTGGAGCAGCTCGGCATCGCGGTAGTTCACGCCGATGACATCGAGCAGGTCGGCGAGGCCATTGGTGAAATCGCCGGAAACATTCGGCCGGAACAACGCCTGGGTGACCGGACGGGTCGGGTCGGTGGCGTGGCAGACATCGACCAGGCCCTTGAGGATCGGCTTGGCGAGGTCGGGCTTGGGCGTGTCGTGGATCTCGTTGCCGACCGAGTAAAGGACGACGCTGGGGTGGTTGCGGTCGCGCAGGATGCCGTCGCGCAAGTCGGTGTGCGCCCATTTCTTGAAATGCAGGTGGTAATCGTGCCGGTTCTTGCCCTTCGTCCAGCAGTCGAAGAACTCGTCCATCACCAGGAAGCCGCGGCGGTCGCAGAGATCCAGGAACTCCGGCGCGACGGGATTGTGGGCGGTGCGGATGGCGTTCACGCCGAGCTCGCGGAGCTTGGAGAGCCGGCGCTCCCAGACACCCAGCGGCACGGCGGCACCGACCGCGCCGCCATCGTGGTGCAGGCAGACGCCTTTCAGCTTCACGCGCTTGCCATTGAGCACGAAGCCCCGGTCGGTGGTGAACTCCGCGGTCCGGATGCCGAAGGGCGTGCGGACCTCGTCGACGGCTTTCCCGGCGACGAACAGGGTGGTGACGAGCTGGTGCAAATGAGGGCTTTCCACGTCCCACAGCGCGGGTTCAGGGACGGCGATGTCTTGGACAAGTTCTCCGGTCTTCCCCGCGGCGACGGAGAGCGCGGACTCCGCGGCGGCGACCTGCTTGCCGTCCGGACCGAGGACGGCCGATTTGATCGTGATTTCGCGATCTTCCCCGCCGCCGTTGATCACGGACGTTGCCACCTTGACCGTGGCGTTCGACTCGTCCGCCACGGGAGTGCTCACGAAAACGCCCCAAGGCGCGACGTGGACCGGATCGGCGATCACCAGCCGGACGTGGCGATAGATCCCCGCGCCGGTGTACCAGCGCGATGCCGGTTGGGCCGAGGTGTCGGCTTTCACCACCAGCACGTTTGCCGATTTCAACCGGTCCGTCAGGTCGTGGCGGAAGCTGACGTAGCCGTTCGGGCGCTCGCCCAGCAGGTCGCCGTTGAGCCAGACCCGGCTGTTGGCCATCACCCCGTCGAACTCCACCCACACCCGGCGTCCGCCGAGGTCCTCCGGCAGATCGAGGGATTTCCGGTACCACGCCACGCCCGATGGCAGCCAGCCGCCCGACCCGGTCGTCGGCGCCGATTTCTCGAAACTCCCCGCGATGCTCCAGTCGTGCGGAACGCGGACAACCCGCCAGCCGGAGCTGTCGAAATCCGGCTTCTCCGCGCCGGGGGCATCGCCTTGGAAGAAGCTCCAGCCCGCATCCAGGGATCTCACCTCGCGGGCCCAAGCCGGGGAAACAAGCCACATCGCGGTCGCAAGGCCCCAAAAGAACGCTTTCATGACGCGATTGAAGGGAATCGATCCCACCCTGCCGATTCCCAGATCGGGTTATGCGGCAGCCGTGCAATATCCGGCAATTCCGCAACGTTTCGCCCCACACCGTTTTCCTTCCATATTCCAACCCGATTTGATGTCCGTCCGCCTCTCACCGCTCTCCTTGCCCCTGGCTGTCGCCCTGTTCGCTCTCGAAACCGGTCGGGCCGACGAACTCGCGGACTTCGAGGACCGGATCCTGCCGATCCTCGAGGACCACTGTTACAATTGCCACGGCGACGGCGCGAAGAAGGGCAAGGTCGCCTTCGACTCGTTTGGATCGTTCGACGAACTGACCGACCAGACCAAGCTCTGGGACCACGCGCTGCGCAACGTGCGCGCCGGGATCATGCCGCCGCCGAAGAAGGATCCGCTGTCGCCCGATGACCTGGCGACGCTGGTCGAGTGGATCAAGCGGGTGCCGCTGAAGCTCGACCCCGCGAACCCGGATCCCGGCCGGGTGACGCTGCGGCGACTGAACCGGATCGAGTACCGCAACACGGTGCGCGAGCTGACCGGCCATGATTTCCGCACCGACGAAGAGTTCCCGGCCGACGACACCGGCTACGGCTTCGACAACATCGGCGACGTGCTGACGACCTCGCCGCTGCTGCTGGAGAAATACATGCAGGCCGCCGAGACCATCGTCGAGAAGGCCCTGCCACTGGAGAGCCGGATCACGCCGAAGAAGAACTATCCCGCCGGGATGTTCCGGGGCAAAGGCGAGCGGGGCCGCGACGACTGGCACTATCATCTCTCGCTCTACGACCCCGCCGACCTCACCGCGAAGCTCAAGATCGGGACGGCCGGAACCTACCGCGTGACCTTCAATGCCGGGCCGCGCGGATCGTTTTCCTACGACCCGGGCCGCGCCAGGGTGAAGTGGTCGGTCGATGGCAAGCAACAGCTCGACCAGGAGGTGAAATGGGGCGACAGCCGCCTGGTTTCCGAAATCGAGGTGAAATGGCAGCCGGGCGAGTACGCGCTGCATTTCGAAATGGAGCCGCTGGTCGGCAAGGACCAGCAACCGCCGGACCTCGGCGACGGCCCGCCGTACGTGCATCTGGAACTGGGCGGCATCACCCTGACCGGGCCGCTGGAGCCCGAACACGCGGTGCACCCGCCGAACTACGACTGGTTCTTCACCCGCGAGCGGGTGCCGGACGACGAGGCCGAACGCGACGCCTACCGCCGCGAGATCCTCGGCCGCTTCGCGAAGAAGGCGTTCCGTCGGCCCGCCGATGACGCCACGGTGGCAAAGCTCGCCGCCTTCGCGAAGGAATCCGCGGAAGGTGCGAGCTTCGAAAAGGGCATCGCCCGTGCGGTCGCCGCCATCCTCGCTTCGCCGCGCTTCTTGTTCCGGTTGGAAGACACCTTGCCCGCCGATGACCCGACAGCGCACCCGCTGCTGGACGAGTGGTCGCTGGCCTCGCGGCTGTCGTATTTCCTTTGGTCCACGATGCCGGACGAGGAACTCTTCCGGCTGGCCGAGCGCGGCGAGCTGCGCACGAATCTGCCCGCGCAGATCGACCGGATGCTCAATGACGGGAAGTCCGACGAGTTTGTCAGGAACTTCGCCGGCCAGTGGTTGCAGGCGCGCGACGTTGAAGGCGTGAGCATTGACGCCCGCGCGGTGATCGCCCGCGACAGCGGATCGGAGAAAGAGAACCGCGAGCGCTTCGAGAACTTCCGCCGGCTCAACCGCGAGATCGACGAGGCGGAGAAGGCGCGCGACGAGGTGAAATTGGCCGCCTTGCGCGACGAGATGCAGGAGCTGCGCGCGAAGTTCCGTCGCCGCGGCCGGGGCCGCGTCGAGTTCGGCGGCTCGCTTCGCCATGCGATGAAGCTCGAGGCCGAGATGCTGTTCCGCCACCTGCTGCGCGAGGACCGCAGCGTGCTGGAACTGATCGACAACGATTCCACCTTCCTCAACGAGGAGCTCGCCAACCACTACGGCGTGCCCGGCGTGCGCGGCGGCGACATGAAGCTAGTGAAGCTGCCGGACGACAGCCCGCGCGGCGGCGTGCTCACGATGGGCACGGTGCTCGCGGTGACGTCGAATCCCACCCGCACCTCGCCGGTGAAGCGCGGGGTCTTCATCCTCGACAACATCCTCGGCACCCCGCCGCCGCCGGCCCCGCCCAACATCCCGTCGCTCGAAGCGTCCGAAAAGACCGCCGACGGCGAGGAGTTGAGCCTGCGCGAGGCGCTCGCGATGCACCGTGAGAAATCGCTGTGCGCCTCCTGCCACAATCGCATGGACCCTCTCGGACTCGCCTTTGAGAATTTCAACGCGCTCGGCTCGTGGCGCGACAAGGAACTCGGCGAAGCGCTCCCGCCGGTCGACGGCCAGCTCATCACCGGCGAGAAATTCACCTCGGTCAACGAGTTGAAGCGCGTGCTGGTCACCTCGCGGCGCGAGGACTTCTACCGCTGCATCACCGAGAAGCTGCTCACCTACGCCCTCGGCCGCGGACCCGAGCCTTGCGACATCACCACGGTCGATGAGATTGTCGCCGATCTCGACCGGTCGGGCGGCAAGTTCTCCACTCTCATCACCGGGATCATCGAATCCCCCGCCTTTCAGAAACGCCAACGCCCCACGCAATGACCACTCCACTCAACCGCCGCCGTTTCCTCCGTGGCATGGGAGCCTGCCTGGCCCTGCCCTCGCTCGAAGCCTTCCTGCCACGCGCCGCCGCGGCCACCACCGGCGCCGCCCGGTTCGCCACCACCGCGAGCGGCGCGCCGCTGCGGATGGCCTTCCTGTATTTCCCGAACGGCGCGGTGCCGAGCCATTGGACGGCCCGCGGGGCCGGCGACGACTTCAAGCTGGAGAACACGCTCGCCCCGCTGGAGGCGATGAAGCACCGCCTGCAGGTCATCTCGGGCCTCGATCTCAAGAACGCCGAACCCGGCAATGACGGCGCCGGCGACCACGCCCGCGCCAACGGCAGCTTCCTGACCGGCGTGCGGGTGAAAAAGACCGCCGGCAGCGACATCCGGGCCGGCGTTTCGATCGACCAGATCGCCGCCCAGCACATCGGCCGCGGCACGCGCTTCGCCTCGCTGGAGCTTTCCTGCGACCCGCACCGCAAGTCCGGCGGCTGCGACTCCGGCTACTCGTGCGCCTACGAATCGAACCTCGCCTGGCGCACGCCGACCTCGCCGCTGTCGCCGGAGTCGAACCCGCGGCTGGTCTTCGAGCGCCTTTTCGGTGCCGGCGATCCCGGCCAGCGCGGCGAAAGCCTGGCCCGCCGCCGCGCCCAGCAGCGTTCGATCCTCGACTTCGTGATGGACGACGCCAAGTCGCTGACCAAGGAGTTGACCCACCGCGACAAGGCGAAGATGGACGAGTATCTCACCGGCGTGCGCGAGATCGAGGAGCGCATTGTCACCGCGGAAAGCTTCACCGACATCCCGGATCCCGACATGGCCACGCCGGACGGCATCCCGCAGGCCTACGACGAATACATTCGCTTGATGTTCCAGATGACCGCGCTGGCTTTCGAGACCGACGCCACCCGCGTCGCCTCGCTGCTGCTGGCGCGCGATGGCAGCAACCGGGCCTTCCCGGAGATCGAGGTCGCGGAGGGCCACCACGCGCTGTCGCACCACCGCGACAACGCGGACATGGTCCACAAGGTCACGCTGATCGACCGCTTCTACGCCGAGCGCTTCGCCGAGTTCCTGAGCCTGATCGAGTCCAAGAAGGACGCCGACGGCCAGTCGGTGCTTCACAACTCGATGATCGTTTACGGCTGCGGCAATTCCGACGGCAACCGCCACACCCACACCAACCTGCCGATCGTCCTCGCCGGCAATGGCGGCGGTGCCTTCCACCCGGGCCGGGCCTGGGACGCGAAGGAGAACCCGCTGTGCAACCTCTACCTCAGCATGCTCGACACCATGGGCGCGCCCCCGCTGGAGCGCTTCGGCGACAGCACCGGCCGGCTCGCCGGGGTCTGAAGTAGCGCGACTTTTCAAGTTGCGGGCGGGGGCGGCCGGACTTCCCCCGGGCGTCCACCGATGAAAATTCGGGAGTTTCACGAGATTTCGAGGCTTGGGTTTGAACCGCGAAATCGCGCGAAAGGACGCGAAATTTGAAAGGCATGGAATCAGGAGGGATTTCGGCCTTTTCCAAATTTCGCGTCCTTTCG
>NZ_JACZFQ010000119.1 GCF_014904755.1 Neoluteolibacter marinus
ATTCCAATGTGGGTTGGCGGGTCGGCACGCCGTCGTAAATTCCACCCGCCACCCGAGTAGCGCCGTTCACCGACGCAACGTGCAACGTCGCGCTACGTCCTTGCACCTTTCCCCTTCCCCGTCCCACGCTCCGCGCGTGCCGACCGTCCGCCTCAAATACTTCAGCTACCACCCCGCGATCTGGCCCCGCATGATCGGCGAGGTCTCCCGCGATGCCACGCCAGGCTCGCTCGTACAGGTGCTCGACAAGGAAGGCAAGCCCTTCGGCAGCGGCTTCTGGAACCCGAACGCCGGCATGCCGCTGCGGGTCTTCGATCATGGCGGCGAGGTGCTCGACGAGAGCTTTTTCATCGATGCCATCAAGCGCGCCGCCGCCCTGCGCCGCGACCTGATGAAGCTTGACGAGACCACCGACGCCTATCGGGCGATCCACGCCGACGCCGACCAACTCCCCGGCCTCGTCGCCGACAAATTCGGCAAGGTGATGTCGGTCGAGATCACCAACCTCGCCGCCTTCAACCGCCTCGATACCTGGATCCCGGCGATCCATGAGGCCTTCGGCACTGAACAGGTCCACATCCGCGTCGACCCCGACCTCGCCCGGATCGAACGCATCCCCTCGCTCACCCACCCGCTTTCCGAAAAGATTCGCCCGCTGAAGATCCGCGAGCACGGCGTGACCTTCGAGGTCGATCCTGCCGGCGGCCACAAGACCGGATTCTTCTGTGACCAACGAGAGAACCGCCGCGATTTCGCCCGGCTCGCCGCGGGCCGCAGCGTGCTCGACCTGTGCTGCTACACGGGCGGCTTTTCCGTCAGCGCCGCGCTGGCCGGAGCCACCGACGTGACCGCCGTCGATCTCGACGAAAACGCGATCGAGATGGCCAAGCGCAACGGCAACCTCAACCAGCAGCGGATCAAGTTCACCCACGCCGACGCCTTCACTTGGGCGCGGACCATGATCGAAAACGGCCGCCAATGGGATCTGGTCATCGCCGATCCGCCGAAGTTCATCCACGGCAAGGAAGACCAGATCGGCCACAACAAGTACCACGACCTCAACAAGCTCGCTCTGCAACTGGTCAAGCCCGGCGGGCTCTTTGTCACCTGCTCCTGCTCCGGCATGCTCACCGCGGACGAGTTCGAGAAGATCGTCGTCTCTGCGGCCCACCGGCAGAACAAGCGGCTGCAGATCTTCGACCGCACCGGCGCCGGGCCCGACCATCCGACCCTCTCCAACTATCCGGAGAGCCGCTACCTGAAACTGCTCTGGTGCCGGGTCCTTTGACCCGGTCGAGCCTCAGCGGGCGCCGGCAACGATCACCTTGTCGGGACCACCGTTGGCCTGGACCGGCCGCTCGATCAGCTTGAAGGCGACGACGCCGCCGCTGTTCGGGATGCTGATCACCATGGTCGCAGCACCCTGACCTCTGCCGCGCCCCCGGCCGTGGCCCCGGCCGTGCTCGATGACCTGTTCCTGCACCGACTCGACGGGGACAAAGGCGGCGTCTTCCTGATCGTCGATCACGGCGGGATGATCGACTTTCATCATGCTCTCTGCGCCCGACCCGTCGGTCCAGACGACGAATTGCTCCGAACCGGGTTCCGGCGGCGGGACCTGGTCGATCACCACTTCCGCGAGATTGGTGCCCGGATTTTCAATCAGGTATCCCTCCGGCTCAATGCGCATAGGAGGCAAGAGTTCTTCTTCCACCTCGTCGCCAGCGCGGAAGACCGACAAATCGTCCTCTTCCACCACCCTGCGTCCGATGTAGCCCCGGCCCTCCGGATCCTCGACCCAGACCATTTCACGGGAGGCATCGTAGTAGGCACCGTCGTCCGAACGCATCAAGGCCAGCTCCCGCCATTGCGATTCCGGGAAGTGGCGGTGACGGATCACGCCGTCACTGGGAATGACCAGTCCCTCCGGCAACCAGCCGCGCTCGATGACCAGCCACGCGGGATCGTCCGGAGCACCGCTTTCCGCCTCCATGGTCGACAGAAGGGCCGACTTGAGAATTTCCAACACCCTCTGGCGGGTGGCCGACACGGTCGGGTTGATGTGGCCCGGCACGCCCAGGGCGAGCACCCTGGGGCCGACCGAAAGCGCCTGGTCGTCCATCGCCGCCAACCGCGACTGCATGCGCTGCAGTTCTTCCCGCCGGCGACGGGGTCCCTGCCCGCCGACGCGGGGCTGGTCGAGTTCCACCGGCTCGCGCGGGAACGCCTTGGTCGGACGATCCCCTGCAACAGGGACCGTGACTTCGGGGGCAACAAGCGACGCGGATTCCCGCGGCCAGAGCGCCACCGCGATGGCTGCGGCAACCCACCCGCTCGCGGCGAGCCAGGGGAAAAAGCGCACGTTCTTCTGAGCCAAGGGTGCCTCCGCTTCGACCTTCTTCATCACCGAAGCAAGAACATCCGCCGGAGCCGCCCGGACCGGGGAAGTGGCCAGCCAGACTTCGGCGGCGCATTCGCCGACATCGCGGGCGACCTTCGCCATCCGCTCGTCCCGCAGCAACCGCGGGTCGCCGTGGGCGTCGTCCCCGGTGGGCAGGATGTCGAGGGCCCGGGCCGTCGCATCGTCGAGTTCAGTCCTGGCCATGTTTGCCTCCCTTCTTCAAGAGTTCGCGCAACTTCACCATCGCCCGGTGGACCCGGACCTTTGCCGTCCCGACCGGAACCTGCCAGCGCTCGGCATGGTCTTCCAGCGTCCCGGGATCAAATAGCGCCACCCGGATGACTTCCGCATCCCGTGGCTCGAGATCGTCCAGCGCCTTCCTGACCCGGGCGACCGTCTCGCGGAAAAACAAGTCCTCGACCCCGTTCCGGTCCGGCACTTCCATCGCCGGCATTTTCTCCGAATCCTCCCACACCGCCGACCGGCGGCGTCGCCGGCGAAGCACATCGAGGCACAGTCCCCGCAGGATCATCACACACCACGTGAAAGCCTGGCTCTTCGCCGGTTTGAATTCCGACGCCTTGCGCCAGATCTTCAGGAAACAATCTTGCAGGACCTCCTTGGCGGCGCCCTCGTCGCTGATCCAGTGCAGCGCCATGCTGTAGAGCCGGTCGCCCCACATCCGGTAGAGCTGGGCCAATGCCTCGGTGTCCCGGCGGGCGACCCTGCCCAGCAGCCAGGTGCCGTCCCAGACGTCCTTCTGGCCGTCCGGATCGAACCGCTGCACCTTGTCGCCCCTCACTCCGTTGGATCCTTTCATGCCTTGCCGTTCCCTGGAAGGCGCGAGTTCCGGTTCGCCGCCTTGCCCTTGTCGGAGGTGGGGCGGCCGCCGACGACTCCCCCCGGATTCTCGGCGGCCACCCCTGTCTCTTCCTGACGACCCGGTTGCGCTAGCCGGGAATCGATCCCAAGGCTCGCGGGTCCGGAAGCCGGCGCGGGGTTTCCCCCGGTCGCGATCGAGCCCTCCCCGACTCGTCGCAAGGTCGCCAAACCGTCCTCCGGATCATCGGAGCATCTTGGTGTCGCCCGCGCGGGCGCGCTGCGATCGGAGGCGGACGACACCCAATAAAACCGTCCGGTCCCGAGAATCGAAAGGCGGGGGAGCCTAGGCTTCACCCATCGTCCCCTGCCTTTCAATTCCGATAGCAACACAACAACCATGGTCGTCGGAAAGTGATCCGCAGGCCATCGCCGCTCGGTTACACGATTTCTTGATTTTCTTTGGGAATCCCCTGTCTGACCGGCGCGCCGCCTGTGTCAGCGGGCCGGAGCAAAGTTTGACGGGGATCAAGACCGACGCATAGGGTCACCCACTCCAACCTCGTTTGAATTATGAAACCCGAACTCCGAGCCGTCCTTCTTCCCTTCCTGCTCCTGGCCCCGACGCTCCACGCCCAGCAGTGGACCGCCGAACAGGCAAACCAATGGGCGGAAACGCAGCCGTGGCGGGCCGGATCGAATTTCGCGCCCAGCTACGCCATCAATCAGCTCGAGATGTGGCAGGCGGACACCTTCGACCTTGAAGCCATCGACCGTGAACTCGGCTACGCGGCCGGCTGCGGGATGAATGCCGCCCGCGTCTTCCTCCACAACCTCCTCTGGGAACAGGACTCCAAGGGCTTGCTCGAGCGCATGGACCGGTTCCTCGCCGTGGCCGACAAACACAAGATCGGCATCATGTTCGTGCTCTTCGACGACGTCTGGGATCCCAGCCCCAAGCTTGGCAAACAACGCGCTCCGAAACCCCACGTCCACAATTCCGGCTGGGTCCAGAGCCCCGGCAAGGAAGTGCTCGGCGACCCGGCCAAGCGCGCCGACCTCGAACCCTACGTCAAGGGCGTGCTCAAGCGCTTCAAGGACGACAAGCGGGTCATCGTCTGGGACCTCTACAATGAACCGGGCAACCCCAACAAAAGCGCTTACGGGCCGGTCGAACTCGCCGACAAGCCCGAGCATTCGCTCGACCTCGTCAAGAAGTGCTTCGAGTGGGCCTGGGAGGTGCGCCCGTCGCAACCGCTCACCATTGGCGTCTGGACCAACGACTGGAGCACCAAGGACAAGCGCGATGCCCTGAACGCTTACCAGCTCGACCACTCGGATATCATCACGTTCCACGCCTACGCGGACCTCAAGCGCACCCGGGAAATGACCGAGCCGCTTTTCGCCTACGGCCGGCCGGTGATGTGCACGGAGTACATGGCCCGCACCGCCGGCAGCCTGCTGGTGGAGATCCTGCCTTACTTCAAGGAGAAGCACGTCGGTGCCTTCCAGTGGGGATTGGTCGCTGGAAAAACCCAGACCCAATACCCGTGGGAAAGCTGGAAGAGGGATTTCGAGAAGGAACCCGATGTCTGGTTCCACGAGCTCTTCCACAAGGACGGCAAGCCCTACGATCCTGCCGAAACCGACCTCTACAAGCAGCTGACCTCCCAACCCTGATCCCTTTCATGACCATGAAACCGCAGACCCTATTCGCCCTGCTGATGTCCCTGCAGGCCGCCCACGCCGAATGGAAGCCCGTCGAGGGCAAGATCATGACCCCGTGGGCCAAGGAACTCACTCCTCAGAACGCCTGGGACGAGTATCCCCGCCCGCAGCTCCAGCGCGACAACTGGACCAACCTCAACGGCCTCTGGAACTACGCCATCACCCCGAAGGACGCGGCAAAGCCGTCCGATTGGGCCGGCGAGATCCTTGTGCCTTTCGCTCCCGAGTCCGCTCTGTCCGGGGTCGGCAAGCTGCTCGAGCCCGACCAGTCGCTCTGGTACCAGCGCACGATCACCGCCAGCAAGTCGGAGGGCAAACGGACGATCCTTCATTTCGAGGCGGTCGACTACGACACCACCGTCTGGCTCAACGGCCAGGAGATCGGCCAGCACACCGGCGCGCACACGCCGTTCTCATTCGACATCACCGCCGCGTTGAAAGACGGGGAGAACGAACTGGTGGTCCGCGTCCATGACGCGACCAGCGGCTACCAGCTCGTCGGCAAGCAGCATCTCAAGCCCGAAGGCATCTGGTACACCCGCGTTTCCGGCATCTGGCAGAGCGTGTGGATGGAGGAGGTCAACGCCCGCGCGATCGACGACCTCGACTTCACTCACGACGTCGCCAACGGCACCATCACGGTGGCGGCCAATCTCTCCGGCCCGGCGGTCGACGGGGAAAAGCTCCGCGTTTCGGTCTCCATCAAGGGCCAGCCGGCCGGCAGCGCCGAGGGTTCGGGATCCGCGACCATCCGGCTCGCCGAACCGAAGCTCTGGTCGCCCGCCGAGCCGAATCTCTACGACGTCACGGTCGAGCTGCTCGATGCCGCGGGAGCGGTCATCGACTCCGCGAAATCCTACACCGCCCTGCGCGAACTCGGCAAAGCCAAGGACGCCAACGGCAACTGGCGCTTCACCCTCAACGGCGAGCCGATCTTCCACTGGGGTCCGCTTGACCAGGGCTGGTGGCCCGACGGCCTGCTCACCCCGCCGTCCGACGAGGCGATGCTTTCGGACATCGAGTATCTGAAGGCCGCCGGCTTCAACATGATCCGCAAGCACATCAAGGTCGAACCGCGCCGCTACTACTACCACTGCGACCGCCTCGGCATGATGATGTGGCAGGACCAGGTCAGCCAAGGCTACGGCCCCCAGTCCGAGCCGAAAGGGTCGAATCCGAACTGGACCCGACTCGCGCCGGATCCGAAGGACGGCACCTGGAGCGACGAGGGCCACGCCCAGTATCTGCTCGAGTACAAGCGGATGGTCGATCACCTGAAGGACTACCCCTGCATCGTCGTCTGGTCGCCCTTCAACGAGGCCTGGGGCCAACACCGCACCCTGGAGGTCGGCAAGATGGCGGTCGACTACGACAAGACCCGCCCGATCAACATCGCATCCGGCGGCAACTTCTGGCCGGTCGGTGACATCGCCGACGAGCACGCCTACCCCGACCCGGCGTTTCCGGTCGGCGACCCGCGCTTCGACGACTACGTGAAGGTCGTTGGCGAGTTCGGCGGCCACGGATGGCCGGTCAAGGATCACATGTGGGATCCCACCAAGGGCAACTGGGGCTACGGCGGACTGCCCAAGACCCTCGACGAGTGGAAGCAGCGCTACAGCAAATCGATCGACGTCCTGCGCGGCCTCAAGCGCCAGGGCATTTCCGCAGGCGTCTACACCCAGACCACCGATGTCGAGGGAGAGGTCAACGGCCTGCTGACCTACGACCGCGTCGAGAAGATCCCCGCCAGCTGGCTCAAGCCGCTCCATGACAAGCTGCTCGCCACTCCCGACGCGCCGTCCTACACCACGATCCTCGCCACCTCGGAGGAGACCGCCCTGGACTGGAAGATGACCACCGAAGCGCCGGGCGAAGGCTGGGAGAAGGCGGACTTCGACGACCATGCGTGGAAAACCGCCAAGGCCCCGTTCAGCGGCGGCGGGGTGCCGAACGCGAAATTCAACACCCCGTGGACCACGCCCGACATCTGGTTGCGCCGCGACTTCGAGTTCGACGGCACGGTCCAGGGCAACCTCGTCCTCCGGATGTTCCACGACGAGGACGCCACGGTGTTTCTCAACGGCACCGAGATCGCGCAGCTCACCGGCTACGTCGGCACCTACACCATCGTCGACCTCGACGAACGCGCGAAAACCGCGCTCAAGTCCGGAACGAACGTGATCGCCATCCACGTCAAGCAGACCCGCGGCGGCCAGCACATCGACGCCGGCCTGCTGGATGAGGTCCAGGCAACGAAGCCCTGATCGGGACGACCTCCCGACCCCAGCCCGTCCCGCCGTCCGCGGGGCGGGCTTTTTCGTGGCCGCACGCCACTGATACATGCACCGCGGCCGGTCCGTTCTCTTGGCAATGCGGACTTCTTTGATCCTTTTCCTGCTCGCCCTGACCCTGCGCGCGGCACCCCTGCCGCCCGGCACCGTCATCCATCACTCGCCGGCGTCGTCCAAGCGCTACATCGGATCGCCGGCGCTCTGCGTGCTTCCCAACGGCGACTACCTCGCGTCCCACGACTACTTCGGCCCGGCGAGCAACGAGCACGTCCGCGCCACCGGCCGGCTCTACCGCTCCACAGACCAGGGCAAAACCTGGCGGCACGAGCGCGACTTCGACGGATTCTTCTGGACCAACCTCTTCGTCCACCGGAACCAGGCCTATGCCCTCGGCACCGACAAACACCACGGCCAGCTGGTGATCCGGCGCTCGGAGGACCACGGCAAAACCTGGACCGGGCCCGCGGTGCTCGACCCCGGCCAGTGGCACACCGCGCCGATGCCGGTCGTCGAGCACCGCGGCCGGCTTTGGCGAGCCGTCGAGGACGCCCACACCGCGAAAAAATGGGGCGAACGCTACCGCGCCCGGACAATCTCCATCCCGGTGGATGCCGACCTCCTCGACCCCGCGGCCTGGACCTTCTCCAACGCCCTCGCCCGCGATCCCGGCTGGCTCGACGGGGACTTCGGGGCATGGCTCGAGGGCAATGCCGTGGTGGCCCCGGATGGCGGAATCACCAATATCCTTCGCGTCGAAATTTCCCACCTGCCGGAGCTCGCCGCCATCGTGCGAGTCAGTGAAGATGGCGGAACTGCAACCTTCGACCCCGCCAAGGACTTCGTCGATTTCCCCGGAGGCGCGAAGAAATTCACCATCCGCAAGGATCCCGACGGCCCCGGCTACTGGTCACTGGCAAACCTGGTCCGAGATGAATCCTGGACCGCGAATCTGGCCCGCGAGAAACCCGAGCGGCCCGCCGGCCTCCGCAATACCCTCGCCCTGCTTCACTCGGACGACCTCCGACACTGGGAAACACGCTGCATCGTCCTCCATCACCCGGATCCCGGCCATCATGGCTTCCAATACGTGGATTGGCTGTTCGACGGCGACGACCTGATCGCCGCGGTGCGCACGGCCTTCGACGACGACGAGGGCGGCGCCCACCGTGCCCACGACGCCAATTTCCTCACCTTCCACCGCTGGAAGAACTTCCGCGCCCTGAACCGCGCCGACGACATGAAGCCACCCGGCGGCGGCAGCTCGATCACTCCTCGAGAGTGAAGCCGATCTTCACGGTGACCTGCCAATGGGCCACCTTGCCATTCTCCAGATGACCGCGAAGATCAACAACCTCGAACCAGCGCATGTTCCGGATGCTCTCCCCGGCCCGCGTCACTGCATTGTTGACCGCGTCCTCGACTCCGACCGCCGACGAACCGACGAGTTCGATTTTCTTGTAGATATGATCACTCATGGCATCCCGAACCAACACCGTCCTTGACGGTTCCGCAACCGGCCGGGGATCCTCGCGATGGCAGCCGGATTTGGCCGAGCCCGGGACAAGGCTTTCCCGATCATCCGGACAGGTGAGATTTTCCCGAGTTTCTGCTTGGCAAGCCGCCTGATGTCATGCAGCTTCCCGCCCCCGCCAACCGGTGGACAATTTTTAACGCATTCAAACACATGGCCGTCGCTCTCCGCCTCAACCGCCAGGGAACCAAGGATCGTCCCTACTACAAGATCGTTGCCGTCGATAGCCGCAAGCGCCGCGATGGTCGTTACATCGAGCAGGTCGGCACCTATGATCCCCTCAAGGAAGGCGTCAACTACACCGTCGACCTCGAGAAGGCCGACAAGTGGGTCGGCGTGGGTGCCAAGGTCTCCGAGACCGTCAACAGCATCCTCCGCAAGGCCCGCACCGCCGCCAAGGCCGAAGCCTAGTTCACCGCGAACCGCGATTTTCCGAGGCCGCAGCTCTCCGCAGCTGCGGCCTTTTCGTATTCACGTCCCGCCACCCCATGGACTACTCCAGCCTGATCGAACAACGTCGCCGCCGCCTCGGTGTGATCGATGACATGCTCTCCGACCCCGGTTTCTTCGGCGACCCGAAGAAGGCCTCGGAGATCATGCGCGAACACCGCCGGCTGAAAGACACGCTGGAGATCTGGGACCGGCTGGAAGATGCCCGGCGCCAGCTGGCGGAGAACGAGGAACTCGCGAAGGGCGACGATGAGCTCGCCGAAATGGCGCGCGAGGAGGTGCCCGCCCTCCAAGCCGAGGTCGCGGAACTTTCCGAAAAGATCCAGTACGCCCTGCTGCCGGCCGACCCGAACGAGGACCGCGACGCGATCGTCGAGATCCGCGCCGGCGCCGGTGGCGACGAAGCCTCGCTCTTCGCCGCGGAGCTGCTGCGCCTCTACCAGCGCTACGCCGACACCCGTGGCTGGAAAACCGAGCACCTCAGCAGCAGCCCCTCGGAGGTCGGTGGCTTCAAGGAGGTCTTTCTACGCGTGACCGGCGACGAGGTCTTCCGCACGCTCAAGTATGAGTCCGGCGTCCACCGGGTGCAGCGGGTGCCCGCCACCGAGACCCAGGGCCGCATCCACACCTCCACCGTGACCGTCGCGGTGATGCCGGAGGCCGAGGAAGTCGATGTCGAGCTCAAGCCCGACGACCTCCGCATCGAGGTCTGCCGTGCCGGCGGTGCCGGCGGCCAGCACGTCAACCGGACGGAGTCCGCCGTCCAGGTTTTCCACCTTCCGACCGGTCTCTACGTCCGCTGCGAGGACGGCCGTTCCCAAGGCCAGAACAAGGAGCGTGCCCTCCAGATCCTGCGCACCCGGCTCTATGAAATGAAGGTCCGCGAAGAACAGGAGAAGCACAGCGCCCACCGCCGGGCCCAGATCGGTTCGGGTGACCGCTCGGAGAAGATCCGGACCTACAATTTCCCCCAGAGCCGCATCACCGACCACCGCATCGGCTACACCTCGCACAATCTCGCCGGCGTGATGGCCGGCGACCTCAACGAGTTCACCGCCGAGCTGCAGAAAGCCGAAATGGCGGAACGCCTGAGCGAGGCAGGCATCGCATAAGCGCGGACTCCCGCACAAAAAAGCCGTGCCACCCCCGGCCGAATCGCTTCAATAGCGCGCAGGTGGAATTGATTCCGCTACGACTTTCCTGCGCGCCACGATGTCCAGCCCCGTTCAGCTACAACACACCGACCGAATCCCGGCCACCGGATGCCTCGTCATCCCCAGCCAACTCACGCTCAACGAGATCTATCACTTGGAGAAACTCTTCTCCGGTCGCAGGATCTTCTGGCTGATCGAGGAATCCTCGAAGCTCGACGCCGCGGTCCTGGCCCACCTTGAGAAAACCGGCTCGGGCACGGCCTTCTCCGACGACGACGATTCCCCGGCCGGCGCCGGCGAGCAACTCAAGCCGATGCTCGCGGATGGCGGCGTGATGATCTTCGTCCCGGGGCGCGCGGTGACCCGCAATGCCGTCCCCTGCCACATCCCCGGCAAGACCCTCCGCACCCTCTCCGCGTTCCGTTTGCCGGTGCTGCCGATGCTCGTCGAACACCCGCGGGAAGGCAGCCTCAGCATTGAGAAAACCGGATCAATGCCCCAGGTGGCGATCAGCATCGGCAAGGAAATCCCTGCCGCGGACATGTGCCCCGCGCTCTACTTCGAGCGGATCCTCGAGCTGGCGGAGGCATCGTTCTCCCGGCGCCCGCTGCTCAAGGGCTCCCTCGGCACCGCCCTGCTCCAGGGCCTCAAAAAACACAGCCGCAACAAGGTCCACGACGGTTCCGACGACTCGTCGATCGGCTTCGACCGCATCCTCGGCGCGGCCCTGGTTTTCTCGAAGTTCATCCGCGAATCCACCGACAACCAGCGGATCGGCATCATCCTGCCACCGGGCAAGGCCGGTCTGATCGCCAACCTCGCCGCGGTGTTCGCCGGCAAGACTCCGGTCAACTTCAACTTCACCGCCGGACACGAGGCCGTCCGCTCGGCGATGCGTCAGTCGGGCATCGACCGCTACATCACCGCCGATCCCTTCGTGCGCAAGCTGGCGTCGTTCCCCTGGCCACCCAACCGCGACCTGATCTTCATCGAGCGCGTCCTGCCATCGCTGAAGAAGAAGGTCATCACCTGGACGATCCTGGGCAAGCTGCTTCCCGCCTCGGTCATCGGCACCCTGTTCCGCGTCGGCAAGAAGCGCGACGGCGACGAGGCGATGCTCCTGTTCACCTCCGGCTCCTCCGGTGAGCCGAAGGGCGTGCCGCTCAGCCACCGCAACATGCTGGCCAACGTCTGCCAGTTCGGCACCCGGCTCGACCTCAACGACGGCTCGGCCATCCTGGGCTGCCTGCCACTGTTCCACTCCTTCGGCGCCACGGTCACGCTGTGGTATCCCGTGATCGAAGGCATCGACCTGGTCACCTACCCCAACCCCCTCGAAACCAAGCGCCTCGCCGAGCTCATCGCCCAACACGGGGTCAACGTGCTGCTCGCGACGCCCACCTTCCTCCGCGGCTACATGAAACGCGTGGAGCCGGAGCAGCTGCGCTCGCTGAAACTCGTGGTCACCGGTGCGGAGAAGCTTCCCAACAACCTCGCGGACTCCTTCAAGGACCGCTTCGGCATCGAGCCCCAGGAAGGTTACGGGCTCACCGAGACCTCGCCCGCCACCAACGTCAACCTGCCCGACCCCGATCCGCGCGGCGACGCGATCACCCTGCCGTCGAACCGCCAGGGCTCCGTCGGCCAGATGCTCCCCGGCATCGCCATCCGCCTCACCGACCCCGCGACGGAGAAGCCGCTGGTCGCCGACAAACAAGGGGTGATCTGGTTCAAGGGATCGAACGTTTTCCCGGGCTACCTCAACAACCCGAAGAAGACCGAGGAAGTTCTCACCAAGGACGGCTGGTTCCGCACCGGTGACGTCGGCCGGATCGACGACGACGGCTTCCTTTACATCGAAGGTCGCATTTCCCGCTTCTCGAAGATCGCCGGCGAGATGGTGCCGCACGAAACCGTCGAGGCAGCCGTCAACAAGGCACTCGGCCTCGACGCGGAAGCCGAGCGCAAGATCGCCATCGTCGGGATTCCCGACGCGCAAAAGGGCGAGGCCATCATCCTCCTCTCGACCATCTCCGGACCGGCCTTGGAACAGGAGTGCATCGATCTCCGCTACAAGCTCATGGACGCGGGCTTCCCGTCGCTGTGGTGTCCGAAGCTGATCATGCCGGTGCCCGAGATCCCGGTGCTCGCATCCGGCAAGCTGGACCTCAAGGGTTGCGAGGAGCTGGCCAAGGGCTGATCCCCGCCTCAGGGGCAGGTCATTTCACGACGACCTCGCCCTTGAGTTCGCTGAAGATGTAGACGACGTCCACCCCGCGTTCCTCACGGGTCTCCAGGCAGTACCAGCCGAACTCGTCGTTCCACTGGAAATCGTAGCACTGGACCCGGCGGACCCGCTTGCCTTTCTCCGGCACCGGATGGATCGCCATCACCCGACGGACGTTCTTTTCCTCGAGCCCGTTGATCACCTTGGAGCCCTCGCTGATCAGCACGATTTCGATCCGCTCCTGGTAGTCGTCGATCAGCAGGTTGATCAGCTTGACCGCCGATTCCTTGTTCAGATCGTGCGTCGGTTCCCCGGCCCAGCAAACCCCGGCCGCCAGAACAGCGGCCCCGATGAGCGAATGAAGTGAGTTCATCGGAAGTGAAACCCGGAGCTCCGGAAAAGTATTCATCCAAATCTCCTTGGATGCCGCAAAAAGCACGATAGGGAGATGCCGTGCCCCGCACCGCGGACGTCCAGGATGACTGGCTGCAGCGGGCCACCGGGCAGCCGGATTTCGCACAGCGCCTGGCCCTCGCGGCCTCGGGTGCGGGGAGCGTCGTGTTCGATCACGTCGCCGAGGCCGCCCACGCCTGGCTCGCCGCGGTCGTCTGCCATCATCTCGCCGGCGCTGGACGACGCCGGATCTGGCTGTTGTGCGCCGGCCCCCGCCAGCGCGAGCGCCTTGCCAGTGAAATGGAACTGTGGGGCATCGATGCCGCGGACCTGCCCGAAATGCCGGCCGAACTCGACGGTGGCCAAATTTCCGACCCCGAGGCCGCGGCCACCCGGCTCGAGGTGCTGGCCACCGCGGCCCGGGCGAAATCCATGGTCGTCCTGTGCGATCCCGATGCCTTCGCCCACCCCGCCCCGTCGCCCGAGGAACTGGCGGGCAGCCGCATCATCCTTTGCCAAGGCAATGAGATCGACCCCGTCGACCTCACCTCCAGCCTGTCCAGCCACGGCTACGACCGCGTGACGACCGTCCAGGGACGCGGCCAGTTCGCGGTCCGCGGAGGCATCCTCGATGTTTTCCCCTGGCAAGGCGGCCGCCCGCTGCGCATCGAGTTCTTCGACACCGAGGTCGACTCGCTGCGCGAGTTCGATGTCGATTCCCAGTCCTCGATCGCCAAGCTCGACCGCGCGGAACTGCTGCTCGCCGAGCCGGAACTCGGCGCCACCGTCGGCGACTACCTGAAGGAGAGCGACGTCCGGATTGCATTCGAGTGCCCTGACCTTGCCGCGGACCTCCATATCCTCGCCGGTGCCGCCGGGGGCGACGGTGAAGAAGATTTTGCCACCGCTTGCTTCGACAGTCCCATCGGGACCTTCGAGGCCGGCGACTTCGTCCTCGAGCAATCCCGTCGCCAGCGCTTCTTCGACCAGCTCGACGAATGGCGTGCCGACGCCTGGAGGATCGGCATGGTGTTCTCGAACAAGGGCGAGGAAGACCGCTTCATCGAGCTCGCCGGCCAAGAGTCCGTCAGCGACCTCGTCCGCCTGCGCGGCGACCTGGTGCAGGGCTTCACCGTCCCCGCCCTGCGCATGGCGGTGCTTTCCTCCAGCGAGCTGTTCGGCCGCTACCGCACGCCCGGCACCCACAAGCGGTCGCGTCACGACGGCCACCAGGCACTGACCGCCCGGGCCTCCCTCGACGACATCGCGGAAGGCGACCTCGTCGTTCACCACGAGTATGGCATCGGCCGCTTCCGCGGGATTTCATCGGGCGAGCTCTTCGAGGAAATCACCATCGAATACAAGGATGGCGGCCTGCTTTCCGTGCCGATCGACCAGGCCCACCTGGTGGCGAAGTACGTCGGGATCGGCGGCAAGACGCCCGAACTCAACAAACTCGGCGGCAGCGCCTGGAAGAACCTCCGCAAGTCCGCCGAGAAGTCGATCCTCGACTACGCCGCCCAGCTGCTGCGCGTCCAGGCCGAGCGCCAGGCCGAACCCGGCATCCCCCACCCGCCCGATTCGCGCTGGATGTGGGAATTCGAGAACTCCTTCCACTTCACCGAAACCCCCGACCAGCGGCGGGCGATCGAGCAGTCGAAACGCGACATGGAAGGCGTCCGGCCGATGGACCGCCTGATCTGCGGCGACGTCGGCTTCGGCAAGACCGAGGTCGCGATCCGCGCCGCCTTCAAGGCGGCCACCGGGGGCATGCAGGTGGCCATCCTGGTACCCACCACCGTGCTCGCCGAGCAGCACTGGCGGACCTTCCGAGAGCGGATGAGCGACTACCCGATCCGCATCGACCTGCTCAACCGCTTCCGCACCCCGGCTGAAATCCGCTCGACGATCCGTGGCCTCGCCGACGGCTCGGTCGACATCGTCATCGGCACCCACCGGCTGATCTCCGGCGACGTTCACTTCAAGAACCTCGGCCTCGCGGTAATCGACGAAGAGCAGCGCTTCGGGGTGAAGCACAAGGAGAAGTTCAAGGAGCTGTTCCGCAGCATCGACGTGATGACCCTCTCCGCGACCCCCATCCCGCGCACCCTCTACATGGCGCTGATGGGTGCCCGCGACATGTCGACCATCGACACCCCGCCGCCCAACCGCGTGCCGGTGCACACCAGCGTCTGCCCCTACGACGAGCGGGTGATCCGCGACGCGATCCTGCGTGAAATGAAGCGCGGCGGGCAGGTCTTCTTCCTCCACAACCGGGTCAAGAGCATCGAGATGATGCGCAAGAAGATCCAGGAGCTGGTGCCCGACGCGCGGATCCTCGTCGGGCACGGGCAGATGGACAAGGACGAGCTCGAGGTGGTGATGCGGAAGTTCGTCCACGGCGAGGCCGACATCCTGCTCGCCACCACGATCATCGAGACCGGCATCGACATCCCGAATGCCAACACGATCCTGATCGACCGCGCCGACCGCTTCGGGCTGGCCGATCTCTATCAGCTCCGCGGCCGCGTCGGCCGCGCCGGCGACAAGGCCTACGCCATCCTGCTGCTGCCGCGCGACTTCGTGACCGCCGGCGACGCGCGCAAGCGCATCCACGCGATCAAGCAATACACCGCGCTCGGCTCCGGCTTCAAGATCGCCATGCGCGACCTCGAGATCCGTGGTGCGGGGAACCTGTTAGGCACCAAGCAAAGCGGTCACATCGCGGCGGTCGGGTTCGACCTCTACTGCCAGTTGCTGCGCCAGTCGGTTGACCGGCTGCAGGGAAAGACCCCGAAGGCCCGCGTCGAAGCCAGCTTCCGCAGCGACTTCATCGCCTTCTCCGAAACCGAGTCCGCCCGCGGCTCCGGTGACGGACCGCTGCTTCCCGCCTATCTGCCGAGCGACTGGCTCGGCGAGACCCAGCTCCGCGTCAGCGCCTACCGCGAGCTGGCCGAGTGCATGACGGAAAAGGAAATCACCGCCATGGAGTCGCGCTGGCGGGATCGCTTCGGTCGCCTGCCCGGTCCAGCCGCCAACCTCGTCACGGTCGGCCGCCTGCGCCTGTCGGCCGCCGGCAAGGGAGTCTCAAGCGTCGAGATCAAGGGCCAGCGGCTCATGCTGCAGCGCGGCGGCGACTACATCATGCTCGAAGGCCGGCGCTTTCCCCGCCTGGTGTCGGTGGAGCCGGCGGAAAAGCTGCTCGAGGCGCTGGAGATGCTGCGCCTGCTTTGATGGCCCAGGTTCCCGCCGCAAGCAGAGAAAGAATGGTTTCTTGCTGCAACCTTTCATTTCGCCTCTCCGTAATCGCCACCCCAGACCATGAAGCACGCCCTGCTCCTCTTCGCCCTTCTTCCCTCCCTCCATGCCCAGGATCTGGCTCCCGTTCATCTGCGCTGCGAATACCACGAGAATCCGGTGGCAGTCGGCACCGCGACACCGCGAATTTCCTGGAAACTCAAGTCCACCGATCCGGCGGCCCGGGATCTGGTCCAGAGTGCTTACGAAATCCAGGCAGCGCACAGCCCCGGCGCACTGGACGGCGCGCCTCTCTGGAGCAGCGGCAAGATCCGCTCGAATGCAACGGACCAGATTGCCTGGGCGGGAAGCCCGCTTGCCGCCCGCGACCAAGTTTTCTGGCGGGTCAGGGTCTGGGACGGCGGCGACCGCGCCTCTGCATGGAGCGAACCGGCAAGCTTCGGCATCGGCCTACTGGATCAGGCGGATTGGTCCGCCCTCTGGATCAGCGCCAAGGACGACGGTGCCTACGACACCACCGAGAACATCCAGAATTTTGTCAACGACCCGGCCCGTGGGAAGCTGCGCCTCGCACCGCCGAAATACTTCCGCAAGGAGTTCGATGCTCCCGCCATCAGGCGCGCCGTCCTCCACGCCACGGCACTCGGGGTCTACAGCGTCGAGATCAACGGCACGCGGGTAAGCGACGAATGCCTCGCTCCCGGTTGGTCCGCCTATCAGAGGCGGGTTCATTCCCAAGCCTACGACGTCACCGCTCTCCTGCAGGAAGGAGCGAACGCGATCGGCGCGACGCTCGCCGACGGCTGGTATTCCGGCTACGTCGCCTACGGCCTGCTCACCGGCCAGGAAGGACTCGTTCCCGGCATCAACGGCCGCTATTACTACGGGATCTCTCCGGCCGTCCGGCTCCAACTCGAACTCGAATTGAGCGACGGCACGCGCCAAACCATCATGACCGACAAGGGCTGGAAGTCATCGCTCGGCCCCATCACCGAGTCCGACATCCTGATGGGCGAGTCATACGACGCCCGCAAGGAGATGCCCGGCTGGTCCAGCCCGGGCTTCGATGAACACGGCTGGCAGGCCGCCGTTTGCAAGACTGGGACCGACGCGAAGGTCGACCCACATCCCGGCAATCCGGTGCGTCCGATCGAGGAGATTGCCGCGATCTCGGTCCGGGAGGCGGAGCCCGGCGTTCACATCTTCGACCTCGGCCAGAACATCTCCGGCGTCATCCGGCTGAAGGTGAAGGGCAACGAGGGAGACATCATCAAGATTCGCTACGCCGAGATGCTCCACAAGGACGGCCGTCTCAGCACGGAGAACCTGCGCTGCGCCCGCGCCACCGACACCTATACGCTCAAAGGCGATCCCGACGGTGAAACCTGGACGCCACAGTTCACCTACCACGGCTTCCAGTTCGTCGAGCTGACCGGCTTCCCCGGCACGCCCGGCAAGGACGCGGTCACCGGCATCGTGCTTCACTCCGACACGCCGCTCCACGGTGCGTTCGAATGCTCCGACCCGATGCTCAACCGGCTTTACCGGAACATGGTGTGGACCCAGCGGGCGAATTTCTTCGAGATGCCCACCGACTGTCCGCAGCGCGACGAGCGGATGGGCTGGACCGGCGACGCCCAGATCTACGTCCACGCCGCGACCTTCAACGCGGACATCGCCGCCTTCTACACCAAGTGGCTGCGCGACCTCAACGACGACCAATGGGACTACGGCGCTTATCCCGCCTATGCGCCGCGGCCCCTCGCCCGGCCGAACGAACACCATGCCGCGGGCTGGATGGACGCCGGGGTGATCTGCCCGTGGACCATCTGGCAGGTCTACGGCGACACCCGGGTGATCACCGAGCACTGGCGGAAGATGAACGATTTCATGGACTGGCGCATTGCCCGCGATCCGGAGCTCAATGGGGCCGACGATGACTGCGGCTTCGGCGACTGGCTCTCACTCGGCGCGGTGAAGACCCCGATCCCGTTCATCGACCTTGCCTATCACGCCTACGATGCCCGCCTGATGGCGGAGATGGCCGCCGCCATCGGCGATCCGGCGGCTGCCGCGAAATTCACGGCCCACGCGGAGAAGGTCAAAGATGCCTTCCGCCGCAACTACCTCCTGCCCGACGGCAAGCTCGGCGTGCACAACCAGTCCGCCTACGCGATCGCGCTCTTCTTCGATCTCATCCCCCAGTCGTCCGCCGGGCACCTGGCCGCACTGGTCCGCGACAACGGTAACAAGATGTCCACCGGATTCCTCGGCACGCGGCCCTTGCTGCCGGCCCTGTCCGCCAGTGGCCACCACGACCTGGCCGGCATCCTCATGCAACAACATGATTACCCGAGCTGGGGCTACGAGGTGGACAATGGCGCCACCACCATCTGGGAACGCTGGGACTCCTACATCAAGGACGAGGGCGTCCACGAACCGAGCATGAACTCTTTTTCGCACTATGCCTTCGGAGCCGTCTGCGAATGGATGATGGGAGAGCTGGGCGGCATCCATCGCGCCGCTCCCGGTTTCGACCGGGTGAGGATTGCACCCCGTCCGACCGGAACGATCACCCGCGCTTCCGCAGCCACCGAAACCCGCCACGGACAGCTGTCCTGCTCGTGGAAGATCGAGGATGGCATCTTCTCCGCCGACGTCGTCGTCCCGCCGAACACGACCGCCGAGATCATCTTGCCCGTCACCGGACCGGTTCTCGAGGGTGGCCAAGCCGTCGCCGGACGTCCCGGCATTCACTCCGCCCAAGGCAGCCGCCTTTCCGCCGGCTCCGGTTCCTATTCCTTCAGCGCTTCCCTCTAGTCAGCCATGTCCCGCATCTTCCTTTTCCTGCTCCCATGTCTGGTGGCAGCGGTCTGGGCCGAAGTGCCCCTGAAACTCGAACGCTTCAACGGGCCATCCCCCCTGTTCCAGGAAACCTCGCCGGGCACGGTGGAGATTCGCGGCGCCGGCCCTGTCCTCGCGACACCCGTCGCCAAACCGGAAGCCGCCGATCTCGTCCTCGACTTCGAGTATTTCTGCGCCGGCGGCGTCCCGTCCTATGCCGCACTGCCGGGACCACCCTTCGAAGCCAAGACCGCACGCCATCTTTCGGCACTCGGTCACAGCGAAACCTGGAGTGGCTACGCCGCCCGCATCGCCCCGCCTGGCGATCCACTGCCGGACGGCTGGAGCAGACTGCGCCTCGACTTTCCGCTTCCCGAAGGAGGCGTCCTGCAAATCCGCAATGCCCGACTACGGGCAGAACGACCCGGCGAGTTCGATCCGATCGCCGCAAAGCCGGGCGCTTCCGCGGACAAGGATGCGCTGGACACCTACCTCGGCCGCAACTTCCCCGCCGCGATCACCTCGGTGTCGGTGGGGAAAGACAAGGTTCGCATTGAAGGCGATACCCCCGGCGAATCCGGCGACCTCTTCCTCGCGGACATTCCGATGGATCTGTTGCTCGACGATCCCCGGAGCTGGGAGTCGCTCGTTCCCGTTGGGTCCGGCGGGCCGTTCCATCTCGAAGTCCCGCGCCACCGCCAGCGCGACGGAAGGCAGTATGACCGCCTCACTTCGCGCTGGCAGTTGATCCGGTTGAACGGAGGGCGGCACGAAGCGCTCTCCCACGCTCGCTACGCGGATGCCGTCGAGTGCCGGGCGCCGGATCTCGCGCCGGCCCGGCCGAAGAACAAGAAAGGGCTCGGCGGCTGGCATCTCGGCCTGCTTCCGGACGAACTCGACGAACTTGGAATCACCGCGGTCACGGTGAACGTGATGATCCACAGCTTGGTCTCGCTCACGCCCGGACCGGACACCGAACCATTTGAATGGCAAGGCCGCACCTACCACGCGAGAAAAGATGCCCTCGCCGGTTTCGATGCCACCTTCCGCGAGGCGCAGAAACACGGCGTCATGGTTTCAGCCATCCTTCTCGTCGCGAATCCTGCCAAGGACGGCAGTCCCCTGGTCAAACTCCTGGGTAACCCCGACGCCACTCCCGACGGCATCTTCGCCATGCCCAACGTGACCTCGCCCGAGGGGATCGACCTCTACGGAGCCATCCTCAACCTGATGGCGGAACGCTGGTCGCGTCCCGACGGCAAGTATGGCCGCGTCCATCATTGGATCATGCACAACGAGGTTGATGCCGGCTGGGTATGGACCAACGCGGGCGACAAACCAGGGATCGTCTACATGGATCTCTATCAGCGCTCGATGCGGCTGATGGACCTCATCGCCCGCCAGTATGATCCGAACAGCCGGCCGTTCATCAGCCTCACGCACCATTGGGGTCATCACGGGGCGGAGCACTGGTATGGGTCGCGGCGGATGCTCTCGATGCTGCAGGAGTATACCCGCGCCGAAGGCGACTTCGCGTGGGCCCTCGCCTACCACCCTTACCCGCAGAATCTTTTCAATCCGCGGGCTTGGGAAGACGACCAGGCCACCTACAGTCTGGACAGCCACAAGGTCACCCCGAAGAACCTTGAGGTCCTTGATGCTTACATGAAACAACCGGCCCTGCGTTACAAGGGCCAGGTCCGGCCGGTGCACCTTTCGGAAAATGGCTTCAACTCGGAGGACTATTCGGAGAAGGAACTTGCCGACCAGGCCGCCGGGATGGCCCTCGCCTGGAAGAAGATCGAAGCACTGTCGTCGGTCGAATCGTGGCAATACCACAACTGGATCGATAACCGCGGCGAAGGCGGACTCAGGATCGGTCTGCGGAAATTTCCCGACGAGCCGGGGGATCCTCTCGGCAAGAAACCGATCTGGTTCCTTTATCGTGACCTGGCGACTCCCCGCGAGGACGAGGCCTGCGCGCCCTACCTGCCGGTCATCGGGATCTCGTCATGGGATGAGGTCATCCACCGCGACCCGATCCGCTGACAGCTTCAGGCGAAGGCATCCAGGAATCCAACCTCCAACGCGAGCTGCTCCTGGGCGTTGGTATCGAGGTTCGAGCGGAGTTCTCCGATCGCGTCCATCCGGCGGATCAAACGCGACAGGTCCTCCTTGTCGGCCAAGGCCTTGATCCCCTCGCTCGAGTCCGGGAACTCCAGCCCGCCGGCCCCCGTCTTGCAGCGCAACACATCGGCCATCCACTCCTGCAGGACATCGAACAAGCGAGCCCGGCCCTCGATGTATTCCGACTCCGCGGTCGCCTTGAGTTCATCTTCCCGGCGCTTCAGCCAGTCCCCCTCGAACCCCTTGTTGAGGGCCTTCTCCTCCTCTTTCAACAAGGCATTCGATGCCTCGACCGCCTCGGCCTTGCGGTTCTCGAGGATCGACGCGAAGACCGATTTCAAGGTCAAGGCGACGCTCGCCGAGCCGAATCCCGCCCGCGCCGCCTGATCCAGGGCGGCGAGCAACTCGCCGCCGCCGCCCTCCGTGAGATCCGGTTTTCCCAGCAGCGGCAGCCTTACGCAGCGCGACAACACCGTCGGCAAAAGCCCGCCCGGGTTCGCCGTCAACAGCACCAGCAAGGTCCTCGGCGGCGGTTCCTCGAGCGTCTTTAGAAAGGCGTTCTCCGCAGCGGCAGCCATCCGGTCGGCGTCGCAGATCACCCCGATCTTCCAAGTCCTCGGTCCTGACGAAATATATAGCCCCTTCTCCAGTTCGCGGATGGCATCGACCACGATCCGCCGCGACTTCGACTGGGGCCGGACCACTTTCACCCACTCGCCGGCCATCTCATCCAGAGGTGGCACTTCTTCGACCACCGGCTCACCGAACAAATCGAAGCCTCCTCCCTCACCGGGCCCGGATTCGAGAAGCTTCACGATCCGTGCCGCCAGCCGCTCCTTCCCGCAGCCCCGGGGACCGCTGATCAAAAACGCATGGGCCAACCGACCACGCTCGTGGGCGGACTTCACCAGTTCGAATGCTTGGTCGGGCGCAAATGCCATCGTGGCCACATGCTGGCCGCAGCCGGGGACGGACACCAAATTCAAAATTCCGAAACCTTCCGTGACCGATTTTGACGGAATATTAAAAGTTTGCCCTAATATTTAAAATTTATTAAGGACTTCCCCGCTGTCGCCCTTAAATCATGAAATCCCAACACATGAGGCTTCCCGGCCTCTGCGTTGCACTGACCCTCCTTTCGCTCCTCTTCCCCGATGTCCTCACTGCCGCACCCGCCGCGAGGTCAGCGAATCCGATCGGTCGTGTCGCAAGGTTATTCAATCGCAAGCTGGTTGTCGTCGAGGATCGCATCCTCTGGCTGCAAAACCGCTTGGACTATCTCGCGGCCTTCGATGTGAAGCCGCTCAAGGAGCAAGTCGGATGGCGCTGCGGCAAACTTGACGAAAGCGGACCCGCGCCATGGGTTTCCCTCGATCTCGGCACTGAGGTTCCGTTGAGCGAGATCTTCCTTATCCCGGCCCAGCGTCAGGCCGGCGATTCCTCCGATCTCTTTCCACGCCGTTTCACGGTCGAGGCTGCCTGTTGCGCGGACTTCTCGGATAGCCGCCTCATCTACACCAGTGGCAGCCGTTCCCAGCCATCACCGGACGGTTATCCGATCCGTATCAACGGCGATGGTTTCGGTGCCCGCCATGTCCGCCTCACCATCGACGACGGCCATCATCGGGGAATGAAGGAAGTCAGCGCGCTTGCAGAGATCTTCGTATTCTCCGAACGCCAACCGGTCTCGCTGGGTGCCATGGTGACCGCCGGCGACTCGGTGGACATCCCCGGAATGTGGGAACCCAGGTACCTCGTTGATGGCCGTACTCCGCTCGGTCTCTGGGAGGGCGGGATCTGGACCCTTTCCCGTGGCGACTGCCTGGAAGTGCCGGAGGTCAACCAGCAGGTTGAATGGCAAATCGACCTGCAGAAGGAAAGTTCGATCGATCGCGTCATCCTGTTCCCCTACGCATTGCCGGAACTCTCCGGTCCCGGTGTGGTGCCACCGAGGCTGAAGATCGAGTTGTCGGATTGTCCGGATTTCAGCAATGCCACCTGCATCGCCACGCAAGGGGCTAAGGAGCTGCCCGTCGACCTGACGACTCCCGTGGTCTTCCCGATCAGCCACCCGGGAAACGGCCGCTACCTCCGGATTCTCTCCGAAAAGGCCTGGCAACTCGGCACGCGCCACTTGCAAGCGCTTGGTGAGATCGAGATCTGGTCAAACAACGTGAACCTCGCCGCCGGTATCCCCGTGACCGTTCGCAATGGCGAACTGGACCACCCGATTCAGGAGCTCACCGATGGCTTCGGCGGCAGCAAGCAGATCATTCCCATCCACTCCTGGGTCACCCAGCTGGTCGAGCGCAGCCAGGTACAGGTGGAGATGGACCGGCTCAAGGATGTCGGCTCCAAGATGGCCGCCGAAAGCGAGCTCAATACGGCTTGGGGTGCGGCCATTGCCCTGGGCCTGACCTTCCTCATCCCGGTGGCCATTGTCGAAAGGCGACGCCTCATTTCCCGTACCCAGCTCGACAAGCTCCGCAAGCGCATCGCCTCCGACCTGCACGATGACATCGGCAGCAACCTCGGCAGCATTTCTCTCATCGCCCGCTCCGCTAAACGCGACCTCGAACGCCTCAAGGGGCCGGATGAAATCGCCACCGACCTCGGCGAAATGGAGCTGATCGCCCGGGAAAGCTCGCTGGCCATGCGCGACATCGTCTGGCTGCTCGAACGCCGGCAGGACACCATCGGCGATCTCGTCCAGCGGATGCGGGACAGTGCAGGGCGCCTGCTGCGGGAAATCGACTACTCGCTCGTCTGCCGCTCGTCGAAGACCACCGCCAAGCTCACGCTCGACTCCAAGCGCCACCTTTTCCTGTTCTACAAGGAAGCGCTTCACAACATCGTCAAGCATTCCCAGGCAACCACCGTCACCATCCGCTTCTATGACGCCCGTGATCGGCTGGTCATGGAAGTGGCGGACAACGGGGTCGGCCTCCCCAAGGTCGACGGCGACCAGCTCGCCGCCGTGAAGAAACTCAGCGACCGCGCCCGGGTGCTCGATGGTACCCTCCATGTCGAATCCTCTCCCGGCGAAGGAACCACCCTGCGCCTCTCCGTGAAACGCGCCAGCCTGATGGCCAACAAGAAAGCATCCCATGAGTGACTCCAAAAACACCGCCCCGATCCGCATCTGGATCTGCGAAGACCACGCCAACTTCGCCAAACAAATCAGCCGGCTCATCGCCGGTGAGGACGATCTCGCTTGCGAGAAAGCCTTCAACCACCCGGACGACCTGTTCGCCGAGCTGAACTACTGCGCCTCCCCGCCTGACCTGCTGATGCTCGACCTCGGACTACCCGGTAAGGACGGCCTCCAGGTCCTGCGCGAGGTGAAGGCCAAGGTGCCGGACCAGCGGATCGTCATCCTCACCTCCTTCGACGACCGCGAACGGGTTTACCGCGCCATCTGCAACGGGGCTTCCGGGTACCTGCTGAAGACCGCCGACCCCGACGACATCCTCTCCGGCATCCGCGACGTCATGAAGGGAACCGCCGCTCTCAGCAGCCCGATCGCCAGCATGATCCTGGAAGGCTTCGCCAAGCACGGTCCGGTTGAGGAAACGGAGCCGCTCACCTCCCGCGAAGAAGAAGTGCTTCTCGCTTTGGTCAAGGGCTTCACCAAGAAGGAGATCGCCGACCAGCTCGACATCTCCCAGCACACGGTCGACATGCACCTGCGCGCCGTCTACCGCAAGCTGCACGTCCGCTCCCAGACCGAAGCCGTGTCGAAAGCCCTCCGCAAGGGATTGGTCTGACCACTACTTCAGCGTCATCAGGTAGGAGAACAGATCCGCCACCTGCTGTTCCCTGAATCCTTCGAGCAAGCCCTCGGGCATCAACGATCGCTTCGACACGACGTGGGACTTCACCTCAGCCTTCGGGATGGAGCGCTCGTCCGAGCCCAACGGCCTGAGAACCAGTGTCGATGCACTTTCGGCGGCAAGAAAGCCGCTGACAAAACCGCCGTCCCGCAACGCGACGTCATGGCGATAGTAGCCGCTCTCGAGCTTGGCGTTCGGCGTCAGGATGTTCCGCAGCAGGCTCTCCACCCCCATCGCCCCGGCCCCGCCAAGTTCCGGCCCGATCATCACGCCCTCCCCCCGGACGGGGTGGCAAATCATGCAGGTCGCCTGGAACAAGGCCGCACCCGCCGCCGGATCTCCCGGCTTCACCGCCATTGCACGGAACCGATCGAACTTCGCCGCTTCCGCCTGCGCCTCGCCGGGCGTCAACAGTTCGGGGAAATCGGCGGTCCACTCGATCACCATCCCTTTATCCGCGGGCACATCGGCGAGTAGCCAGCTGAGTCCGGGCACCCCTTCGGCCGACGGGAATCGCGTCCGATACGAATCGCGAACCTGCTCCGCTCCACGCGCCTCGTTCCAGATCCGGAATCCGAGAACGCGACCGGAGGTTCCCCCATCCCGGTTTGCCCGGCCCAACACCAAGGGACCGAGCGGAGCCATGAAGGCCACCGACGACTCACCCACCGCCTCCCCGTCGAGGAACAGGGCAACCTTCCCCGCGGGATCACGCGTCACCGCACAATGGACCCAGCGGTCGGACTCTACGGGACGGTCGGCGATCACGACATCGCGGGCGCCATCGTAGAGCCGGAGACGGCGATCGTAAAAATTGATGTCCGCGCCGTTGCCCCCGCTAAACAGCAGGCCGTCCCGATTGTCGATGCCCGCGTCGAGTTTGATCCAGGTCTCGATGGTGAAAGGGCCATCCAGGGTCAGGTCGACCGGAATCCCTCCGCCGTTTGACTCGGTGAATCGGATCACCGGCGCCAGCAGTCCATCCACCCGGGAAAGGATATCCCGGAATGCCGGATGATCCGTCCCCAGCACCACCGCCAGCTTTTCGAGAGCCGACGGGTCGATCCCGGCGAACTCGCCCTCGGAAATCCGCCGCGCGAACTCCGCCGCGGACTCCGGGTTTGCCAGCATCCCGCCGATCACGAACTGGCGCATCGCACCCGGCAATTCCGGCCAGCGCCGTGCCAAGTCGCCCGCCGCATCCATCCCACCCGCCGAGGCGTATCCGATGATCGCCTCCCTCGCGACCCTTTCGTCGGGACTGTCGAGATGGGCAGACGCCAGCTTGGGGTCGGCAGCCTGGACTTCATTCAAGGTCCGAAGCAGACCGGCAAGAATCGCCGGATCGCCTGTCGACCTCGCCTTCTCTATCAACTGCGGTGCGATCTCCCCGAGCCGGAACCGGCGGGCAAGATCCGTCACCAAACTCAACGCTTCCGGATCGGCCAGCAGGGAAGCCGTTGCCCGGGCAACCGCCGCGCGCAGCACGGGATTGTTCGCCGAACCGGGGTCGAGCTGAAGCAGCGCCTTCAGCACCTGCTCGCGGGTGGCAGCGTCGTCCAGCAAGTCGCCGAAGACCGCCGCCACCGCGGGCTGTGCCAGCTGGCCTCCCAGCAAGGCAACTTCCTCGGCGGTCAGCGGCCGCGCCAAGCCCGGCAACGCTTCCAGCAATCCACGGGCTCCTTCTTCCGGAGGCAACGCAAGGCATGCCAACAGGCGTTCCTCCAGCGATCCGGCCATCATCCCGCGCGTGGCCTGCGGATGAACCTCCAGGGCCCAGCGGATCAAGTAGCGCAGAAAGGACGCTTCGTAGCCGCCCCGGTCCTTGTCCGCGGATGGCGGCGGAGTGAAGCGGACCAGCGCTGCTGTCATCGCCGCCGTGGCGACCTTTTGCCGCCGAAGCGCATTCGCGAGTTCGCAACA
The DNA here is from genome assembly GCF_014904755.1 of Neoluteolibacter marinus. GTDB lineage: Bacteria > Verrucomicrobiota > Verrucomicrobiia > Verrucomicrobiales > Akkermansiaceae > Haloferula > Haloferula marina. Next base: position 26,983 of record NZ_JACZFQ010000119.1, read on the forward strand.
CACCTGGAAATCCGGTTCATCCCCGAGTTCCCCGGCCACCGCGACAAAGTCCGCTTCCATCACGGCAATGTCGCCCCAACACTCGACCGCTTCCCGCCGGATGTCCGCGTTCCGGTCCGAGGCAAGCCGAAGCACCCAATCCGCGGGGACTTCTCCCATTTCCCGCAACGCCCAGAGCGCGCCGAGCCGTCGCGGCGACGGTTCCGTTGCGGTCACCGCGATCTCGCGAAGCGCCGGCACCATCGACTTGTCGCCGCGGTCCGCGATCTCCTGCCACGCCATCCTCCCGACACGCGCGTTCTGGTCGCCGAGGCGCCCGAGCAAGTCGGCCGGCTCCAGCGTCGTGAGATCAACCGTCGCCACCGCTTGCCAGCCCTTCGGCTTGATCCGCCAGATCCGGCCGCGGGTCTTGTCGCGATCGGGATGGTTCCGCGGCACCTCGTTGTGGGAAATGACCTTGTTGTACCAATCCGCGATGTAGAGGCAGCCGTCCGGTCCGAAGTGGATGGCGACCGGCCGGAACCAGTCGTCCCCCGAAACCAGGAAGTCGGCTTGCTTCTGATAGTCGCCGTTCTCCAGCGTCACAATCTGGATGCGGTTGGTGATGGGGTTGGCGACGTAGAACACCTTGCGGTCCGGCCAAGCTGCGGAGAAGGCACCTTCATCCGCCAGCGCCAGACCGCTCAACCCCGTGCCGCCCATCGGCTGGCCGGGAGTCGACGCCGGCAACTGCGGTGCGTAGGAACGAAGCTTCTCGCTCGAGCCGGTCGGATAGTGGGTGCCGGCAACAAACTCCGAAACGGGATGGCCGAGGTCGTTGGCCTCCTGCAGGAACTCGCGGCCATCCCTTGCCACCGCCAGTCCCCAGATATTGTTAGGGCCCGCGGTGAGGAGTTCGAAGTCCGATCCGTCCAGCTTCGCGCGGGCGAGCTTGCACTGGTTGAAGTCCACCGCCGCCGCGCCGCTTGAAAACGGCCTGCCATCCGGCCGCACGACCTTCGAGTGGTTGAAAAGCCCTTGCGCGAGGTAGAACCAGCCCCCCGGCGAACGCTCGAACTGGTGTGGAAACAGATGGGAATCCTGGATCCCGAAGCCTTCGAGCACGAGGCGATGGCGGTCCGCGGCACCGTCCTTGTCGAGGTCTTCGTAGTAACGGATTTCGTGGCCGTGCTGAACCAGCGCCCCGCCCTTCCACGGCATCATCCCGAGGGGGATCGCCAAACCCTCCGCGAAGACCCGGGGCACCTGCGGGCCGGGTTTCCAGGGTTCATCGAACACCAGCACCCGGTCCTTCCCACCCCGCGCATACAAGGCTTCCGCCTGCGCTTGGTTCTCGTTTGCGTCCACCGGATATTCCAAGGCGGTCATCGTCCACATCCGGCCCGCGTGATCCCAAGCCATGGTCACCGGCTTGCCGACCCCTTCCTTTTCCGAGGCGACCAGCTCCACCTCGAACCCGTCCGGCACCTGGAAAGCCGCCATTTCCCTCTCCGGCGAACGTGCGGAGGCATCTTCCCAGAGGGGAATCCCCTCCGTGGCCGGCAGCTCCCTGATCTGGATGTCCTTGAAACGGGCCAGCATTTTGCCCCCCGAGTGGGCTTGCAGTCCGATCAAGCCGTCCTGCGGGATCGACGTGTTGGCTTCGGTGTAATCCAGCGCCGCGACACCATTGATCCAGGTCCGGATCCGCCGCCCCTCGCACAAGATCCGGTAATCGTTCCATCCGAAATCCTCCGCCCTGATCGCCGCCGCGTCGACGGGTTCCCCGACCACCTTGTTTCTACGTGACTCATCGTACAACTTCCCCCACCACCCGGGGCCGGCGTCCACCTGGTAGCCGCTCATCTCCGCGCTGTCCGGCACCCGGATGCTGCGGATCTGGATGCCCGAATTGACGAATCCGCTGCCATTCACCAGACGGACCTTCAGCTGCAGCTCGAAGTTCGCGTAGCGTTTGGCCGTCGCGAGGAAGGTGTTGTGGGGCACCTCGGTCTCAAGCGAGCCACCGGTGATCGTGCCATCCTCCACCCGCCACCACTTCTCGTCGCCCGGAAGCACCTGCCAGCCGTCGAGCGACTTGCCGTCGAACAGCGAAACCGGCGGCGCCGGCAATGGCGTGTCGGTGAACTCCAGCCACGGCACCACCTCGCCGCCAGCCGCCTTGTCGAGGGCGGCCTGCAAAGCCGCTTCGGACCACCCCGGGTTCTTGTCCGGCAAGCCCGCCAGCATCCTCGCGGCATCCGGGGTCTTGGAACCGACCCCTACCGCCGGGACCTCGCCACCGGCGCTCCAGAGGATCCCGTTGAGCACCATCTTGCGGACCTCGTCCTGGGCCCAGCTCCAATGGAAGTGACCGCCGGTGAACCCAAACGCCCGTCCACCTTCTTTGCGCGGATAGGTCCAGGCGACATACTGGGTCTCCTTGCGTTCGGCCAACGACGCCCGTGCCTTGTCGTTGCCACGATACGGGGACAGCCCGCCTTCGATGGTCTCCACCGGTGGCAGGGTCCGCCACAAGGGATTCACCGCCCCGTGATCACATTCCCGCAGGTGGAAGTAGCACTCGTCGTAGAGCGAAAACGGCTTCACCCCGCGCATCACCGGATGGCCGGACTTCCCGTCGAAGCCGGCCTTCCAGAAATTGCTGATCGAATGGTAGGCCTCGAAATCCGCCCCCATCAGGGCCCGCCACTTCGCGCGCCGGGGATCCTCACCTTGCTCCTTGCTTTCCGGATCGGCCGCCTGGATCCCGGTCGCCCAATGCAAGGCTACCAGTCCCTTGCCTGCGTTCATGAATGCTTCCAGCTCCCCGAGCTTGTCGTTCGCCGGATGGGCGTGCCAGCCGTCGGCATAGATTACCAGCGCATCCACCTTCCCGAGCGTGGCAGCATCCGGCCAGCCGGTGGTCACTTCGGCGGTGGCCAGTGAGCCCTCGTTCAAGGCATCGCAGAGCAACTGCGAGCCCGCGATGTGCTTGTGCTGGCCCCAGGCATGGCTGTTGCTGCCCGCCAGGAAGAGGATCCGCTTGGGTTCCGCTGCGGCCAGTGACCCGAGGAAAGCTGCGGCCAGGAGAAGATCGTGAAGGAGGCGCATGGTCGTTGGGTTTGAATCCCATTCAACGTCGGCTCCCGGCTCGACCTTGCGACGGCTTTCATCCCGGACCGATCCGCCACTCCCCCGGAGGCGCCAGCAGGCCCTTGTGGCCGGCCCCTCCGTCGACTGTGAACGGATGGGCGTGCCAGTGATAGTCGTAGGCGTGCTTCCAGGTGGACTCGAACACCCCGACATCCAGGAAATACGCCCCGGCCCCGAGATCCAGGCGGTCGAGGGTGAAGCGGATGCTGCCCTTCCCGTCGATCTCCGGGACCTCGACCCGGGCGAGCTGGGTGTTGGTGTCGACGCAAACCGTCCCGTCTTCACGGGTGATCGACACCACGAAGACCGCGCCCGCGACGGGGGTGGACGAATGGTATCCGAGCGTCACCGCCAGCGGACCACCCGAACGGATGCCCCCGCCCGGTTGCAGTTCCACCGTGTCGATCTCGATCTCGAAGGTCCCGAAGCGGTTCACCCGCGCCACCAGCTCGGGCCCATCGCCGATCCGCCGGCGCGCGACATCGGGCGTGCGGCGCAGCGTCTCGGCTTTCATTTCGGTTTCGAACAAGCCGGCCACGGCGTCGGCGGCCCCGAAGGCCGCCACCTCCCCGTGCTTCAGCCACAGGGCGCGGTCGCAGAGCTTCCGCACCTGGTCCATGCCGTGGGACACCATCACGATGGCACAGCCTTCGCCGCGAAGTTCGGCAATTCGGCGGCTGCACTTCGCTTGGAACGCAAGATCGCCGACCGACAGGTATTCATCGACCAGCAGGATTTCGGGAGCGGTGTGAACGGCGACGGAAAACGCCAGCCTCATCCTCATCCCGGTGCTGAAAGTGCGGACCGGCTCGTCGATGAAGTCCTCGAGCTCGGCGAATGCCACGATCTCGTCCATGCGCGCCTTCATCTCGCTCCTCAGCAAGCCGGCAACGACGCCGGCAAGCATCGCGTTCTCCCGGCCGGTCAGGTCGCCGAGAAAGCCGCCGCCCAGATCGAGCAAGGCACCGATCCGGCCCTGGGTCCGGATCTGTCCCGAAGTCGGTCGCCCGACCCCGCCGAGCAAGCGCAACAACGTGGATTTCCCCGCCCCGTTGGCACCCACCACCCCGAGCATGTCACCCGGCCCGACGGAAAACGAAACCTCATGCAGCGCCCACGGCGCCTCTTGACGGGAACGCTTCCCGAATCGCGACACAAGTCCCGCCGGGCGGTGGCAGTACCGCTTGCTGACAGCTTCGGCGATGATCCGGAAGTCGTTCACATTTCCTCCACGAAGCGATGACTCTGGGCGATGAAGAGCCGGCGGCCGGCGACGATCAGCAATCCCCCGACCGCGGTCAGGATCGCCAGGGTCCCGAAGTCCGGCCAGCGGCCCTCCAGCAGCACCTGTCGCCACGACTCCACGAGGCTGACCATCGGATTGATGTAGTACCAGCGCCGGAGGTGCTCCGGAATCACGTGGATGTTGTAGAATACCGGCGTCAGGAACATCAGCAGCTGCAACAGCACCGCGACGATGTGCTGGGTGTCGCGATGGAGCACGTTGAGCGACGCCAGCGGATAGGCGATACCGACGGTCAGCAGGTACTGAATCAGGATCAGCAACGGCAAGGCCGCCCACTCGATGCCCGGCCGGATCCCGTTCCACCACAACAAGCCGAACAACAGCGGCACCGCGATCAGGAAGTGCAGGAAACGGACACTCACCGTGACGTGGGGCAGCAGTGACAGTGGAAATCCCGGTTGGCGGGCGAGCGCCGCGTTGTTGGTGATCAGTCCCACGCTTTGGCCGAGTGCTCCCTGGAACCAGCCCCAGACCAAGACCCCGATGAACACGAAGCAGGCGTAGTTCTCCGTCCGCGACCCAAGCACATTCTGGAAGATCGTGGAGAAAATGATCACCTGTAGCAGGGGTCCACCAAGTGCCCAGCCGAACCCGAAGAACGAGCGCTTGTACTGCGCCTTGAGGTCCCGGCTCGTCAGCACCGCGAGGACATCCAAGGCATGCCGCCAGCGACGGCCTGAGGTCGCGTCGGGAAGCCCGGTGCTGGTCGGTTGCGCGTTCATCGGGAGATTCCTGCATCCATGCCCGGTCGCGCGCCGGGACCGTGCCGGCGCACATGGCGTTTGCTCCTCCACAGCGCCCACGGCCCCAGCAGCATGCCGCAGCCTTCGATCGCGAGGAGCTTCCAAGGGTAGTCGTAGTGACCCCGCAGCTTGCTCCAAACCCGCGTCATCATCGAGCGCGGAAGCTCATAAGCCAGACGGACCACTGCCCGCTTGTCGCGGAATTTCAACAGGGTCACCAGATGATACGCCACATGCCCCCTGGAATAAGCCGCCAGCTGGCGTTTAAGTCCGTCCATCGAGACCCGGTGATGATGCCACGCCACCGCCGCCGGCTCGTAGAGGACCACATGACCGGCCCGCAGCACCTGATAGAACCACAGCGTGTCCTCGCCCACGCCCGCCGGCACCCCGGAACCGAGGCATTCCTCGAAGGGCCCCACCTGCGGATCATCGAAGAGGGCCCGGCGGAACGCCATGTTGCCGGTTCCTCCCAATTGCCAGGTCGGCACGGCGCGGCGCTTCCATTGGTGGAACCAGTACTCGTCGAACTCGCGGGCGTGGTAGCCCCGGCCGAAGCCACCGTAGGCCTCGAATCTCAGCTCAGCCTCGTTCTCCAGGCTGGCGGGCAGCGTGTGGCCGGTGACCGCCGCCACGTCCGCGCGGACGAAGGGCGCAAGCAAGCGCTCCAGCCAGTCCGGCGACACCACCATGTCGTCGTCGGTCATGGCCACGATCTCCTCGCGGGCCGCCGCCCATCCGGCGTTGCGGGCATAGGACGAGCCGGGCTTCGGCTCCTCGACCAGCTCCACGGAGGGGAAATCACCCAGAACCTCCCGGATCCCCGCCAAGCCGGGCCGGTTGTCCACGACGATGACCTGGAGACGCCGCTTGGTCTCCAAGGCGAAGATGGATTCCAAACAACGCCGCAGGTCGGCGGGCCGGTCGCAAGTCGCGATGATAAGACTCACTCCGACCGAGTCGGGTAACTCGAGGGCATCATTGCGATGCGGGTTCAAGCGGTCCTGGAGATCGGCGACGTGGCGCGACCAGGAAATCGACGGATCCTCGTCCCCCAAGGTCAGCACTTCCCACCAGAAAACGCGGGAGATTTCATCGGCCAGCCTCGAGGGCACGATCGTCGTGCGCTTGCACGGGAGATGAAGGCGCCCGAGGGGCTTGCCTTGCCAACGGACCAGGACTTCCAGCGAATCCCGGTCGAGCCCCTCGGTCAGCGGCCGGAGCGGCTTGTCGATGTCGACCACGACGAGCCCGGTTTTCGCAAGGCCCGAGCCATCGTTCGACGGAGCAATCTGGAAGGCATCCGGACGCCGGGATTCATCGGGCACGATCTTGCTGCGCGCCTTGCGGTAGCCGCTCTTGCCGTCGCGATAGCCGCGGATCTCGCGGTTCACCATTTCGCGGGGAAACCAGGTCGGGGCCCACATCGAGCGGCGCCAGCGGTCCCAGGCCCAATGGCGCCACCACCACCGGGCGAGCTTGCGGATCGCCGGACGGTCCGCGGGAAATTCGGCCGCCTCCCGTTCGAAGAAACAACGGGTCGCGTAGCCATAGCTGTAGAGGAGCTTCGATAGCTCCTCACGGGTCCGGCGATGGCGGTGCCGCACCACCGCGGTGGGCTCGTAGAGGCAAATCACCCCCGACCGGATGCAGCGGAAAAAGATCTCGTGATCTCCTCCCCCCAGGGTCGGGGTGCCCACGTCGAGCGCCGGATCGAACTGCCCGATCTTCTCGAACAACGAGCGGCGGATCGCCATGTTGGCACCGGCCCCGAGCTGACCCGCGCCCACCAGGTCCCAGGTCATCGGGATCCCCGGTTTCGACTGCAGATAACTGCGGACACAGCCCCGCCCGAAGCCGCCGTATCGTTCGAAGAGCGCCTGCGCATCGGTTTCCAGCTCCGCCGGCTCGATCAAGCCCGCCACCAAACCCACCGCCGGATCCTCGGCAAAGACGCGGCCCAAGGCCTCCACCCAGCCGGGATCGACCATCACGTCGTCGTCGGTGTAGGCGATGATTTCACCGCTGGCCTCGGCGATCGCCCGGTTCCGAGCGTGGTCGAGCCCGGGTGTTTCCTCCCGGATGTAGCGGAACTGGGGGAAACGGTTCCGGACCAGTTCCGCCGTCGCTTCGGTGGCGGGTGCGTTGTCCACCACGATCACCTCCATCGGCGCCACCCTCAGCGCGGCGATCGCCGCCAGGCACTTGGCCATGTCTTCGGGACGGTCGCGGGTGCACACGGCAACCGAGATGGTCGGATGCCCCTTGACCACGGGGTCGGGGCCATGCGCCCCGACCCGCAACGGGCGGGAAATCCCATTCCCCATCAAGGCATGCCGAGCCAATTCCCGGCCCAAGCGCGGCTGGTGCCGGGCCATGACCCGCAGCCCGACTTCGCGCGAAAGGACCATCCCGCCGACCACCGGAACCTGGATCACGACCAGCGGGACACCATGCCAACGCACCAGCACCCTCGCCGCGCGGTGACCGTCGCCGGCGGGAATATCAGCGGGTGCAGCAAGATCGTAGTCGAGCGGGAGAATCGGCAGCAACATGGGGGGAAATCTCGAGGGGCTCTGCTACGAGCGGATCATCGGGCGCTTGCGGGCGTCGGGCTTCTCGTCCGGCGACTGGGCCGCCGCCCAGCGCTTCGCCTGGACCCGTTCGGACCAGCTGGCAGCCGATTTCCCGGGCGGCAGGAAGGCGAGGGCGGCGTCGGATCCATTGCCGGACGACGGGATGTTGCCGCGGGTTCCGCTCATCAGGCGGATCACGCTTTTCAGCCCCATCGCGTGGAACTTGCGGTTGATCACAAGCATGGGATCGGCACTCACCGCGCGGAAAATCGAATCGAGGCAACCGCGGTAGTTTCCCCAGACGTAGCATTTGGAAACCAGGTAGCTGTAAAAGTTGCCGGCCGACCAGCGGAACACCTCGGGATCGAGCCCGGGATTCCGCGCCTTGGCCCGGTCCATCGTGATCTCATAGGTCTGCCCCATCCAATCGGTTTGCAGGCTCATGCAATCCTCCAGCTGCCGGTATCCCACCAGGGATCGCCGTACCAAACCGAAGGTGAACTTCTCCGCCAGGCGGATCGCCAGATCCCAGTCCTCACATCCTTGGGAGCCACCCTGCTCGCCGGCTTCCAAGTAGAGCCCCACCTCATCGAGCGCACTGCGCCGGAACAGCGGGACACTCGCATTGCCCAGAAAGTTCCTGAGAATCAGCGGCCGCAGGACGCGGCCCTCGATCTCCCATGGAAAAGATGCCGTGATCACGCCTCCCGTCGCATCGATCTTCTCCAGCCAGCAATAGACCAGGCCCATCTCCTCGCCACCCGCTTCCATGCAGGCGACCTGCTCTTCCAGCTTGTCAGGATGCCAGAGATCGTCGGCATCGAGCGGGGCGATGAACCGGCCGCGGGCTTCACGGATGCCGGAGTTCCGCGCGGCTCCCACCCCGCCGTTGGTTGTCTGGATCAGACGTATCCGCGCGTCGCGGGCAGCATGATCAAGTGCCACCGCCGCGGTCCCGTCCCGGGAACCATCGTCCACCACCAGGATCTCGATGTCGCGCAGCGTCTGGTTGCACGCGGCCTGCAGGGTGAACGGCAACCACAATTCAGCATTGTAGGCCGGAATCACCACCGAAACGGTGGGTTGGGTTTTCAAGTTGGGTTGGGAGGGGGGTAAGCGTCCTGAGTCCTAACAAAAGTTCCCGGGATTTCAATCCCTGAATATCAGCCGATACGGACGAACAGCAACCATTCCCGTTCCGCCGATTGCCCTGCTCTCCCGACTTTGTGAAACTTTTCACAAAGTGCGCTTGCGGGGTTGGAAGCGGTTTTTCATAGTCCGCGGGCCGCGGGGACACCCCGACGGTCCTCCTTGCCCCATGAGCGACAACGCCGCCACCGTCGAAGCCAAGCTTCCCAAGGATCTCGCTGCCGAGAAGGGCTTGGTCAACGTGCAGATTGACGGGGTTTGGCACCAGTTGCCCCGCGGGATGCGCATGATCGAGGCTTGCAAGATCGCGCAGAAGGAAGTCCCCCACTACTGCTATCACCCGAAGTTGACCGCGCCGGGGAATTGCCGGATGTGCCTGGTCCAGATGGGCATGCCGCCCCGGCCGGCACCGGGACAGGAACCGACTTTCGACGCCGACGGCTACCAGCCGATCGGTTGGATGCCCCGCCCGGTTATCGCCTGCGCGAACACGGTGACGGAAAACATGGGGATCCGGACCACCGGCGAACTGGTCGAAAAGTGCCGCGAGGGCGTGATGGAGTTCCTCCTGATCAACCACCCGCTCGATTGCCCGATTTGTGACCAGGCCGGCGAGTGCCGCTTGCAGGAATTCTCGGTCCAACACGGCAAGGGCGCCTCCCGCTTCGTCGACATGAAGGTGAAGAAGCCGAAAAACGTGGACATCGGCCCGCGGATCCGGCTCGACGACGAGCGCTGCATCATGTGCAGCCGCTGCATCCGCTTCATGGACGAGGTCGCCGGCGATCCGGTGCTCGGCTTCACCCAGCGCGGCACCCATACCACGCTCACCGTCCATCCGGGCCGCAAGCTCGACTCGAACTACTCGCTGAACACCGTCGACATCTGCCCGGTCGGCGCGCTGACCTCCAACGATTTCCGCTTCCAGATGCGGGTCTGGTTCCTCAAGGAAACCAAGAGCATCGACGTCAACTGCGGCACCGGCTCGAACATCACGATCTGGACCCGCGGAAACAAGGTCCACCGCATCACGCCGCGCCAGAACGACGATGTGAACTCGACCTGGATGCCGGACTCGCACCGCCTGAACTTCCACTATATCGACAGCGAAGCCCGCCTGTCCGCACCGCTTGTCAAAATCGCCGGCACCCATGCCGCCGCGCACTGGAACGAGGCGATCACCGCGACCGTCACCGCACTGAAAACCTTCCAGCCCTCCGAGATCGCCATCATCGCCTCCGCGCGGATGACCAACGAGGAACTCTTCCTCACCCGCGCCCTGGCCGACGCCCTCGGCACCGGCCAGTTCACCACCGTCCCGCGGACGGGCGAAGCCGACGAACTCCTGGTTTCCGCCGACCGCAATCCCAACACCACCGGCGCCCAGCTGGTCTGGCAGACCTCCGACACGGCGGGCGCCATGTTCGGGATCCGCGAAGGGGTCCGGTCAGGTGCCATCAAGGCCCTGCTGGTCCTCGGCGAAGACCTCACCGACGCGGGATTCACCGCCGAAGAGATCGCCAAGCCGGAATTCATCGCCTCCATCCAGCTGCTCGCCGGCCCCACCGCCGAAGCGAGCGATGTCGTGCTGCCCGGCGCGGCATTTGTCGAGAAGCGTGGCTCGATGGTCAACGTCACCGGCCGGCTCCAGCGCCTCAACCGCGCCCTCGAGCCCCTCGGCGACGCGCGCGACGACTGGGAAATCCTCCGCGACCTCGTCCTTGCCATCCAAGGCGGACAGCCCGGTGACGGACCCGCCACCATCGAGGATGTCTTCAAGTCGATGGCGGAAGGCACGGCCGAATTCGCCGGGCTTTCCCTTTCGAAGATCGGCGATCTCGGCCAGCCGGTCACCGAAACCGGCATCAAGATCCCCCTGCTCGAAAACGAGCGTGCCCGCAAGGCCGCCGGCCTGATCAACGGATAATCCCCGGCTCCCGCCTTTCATGGACCTCGCCACACTCCTCATCATCCTCGCGAAAGTCATCGGCCTGACCTTCATGGTCGTGCTGCCGCTGGTGCCGATCTCGGTCTACTTCGAGCGGCGATTCTCCGCGATCATCCAGGACCGCGTCGGTCCCAACCGCGTCGGTGTGCCACTGACGCTGCTCGGGGCAAAGAAGGACTTCTCGTTCTTCGGGCTGATCCAGCCCATGGCCGACGGCCTGAAGCTCTTCCTCAAGGAGGACTTTACCCCTTCCCACGTCCGCAAGGCGTTCTACTGGCTGGCCCCTGCCCTAACTGTCGTCCCATCGCTGGTGACGGTCTGCGTGGTTCCCTTCGGCTCCGACCTCGTCGTCAACGGCGAGCATCACAAGCTGGTCATCGCCGACCTCGACGTCGGCCCGCTCTTCATCTTCGCGATCTCGTCGCTGACCGTTTACGGCATCACCCTCGCCGGGTGGTCCTCGAACTCGAAGTTTCCCTTCATCGGCGGCGTCCGCTCGACCGCCCAGATGATCTCCTACGAGATCGCCCTTGGCCTCTCGATCGTCCCGGTCCTGCTCTACTACGGGGATCTCAACCTCTCCAACATCGTCCAGAAGCAGGCCGACAACGGCTGGCTCCTGCTGCCGCTATGGGGAGCGTCGGCACCTTGGAACAACGGCGGCGACTACACCGCCTGGTTGTTCTGGATCCCGGCGATGATCGCCTTCGTGATCTTCACCACCTCGGTCTTCGCGGAGACCAACCGCATGCCCTTCGACCTGCCGGAGTGCGAAACCGAACTCGTTGGCGGCTACCACACGGAGTACTCGTCGATGAAGTTCGCGATGTTCTTCATGGGCGAATACGCGGCCATGGTCATCGGCTCGGCGCTGGTCGTCACCCTCTTCCTCGGCGGCTGGTCCCTCGGCTTCGGAATTGATGCCGCGATCAGCGACGTGACCGTCTTCGGGGTCGGCATCGGCGGCCTGATCCACATGGCGATCTTCATGGCCAAGGTGGTCGCCTTCATCCTGTTCTTCATCCTGGTCCGCTGGACGGTTCCCCGTTTCCGCTACGACCAGCTCATGCGCCTCGGCTGGGTGATCTTCTTCGAAGCGGCATTGATCAACGTCTTCCTCGCCGCGCTGGTCGTCGCCGCGCCGCAATACGGTCCAGCCATCACCGTCGGCGGCTTGATCGTGCTCGCCATCGTCACCGGCGCCTTGGTCTGGGTGCTCAAGGTTTCAGAACGCAAGGCGCTGCCCGCCGCCGCCTAGCCCCCACCATTTCCTCAACATGGCTGTCGTCAAAGTCACCCGCCCCAAGCTGAATTCCGGGGAGAAAATGTACCTCGGAGCGATCATGAAGGGCTTCGTCATCACGATGAAGCACGCGATCGCTTCCCTCCGCGGCAAAACCCGGGGTGCCAGCGATCTCGCCTCCTCCGGCCTGGGAGCCACCATGCAATATCCCGAGCAGAAGTGGGACGAGCATCTCCCGGAATACTACCGCGGCGCCCCTGCCCTCGTGACCGACGAGCAGGACCGCGAGCGCTGCGTCTCCTGCCAGCTTTGCGAATTCATCTGCCCGCCCAAGGCCATCAAGATCACTCCCGGCGAGATCCCTTCAGATGATCCTTGGGCCAAGGTCGAGAAGCGTCCGAAGGAATTCGAAATCGACATGATCCGCTGCATCTACTGCGGCATGTGCGAGGAAGTCTGCCCGGAGCAGGCGATCTACCTGCGCAAGGACTACGCCATCACCGGTCTGTCTCGCGCCGACATGGTTCACGACAAGAAGAAGCTCTACGAAATCGGCGGCAAGCGCGTCGGCCTCGTCAACAAATGGAATGAGTTGAAGTAAACCGGCCATGAAAGCCCTCTCCTCCGCGATCGTCGTGACCTCCGGCATTTTCGGCATGATCAATGCCCACCGGCTGGTGGCCGGACCGGACCCGCTGGGAGGAATTGCCTACGTGATCTGCGCCTCCGTCCTCGTCTTCGGCGTGGGCGGCTGGATCTACAGCCTGAAGAGCGACGACTGATCCACCCACTTTCCCATACCCGCCTCTCCCGATGCCACTCGCCCTATTCTGGTTTTTCGCCATCGTCATGCTCGTCGGCGGCCTTGCCGTGGTTTCCTTGCGGAACCCGGTCGCATCCGCGCTGTCGATGGTCGCCTCCTTTGTCGGGCTTGCCGGACTCTTCATCGGACTCAACGCCTTCTTCGTCGGGATCATCCAGATCCTCGTCTACGCCGGGGCGATCATGGTGCTGTTCATCTTCATCATCATGCTCCTCGACCTGCAGACCGAGGAAAAGCGGGCCCCGAAACTCGCCCCGGTCCTCGGCGGACTCGGTATCGTGCTGGCCTTCTCCATCCAGCTCATCGGCATCCTTTCCAAGACTCCTAACATCAAGTCCGAGCCGCTCGACCTCGCCGCCGCGTCCGCCTCGTACGCGGACAAGAGCCCCGGGATCTCGTCCAAGCTCGCGGCCGGCCACCTGCCCGACGTGAACCTGATCGGCGACGTGCTGTTCAAGGGCTACAACCTGCCGCTGCAGATCGTCGGCGTGCTCCTGCTCGTCTCGACCGTCGGCGTCGTCGTCCTCTCCAAGCGCCAGACCACCTGATCCCATGGCAAGCCTCCACTCCTACCTCCTGGTCTCGGGACTCCTCTTCGCCATCGGCCTCGCCGGGGTGGTGCTGCGGCGCAACATCATCGTGATCTTCATGTGCCTCGAGCTGATGCTCAGCGCGGCGAACCTGACCCTGGTCGCCTTCTCCCGGTTCAACGGCAAGGACGGCCTGCCCGACTACAACGGCCAGATGCTGGTCTTCTTCGTGATCACCGTCGCCGCGGCCGAAGTGGCCGTCGGCCTCGCCATCATCGTCGCCCTCTACCGCGCCCGCCAGACCATCAATACCGAGGATCTGACGAGCATGCGCGGATAGTCGCCGAGGCTTCCTCCCGCCCCATCTTTCCTGCCAGCATCCATGAATCTCGCCTGGGTCCTCCTGTTCCTGCCGTTGATCGCCGCCGCGGCGAACCAACTCTACTTCAAGCGCATCGCCTTCATCGCGTCGGTCATCTCGGTCGGCTCGGTCGCGGCGACCTTCGGCATCTCGTTGATGCTGCTCGGTGCGGACAAATCCCCCGAACCCCTCCGCTGGGCGACCGTCGGCGACTTCTCGATCGAGATCGGCATCACCCTCGATCAGCTTTCGACGGGTATGATGGTCGTCGTCACCGGCATCGGTCTGCTGGTCCACGTCTTCTCGCTCGCCTACATGGCCGACGACAGCGCCAAGGCCCGCTACTTCACCTGCCTGTCGCTCTTCATGTTCTCGATGACCGGCATCGTGCTGGCATCGAATTTCATCATGACCTTCATGTTCTGGGAGCTGGTCGGTCTCAGCTCCTACCTGCTGATCGGTCACTGGTATCAGAAAGACAGCGCCGCCGACGCCGCCAAGAAAGCCTTCATCACCAACCGCATCGGCGACTTCGGTTTCATGATCGGCATCCTGATGCTTTGGGGCATCACCGGCACCCTGACCTTCTCCGAAATGGCGGTGCCCGCCACGGTCTCCACCGGCGTCCTCGGAGCCTGCCTTCTCTGTGTTTTCTGCGGTGCAGTCGGCAAGTCCGCGCAGATGCCGCTCCACGTCTGGCTGCCCGACGCCATGGAAGGCCCGACCCCCGTCTCCGCCCTGATCCACGCCGCCACCATGGTCGCCGCCGGCGTCTACATGCTGTTCCGCGTCCAGCTCTCGATCGGCACCGCTGCCTTCGACAATTTCGCCGGCGACACCATCGCCTGGATCGGCGGCATCACCTCGCTCTGCGCCGCGCTGATGGCCACCCAGCAGAACGACATCAAGCGCATCCTCGCCTACTCCACCCTCTCCCAGCTCGGCTACATGGTGATGGCCGTTGGCCTCCTTTCCGGCGAGGCGGGCATGTTCCACCTCTTCACCCACGCCTGGTTCAAGGCCCTCCTCTTCCTCGGTTCCGGCGCGATCATCTACGCCTGCCACCACGAACAGGACATCTGGAAGATGGGCGGCCTGCTCAAGAAGATGCCGATCACCGGCCTGACCTTCGCCATCGGCACCGCCGCGCTCATCGCCGTGCCCTTCGTCACTTCGGGCTTCTATTCGAAGGAAGAAATCCTCGCCGCCGCCTTCACCGGCAACAAGGTGCTGTTCGGCATCGCCGTCTCCGTCGCCTTCCTCACCACCTTCTACATGACCCGCGCCTTCGTGGTCACCTTCCTCGGCAAGACCCGCTCGGACAATGCCAGCCACGCCCACGAGGTCGGCCCCATGATGTTCGTGCCACTGGTGCTGCTTGCCGGCATGGCCATTGGATCGGCCTGGCTCACCGGGCCGCTCAACGCCTACGTGCCGGAACACGAACATGGTCACGCCGAAGGCCACGGCCTCATTCTCGGCGCATCCATCGCCTCGCTGCTCCTCGGCCTTTTCGCCGGCTTCGCCCTTTACAATGGCAAGGACAAGGATCCCGTCTCGATCCCGCTGTTCCGCGACCGCTTCAAGATCGACTGGATCTACGACAACATCGTCGTGAAGTACTTCCAGGACGCCTTCGCCGCCATCGTCCACTTCTTCGACGAGTTCCTGATCAACGGCCTCGTCGTCGGCGGCGCCGGCCGCATCGCCGAGGGCTTCGGAGGGCTGTTCCGGCGCGTCCAGTCCGGCAACCTGCAAGGCTACGCCTTCGCCTTCGGCATCGGCGTCATCCTCGTCATCTACCTCACGGTCTTCTGAAAGTGACCCGCGTCTAACATCCCATCACTTTCCATCATGCTCGCTCTCCTCGTTGCCCTTCCGATCATCGCCTTCATCGCGATCCTCGCCGGCGCCCCCGCCCGCCAGGCCGCGCTCGGTGCCGGCCTCGCCAACCTCGCCCTCGGCCTGTGGGCGGCTTTCACCTGGGAGGCAGAAATGTGGGCAAGCTCGGTTGAAGTCCTCGCCAAGCCCTCGCTTCATCTCGCCTTCGGCTTCAGCGATGGCATGAGCGTGATCATGGTGCTGCTTTCGGTCATCGTCACCGTCGCCGCCCTGCTCTCCGGTCGGGCTCCCGCCGGCCGCGAGATCCTCTACTACGGTTCCTCCCTGCTGATCTCCGCGGGAGCCATCGGTGCCTTTGCCGCCACCGACCTGTTCTTCTTCTACGCCTTCCACGAACTCGCGCTGATCCCGACCTTCCTGATGATCGGCATCCTCGGCCGCGGCGACCGCCGCGAGGTGGCTTGGAAAATCACCATCTACCTCGGCTTCGGCTCGGTGGTGCTGCTCGCCGGGCTCGTCTGGCTCGCCAATCTCGCCGGCACCTTCGACATCCCGACCATGGTCGCCGCGGTGAAGAATGGCTCGCTGGTCATTGATCCGGCCGCCCAGAAGGGCATCGCCGCCCTGCTAATCGTCGGCTTCGGCGTCCTCGTCTCGCTCTTCCCCTTCCATTCCTGGGCCGCCCCCGCCTACGCCAGCGCTCCCGCCCCGACGTCGATGCTCCACGCCGGCGTGCTGAAGAAATTCGGCCTCTACGGTCTGCTCCGCATCGCCATCCCCATGGTCCCGGGCGGCATGAACGACTGGCTGACCCCGTTGCTGGTCCTGTTGGTCGGTAACATCCTCTGGGTCGGCCTCGTCACTGTCAGCCAGAAGCGCCTCGACCTCATGCTCGGCAACTCGTCGGTCATGCACATGGGCTACATCTTCCTCGCCATCGCCGCGCTTGCCGCGAGCTACCAAGGTCCGGCACTTGCGGGAGCCCTTGTCGATGGCCAAGCGGTGACATTGAGCTCGGTCGGGCGTTTCACCAACGACATCGCCGGTCCCGCCGCGGTGCTTCTGATGTTCGCCCACGGCATCTCGATCGCCATGCTGTTCGGTCTCGCCGACAAGATCGAGCGCAGCACCGGCACCCTGGAACTCACCGACCTCGGCGGCCTTGCCAAGGCGGCACCAAGCCTCGCCTTCCTTTTCGGACTTGTCGGCTTCGCCTCGATCGGCCTGCCCGGTCTCGCCAATTTCGCCGGCGAGGTGATGGTCTTCCTCTCCGCGTTCAAGAACTACGATCCCGCCGCCGGCCTCGGCCCGGTCCAGATCGCCTGCATCTGCGCCATCTGGGGCGTCGTCATCAGCGCCATCTACATGCTCCGTGCCTACCGCCGGATCTTCCAGGGCGAGAGCGTCCGCGCCACCGAATCGTCGCTCGACCTCACCCCCGCCGACCGCATCCCGGCCCTGCTACTGGCGGTCACCCTGCTCGCCGTCGGCTTGTTCCCGAATCTCCTCCTCAGCCTCTTTAAGTGACTCCCGCTGATCACAGATCACTGATCACTTTCCACTTCTTCCCATGCCCGCCTACTATCTCGAAGCCCTGACCGTCGCCCTCGGCCTGCTCCTGCTGATGGTCGAAGCGTTCGGTCCCAGCCACTCGAAGAAGCTCGTCGGCTTCTCCGCCGCGGCCGGCTTGACCTTCATCCTGATCCTCTCGTTCTTCGCGATCGGTCCGGACCAGGCCAAGGAAGGCAGCACTTGGGAAACTTGGGAACTCTCGAAGTTCTACTCCTTCGACCCGCTGGCCCGTTTCTACAAGGGCTTCGCCCTCGTCTGCACCATCCTGGTGCTGTTGATGTCGATCGATTTCCGCTCGGTCCTCTCGCGCTTCACCGATCATCCGGAAAGCGAGTCGGGCACCGGGGAATACTACTGCCTGCCGGTCTTCGCCTGCGCCGGCATGATGTGGATGGCCTCCGCCAAGGACCTCGCCGGCGCCTTCGTTGCCCTCGAACTGGTCACCATCACCTTCTACATTCTGGTCGCCTTCCTGCGCCGCAATGTCGGCTCGCTTGAGGCCGGGGTGAAATACCTGATCCTCGGCGCGCTCAGCACCGGTTTCCTGGTCTACGGCATCGCCTGGATCTACGGCACGACCGGCACAATGAGCCTCGTAGGACTTGAAGGCGCGATTTCGAACCTTCCCTCCACCACTCCGCTGCTGTTCGGCATCGCTCTCATCCTGATCGCTCTTGGCTTCAAGGTCGGAGCCGTTCCGATGCAAGTCTGGATCCCGGACGTCTACCAAGGCGCGCCGACCCCGACCACCGCCTTCCTTTCGGTCGGCTCGAAAGCCGCCGGTTTCATCCTGCTGATTCGCTTCCTCGACCCGCTCCTCCAGCCCGGTTCCCCGGTCGCCCCGCAGGTGCTGCTGATGCTCGCCATCATGGCCGGTGCCACCCTGATCTTCGGCAACCTCGCCGCGATCAGCCAGAGCAACTTCAAGCGCCTGCTCGCCTATTCCTCGATCGCCCACGCCGGCTTCCTGGTCCTCGCGCTCGCTTCGTGGAAGCAGGAAAGCGATTCCGCCATCGGCTCGGTCGGTGCTGTCTCCTTCTACCTCGCCACCTACCTCCTGATGACCCTGGCCAGCTTCTTTGTGCTGGCCCAGGTCCGCATCCAGGACGGCTCCGAGCAGATCGATGCCTTCAACGGTCTCGGCAAGCGCAACCCGGTGCTGGCGATTGGCCTGACCGTCGTCATGGCCGCCCTCGCCGGCGTGCCGCTGACCGCGGGATTCATCGGCAAGTTCTTCGTTTTCTCCCTCGCCGTCGAGGCGGGCCTGTGGTGGGGCGTGACTTTCGCCTTCATCGGGGCCGCAGCCGGCTTCTACTACTACTTCAAGATCATCCGCGCGATGTGGTGGGAATCCCCCGCCGACAACGCCAAGCCGCTGGTCCTGCCCCAGATCACCCGCACCTGTGTGGTTGCCCTGACCATCGCGGTGCTGGTGCTGGGCATCTGGCCGCAGCCGATCCTCTGGCTGCTGGGCTGAGTTCCGAACACCTACCCTCCGGACGGCAACGAGGATCCGGACTTGCCCGCCCGGGTTCGTGGAGGCACAGCTTGGCGGCATGCCGATGTCCCAAGCCCGCCGGATGAACTTGATTGCGCTGGCCTTCGCGGTCACCGCGCTGGTCGTCTTCGTGGCCTTTCATTTCCTGCCTTGGTCTCCGCTTTGGAAAGGCTGGGTTGTTTGGGAAGACATCTTCGGCGATCTGGCCGATGGAGGTCTCGAGGAACCGCCGTTGGTCCTCGCGGCCGCCAGCCTACTCACGGAATCATTGCTGATCGTCCTGCTTCCCTTCCTTCTCCGGATGACGTGGAGCTCGCGTTTGCTGTGGTGGACCGTGACCCTGGTGTCGGGAATCGCGACCTGCGCGTTGGCCGGCATCATCCTCTACTTCATTTTGTTGGATCCTTACACCCGGGCCGAGGCCGGACCTGCCGTCTACTGCCTGGTCGCAGCCCCGGTTCTCAATTTCATCTCCCTCCTCTTCGTCCGCCGCGAAGCGCCTGAGCCCCATGCCTTTCCGTCGCCGGAGAGTCATTGAGATCAGGGCACCTCGACCGTGCCGCTCGGCACCGCCTTGGTGACTTGGAAAACTCCCGTCTTTCCATCGCCCGGAACCCGCACTTCATACCAGCCGGGGAAGCCGCGCCATTGGACGATCCCGCCCTTGCCGGTGGTCAGGGTCACACTGGTGGTCCAGCGCCGGCCGAGCCATTCCTCGAGAACCTCCGCTCGCGCCCGGGCGGTCCAATCCCGGGTCCAGGAGGCTGCGTCCGGCTTCCAGTGCCTGCCCTCCCAGAACCCCCACAGGATGAAGCTGGTGTAGGCCGGGTGACTGAATGCCGCGATCATCAGGTCGCGCGTGTAGTCGGCGGCCAACTCCTCATCATCCGCGGTGACGATGTCGAACTCCGTGATGGCTTGGCGTGGCGCCAATGCCCCGAAACGGTCGGTGACCTCGAGGACCTGCATGGGGCTCGGCAGGTAGCTGTCGTCAATATGGGCCTGGTTGCCAAGACCGTCGACGCGGAACCCTGCCTGCTTCAGCTTCTCGAGGTAGGTGAAAGTCTCATCCGACTGCCTGCCCGGCCGGAAAAGCTGGTCCTCATTGACGAAAAACGGCAGCGCCGTGGCCCGCTGGGCCAGCCCGTAGACTTCCCGATCGAGTTCCGCCAGACCGGGTCGTGCCGTGAAGAGCTTGGCTCCGTTCCAGCCCACCGGATGATTCACGACATCCCATTCGCAGACCCGGTCCTTCGCGAAATCGAGCCGCGCCTTCGCCGTTTCCAGGAAGTGCCGGCGAATCGCCTCCGGATCGGTGAGGTCGTCCAGATTCGGAGGCACGGCGTTCTGCATCAGGTAATGACCTCGAACCGCGATGTGCCGCTCTCCCAACCAGGCGAAGGCGTGATCGAGCCGCGCCAACCGTTCATCGCGACCTTCCGCGCCCTCCTCCCAGCCGAAGTCCTTCAAATCGTTCTCGAAAACCACCCGGCTGAACAGGCGGTCGACGATCGCACGGTAGCGTCGGCCATCTTCGCTTTCCTCGGTGAGGAGCTCGGCGGTGACCGCTGAACCGAAGCCGAACTCATGGCGGCGCAGGGTCAGAACCACCTCCTTGCCGACCAGCGCCTGGCCGTCCGCATCATGCACCCGCACCGAAAAATCGGATTTCCGGAGCTGTTCGATCCGCAACAATGCCGCTTCCCGCCAAGCGGCCCCCGGCTCCCGTCCCTCATAGGTGCGGCGGATTCGTGGAAAAGCAGAGGTATCGGTTCCGGCCGGATATTTCAGCGCCCGGATCGACGAAACCTCGACGGTCTGCAGTTGGCGGGCGCAGAGCAAGGTCAGCGTCGCCCGGTGCTTCTCCGCCGCTGCCGTCACCCGGTACACCACCGGCAGTTCCTGCCAGTCGCCGCTGAGCTCCAGCGGCACCGGTGGCGCCAGGACATCGTAGGGAGGATCCGAGCGCTGGAGTTTGGCCTCGATCACCGCCGCATCCCCGGCCGCGGACCGGGCCCGGATGATTGCCAGGACAACCTCTCCCTCCGCCAGCGCATTCAGGTCGATGCCGGTGGAGATCTGCGCCAAGTGTGGCCGCTCCTCGTCTGGCCGATTGATGTTGAGCTGCCAACCGCCGCCCTCGATCTCTCTCGCCGTCGCATGGGCCGGATCTGCTTGGACCTTGAGCAGTCCGCGGTCGAGGAGGTCTTCGCCGCCGTCGGGAGGGCTCAACTCCGCGGCCACACGTGCCACCAAGCCGATGAAACAGAGGAGCGGGAGGATTCTCATCATGGATCGTCTCCACACTATGCCAAACCGGCTTGCAGGGGCACGCCCAAAGGCGCTTTCGGCGCCCATTTCGGTCACCGGTCGCGGTTTTGTTTGCCAGCCCGCCGCGAGGGCGGAAGACTCCCCCCCGCTGCCATCCGCTCGCCTGATGAAAGTTGTCGCTGTTGCCAATCAAAAAGGCGGCGTGGGGAAAACCACCACCGCGCTGAATCTTTCCGCCGCCCTCGCCCTGCGCGGGCAGCGGGTGCTGCTGATCGACCTCGACCCCCAGGCGAACACCACCAGCGGACTCGGCATCGACACCGAAGGCGACGGCACCGTCTACCCCGCCCTGCTCGGCGAGGCGAACGTCCGCGACAAGATCATTTCGTCCGGCCGGGACAATCTCTCGGTCATTCCTTCCCACATGGACCTTGCCGGCGTGGAGATCGAGCTGGCCCGTGGCGACGACCACCTGGTGCGCTTGAGAACCCACCTCCAGGGGCTGAAGCCCAACGACTTGTTCGATTACTGCCTGCTCGACACGCCGCCGTCGCTCGGCGTCCTGATGACCTCCGCCCTGGCCGCCGCCGACGAGATCCTGATCCCGCTCCAGTGCGAATGGTTCGGTCTGGAGGGACTGGCGAAAATCGTCCACGTCATCGACCAGATCCGCGACTCCGGGGCGAACCCCGACCTGACGCTGGAGGGCATCGTGATGACCATGTTCGACGGCCGCACCAACCTCGCCAAGCAGGTCGTCGACGAGGTCGGCAACTACTTCCCGGAGCAACTCTACCGCACGGTGATCCCGCGCACCATCCGCCTCGGCGAGGCGCCGAGCCACGCCAAGACAATCTTCGAGCACGACCCGGCCGGACTCGGTGCGGACTCCTACTTTGCGCTCGCCGACGAGTTCCTGACGCGCCACGCCGCGGTCGGCCCGGCACTCGCCACCGGCTGACCGGGAAGAGCCGTGGAACTCCTTCATTCTCTTCGTAGAACAAGGGATATCGTCTTGACCCCACGGGGCCGTGGTCGCCATAGTCCGCCGGCTTCCGAAATTGCTCGGATTCCTTGATTTTTTGTCCCCCGGTTCACGGCTGACGGTGCCACGCCGGGGTTTTTGACGACCGTCGCCATTCCTTTTCCCAATTTCTCACCACCAGAATGTTCTCTCGATTCTTCGGAAGCTGGTTTTCCAATGATATCGGCATCGACCTCGGCACCGCCAACACCCTCGTCAACGTCAAGGATCAGGGCATCGTCCTGCGCGAACCCTCGGTGGTCGCGGTCAAGGCCGGCACCAACGAGGTCCTGGCCGTCGGCGACGACGCCAAGCGCATGCTCGGGCGCACGCCGGGCAACATCGTCGCCATCCGCCCGCTGAAGGACGGCGTGATCGCCGATTTCGAGGTGACGGAAGCAATGCTCCGGCACTTCATCCGCAAGGCCAACAACAACCGCCGCCGCAACAACCCGCGGGTCGTCATCGCCGTCCCCTCGGGGATCACCGAGGTCGAGCGCCGTGCGGTCAGCGAGTCCGCCGAACAGGCCGGGGCCCGCGAGGTCCACATCGTCGAGGAGCCGATGGCCGCCGCGATCGGCGTGGGCCTGCCGGTCATGGACGCCTCCGGCAACATGATCGTCGACATCGGTGGCGGCACCACCGAAGTGGCACTCATTTCCCTGGGCGGCATCGTTTTCGCCCGCTCCGTCCGCACCGCCGGCGACGAACTCGACGAGGCCATCGTTTCCTACATGAAACGGGCCTACAACCTGATGATCGGCGAACGCACCGCGGAAGACATCAAGATCCGCCTTGGATCCGCGGCCCCGCTGGCCAAGGAGATCACCATGGACGTCAAGGGCCGCGACCTCGTCGCCGGCCTGCCGAAAACCATCACCATCACCTCGCAGGAGATCCGCGAGGCCATGGCCGACCCGCTGACGACGATCGTCGACGCGGTGCGCACCACGCTGGAGCGTTGCCCTCCCGAACTGGCCGCCGACCTGGTGGACCGCGGGATCGTGCTCGCCGGTGGCGGCGCGCTGTTGCGCGGGTTGGACCGACTTCTCCGGGAGGAAACGGGCCTGCCGGTCCATGTCGCCGAGGATCCCCTCAGCGCCGTGGCGGAAGGCACGGGCAAGATGCTCCAGGAGATCGAGGTATTGAAGCGGGTCACCACTTCTTCGCACTACTGACCGGCATGGCCGGGCGCTCCTCGCCATGAGGCCGCTCAATCTCCTCGCATCCCTGCTTTTTCTGGCCGGCGCCGTCTGGGCGCTGACCCGCAGCGAACGTACGGTCCGCGAGATCCAGAACACCTACTACTCCTGCCTGACACCGTTTCTCACGGCCGGTTCAAAGCTCGAGGTGAAGGCCCGCGCTTTCCGCGACGAGGTGCGCCACTCGAAGGAGCTGGAGGCGGAACTCGACGAGATCCGCCAGGAGTATGACCGGTTGCGCCAAGTGGAATCCCATGCCCGGGAACTGGAGGCGGAAAACGCCCGCCTGCGCCGGGCCATGGACTTCCAGCAGCGCACCGAATTCGCCGCCACCGCGGCGCGGGTGATCCGCCGCCAGCCAACCACCTGGTGGCAGACCGTCGAGATCGACCGCGGCGAGGACAGCGGCGTCGTGCTCCACCAACCGGTGGTGGCCGACGGCGGGCTTGTCGGCAAGGTGGATCGCGTTGGCAAGACCGGCTTCTCCTCGGTCATCCTGCTGACCGACGAAGCCTGCCAGGTTTCCGTGCAGGTCGAGGGGACGCCCGAGGTGGGCATCCTCAGCGGCCAGCGCGGCCAGTATGAAGGCGAGCCCAAGCTGCGCCTCAGGTTCCTTTCCCCGAAAGCCCGGCTCAGCCCGGGCTCGCGGGTATTCACCACCGGGCGCGGGGGACTTTTCCCCGCGAACCTCCTGGTGGGAACGGTTGAAGCGGTCGTTCCCGGTCCGCTCGACTCCGAAGCTTTGGTCCGACCCTCCGTTGACTTCACGGATCTGAGCACGGTTTTCCTTCTACCGCTGCAGCAGACTCAGTGATCCGCTACACCTTCAGCCTGCTCATCCTTGTCCTGTTCGCCCTGGTGGCGCAGCAGTTCATTCCCGCGCTGACCGGACTGTTCAACTCACGGCTCCTGCTGGTGACCCTGGTGTTCTTGTGCGCGTCGGTCACCGTGCGCACCCCGGTCATGCTGGTGCTCGCCTTCATCTGCGGTTTCCTCTGGGACGCCCAGACCACCCTCGGCCCGCCCGGCGGCGACCCGGAGGTCTACAAGTATCCGGCGGAATCCCTGCGCTTCGGCTACTCGATCATCCTCTACGGCGTCATCGGCTTCCTGATGCAAGGCATCCAGCCGCTGTTCCGCGAAGGGAAATGGCAGTTTTCCACCATCCTCACCGGGATCTCGATCTTCGTCTACCTGATCGCCGAGTACCTGATGATCAACTTCGTCCGCGGCGGCTTCATTTTCCCCCGGGCCACCCTTTACCAGATCATTTTCACCTCGACCTTGACGATGCTGTTTTCACCGCTGGTTTTCTGGATCCTTTTCACCATCGCCGGGAGGTTCGGCCATGAGATCCGCTTCGAGGGATTGAAAAAGAAACGCCGCCGCCGCGCCATCGCTTGATTGTCATGGAACCCCGCTACCGCCTCAGAGTCTATTTGCTGACCGCCCTCGTGCTGTTTGGCTTCGGAGCGCTGTTGACCCGGCTCTACGATTTCCAGATCAACAAGCGCGAGTTCTACAAGGGACAGGTTCCTGGCAACCGCCAGATCACCGTGCGCGAACCCGGAATCCGCGGCACCATCAAGGACCGCAACGGCATCGAGCTGGCGCGCAACCGCCGGAACTACGAGGTTTCCTTCAATCTCGAGGAAATCCACAGCGCCTACCGCCTCCAGCGCGACCAGGACCCGACCGTCGACGTCGAGACCAGCGACAAGGGCATGCCGCGGGTGGGTACGGAGACGGACATCGTCGCCATCGTCAAGGAGCGGGTGATCAGTCCCCTCGGCAAGCTCGGCTTGCTCCGAGATTTCAACGCCGAGGCGATGCGGGTCCACTACAAGACCCACGGCGGCCTCGTCCCCTTCACCTACACCACGGACCTCGACTACGACCAGTTCGCCAAGTTCGCCGAGCACTCTCTTGAAATTCCCGGCGTCTACCTGAACGTCCGCCCGCAGCGCGAGTATCCTTACAAGGCTCTGTCCTGCCACACCCTTGGATTCCTCCGCCAGTGGTCGAAGGGCGATATCCCGGAAGACGCCGCCCGCAAATACGGATACCAGTATGTCGGCGACGACCGTGGCGTTGCCGGCGTCGAGGCCACCCTCGACGACATGCTGCGCGGCCCCGAAGGCTGGAAGCAGATCGTCAAGAGCGAGAAGGGCAAAATCCTCGGCGAAGTGCTCGTCGATGCCGTCGATCCCGGGGTTGGCGCCGAGGTCACGCTGACCATCGACGCCGAAATCCAGTATCTGGTTTCCAATGCACTGCGTCGCGCCGGCACGGCGGCCGGGGTGGTGATGGACGTGCGCACCGGCGAGATCCTCGCCATGGCCTCGGTCCCGGACTACGATCCGAATGACTTCATCCCCAGCATCACCCAGGCGAAGAAGGATGAGTACGATCACAACCCCCATCACCCGCTGATCGACCGATCCATCAGCACTTTTTCTCCCGGTTCCACCTTCAAGGTACCAACGGCAATCGTCGGCGCGATCCGCGGCTTCGCCCACCGCAGCTACAACTGCAATGGCTACGTGCCCTACGGCAACACCAAGGTCCGCTGCTGGATCGCCAAGAAGGGCGGTGCCCACGGCGGACTGCCGCTCCCCAAGGCAATCCAAGTCTCCTGCAACCCCTATTTCATGCAACTGGCCAACGCCATCGGCCCCAAGGACATGGCGGACGGCTTCCGGATGCTGGGATTCGGGGAAAAGACCGGAATCCCCGTCCCCGGTGAAGATGGCGGCACCGTGATCGGCAGCCGCGAGTGGCAGCGCAAGAATCCGAACGAACGCCCCACGCCGGTCAACATGGCCTTCGCCGCCATCGGCCAGGGAAACTCGCTGGCATCCCCGCTTCAGCTTTGCGCGATGGTCTCCTGCGTCGCCAACGGCGGCCGCTATTACCGGCCCCGGCTGGTGAAGCGCGCGGTCGATCGCAACGGAACCCCGCTCATCGAGGACACGCCGAGCCTCAAGGTCGATCTTCTCAAGGAAGGCCTCAAGCCCGCCGACCTCGAATTGATCCGCGAGGGCATGCGGATGGCCGTCAACGTCCCTGGCGGCACCGCAAGCCGGGTCAAGGTCCCTGGTTACGTGGTGGCCGCCAAGACCGGTACTGCCCAGGCGGAACAGGCCGGTAGCTACCAGCGCCACAATGCCTGGACCATGGCCTTCGCCCCCTACGATGAACCGCGCTACGCCGTGGTCGTCATGGTCCGCGAAGGCAAGTCCGGCGGTGCAGTTGCCGGGCCGCTGGTCCATCTGATCCTGCGGGGACTGCTGTCGCGCGACGAAGGCATGAAGCTGCCCCTGCATCCGCTCGACCCCGTGCCCGGCGCGCTGGAAGCGATCGAAGAGATCCCCCTGCCCGAAGACGTGCTGGCCGCCATCGATGCCACGGAAGCCGATGGCGAAACCGGCGACGAAGCCGCTGAAGCCGCCACCGCCGCGGGCATCGTGAATCCCAACCCGAAACTCTCCGAACCACCCGTCTTACCCCAACCCACCATCAAACCGGAAGCGGACGCGGAAGGCACCGTGACACCACGGAACAACCGCTCCCGCGACCGCTGACCCCTTCGAATTTACCTCCTCCTATTCAATCCATGATTCAGAAACTCAAGAGATTCCTCGGCATCGGCAAGCCCAACGCCAAGGAAGGCAATACTGTCATCGTTAACGTCGAGCGACTCGAACGCCGCGTCGCCCTCCTCGAAAACGGGGTCCTCGAAGAATACACCGTCGAACGCGAGGGCGAGCAGAACATCGTCGGCGGCATCTTCAAGGGCCGCGTGAAGAACATCGAGCCGGGCCTCAAGGCCATGTTCGTCGACATCGGCCTCGACAAAAACGCCTTCCTCCACTTCTGGGACGCCATCCCGGCTGCGCTCGACGGCGGGCTCGAGGAAATCGACCGCGGCAAGGGCAAGAAGAAGCAGCAGAAGAAGATCACCTCGAAGGACATCCCGAGCATCTATCCGGTCGGCTCCGAGATCATGATCCAGGTCTCGAAGGGACCGATCGGCACCAAGGGCCCGCGGGTCACCACCAACATCTCGTTGGCCGGCCGCTATCTCGTGCTGATGCCCTTCACCGAACAGTTCGGCATCTCCCGCAAGATCGAGGACCCCAAGGAACGCCAGCGCCTGCGCAAGATCATGCAGCGGCTCAGCGTGCCCGAAGGAATGGGCATCATCATGCGCACCGTCGCCATCGGCACCCGCGCCCGCCACTTCGTCCGCGACCTCGCGATGCTGCTGGAGCAGTGGAACTCCGTGGAGGAAAAGCGCGACTCGCGCCCCGCCCCGCTGTGCGTGTTCCAGGAGCCGGGATTGATCGAGCGCACCGCCCGCGACTTCCTCACCGATGAAGTCGACCAGGTGCTCTGCGACGACGCCGAGACCACCGAGTTCATCCGCGAGATCGCCGGCAAGATTTCCCGCCGCGCCAAGCGCCGAATCCATCACCTGCCGACCACCCAGCCGATCTTCGAGGCCATCAACATCCAGAAGCAGATCGACGAGGCCTTCTCGCGCCAGGTCTGGCTCCCCTGCGGCGGCTACATCGTCATCGACGAGACCGAGGCGCTCATCGCCATCGACGTCAACACCGGCCGCAACCGCGGTTCCAAGGACGTCGACAAGATGATCTTCGAAACCAACGTCGAAGCCGCCCAGGAGGTTGCCCGCCAGCTCCGGCTGCGCAACATCGGCGGCCTGGTGGTGGTCGACTTCATCGACATGCGCCACCGCAAGGACCAGCAGGCGGTTTACAAGGCGATGAAAGAGCGCCTCAAGAAGGACAAGGCCAAGACCCAGGTGCTGCAGATCTCATCGATCGGACTGATGGAGATGACCCGCCAGCGGCTCAATGAATCGCTGCGCGACACGATGTTCGAACCCTGCCCCTACTGCCAGGGCCGCGCGCGGGTGAAGACCCCCATGACCATGAGCGTCGAGATCCAGCGCCACATCGTCACCGTGATCAACAAAGTCCGCGACCAAGCCGGGGATCTCATCATCGTGGTCAACCCGGATGTCCTCAACCGCTTCAAGACCGAGGATGGCAAGCACCTTGTCGAGCTCGAGCGCCAGCACTCCGGCCGCCTGATCTTCCGCTCCGACCCGTCGCTG
>NZ_JACZFQ010000120.1 GCF_014904755.1 Neoluteolibacter marinus
CCCCCGGCGTCAATGGGGTCATCCCGTTCACGGAGAGCCCGTCTTTGTGGAGCCCGAATTCAGGCGCCCATAAACCGCCGCTGCCAGCCATGGCTAGGAATCCCAATTTGACCCATGATTTACCAACCGTGGTGGACAGCGGATACCACTCGTCGAAAACAAGCCTCTCTAGACCTTCCCCCGCACCGTCAGCCCAATCCTTCCGGTAGCCCACGAGGCTCTCCTTCCCGCTTCTGGTTCACCAGATTCTCATCGGCCGTCTTCAAGACCACGGTGATCCACTTGCCCACCACCTCCCTCCCCTTGTCGAGGGTCACGCGAAGCTTCCAATGCTGCTTGCTCTCATCCTAGGTCAGGTGGAGCAATCGCTCTATCTCACGGCATTTGCAATCGGAGGGGCAGCCGGTTGCTAGAGCGTCGAGCGCCGCAGCTTATGTATCCGTCACGGGACTTCACGTGATCGGCGGTGAAGGGAATCCAGGGCACGGCGCCATGACACCGCGCCCCCTCCCCAGTTGGCGAATCCGCTCAGTGGTCCCGGCCTTCGACCCGCCCAGCTCGACCCCGAATACCTCGCGATCCCTTGATCTTTTGGAACTCGAAAGCAGGAGTAACAGGTTCTCTCACCTTTGCGGATGATCCTCAGGGGCTTACAGGCTTCATCGCCGCAGCAGCGCCGACGCTCAGCTCGATCCCGTTGACAGCCATCACCTTGCAAACCAGCCTCCGACTGAAACATCCGTTGGCGTATCGGAGTTTGCCGATATGCTCACCGGGTTTATAAATACTGTTCGACCAGAGAATGAAGAAGCGACTCCGCATCGCCGCGCTTGTCGTGCTTGCTGTCGGTGGCTTGGTAGGCCTTTCGAGGCTCTTCGATTTTCCAGCCTTTGAAGATCGCGATGCGGACGAGATCAACGGCCTGCTTGATCCATCAATTTCGAAGTTCTATTCCTACTCGCTCGGCGGCTTCCTCGACGAAGAGTTTCTTTGGCGGGTCGATGGTGATCAGGCGGCGATCGAGTCGATGCTACTCAGGATTGGACTGGAGAGGACTGACAAGATTCCTCGAGAGTTTTGGAGGCTGTGCCCATATTACTGGCCGAAGGGCAGTTTTAGCGGAGCGGTGGGGTATCGTTCGGCCTTTTTCGACGCCGCTAGTCGGGGACAGGATGGGATGCACTTTTTCGCCGTCCATGATCCCTCGAATAGCCGGGCTTACGTGTGGGTGAAGAGCAACTTCTGAAGGTGAAACTCAAAGAGGTCGAACACGCCATGGTAGGCAACCCCGCGGGCTGGTCTGCTCCAATCGTAAATTCGGGCTCCACCTCAGCCCGCTGGTTGCCTACACTGTAAACGTTCGGCAGAAAATGAAGCTACGATCCGGCATCAAACTCTTGGCAGAGATCGTGGGGTATGGCGATCCAATTGCTGACAATGATCGCTGCGATGTGGTTCTCAAGTTTTACCGGAATCAGGGTGAGCCCCTACTCATGCAGACTGCGCTCACGGATCCGATTCCGTATGTGACAGAAGGAGAGCGTGGTTTACAGATTGCATGGGAAGCGCCTCCAATGATCGAGAGCCACGTCGTGGTTGCACGCAATCTTGCCGTTTCCCGGGGAGCCGACGTTCTGCCTGGAATCTATTACACGCTCTTGGGTATGCGCACCGGTGGCTTCCGGCATGTCGCGATACCTCCCCATCTTTATGCGCACTCGATGCATGAGATCCACGGCATTGACCGGGATTCCGTCATCAAGCTAGAGTGCTTCGTTACCGCAAGAAGGTAATCCCAAAAGCCGAACACGCCATGGTAGGCAACCCCGCGGGCTGGTCTGCTCCAATCGTGATTTCAGGCTCCACTTCAGCCCGCTCGTTGCCTACACTTTGATCGTTCGGCAAGAAATCCCATTTGATGAAAGTTGCTCCCGAAATCGATGAGCTTCTAGATCAGGCCGAGGAGGGCTACATGATACCGTGCCGCAGCGAGAAAGGGCGCGTGGATCTACACGCCCGGGCTGTCAACGGTGATACCCTCCTTCACGTCGCAGTAGGGGCACGCAACTTCACTGCGATTAGACTCCTGCTTGATGCTGGCATCGATATTAACTCTCAGGGGGACTACCACGAGACACCACTCTTCGCGGCTGCCGCTTCCTGCGATCTAGGACTCGTCGGATTTCTGCTTCAGCTAGGAGCTGATCCTAAAATTCCGGATCATCGAGGCACCCTGCCAGTTGACGCCTTGCTTTATCGCCTCAAGGGCCTGCCAGAGGAGGAGCTGCAGAGGCTCTCTAATTTGCCATGGACGATTTTCACCGGCCGCAAAGAAGCCGAACAAGCCGACGATAGCGACTCTCCTCAGCTGCCTTCCTGACCGACGCTCCCCTCTTCCCACCAAACCAAAGGCCCGTCCGCGAATCACGGACGGGCCTCTTCGTTTCAACATCCTGCTCCCCGCCTCACTTGGCGGCGGGCTTCGGCTCGGGGGCTTCCCCCGCCTTGGGCTCGGCGGTCTTCGGCTCCGCGGCCGGTGGCTTGTCGACCAGTTCCTTCACCTGCTTGAAGTGGAGGAATGCGTTGGTCGCGGCGCTGCGGCCCAGGCGGACGGTCTCGCCTTTCTCATAGCGCTTGCCGTTGACGGTGATCCCTTTCGGGTCGGTGACTTTGTAGCTCTTCATGGCGTCGGTTTCAGTGTGAGCGCTGGGGATCAGTTCAGGACGTTGGAGAAGTAGTAGCCGGCACCGGCCGCCACGACCTTCTCGTCGGTGTACTGCCGGGCGCGGACCACGCGCGAATCGATCTCGTCCTGGTCGTAGGTGAAGGTCGACACCCCGGATGGACCCGAGCCGCCGGCCGCGGTCCAGTTGAAGGTGCGGGCGAAGTTCAGCGCCTTGAGGTCGGCGGTCTCCTGCGAGTAGGACAGGAAGGCCTCGTCGTCCCAGATGCCCCCGAGGTCGGCGGCCTGCCCCTCGGCGGCGGTGTTGATTAGGTCACCGGACACCACGATCTCCACCTGCAGCACGTTCTCGAGCATCTGCTTGGTCAGGATGCCGTCGGTGTTGGTGTAGTAGCCCTTGAGCTCCGGCGCGTGGGTCAGCGCGGTGTAGACGTCGTAGGGCAGCGTCAGCAGGTTCGGCACCACGCCGATCTGCGCGCGGATGACGTCCTTGGCCGCCTGGAGGTCCTGGACGATGGTGGTGTTGGCCGCGGCGTTCCACTTCACGCCCGGGCTGGCGGTCTGGGTCACCCCGCGGGCCAGGTTGCGGACGCGGATCTCGTGGTTGATCGCAACGATCCGGATGGCCCGCTCCATGGCCGAGCGGTCGGCGGCGAAGATGCTCGCGTACATCGCCAGCTCCATCTTGTCGATGGGCTCCTCGATGCCGTAGTCCTTCGCGAGGAAGGTGTCGTCGCTGAGCCGCGACTTCACCCGCTTGAACCCGGTCGATGGGGCCCGGCGGATGTCGGTCGGGATGTCGGTGAAGTTCGAGGTGTCGAACACGTAGTACGCCGCAGCGTGGATCTGGGTATTCAGCACCGGGGCGATGCGGCGGCCGGCCAGCGGCAGCGACGCCATGTAGCGGGTCGCGATGCCGGTGAGGAGTGGATTGAGGAGCGGGGTCTTCATGATGGGAAATCAGAGGTGGTGTGGGAATGGGGCGAATCAGGTGACCCGGGCGCCCTTGGCGATGACCCCGCCGGCGATCACCTTGACGGTGCCGCCCTTGCCGAGCAGCCGGACGTTGACGTGGGGATTGCCCTGCTGCTTCTGGAAGAGCACCCCGATGGCATCGTCGATCGAGGTGGCCAACTTGACGGTGCCCTCGGCGGCGCCCAGCGCGACGAGGTGGTGTTCCTTGTCGAGCAGCGCGTCGGTCGCTTCCTCGGCGAAGGCATGGTATGGAGAATCGGTGAATGTCTGCATGATCGTGTCGGTTCGGGATTCGGCGGGGAAGGATCAGCCGGCGGTGCCGAGCGACTTGAGATAGTCGCTGTAGAGCGCGGGATCGGAGGCGGCGATGAGCTCGAGCGCCTGGTCGAAGCTTTCCGCCTGCTTGGCGGTGACCAGCTCGCGGGCCTTGGTCTCGATGCCGTGCCCGCCCTGCGTGCCGCGGTCTCCCTGGCCGGCAAGGATCACCGGCTGGTCGAGGCCTTCGTGGAGCTTCGGCAGGCCGGCCAGGATTTCCTCGGCGAAGCTGTCGCCGGCTTCGATCTTGTCGCGGAACTTGGTCTGGCGTTCCTCGTCCTTCGGGGCGATACGGCCGTCGGCCACCGCCGCCTTGACCAGCGTTTCCGCGCGCTCCTTGCGGGTCTTCTTCGCCTCGGCCGCGGCGGCATCGACCTGCTTCTTCAGCTCGCCGTTTACGCGCTCCAGCTCGGCGGCCCGGGCGGTAACAGTCTGGTTGTCGGACTTGAGCTTCTCGATGGCTTTGACGGCCTCGGCTTCCGCGTTCTCGGCGACGGCGCTGATCGCGAGCGCGGCGAAGATGAGTTTGGACATGGTGTCGGGAGTTGGTGTGGTTGCCGCCGCATCACTCGCGGCGATACGCGGAATTTCCCGGAAGGCCG
>NZ_JACZFQ010000334.1 GCF_014904755.1 Neoluteolibacter marinus
GTGCTCCATGGTGGGGCGGTCGCCGGCGCGGGCGGCCGCGATGTCCACGACCATGTCGATCTCCTGGGCGCCGTTGCGGATGGCCTCGCGGGCCTCCCAGGCCTTGGCCTCGGGCGTGGAGGCGCCCAGGGGGAATCCGACGACGGTGCACACCAGCACATCCGAGCCCGCCAGGGCCTCGGCGGCACGGGCCACCCACACTCCGTTGACGCACACCGAGGCGAAGCCGTGCTCACGGGCCTCGGCGCACAGCTGGTCGATGGCCCCCGCGGAGGCCTCCGGCTTGAGCAGGGTGTGATCCACGCGCGAGGCGATGTCCGCGGCGGTGATGTCCGACAGCGAGGAGATGGGCTGGCGCTCGGTGGGGTCGTAGGCGGAGGTCATGTGCTGGGCCTTCCTCATGTGTGGGGGATCCCGCCCTGTGCGGACGAGCAGCGGCTCGGATGCCGCGCGGCGACCTGTGGGCGGCTCGGCGGTCTGCGCTGTCGAGGGTATCGGGCAGCCCCGACGCCGGCTCGCTGAACT
>NZ_JACZFQ010000335.1 GCF_014904755.1 Neoluteolibacter marinus
ACCCGGATGTGGTGGTCCTGGATCTGGGGCTGCCAGGTCTGGACGGGATCGAGGTGTGCCGTGCCCTTCGGTCTTTCTCCGAGTGCTATGTGCTCATACTCACCGCCCGTGGGGACGAGGACGACAAGCTGACCGGACTGGAGGTGGGCGCCGATGACTACATCACCAAGCCCTTCAGCGTGCGCGAACTCGTCGCACGGGTCCAGGCCGTGCTGCGACGCCCGCGCACCGTCACCGTTCGAGAGGCCCCATGGGTCTTCGGGGACCTGGTCATCGACCTCGCTGCCCACGAGGCCCGGGTGAGCGGGGCCGCGGTCGCACTGACGCGCACCGAGTTCGATCTTTTGGCCACACTCTCGGCCGGCCCCGGACGGGCCTACTCCCGCCGTCAGCTCATCGACATCGTGTGGGATCCGTCCTGGGTGGGCGACGAGCGGATCGTGGACGTGCACATCGGGCATCTGCGCCGCAAACTCATTGAGGCACACCCCGATCTTGACTGCATCAGCACGGTCCGAGGGGTCG
>NZ_JACZFQ010000336.1 GCF_014904755.1 Neoluteolibacter marinus
CGTGGAACCGCGCAGACAAGACCAACGTCCTGCGCGGCCGCACGATCGAGCACCGAGACTCCGCCTACCGCGAAGGGCTCTACCGTCCGTTCGCAAAAGCGAACGTCTACTTCGACCGCGCGTACAACGACATGGTCTATCGACTGGAACAGCTCTTCCCCACCGCGCAGCACGACAACTACGGGTTCTCAGTTATAAGCCCACGAGCGGAAGCTGAGCCTGCAGTCCTAGCGTCGAGAATCGCTCCCGACGTCGCTCTATTCACTTACACCGTTCAGTTCTTCCCCCGCTATCGCTGGGAGCCTGCCAAGGACGAGGGTACGATCGCGCTCGATCTCGGGGGCGAGGTGATCGACGGATACCGCCGCATCGACAACATCACCGACGAGTTCCACCGCCTCATACAGGACCGCTACGGCAACCAGGTCACGAAGGACGATGTCTTCTTCTTCCTCTACGGCCTGCTCCACTCCCCCGAGTACCGCGAGCGCTACGCGGGCGAGCTTAAGCAGATGCTTCCC
>NZ_JACZFQ010000337.1 GCF_014904755.1 Neoluteolibacter marinus
ATCCGAGCCGGATCCCGCCCCGCCGAGATGATCCTGGAGGCTCCACGGTGCGTGCCACCCTCGGGGCCAATCCGCCCCAGACCGAGTCCCGCCCGCTGCGCGATCAGCTGGGCGGCCTGCGCGACCTGCTCGACCGCGTCGCCCAGTCCTCCCCGGCCCGCCTGGCCGTGCTGGTCTTCGTCGGCGTGGCCGGGCTGTTCACCCTGCTGCTGTGGCTGCCGTGGTCCTCCCACGACGGGCGCTCCACGACCTTCGTCGACGCCGCCTTCACGGCCG
>NZ_JACZFQ010000338.1 GCF_014904755.1 Neoluteolibacter marinus
TGACCATGACATCGCTGCTGGCCCTGGCGATCGGGCGCAAGCTCGGCCTGCGCTCCAAACTGGTCACGCAGAACGCCATGAACGTCGGGCGCCTGGGCGAGGTCGGCTCGCTGCTGCGCACCGTGGCCGCGACCTCGATCGTCATCGAGGGGTCGCTGGCGCTGATCCTTACGATCGGGTTCCTGGTGGCCGGCGAGCCCATGCACACGGCTCT
>NZ_JACZFQ010000339.1 GCF_014904755.1 Neoluteolibacter marinus
GCACGCGGGCATGCGCTGGGTCGTGCCGTCGGCGGAGCCGATCATCACCCGGGGCCTGTGCGAGATCGCGGGTCCGGGCATCGCCTTCGTGCGGGATCACCCCGGTCTCGTGCGGACCTGGCTGGCGCAGGGCTCGATCCTGCGGGTCTGGACGGTCGACACCGCGGCGGACCTCGAGCTGTGCCTGGCCCTGGGCGTCCAGCAGATCACGACCAACCGGCCGGGGGAGCTGCTGGATCGACTCGCTGCGGGCGGTGCCCCCACCGCTGTCGGCAGCAGCGATAGAATGTGTCGAACAGCCCACCGTGAAATGCATATTCATTAGATATTCAATGCAGCCATGTTTCGATATCGTCCCCAGTCAGATGGGTCGAAAATATTGGAGAAAAGGTGTTGCAACTTCATTACTCGCAGGTAACGTATGGGCTGTGCCGACGGGTGCCGAGGCCCTCACCTCACTTCCGTCGACATGGCGCGCCGATTCGACAGGGGCTGTGACAGCAGTCCGAGAGACTGG
>NZ_JACZFQ010000340.1 GCF_014904755.1 Neoluteolibacter marinus
CCAGTTGAATCCGCCCTGGGATCCTCGGTCCGAATGCACGATGCATCCGGCGGCGCCTCGGCGTCGCGAAGCAGCGTTGTCCAGGGCGTTCACCGCGAGACGAGCCTTCATCCGGGAATCCATGGAGTAGCCGACTATCCGACCGGAGAACACGTCCTTAATGGCGCAGAGGTAGAGCTTTCCCCCATCGGTCCAGTGCTCAGTGATGTCGGTCAGCCACAGCTCGTTAACGTCGTCGGCTGAGAAGTCCCGCTTCACGAGATCGTCGTGGACCGG
>NZ_JACZFQ010000341.1 GCF_014904755.1 Neoluteolibacter marinus
GGACGCTTCCCATTCTTGCCGCGCTTCTTCCCGAACACGGACCACCACTGGTTGTCTCGGCAGATCCGCCACGCGGTCCGCTCGCACATGCGCTGGCCAACGGATTCCGCTTCGCCGGCGAGGAACCGGTAGCCGAACTCGGGATCATCGCGGTGGGCGTCGAACAGAGCGTTCGCCCGATAGGCCTCGACCAGCTCAGCCTGGGTGACCTGTT
>NZ_JACZFQ010000342.1 GCF_014904755.1 Neoluteolibacter marinus
CGAGGACGGACCCCGCCACCTGACTGCGGATGACTGCGATGATGTCCTGCGGGGACGCCGCCGGCGGAAGGCGGGTCACGCGAACGTGGTCACCGACCTCCGCACCGGGAGTCGCCTCGGAGCTGATCAGCCACACCGTAGGGGTCGGGCCGGTGCTCAGCACCGTCGACGTGACCGGAACACGGGCATGAGGGTCGAGGACGACGCGCACCGGGTTGGGGCCGTGCACCGCACGCACGGTCAATTGCGGATCATCGGCGATGACGGTCTGGGCCCCGACGAGGACGGCTCCCACGTGTGCGCGGATCCGGTGCAGATGGGTCCGATCGGTGGTCCCGGAGACGAAGCAGGCATCGCCGGTGCGGGTCGCGATGAACCCGTCCTGACTCTGTGCGAGTTGAGCGATGACCTCTTCGTTCGCGGTCAGAGCTGCGTAGATGTCCGCGTCGACTCCGGGCAGCTGAGTCCGCGATTCGTCTGTCTTCGCTGCAGGCGGAACATCGTGGTTCATCCG
>NZ_JACZFQ010000343.1 GCF_014904755.1 Neoluteolibacter marinus
GCATGTTCTTGAGCAGGCGGATGGGGTTCTTCTTGGCGATGGCCCCGGCGATCACGTACTGCAGGAGCATCAGGATGATCGTGAGCACGAACGCGGTGATGACCACCTTGAAGAACGTGGAGATGACCGTCCCGATCTGCCCGTTCATGGTCAGCGACAGGAACGAACCGAACACGTAGACCGGCAGCAGCGGGATCACGATGCGGGTGACCACGAGCATGATGATGTCGCGCAGCTCCTCCAGAGCGCTCTTCAGCGTGGTCCCGCGAACCATCGTGATGCCCACGCCCACGCAGAAGGCGAGCAGAAGCGCGGTCATGATGTCGAAGGGCGGGGGCATCTCGATGCTGAAGAACGACGACAGTGACTCCTCCGAGGGATCGCTCAGTGCGCCGCCGTCGTGGGTCTCATCGGCCAGCAGCGACGGGAACAGCGCCATCGAGGTGCCGAAGGCCATGAGGCCGGCACAGATGGTGGAGCCGTAGGCCACGGCGGCCGTGATCAGCAGCCAC
>NZ_JACZFQ010000344.1 GCF_014904755.1 Neoluteolibacter marinus
GAGACGGTGACTCCTCACCTCGTGCACTCGGACCTGATGGGCCAGAACATGATCTGGTCCGGTGACGCGCTGGCCGGGGTGATCGACTGGGATCACGCGAGCCTGGGCGATCCGGCGCAGGACGTGGCCGCACTGGCCTGCT
The DNA here is from genome assembly GCF_014904755.1 of Neoluteolibacter marinus. GTDB lineage: Bacteria > Verrucomicrobiota > Verrucomicrobiia > Verrucomicrobiales > Akkermansiaceae > Haloferula > Haloferula marina. The sequence goes on from NZ_JACZFQ010000344.1 coordinate 143, forward strand.
CGTACGGCTGGCCCACCCTCGACGGCGCCCTGCCGCCCGAGATCCTGCACCGAGCCCGACTGCACGCACGGATCATGCCCATGCAGTCGGTGGCCTACACGCTGGTCCAGGATCTGGACACGGCGCAGGTCAATCAGGCCGTGGCTCGGGCCGATGAATGGATCGACACTCGTCTGCGAGCCCTGCTGCGCCGCTGAGCCGGGTCCCGAGCCCAGCGGCGATCGCTCAGCCGGTCAGGCCGAGCAGCTGCACCCACCGCTGGCAGGCCTCCTCGATGACCTCCCGGGCCTCCAGCCGCCCGATCTGCTGAGCCTCCAGCGACGCACCGCCATGCGCGGCGGCGATCAAGGCCGCCGCCAGCGGTGCGC
>NZ_JACZFQ010000345.1 GCF_014904755.1 Neoluteolibacter marinus
AGCCTGCTTCTTCGAGGGCAAGTCCCCCGCAGAGACCCGCGGCACCCCCTCCACCGCGGGCGCACGATAATCAACGTAATTACCATTTTGTTCAAAGGCAGACTCGAAACTCAGCTCGATTCCTGCACCTGCTGCAGTAGCACTCGAGGTGCCAGCCCCTCCGTGTGCCCCGACAGATCCCGGAAGCCAATCATCGGCCGCTGAAGGCATAACCGGCAAGACCAAGATCAGACATGCCGCCCCGCCCAAAAAGCGCACCCTTGAATTCACTGATCC
>NZ_JACZFQ010000346.1 GCF_014904755.1 Neoluteolibacter marinus
TTGCCGTGGGCTGGATTAACACCCATCCCTGATCCGTGTGAGACATGTGAAAATAGATAGGGTCATTCTCACCGTCTATTGGGTCAACTTCATAAATCACAGCACCGCCTTCTTCCCAGGCCGTAAGTCCCGGGAAATCCACTACAGCTCGCGGCGCAGGGAACCCGTAAGAATCAATCGGCATGTCCTGATCTATTATTTTCACCTGCTCCTGCCCCGAGGAAGCCC
>NZ_JACZFQ010000121.1 GCF_014904755.1 Neoluteolibacter marinus
GAGATCCTGGCGCCCCCGTCCGCGACGGATGCATTTGTCGTCGGTCTCCGTTTCTCCGGTCCTGTCAGCGGCCTCACCGTCGAGGATCTGGCGGTGAGCGGCGGAACGGCGGGGAACCTGAGCGGCAGCGGCGCCGATTATGAAATCACGATCACCCCATCGGGCACGGGCGTAGTCTCCCTCAAGCTGCCCGCCGGCAAGGTCATCGGCGCGGGTGACGTGGGGAACTTCGCCTCCGCGACCACCCGTGTCGCCATCACCGACAGCAGCCTGGTGACCTGGCTGAAGTTCGACGGCTCGGCTAGCGACAGCTCCCCGATGGAGAATCATGGCACGCAGGTCGACATGGAGCCGGGAGACTGGACCACCGGTCGTTTCGAGGGAGCCCTGTCGTTCGACAGCGGCAATGAACGGGTCACCGTCGGCAACCTGGCCCCAGGCGACTTCACCATCACCTTCTGGATGAGGGCGGCCGGGGATTTCCCGGTCACCAACAACCCGCCGTCAGGCCAGGCGATCGTCACCGCCGACACCCCGGGGCCGAACAACGACTTCATGATTGCCGGGACCCGCGCGGGCAGCACGAACCGGATCTCGTTCCTGACCGGCCACGCCGATCATTCCGCGAACAGCATCCTCCACGGGACCATCGGTGTGACGCCCGGGGAATGGGTGCACGTCGCGCTGACCCGCGACCGCGCCACCGGGGCGATGGCGATCTACCTCAACGGCCAGCCCGACACGTCGGCCACCGGCAGCAGCGACCTCCTGGATGCCAATCCCCTCGTCAACATCGGCGGCAACCCGGAGGGCCCGGCGGTCAGCTTCCAAGGTGACCTCGACCAGTTCCGCATCCACTCGCGGGTGCTGTCGGCACCGGAGATTGAAGCGCTCTTCAACGAGTCCGATCCGGTGGCACCCTATCAGACCTGGCTGGAAGAATGGCTGCCGGGCCTGAGCCACCTTCACGGGATGGACCTCGACATCGAGCACGACGGTCAGAGCAACTTCGCGGAGTTCGCTTTCGGCGGCGATCCCTTGAACCCGAGCATCTTCCCGGTGCCGCTCGAGCGGGCGGCGGACGGCCGGGTGACGCTGAGCTTCACCGCCCGCAAGGCGCCCGCCGGGGCGGTCTACCAGGTCCAGGTCGGCGACGACCTCAGCACCTGGGAGGACGCCGATCCGGGCGTCACCGAGGTGATCCGCGAGGATTACCCGGGAACGGACTACGAGAAGGTGACGGTGACCTACGAGCCGCCGCCGGGGGCGGGCACGCGGTTCTTCCGGATCGAGGCGCTGCCGGAGTGAGGGGGAACTCAGAGCTCCTTGATCCAGATGTTGGCGAAGTCGATGTGCGAGCCGTGATGCTGGAGGGCGATCTTGCCCTTGGCCGCGACACCGGGAAGCTGGGCTTGGTCGATGACGGTCTGGCCGTTGAGGGTGACGGTGAGGCGGTCGCCCTTCATGGTGATCATGGTGCGGTTCCATTCGCCGACCGGGTTGTCCGCCTTGAGCCGCGGCGTGACGCCCGCGATCACCTCCGCCGGCTGGCTGCCGTCGGTGCGGTAGCCGTAGACCTCGCCCGAACCGCAGGGCCAGTTCCAGAGGTTCACCTGGCTCTTCGAGCTGCCGCGCAGGTAGATGCCGCTGTCGAGTTCCTGGACCTCGACGCTCTTGCCGGTTTCCTTGCCGTCGGGGCCGATCACCGGGCGCTTCATCAGCGGACCGGGGGCCGACCAGCGCCAGTCGAAGATCAGGGTCAGGTCCCCGTATTCCTTCTCGCTCCACAGGTCCTTGTCCTTGGCTTCACTGCGGCCGTCGTACTTCAGGATGCCGTTCACCGGCACCCAGTGGCCCTTGTCGCCCTCTTCGGCTTCCCAGCCGGCGAGGCTGTGGCCGTCGAAGATTTTGGTGAAGCCTTCCTTTTTCGCCCCGTCCTCGTTGGCAACCGGCGGCAGTTCGCAGATCTTCATGCCGCGGAAGGCGACGCGATCGCCGTGGCCGCAGAAGGCAAGGTGTCCGGACCGGCGCTTCGCCCCGGCATGGTCGGGGAACTTCCCGTTCAGCTCGTCGAGGTTCGCCTCGGTGATGAGCTCGCCATTGACCTGCACCTTGACCTCGTTGCCATTGACGAGGATGCGCTCGTGGTTCCACTCGCCGACCGGCTTCAGGGGGGCCTTCTTGGCCGGCACCATGGTGTAGATCGAGCCGTGGAACTGGTAGGGCTTGAGGGTCTTGTACTTTTCCGCCGAGTCATCCAGCACCTGCACTTCCATGCCGGTGTAGGCGGCGTCGCCGGTGCCCGGGTAGTGGATGCCGATGCCGTTGTTGCCGCCGGGCGGCAGCTTGAACTCGAAGTCGAAGATGTAGTTCGCGTAAGTCGAGGCGGTCACCAGATTCTTCCCCTGCGGGGTGCAGACGATGGCGCCGTCCTCGACGACGTAGCCGTCGCCGGTCCAGCCGCTGAGGTCGCGGCCGTTGAAAAGCGGGACGAAGAACAGGTCTTCCTCGGCGGAAGCGGCGAGCGGGAGCAGGCTGACGAGCAGGGCGATGGATTTCATGGTGGGGTCAAAGGTCGATGGTCTTGCCGGTGCGGAAGCTTTCGTCCGCGGCGGCGACGATACGCATGGAATTGAGCGCGTCGTCCATGTGATCGGTCAGATCGAGGTCCTCGCGGATCGCCTTGAGGAAAAACTCCTGCTCGCGATGGCACAAGGCATCGTGGTCGGGCTCGTCGTCCAGCCGCACGGATTCGTCGGCCTTGGCGAAGTTGCCGCTGCCGTCGAGCACGGCGTGGTGGAGCTTCAGCGACTGCGTCTGGGTGTGGGCATCGACGTTCGAGCTCTGACCTTCGGCCGCCGCCTTGTCGGCGACGATCGACACGCAGCCTTTCGGCCCGACGACGTCCTTCACGAAGAAGGCCACCTCGCTCATCATCGGGCCCCAGCCCGCTTCATACCAGCCGACCGAGCCGTCGGCGAAGGTCACCTGCAGCGCGCCGTAGTTGATTTTTCCCTCGGGCAGCTCGTCGCTCAGCCGGGCGCCGATGCCGGAAACGCGGACCGGTTTCGAGCGGGTCATCTGGCACATCACGTCGACGTAGTGGACCCCGCAGTCGACCACCGGGGAAATCGACGCCATCAGGTTCTTGTGGGTTTCCCAGTTGGCGCCGAACGACTGCTGGTTGAGGTTCATGCGCATCACCAGTGGCTTGCCGAGCGTCTGGGCCATCTCGATGAATTTGATCCAGCTCGGGTGGTGGCGGAGGATGTAGCCGATCACCAGCTTGCGGCCGCTCGCCTTGGCACGGGCCACCAGCTCCTCGGCGCCTTCCAGGGTGTCGGCGAGCGGCTTTTCAATGAAGACGTCGCAACCGGCATCGAAGGCCGCCATCGCGTAGGCGGCGTGGGTGTCGGGGTAGGTGGAAATGCTGACCGCATCGGGCTTGGTCGCCGCGAGCGCTTCGTGAAAGCCCGCGAACTCCGGGTAGCCGCCGCCGAGTTCCTCGTTGAGCCGGCTCCGGCTTTCCGCCGAGCGGGTCACGATGCCGCAGATCTCAAATCCGGGAATGCGGTGGTAGGCGAGGGCATGGGAGCGCCCCATGTGGCCGGCTCCGGCGCAGAGGATTCGGATTGGTTTTGGCATGTTCGGGGCGGTAAAACGATGTTACGTGACGAATTGTTTCAGGGGATTTCAACCCCGCTCCGGGCATCATGCCAGCGGAATCATTCGCCCCGCAAGTAGCGCACGTAGCGGGCGAGTGCCACGATTTCAGCGTCGGACAGGGTTTCGTGGCCGGGCATGTCGGTGCCGGGAATGCCGAACTTGATGATGCGGGCCAGCCGCTGGTCGAAGTCCGGGCCGCGGGGCGTCCAGAGGAATGGCCCGTGGTCGAGGTCGGTGGGTGCTTTCGCCAGTTGGGTCGCCAGGGGGCCGTCACCGTGGCCGACCGGGCCGTGGCACTGGGCGCAGTGGCGGTTATAGATCGGGGCACCGTCCGGGATCTTCAGGCCGTCGGCGGGTGTCCATGTCAGGGTGGTCGCGCCGCGGGCAAGCGCCGCGTCGGCGGGCACGTCGCGCAGGAAAGCCACCAGATCGTCGCCGCGCCGGTCGTCGAAAAGGTGGGCATACGATGGCATCGGCGATCCCGGGGTGAGGTCGCGCGGGCGGATGAAATGAAGTTTCAGCCAGGCGGCGGAGCGACGGATCCCGACGTTCGACAGGTCGGGGCCCTGCCGGCGGTTGCCGATCAGGACCGGCTGCTCCGCGGTCACGGCGGCGGGATCGGATGCGGGCCCCCACGGGACGGTGTCCGAAAGTCCCGGCCGGACGTAGCGTGAATGGCAGTGGATGCAGCCCTCGGCGAGGTAAACCTGGCGGCCTCTCGCGACTGCACCGGCCGCCCCCGGTGCCGGCGCCGGCACCCCGATGGCGATGGCCGTGACTCCCACG
>NZ_JACZFQ010000122.1 GCF_014904755.1 Neoluteolibacter marinus
CACATGAGCGGCGGAAAAACAATGCCGCGGCCAGCACGATGCCCGCGCCGGCGACGAAAACCGCGGGCACCCGCTGCAGGGATTCCGCCATGCCGATGCCGTTGGCGGAACCGAACCATCCCGCCACCGCGAACAGCCAGGCGGCGCGGCGGGCAATGCGCCGCGGGTCGTCGCTGGCGGCGAAAAAGCCCGGCCAGGCGACCAGCGCGGTCGAATAGAGCGAGACCCCGGCGGGATACCACCAGCCGGCGATGCCGCGGGTGGCGGGTTCGTTCACCGCCAGGGCCGCCACCGCCAGGATGATCCAGGCGGCGACCAGCAGGGGCGACAAGCCGCGGCGCAACCAGAGTCCCGCGGCAATGGCGACGAACAGGTGAACGATGGCATTCCGCCACAACATCGCCTCGCCCCAGGTGGCCGACTTCAATTCGGCGGCGTGCTGGATGACGAAGAAGGCGGCGGAATCCAGCCAAACCAAGGCGGTGAAGGCCGCGACGATCGCGGCAACGCCCCGGACGGGCTCCTCCGGCGCCGGGGTGGGCCGGGTCCGGACCTGGCGCGGCACCAGCACCGCGCCGGCGAGGGCGAAAAACGCGCCGATCCATGCCTGCCGGTCCGGAGAGGAAAGGAAGGTCGCCGGCAGGTTGCACAGCGCGTAGCCGAGCCCGGTGCCCAGTCCGATCCAGGCGACGCTGCACCAGCGTGGCAGCAGCGTTGCCAGCGTCACCGTCATGACGCCGATCGCCGCGCCGGTGACGGGTGCCACGACCCAGGCCAGCGGTGTTCCGGGTGCGAAGGGCGCGATCACCGCGGCCAGGGCAGCGACCGCCAGGGCGGTGCGAAGTACGAGAGGGCTCGTATTCCGGGCCGAGGTGACGAAACCGGCGGCGATGCCCGCGGCGGCCATCAACCCGAGTGAAATCTTCTCGTGGAGCACCGGTGTGCCGGCACCGCGCAAGAGCTCGACCCAGGCAAACTGCGCGAAGATCAGGAAGTGGGCGTAGACCATCGCCACCACCCCGGCGGCGCGGGGTGCCAGCATCAGGCCGCCCCCGACCGCCACCAGCCGGCCCGCAGGCCCAGGATCTGGAGGATCGCCACCGCCGCGTCGGCCGCCGCCACCACCGCCCACGGCGATGCCAGCCGCCCGTTCAAGATCATCGTCGCCAGGAAGATCGCGACCGCCGAGCGGACCGTCGCCGTGAAGCCCCAGACCGTCTCCGCCGCGCTCTCCCCGCGCAGGGTCCAGGCGTAGGAGAGACCCACCGCCGCGACGAAAACCCCAATCCATTTCAGGAAGATCATCGCTTCCGCCGGCGGCTCCGGGATCCCCAGCAGAACCAGCACCAGGCCCGGCAGGAAGATCAACAACAGGCCCGTGGCCGCGTCCATCGCGCCGGCGGCGATGCTCCAGATCTGGGCGAACTTTTTCATGAGGGTCGGGGGCGCCGGCGGGTGACTTCCAGGTGACGAGCCAATGGACCGACGCGGCCAGCATGACCACGCCGCAGAGCGCGCGCAAGGCGAGCGCGGTGATGCGCCAGGCCGGGGCATCGGCCATCCAGGTGATGCCGCTGCTTTCCGCCAGTCCCGTGGCGGCGAGGACCAGGATCATCAGCAGGGCGGCGATGTTCCAGCTGATGGTCGAGACGATGGTGCCGAAGCGGTTGCCTCCCAGCCGCAGCAGCAGCGCGCAGAATGCCGTCGTGAATCCGGCCATCGCGAGATGCGAGTGGGCGACCAGGCCGTGGGTGAATTTGAGGCGGTCGAGGATGCCGGGGAGGTAGGTGGCGAATCCCGAGACGACCAGCAGGCCCCACCACATCAGCAGCGCCAGGCGCCAGCCGTGGGGGCGGACCGGCCAGCGGAAGCCGTGCCAATCCCAGAAGACCAGCCACGGCCAGGGCAACAGCAGCGCGAGGGCGCCGATCTGCACGGCGTCGGCGTGGGTGCCCCCGCGAGCTTCCGCCAGGCCGAACAGCAGCCAGCTGGCGGCAAAGAAAGCCAGGGTCTTCCAGGGCAGGCCGGGACGCTTGGACTCGATCCCGCAAGTCCGCGGCAACAACAGCAGCAGCCCGACCACCACCAGCGTGGACCCGAGGAGGCTGGCACCGGTCGGACCGCCGGTGCTGGTGTCGACCGGCGGATAGACGGCCGGGGAACTGGCGTGGAGCATGCCCCACGGCACCGCCGCGAGCAGGACCAGGCCGGTGCCGGAAAGCCATCGCTTCACCGGCGGCCAGCCGGCCCGGTTCCGGGTCCAGGCGACCGCCAGTGCCAGCCACAGCAAGCCGAGTGCGGCGACGAAGGCGAACAGCGGGCCGCCTTTCCAGTCGAGGAAGATCTTGCCCGAGGAGCCGCCGCCGAGCCACGACAGCGCTCCCGCCAGCAAGGCCGCGGACCAGGCCCAGACGGCGGCGTCCGACCATTTACGGGAGACCCCGTAGATCGACAGCAGCCAGCCGGCCAGCGGCAGCGCGGTCCAGCCGTAGAGCTGGACGTTGAGGTGAACGGGCATCCAGCGGCCGTAGGTCCATTCCCCGGCCTGGAGCCCGGGGAAGAGCAGCAAGACCGACAGCCAGAGCCCGGCCGCGTTGCCAACGACCAGCCAGCCCAGGGCATGACGGCCGGCGTTCACGCGGCATCGTCCTGGATGCGGCCGTCGCGCATTCTCACCACCCGGTCGCAGCGGCGGGCCAGCTCCGGATCATGGGTGGCCATCACCAGCGTGCGGCCCTTGGCGCGCACCAGGTCGAGCAGCAGGGCGAAGACCCGCTCGCGGTTCGCCTCGTCGAGGGCGCCGGTCGGTTCGTCGCCTAACAGAAGGTCGGGTTCGTTCATCAGCGAGCGCACCAAAGCGCCGCGCTGGCGTTCGCCACCGGAAAGCTCGCGCACCCGCTGCTTCAGCCGCGGCGCGATGCCGGTCGCCGCGGCCAGCTCCTCCAGCCGCGCCATCGCGTCCGCCCGCTTGCCGCCGGCGGCGATCACCGGCACCAGGCAGTTTTCCTCGAGCGTCAGGTCGGGCATCAGGTGGTGGAGCTGGAAGATGAAGCCGACCTTGTGCCGCAACAGGTCGACCCGCTCGCGCTCGCCGCCGATGATCCTGCCCGCGGTGCGGACGCTGCCCTTGTCGGGATCCTCGAGGCCGGCGATCACGTTGAGCAGGGTCGACTTTCCGCAGCCGGAAGTCCCGCACAAAGCGACGGTTTCCCCGGCCGCGACCTTGAGGTCGACTCCTTTCAGGACCTCGATCCGGCCGCGGTCGAAGCTTTTCCAGACGTCTTGGATTTCCACCATGGCAGTGATTGTTGTTATTCGAAACGGAGGGCCTGGGCGGGGTTGAGGCGGGCGGCGTACCACGCCGGATAGAGCGCGCCGGCGAGGGCCGTGCCGAGGGCCAGCACCGCCGCGCCGGCGATTTCCTGCCAGCCGATGTTCGGCTCGATGTAGCCCTGGAGCTGCGGAATGGCCTGCAGCAGGCGCAGGCCGGCGAGGCTGAGCAGCCAGCCGCCGAGGATGCCGAAGGCGCAGACGGCGAGCGACTCGCCGAAGATCATGCCGGCCACCTGGCCGCGCGAGAAGCCGCAGACGCGGGCGATGGCGATCTCCTTGATGCGGCTGAAGACCGACAGGATCATCGTGTTGGTGACGCTGAGCCCGCCTAACAGGAAGGCGCAGCCGCCGACCACCCAGGCGGTGGTCTTGAGGATCTTGAACTGCGAGTAGCTGCGGCTGAACTCCTCGTTTTCCAGCGCGGTCATGCGCGGATGCGCGCGCTCGATCCAGCGCTTCACCTCCACCGGGTCGTGGCCGTCGGCGAGGGCCACGGTGATCACCGACGAGAAGCCCTCCTTGTGGAAGGTCCGCTGGCAGGCGGCGAGCGGCATGAAGACGCCGCCGTTCTCGAAGCCGTTCTCCATCCGCACCACGCCGGCCACCCGGTGCTTGCCCTGGCCGAGTTCAACCTCGTCGCCCGCGGCCGCCCCGAGGAAGTCGGCGGCGCGTTCGCCGAGGACCACGTCGTCGCCGTCGTCGAGGAAGCCGGCGATGCTTCCCGACAGCCATTCCGCCTTCGCCAGCCGGCCGTCGGTGGCGCGGATTCCGAAGCAGGTGACGACCGGACGGTCGGGCGCGGTGACGATGGCGAACAGCACCGGTTGCGCTTCCTTGACGAAAGGCTGCGACTCGAGGTCATCGACGAGGGCCGCCGGCACGTTGCTGAAGAACAGGTCGGAAACGTTCTTCTCGAACACGACCATCTCGGCGTCGCTGCGCAGGATGCGCTCGAACATCTTGACCGCTCCGCCGAGCAGGCCGACCACGCTGAGCATGGTGGCGACCCCGAGCGCGATGCCGGCGGCGCCGATGGCGGTGCGCACCCGGTGGCGGCGCAGGTTGGTGAATATCAAACCCCAGAGGGACATGCCGCCTCAGTGTTAGACCGCCGCGGAAGACATGGAAAGCCCTTCCCCGGTTGCCGGCGGGGCGACCCGGAGCAGCGCCAGCATGCCCCAGCGGCCGGCGGGGCCCGGGAGCGCGGCTTCCACCCGGTCGCCGGTTTCCTGCAAGCGCCGGAGTCGTTGCAAGGCGGCCTCCTGCCCTTCCGCGGCGACCAGGTTCGGCCGGCCGAGTTCGGCGTCACGGCCGCCCGACTTCCCGCTCGAGGGTTCGCAGGCGATCACATCCTTGAGGTCGTCCGCGGCCTGATAGGCGAGGCCGCGGAGCAGGGCGAGCCGGTCGAGGAGCTGGAGTTCTCGCGAATTGCCGCGGCCACAGAGTGCAGGCAGTACCAGGGTCAGCCGGAGCAAGGCCCCGGTTTTCCGCGCGGCGACCTCGGCGACTTCGGCGGGATCCTGGTCGCCGCGCCAGCCGGCGAGGTCGTAGGCCTGGCCGCCGATCACCCCGTCGACACCGAGGCACTCGTCGACCAGTCGTCCGGCCTCGGCGCGCCGGGAAGCCGGCGCCTCCCGCATGCCTTGCCACAGGAGGGTGTAGCCGCGGTTGACCAGGGCGAGGCTGGCCAGCATCGCCATCGCCTCGCCGTGAACCACGTGGGTGCAGGGCACGCCCCGGCGGATGCGGGCGTCATCCATCGCGGGAAGGTCGTCGAAGACCAGCGAGGCGGTGTGGAGGTACTCGATCCCGCAGGCCATGGCGCGCGCGGATTCCTCGAGCATGCCCATCTCGATGCCGATCAGGTAGGCGACCACCGCGCGGATCATCGATCCCGGGCGGGCGAGGATGTCCCCGGCCGCCGCGGCCAGCCGCGGTTCACTGATTTTTCCCAGCCCCTGCCGGAATCCGGCCATGAGCAGCTCCCGGGCGCAACCCGCCCTGCGTTTCCACCATGCCTCCGCGTTCATTTGCAGTTCACTTGACCTGACCCACCAGATGGAAGCGCACCGAAAGCTTCGGATTCACGGTCATCACCGCCATCGCGCGGATGATCGGCAGGCCGAAGTCCTGATAGTCGAGCGAGGCGGTGCCATCGATGGTGACCCAGTTGCCGGCCTTCTTTACGGTGTAGGGAAAGGCAATGACTTTCGAGACGCCGTGGATCGTGATCTTCCCCTGGGCGTAGGAGGTGCCCTTGTCCTCCCAGGTCTTGATGAACTCGAAGCGGCCTTCCGGTTTGCCGCCGCCGAGCCACTTGATCATTTCCTTGTCGCGCTTCTCGTCCTCGGTTTTCAGGTCGGCGAATTTCCAGCTCAGCTTCACCGCGGACGGAGCGAGCGAGGCGGCGTCGCCGGTGACCTGTGCGTCGTATTTCGAAAGCGTGCCGGTAAACGCGTGACCGGTGGCCTTGGCATCCACCTGGATCCGGCTCCTGCTCTTGTCCACTTTCAAGGTGGCGGCCCCTGCTTGTGTAGCGATCAGCAGGATCCCGCAGAGAAAGGTGGGAAGAGTTCGTGGCATGATGTTACGGAGATTGTCTTGCGCCACCCTTCACTGCTTCCCAGCCTATGTCCCGGAGAAATCCGGCATTCAGGCCCTTGTTTTGTAACCGTCCCGTTACCGATGAAAAGCATTCTCAACAGCATCATTTTCCGCGTCGTTCTCGCCCTCTTCCTCGGCACGTTTGCGGCACAGGCCGATCCGTATGCCAAGGGCAGCACGGTGAAGGCGTTCTCCGCCAAGGACCAGCACGAGCAGGCCTACACCTTCGACGCGAAGAACACCCGCTACCTGCTGGTCAGCCACGACATGGACACCGGCAAGAAGGCCAACGGCGCGCTGAGCGTGCTGGGCAAGGATCACCTGCCGGGCAAGAAGGCGGTCTACATCGCCAACATCCACGGCATGCCCGGCATCGGCCGCATGTTCGCGTTGCCGAAGATGAAGAAGTACAATCACCGCATCATCCTCGGCGACGACGCGGAGTTGATCGCCAACTTTCCCGAGCAGAAGGGCAAGGTGACGGTGCTCGGACTCTCCAGCGGCAAGGTCACCTCGGTCCAGTACTGGGATCCGGCCACCGAGGGGGTGAACAACTTCCTCAAGTGACCGACCACGATTCGCCGACCGCTCCGGCGACGAAATTACCCGCGGGAATGCCGGCCCGCTCCACTTCGGCGGCCAGCCGCAGGGGCGGCTCGCCGAGGGGTTCGTCGGTCAGGCGGAAAGTCCCCCAGTGCATCGCCACGGCGCGGCGGCAGCGGGCATCCCGGAAGACCCGGACCGCTTCTTCCGGGGTCATGTGCATGGGCTTCATGAACCAGCGGGGCGCGTAGGCGCCAATCGGGATCATCGCGAAATCGATGGGACCGAGCTTCATTCCGATCTCGCCGAAGGCGGGACAGTGGCCGCTGTCGCCGGCGTGCCAGAGCTTGAATCCCCCGCCTTCGATCAGCCATCCGCACCAGTGGCCGCGGTTGCGGTCGAAGGGGGTTCGCGCGGTGAAATGCTGGGCGGGCGTCGCCGTGACCTGCAGCCCGGGCAGGAATTCCGCGGTGCCGAACCACGGGATCTCTCGTACTTCGCGGAAGCCCTTGCGTCCCAGCCAGCCGGCGTGGCCCTCGGCAACGACCAGCGGGGTTTCCCTCCCGAGCGCGACCAGGGTGGGCAGGTCGAGGTGATCGTAGTGGGAATGGGTCAGCAGTACGCCGTCGATCTTCGGCAGCTGGTCGATCCGGCAGGGCGGCTCGACGTGCCGGCGCAGCGATGGCAGCGGCAGCGGCGCGCAATGGTCGGAGAAAACGGGATCGACGAGCAGGTTCCGGCCGCAGCCCTGGAGGAGAAACGAGGCGTGGCCGAGCCAGGTGACGCGCCAGCCTGCCGGGGGAGCTGGCTGCAGGTCGATCGGAACCGCCGGCGCGGGACGGTCGGGCGCCGCGGACGGGGGGTCGGCGGGGCTGCGGCCCAGCTTCCAGCGCAGCACGTCGCGGAAACGGTGCTCGTCGTGGATCCACGGGTTGGAGAAGCGGCGCGACATCATCCGGGCGATGTGCCTGCCGCCGGTCCGGAGGCGGGAAGCTTCAGTTCAAAGGTGATCCAGCCGCTGCCGGTGTCGGCGAGTGCCAGCTCGCCGCCGTGGGCCCGGGCCAGCTCGCGGGCGATGTTGAGGCCGAGCCCGTGGCCGCGCACGTTTTCGCCGATGCCGGGTCCGCGCCGGAAGCGCTCGAAGATCTCTTCCCGGACCCGGCCGCCGGGGATTTCCCCGCGATTGGCGATGCGCATGACGACCCATGGGGCGGGGGGCGCCGCCCCGGGCCGGGCC
>NZ_JACZFQ010000123.1 GCF_014904755.1 Neoluteolibacter marinus
CATCGAGACCGCGCCGCGGTCGGCGGTCACGGGCAGCCGGTCGGGGAGCGTCTCCACCACGCGGAGATCCTTGTCGACGGCGAGTGTTCCCAGATCATCCGCGGCGGCCGAAATCAGCGGCACCAGGTCGAGGGGGACCGGGTGCAGGGCGAGCCGGCCGGCATCTGCCTGCGACAGCATCAGCAGGTCGTCGGTCAAGGCGGTGAGCCGGCGGGTTTGCTGGAGCAGCACCGAGATCTCCTCCTGTTGGGCCGTCGTGATGCCGGGCTCGCGGGAAAGATGATCGAGCCCGGCGCGGAGCACGGCGATCGGGGTCTTGAGCTGGTGGGAGGCATCTGCGGAGAAGCGCGTCGCCGCCTGGTAAGACGCCTGCAGCCGGTCGAAGCTGCGGTTCAACACGCGGGCCAGGCGGCCGATCTCGTCGTCGTGCAGCGGCTGCGGCAGTCGCTCGCCGGGGGCATGGACGCTGATCCTTTCCGCCGCTTCGCCCAGTGCGGCCACCGGCGCGACGGCCTTTCGCGCCGTCAACAGCCCGCCGGTGAAGGCGATCAAGCCGGCCGCCGGCAGGGCGATGAGGAGGCCCTTGACGAGCACCTGCTGGTAATCGGTGACCGGGGCCAGATCCGTGCCCAGTTTCACGAAGTAGGGCCCTTGCTGCCAGGCGCCGACGCGGTAGGACTGGCCGTCGTGGTGGATGTCGCGCGTTTCCCCGGCGGCAAGGTCATCGGGGAGATGGAGCGAGCCGCCCGACCGGTAGACGATTTGGGAATCGGTACCCTGGACCTCGACCGACATGCGCTGCAGCGCCAGCGGGAGATTGCGCGGTTCCAGGTCGTGGCTGGGATCCACCGGGGCGTCGCGGAAATTGACCAGATCCCAGATCAACTCGTCCGCGCCGTCTTTCATCATCCGGTCGACCTGCAGCACCTGGTGATGGCGGACGCTGGGGATCAGGATCGCCGCCACCGCCACCAGGCAAACGATGGTCACCAGGCCGGAATAGAGGCCGACCCGGAGATGCAGCGAGTTCCACTTCATTCGGCGCGGTGCAGCACATAGCCGACCCCCCGCACCGTGCCAATCACCGACTCGGTGCCCGGCTGGTCGAGCTTCTTGCGCAGGCGCATGATGAAGATCTCCACGGTGCGGGTGTCGTACTCGTGCTCGCGCGCCCAGATCCGTTCGCAGATCTCATCGCGGGTGAAGGTCCGGCCGGGCTCCTGCATGAAAATCTGCAGGACCTCGAACTCGCGGGGCGAGAGCTCCACCTTGTCCTCGCCGAGGACCACCCGGCGTTTCGCGGCGTCCATGCACAGGCTGCCGTTCCTCAGCACCGACTCCCGCACCTCCGCCGCGCCCGCGGTCCGGCGGCCGAGCACCTCGACCCGCGCGAGCAGTTCCTCGAGCGCGAAAGGTTTGGTCAGGTAGTCGTCGGCGCCGGCCTTGAGCCCCGCGACCCGGTCGCCGATCTCGGAGCGGGCGGTGAGCATCATCACCCTCACCGGCAGACCCGCCTTGCGCACCCGGTCGAGCAGTTCAAACCCATCGAATCCCGGCAGATTCACGTCCAGCAGCAGCAGGTCGAAGTGATGCGCGGTGGCCGCGTCGAGGCCGGCGGGCCCGTCGGCCGCGGTGGTCACGACGTGGCCGGCCTTGGTCAGCGCCCGGCTGACCTGGTTGGCGAGCTGGGGTTCGTCTTCAACGAGCAGGATGTCCATGGATGCGTGTCGTCTACGTTCCGGGGGAGGCGGGGAATTGCCGTTTTTTGCAGGATCGCCGCCCACCGATGAGAAATGGATGAGAACGAACCGCTTCCTGCCCAAAAGCCCAGAATCCCTTGTTTCCGCAAGATCGCCTTCCGTAACCGTTTGGTAAGAAAGGACGGCGGCGAGGCCGGGCGACCGATGAATCCTTGGCTCCGCTCCCGCCGCGTGCTTCCCTCCGCCCGCCACCGTGTCCCATCCGTCTTCCATCCGCCGCACCCTCGCCATCATCTCCCACCCGGATGCCGGGAAAACCACGCTCACCGAGAAGTTCCTGCTCTACGGCGGCGCCATCGACCTGGCCGGCAGCGTGACCTCGCGCCGCGACCGCCGCGGCACGGCGTCGGACTGGATGGAACTGGAAAAGCAACGCGGGATCTCGATCTCCTCGACCGTCCTGCAGTTCAGCTACGGCGGCTTCAACGTCAACCTGCTCGACACCCCGGGCCACGAGGACTTCTCGGAAGACACCTACCGCGTGCTGACCGCGGTCGACGCCGTGATCATGGTCGTCGACGCCGGCAAGGGCGTCGAGGCGCGGACCCGCAAGCTCTTCGAGATCTGCCGCCTGCGCGGGATCCCGATTTTCACCTTCATCAACAAGCTCGACCGACCGACCCGGCCGCCGATCGAGCTGATCGACGAGATCGAGAGCGTGCTCGGCATCGCCTCGCACCCGATGAACTGGCCGCTGGGCGACGGACCGCGCTTCCGCGGGCTGATCCAGCGCCGCGACGGGCAGCTGAACCTGTTCGAGAAAACCAAGGCCGGTGCCTACCGCGCGCCGGTATCGGTGGTCGGCTTGACCGACCCGGCGGTGCGCGAGCACGTCGACGGCGATCTGGTTGACAAGGCGATCGAGGAAATGGAGCTGCTCGACATCGCCGGCGCGCCCTTCGACCAGGAGCGGGTGCTGGCGGGCGAGCTGACGCCGGTGTTCTTTGGTTCGGCGGCGAACAATTTCGGCATCCAGCTGCTGCTCGACGGCTTCCTGGCAATGGCTCCGCAGCCGGCTGGCCGCAAGTCGGGCGAGACCATGATCGAGCCCGAGGACAAGCGCTTCAGTGCCTTCGTCTTCAAGATCCAGGCCAACATGAACCCGAAGCACCGCGACCGCATGGCCTTCATCCGCGTGGTCTCCGGCAAGTTCGAGCGCGACATGCAGGTGTGGCACGGCTCGGCGGCGAAGCAGATCCGCCTGTCGAATTCGCAGCGCCTTTTCGCCCAGGAGCGGGAGATCGTCGAGGAAGCCTTCGCCGGCGACGTGGTCGGCCTGGTGGGCAACCAGCCTTTCGAGATCGGCGACACGCTGACCTCCGACAACTCGATCAAGTTCGACGAGATCCCGATCTTCCCGCCGGAGTGCTTTGCCACGATCCGCGGCCGCAGCACCGGCACCGCCAAGCGTTTCCGCGCCGGCCTCGACCAGCTGGTGCGCGAGGGCGTGACCCAGCTTTTCGAAACCGGGATGGGTGGCAGCGCGCTGCTGGGGGCGATCGGGCCGCTGCAGTTCGAGGTGCTCAAGCACCGGATGGAGAACGAATACGGTGCCGAAGTGGTGGTTGAATCCTGCCCGTGGTCGATCGTCCGCTGGCTGATGAAAGACGGCCAACCGGTCACCGGAGTGAACCCGCCGACCGACGACATGCCGGGTGGCAGTGCCTTGGCGCGCGACGCCGCCGGCCATTGGGTGGTGCTCGCCGAAGCGGAATGGGCCTTGCGCAGCTTCAAGCGCTACCACGAGGAGTGGGAGCTGGCGGAGCGGCTGGTGAAGTGACGGGCCAGTTCGGGCTGGCCGATGAGGGGCTTCGCCTTCTGTCCAAGCCGGATGAATCCGGCGCTCCCTTGAATGCTCGGCGGAGCGCCGACTTTAGTCGGCTTGGACGGGAGAGTGATATGTTCCACGGGAGTTCCACGGAATAAGGCTATCGGATGAGAAGCTGTTCCACGGGTGTTTCACAAACGGCCCGTATTTGAGGAGCCCGTCTTACCCAGCCACCAACCTCGCCACCCGCATCCGCTCGCCGAAGAGGAGGGACTTGAAGCGCGCGTAGTCATTCTCCGGCGCACCGGAAAGCAGGCGGTAGCGGTACTCCGGCCAGTGGCGCATTTCGTCGATGGCGTTGCGCAGGCGCAGTTCGATGACCTCGTCGCTGTCGGTGCCGCGGCCGCGCAGGCGGCGGGCTAGTTCGTCTTCATCCGGCGGCATGACGAAGAGGTCGACCAGCGCCTTGCGGATCGCCGGGTCGGCGCAGGCGCGGACCTGGGCGGCACCCTGGACGTCGATGTCCATCACCACATCGGTGCCTTCCTCCAGACGTTCGAGCACCTCGCTGCGCAGGGTGCCGTAGTGGTTGCCGTGGACCAGGGCGTGCTCGAGGAAATCCCCGGCGGCGACGCGCTGCTGGAATTCATCGACGGTGAGGAAGTAGTACTCCCGGCCGTGGGTCTCGCCGAAGCGCGGTTGGCGGGTGGTGCAGGAGATCGAGAACTCCGCCTCGCCTTCGGCGGCGAGGCGGCGGCAGAGCGTCGATTTCCCCGAGCCCGAGGGCCCCGAGACGAGGTAGAGGATGCCGGTGCGCATGTGGGGCCGGCAATGGATCACGCCAATGCCGGTTCGGCCAGCCCGGAGCGGATCAACAGGGGATCCAATGCGGCATCGCGGCCCATGAAGCGGCGGTAGAGCTCGTCGACCGGGGCCGAGTTGCCCTTCGACAGGATGTGCTCGCGGAAGGCGGCGCCGGTGGTCGGGTCGATCACACCATTCTCCTGGAATCGGGTGAAGGCGTCGGCATCGAGGACTTCGGCCCACTTGTAGGAGTAGTAGCCGGCGGCGTAGCCGGTGGCCGAGCTGAACAGGTGGCCGAAACGCCGCGCCATGCTCGGGGTCTCGGTTTTCAGCGGCACGCGGTAGGACTCGAGGATCTCGCGGTCGACGGCATCGAGGTCCTTGCCGAGGTAGCGGTCGAGGTGGATGTGGAGTTCCAGGTCGAGCTTGCCGAAGGCCAGCTGGCGCATGAAGGCGGTCGCGCTGAGATAGTTCTTCGCCGCGATCATGCGGTCGAAGAGCTCGTCGGGGATCGGCTCGCCGGTCTCGTGATGGCGGGCGAAGAGGTCGAGCGACTGGCGGTCCCAGCAGAAGTTCTCCATGATCTGCGAAGGCAGCTCGACGAAGTCCCACGGGACGTTGGTGCCGGCGAGCGAGCGCACGGCGACGTCACTCAGCAGCCCGTGGAGCAGGTGGCCGAACTCGTGGAAGATGGTCTCGACCTCGCCGTGGGTCAGCAGGGCGGGCTTGCCGTCGACCGGCGGCGTCATGTTGCCGGTGATCAGGCCGAGGTGGGGCTCGCGGGCCTTGCCGTCGCCGCCCGGGTGGCCGGTGAAGAGGCAGTTCATCCAGGCACCGCCGCGCTTCGACTCGCGCGGGTGCCAGTCGGCGTAGAACGACCCGAGGTGCGCGCCGGTGGCGCTGTCGCTGAGGTCGTAGAATTTCACCTCGGGGTGCCAGACCTCGATCGCATCGGCCGGCGCGTCGGCGGGCCGTTGGCCGCGCTCGTAGTAGACCGATTCCCGCTCCTTCAGGGTGATCCCGAACAGCTTCGAGCAGAGGTCGAACATGCCGCTCATCACGCGGTCGACCGGGAAATAGGGCCGCAGCACCTCGTCATCGAGATCGTATTCCTCCTGTCGCCGGCGTTCCGACCAGTAGGCGAACTCCCAGGGTTCGAGGCCGTCGACGGGGGCTTCGGTGACGCGGGCCTTGTAGTCGCAAAGCTCGCGGTACTCGGTGTTGAAGGCACCCTGGATGCGGTCGTGGAGGTCTTCGACGAAGCCGAGCGCATTCTCGCCGGAGCGGGCCATCCGCCGTTGCAGGGTGAGGTCGGCGAAATGGGCGTTGCCGAGCAGCCCGGCCTTTTCTTTCCGCAGCTCGAGGATCTTCCAGACCAGCGGGGTGTTGTCCTTGTCGCCGTTCGAGGCGACCTGGGTCGAGGCTTCCCAGACCTGGCGGCGGATGCCGTCGTCGTCGAGGTGCTGCATCACCGGGAACATCGACGGCATCTGCAGCGTGAAGCGCCACGCCGGCTTGTCGTCGGTGGCCAGCTCCTTGGCATTGGCGTTGGCCAGGGCGGCGGCCTTGGCCGAGGCCGGCAGGCCGGCGAGCTTGGCCTCGTCGGTGATGACCAGGTCCCAGGCGTTGGTCGAGTCGAGGACGTGCTCGGAGTAGAGCTTGGTGACCTTGGAAAGTTCGGCCTCGAGGGCGGCCACCCGGGACTTCTTGTCCGGCGGGAGGTCGGCACCGGACTGGACGAAGTCGAGCATCGTCTCCTCGATGAAGCGCTGCTGGACCGGCGGCAGATCCTTGACCGCGGCGGATTCCCCGAAGGCCTTCAGGACGGCCCACAGGCGGTCGTTGAGGGGGATCGACGCGTAGTGCTCGGACACTTCCGGCAGCATCGCGTTGAGGGCGGCGCGCTGGGCGGGCTCGTCGCAGACCGAGTCGAGGTGCTGCAGGCGGCCCCACCCGAGGGAGAGCAGGTCGTTGGCTTCCTCGAAGGCCGCGTAGGTGTTTTCGTAGGTCGCGGTGTCTGGCGTGACCTGGCAGACCGCCTCGATGCGCTCGCGGGCGATTTCCAGGGCGTGCCGGATGTCGGGCTCGACCGCCTCGGGGACGAGCGTGGACCAGCGGACGTGAAAGGTTTCATCGAGAAACGGGTGCATGCGGAGTTGGTAGGCGAAGGAAATTGTGCTGAAAATGAAGAAAGTGGTCTTTCGGGTGGTCCCCCGGCTGACCCGGCGGTCCGCGGCTCCGGATCCGGTCCATCGAAATGGCCATCGACAAGCCGTCCGGGTTCCCCCGCAATCGTACGCCGTGAACCGTGATCTGCTGGCGATCAGCCGCGAACTGAAGTCGATGGCCGAGGCCGGCCTGCGCTATTCGGAGGGTCCCTACGACCTGGAACGCTACCGGCGCTTGCACGAAATCGCGTCCGAACTCCTGACCGGCGAGGCACGGGAGTTCCGCTGGCCGGTCGAATTCGGCTATGCCACGCCGAAGGTGGACGTGCGGGCGGCGGTGATCGACGACGGCAAGATCCTGCTGGTCCGGGAGGCCGGCAGCGGCCAGTGGACGTTGCCGGGCGGCTGGGCGGACCTCAACGAGAGCCCGGCGGGAAATGCCGCCAAGGAAGTCCGGGAAGAGGCCGGCATCGAGGTCGAGGTGGTCAAACTGATCGCCTGCTGGGACAAGGACCGCCAGGGCCACCCGCGGCAGCCGGAACACGTCTACAAGCTGGTCTTCCTGTGCCGGCCGAACGGCACCGCGGACGTGGCCGGGGACGGTCACGAGACCGACGGGGCGGGATTTTTCGCGTCGGACGCGTTGCCGGAGCTTTGCCCCTTCCGGGCGGCCCCGCACTACGTGGAGCTGGCATTTGCCCACGTGGCGGACCCGGGCCTGCCAACCATGTTCGACTGACGTGGATGCGGGCTTGAGTGGCATGAACACCGCTCCTAGGGTGCGCGACCAATGCGAGCCCTCCCCGCCGACTGGATCCTCTGCGGCGACCCTTTCCATGCCAATGGAAGCGGGGACGGCCACCCGTTTCCCGCCATCCTGGAACATTTGATCCGCCAGCGCGGGCTGCCGGTGGGGGAGAACCTCGAGAACTTCCTGCGGCCGAAGTTGCGGGATCTGGGCGATCCGTTCGAGATCAACGAGATGCACGAGGCCGTGGAGCGCATTCTCGCCGCCGTGGAGCGGAGCGAGAATGTCTGCATCTACGGCGACTACGACGTCGACGGGGTCACCTCGATCACCGTGATGCGCAAGCTGCTGCACGCCTACGGCCTGGAACCGCGGCATTTCATCCCCCGCCGCAGCAGCGAGGGCTACGGCCTCAGCGCCGCGGCACTGAAGCGCTGCATGGCCGAGGGCTCCAAGCCGGATCTGTTGATCGCGGTCGATTGCGGCACGGTGTCGGTCGATGAAATCGCCTCGCTGCGGGCGGAGGGCGTCGATGTGATCGTCGTGGATCACCACGAGCCGGGGCCGCGCGGCCGGCCGGACGTGATCGCCTTGGTCAATCCGAAGTCCGGCGGTGGCCCGACCTATCTCTGCGCCGCCGGCGTCTGCTTCAAGCTGGCCCACGCGATGATGAAGACGCGGCCGGCGGACGGTTTCGATCTCAAGGAGCTGCTCGACCTGGTGGCGGTCGCGACGATTGCCGACATCGTGCCGATGATCGGCGAAAACCGGCTGCTGGTCCGCCATGGTCTCAAGCGCTTGCCGCTGACCCTCAACCCCGGCCTGCGGGCACTGCAGGAAGTGACCGGCATGAACGGCAAGGCGACGTCGATGGACGTCGGCTTCCGGATCGGGCCGCGCCTCAACGCCGCCGGCCGGATGGACGTCCCCGAGGATGCGCTGGCCACCCTCTTGACCGACTGCAAGCGCCTCGCCCGCGACCTGGCGGAGCGGCTCGACGACTACAACAAGCGCCGGCAGGCGCATGAAAACCAGATCCGCAAGGAGGCGATGGAGATGCTCCAGGCAACCTTCGATCCGGAGCGCGATCCGGTGATCGTGCTCGGTTCACGCAGCTGGCACCCGGGGGTCGTCGGCATCGTCGCCTCGCGGCTGATGCGGCAGTTCCACAAGCCGACCTTCATCATCGCCATCGACGAGGCCGGCATCGGCAAGGGCAGCGGGCGCAGCATCGAAGGCGTCTCGCTGGTGCAGGCGATCAATGCCTGCCGCCACCATCTCGTCGCCGGTGGCGGCCACGACATGGCGGCCGGCCTTTCCATCGCGGAGGACAAGATCGAGGTGTTTCGCAAGGAGTTCGCGGAATTCGTGCTCAGCAACACCGCGCCCGAGCAACGCCAGCCGAAGCTGCGGGTGGATGCCGAGATCACCTTCGACCAGCTGTCGCTCGAGTTCCTCTCGGATTACGAGCTGCTCCAGCCCTTCGGAAACGGCAACCCGCAGCCGATTTTCATGGCGCGCGGCGTTCATCTCAGCCGGCCGCCGGTGCACATGAAAAACCATCACCTGCGGCTCAACCTGCGCCAGGGCTACCACGAGCAGGATGCGGTCTATTTCGGCGGCGGGGAGGTCGTCCTGCCGGATCCACCGTGGGACATCGCTTTCACCATCGACCGCAACACCTTCCGGGGCCGGACCAGCCTGCAGATCATCATGCAGGACGTGAGAGCCGCGGAATGAACGCCGCAAACCCATGAAACCCAAGTCCCCGTCTTCCCGTTTTGCCCTCATCGGCGCCGTTGTCAGCCTCGCCGCGTCGGCGATCCCGGGCCGGGCCGAGGAGATGGTGCGATACGTCCTGCTCCAAGTCCCGGCGAAGGAGGGCGCCTTGATTCACTCCCGCCTTGAGAAGGCGAAGCCGGAGGCGATGGACGAGATCCTGCAGCGGCCGGGGATCGGCATGCTGGGCGATTTCATGGAGGTCAACCCCTGGCGGGGCGAGACGGTCGAGATGTCGATGCCGATGGATCCGATCGAATTCGGCGGCGAGGTGGCCAAGGAGCGGGGGGTCAAGCTGGAGGTGGAAGGTGCCCGGATCGCCGCGAAGGGGGTCGTTGCCCGGCTCGCGGCGGAGGTCGATCTGCCGGAGGACAGCAAGGGCTACCGGAGTTTTCACAGCCATGGTTCAATTCCGGTCCGCCCCGGAACCTGGCGGGAGGATGCCCGCTGGGGCGATGGCAAAGAGACGCTGATGCTATGGCGTCTCGCCACCACGACCGCACCGGAAGACGAGGCTGCGGCGGGCGACCCGGTCGGCAAGGTCGAGATGCTCTGGTTCAAATTGCCGGAGGCAGACTTGGGGACGCTGGCCAAGTCGAAGCCGGAGACCCGCGACAAGGCCTTCGAGTGGCTCACCGGGCGCGGCGAACTCTGGAAGGAGTCCTCTTTCTGGGTCCGTGGCGGTGAACGGTCGGCCTGGATGATGGCGGAGGGGAAGTTGTCCCTGGCGAAGGACCAGGCCGTCGCCGACGAGAGCCGCGCCGGATTCGACGTCGAGATCCGGGTCGACGGCGACACCGTGAAGTTCGCCTGGAACATCTTCGCCAAGGAGCAAGGGAGCGACGACGAAGCCAAGACCAAGTTTGTCGCCACCGCGACCCCCGGCGTCTGGGAGTTCAGTGAAATCAAGGGCATCGACGGCGCCAACGTCGTGGCGTGGCGCTGTGCGATGGAGTAGCACTAAACCCGGTTGATCACCTTTTCGGTGGCGAAGCGGACTTTCGGCAGCGACGCGTATTTGTCGTCTTCCGAGCGATACCCGACGGTCGCCACGGCCAGCGCGGTCAGGCCCTTTTCCCCGAGTCCGAGGATGCGGTTGTATTCGGCCGGGACGATGCCTTCCATCGGGCAGGCGTCGATCCCCATCAGCGCGGCGGCCGTCAGCAGCACGCCGAGGGCGAGATACGGCTGGCGGGCGAGCCACTGGGCGCGGGCCTCGGGCGACTGGCCGTTGACGCTGCCGCTGACCATCTCGCGGAACGGGGCGAGCGATTCCACCGGCACCCCGCGGACCTCGCTGATGCGCTGCATGTAGGTCTCGATGTCGGCCTCGGTGTAGTCGGTCCGGGCCGTGAAGACCACCAGGTGCGAGGCGTCGGTGACCTGCGCCTGGCCCCACGACACGGCCTTCAGTTCCTCGCGGACCGCCGGATCCTCCACCACCACGAATCCCCAGGCCTGGAGCCCGAGGCTGGATGGCGAAAGCACCAGCGCCTCTTCCAGCGCGGCCCATTGATCCGCCGGGATCTTGCGGTCGGGGTCGAATTGTTTCGTCGCGTAGCGCCAGTTCAGCTGGTCGATCAATTGGGATCCGTCGATTGTTTTCATCGCCGGCAGGCTAGCCGGAAAAGGGACCTGCCGACCAATGCCGTGTCGTCAGTCTGAGCATGCACGCGCAATCATTGCCGGCGAAGCGCGATCATCCGCGCCCGCCTTTCCGGCGGCGATCACCGGTTTGCGGCGGCCGCCGCCGCGGCGTGGGTTCACACCGTGAAGCTGGCGACCCGCGGTTTGACGAGTCGCTGGTAATCGGACCAGTTCATCCGGATGACCTCCGTGTGGGAGCCGGCATTGAAGGCGATCTCCCCTTCCGCGGCCAGCCGCGGCGAGATGAAGGTCGTCATGTCGTAGAGGTTGCCGAACGGGGGCATGGCGCCGGCCTCGCAGTCGGGGAAGTGGCGCTTGAACTCGTCCTCGTGAGCCAGCCGCACGTCATCGGTGGCGGTCAGGTCACGGATGTCGTCGAGCCGCACCCGCTGGTTGGCGGGAACGACCGCCATCTCCAGGTTTCCATCCACCTCGACCATCACGGTCTTCGCCATGATCGCGCCGGGAATGTGGGCTGCCTGGGCCACCTCGGCGGCGGTGTAGGCGGGGGAGTGGATGATGGTGATGTATTTGACCTTGTTGCGGTCGAGATAGTCTTTGAGTGATTTCGCAATCATGGGAATCTCCTCGCTTTCGGTTGTGCCGGAGATACCGGAAGCACTCCGGCGGGTTGACCCGTGGGGCCGGCGGAATCGCGGGCCCCGGATTCAGCGGCAGCCGCCGGAGGGCGGGGCTGGAGCTGTGGACAAGAGGGTATTCAAGGGTTCAAGGCCGGCCATGGGCACCTCCTTTCGACGGGGTTTCCGCTACCCTTGATAGATACGCCCGGGCATCGCCCCGGTCAAACGGGAGCGGGTCGATTCCGCGGGAAAAAGAGTCGAAACGCATGCCTCGGCCGGCAGAACGAAGAACGCCTGTCCGGGTTGTCGGACAGGCGTTCGGGAAAGAAGCGAGCCGGGCGAAATTTGGGTTCCAAGTCACCGCTATCCTCTTTAGGCGCTCGCGATTTTGTCGACTTGCTTCGTCCGGCTCTGTGACAATATCTCGCTTCGGAAAAGCCCGGTGCAACTGGTTTTTTCAAGCCCTGGCCTCCCGCCGGAACCAGGCCGGCACCTGCCTGGCGACCTGCTGCCAGACGGCGTTTCCGGCGAGTCCGGCGGCAAGGGTTCCGCTGCGCATCCGGGACATGTCTATGGTTCGTAGAAGCGCCAGTTGGTGGCGAAGTCCTTTTCCAGCTCCTGGCTGCTCAGGCTGGCCCGGATCATTTCGATGGGGATCGCGTTTTCCAGCAGGACCGCGTCATGGAAGGCCTTGTCGCTCATCTTCCCCGATCCAGCCAGGTCGCGGTGGAGCGCCCGGAGCTGCAGGCCGCCCAGCATGTAGGCCGCTTGGTAGAGCGGGCCGTAGGATCCCTCCAGCGTGCGGCGCACCTCGGCGGTGGCGTTGCGGCGCTCGTGGCCGACCCGTTCGACCAGGTAGTCGATCGCCTCCCGGGCCGTCATGTCGCCAAGGTGATACCTGAGGGAAAAAATGATCCGGGCGCAGCGGTGGGAGCGCCAAAAGAGCATGCCGACCCGGTCTTCGGCGGAGCGCTGGAAGTCCAGGTCCCAGAGAAGCATTTCCCAATGCAAGGCCCAGCCCTCGATCAGGAAGGGGGTGCGGAACAGGGAGCGGTGGGTGTTGTAACGGCGCGCCATGTAGAGCTGCAAATGGTGGCCCGGAATCAGCTCGTGATGCACTGCCGCACGGCTGAAGTGAATGTTGTTGCCGCGCATCCCCATCAGCTTGTCCTCGTGGCTCATCGTGCTCGTCGGGTAGGCCACCGAGATCACCTCGCCACCGGTGAAGAAGGGCGTCTGCTTCTGCAGCTCGGGCGTCATCATTTCCATCCGCCAGGTTTCCTTGGCCAGGTCCGGGACGGTGACCAGGTCATGCTCCTCGACGAAGGCGATCGATTCATCGGCCAGCTGCTTGATCAAGGCGGGCTGCTCGCCGGGCTCGACATGCTTGCCGCTGACGTGCTCGAGCGCCTTGCTCCAGTCGCCGTTGAATCCGAGGTCGTCCGCGGCCCGCTTCATCTCGGCCTCGCACCAGGCGAACTCGCGGCCGGCGATGTCCAGCAGCTCCTCCGGCGTGTAGGGGATCATCGCCGCCCGCAGGTGGTGGATCAGCGCCTCGCGGCCGATCGGATCGCCGATGACCGGCGGGTCCTCGCCTTTCTTGTAGCCGGCGAGTTTTTCACGCAGGAACCAGGCGTAGTCCTCCAGCGATTGGTCGGCCTTGGCGTAGGGATCCTGCAGCCACCAGGTGAAGGCCGGGTGGTAGTCGGAGTAAAAGCGGTTCCAGTTCCGCAGCGCGCCGCGCAGTTGGTCGACCGTGCGGGCGGCCCGTTGTCCGATGACGGCTCCCGGGGCCTTGCCGGCCTTGAGTTGTTTCTCAAGATCCTCGCGGATCGCGTCGATCTGTCCCGGGATGGCCGCGACCAGGCGGGCGCTTTCGCGCGGCTCCTGGTGGCGCAGCAGCCGGCGGTCTTCTTCCAGGCGGATGATGGTTTCCGCGAAAGGCAGCAGGCCGGTGATCTCGGCGGACTTCGCGGCGTCGGCTGCCAGCTGGTCCTGCTCGAAGAGCAGATGGTTCCGCAGCAGGATCCAATCGATGCGGCCGCTGCTTCCCAGCGACCCGAAGTCGATCGCTGCCAGTTCTTCGAGTGTTTGGTCGTGAAAATTTCGCAAGCGGTCGCGGCGGGCGGGAGACATCTCCACGGCATAGAGTCGCTCAAGGGCGCCGCGGTCCTGGCTGAAGCGCTCGATCATCCCGGGCATCCCGGCGGCAGGCGCGGAGTTTTCCTGGGCTCCGGCAGCCTGCAGGTTCAGGCAGAGGATGATGAAGGCTGCGGCGCGGACAGGGAGCGGTTTCATGAACGCAAGGGTCCTAACCGATCGGTGTCCCGGTTCCATTCAAAAGGACGTTCAGGGGGGAAATGGCGGCGCCACGACACCGGCCCGCGCCTCACCGCGCCGGTCCGTTTGCTCAGGGTGCAAACGGGTCGTCGTCGTCGTGTGCCTTCCGGGCCGGACGGGGTGACACCGGTTTCGATTCGGCGCCTTGGTGTTGTTCGAAGAGCCGGGTGAAGTCCACCTGCTCACCGGTGGGCATGCCGAGGGCATTCAGGAACGCTTCGATCGCCCGCCAGTCGAGCTCCTTCGCGGGATGCGCGGGCCGGGCCCGGAAGTCGGCGCAGGCAAAGCAGAGGTCGATCGATGCGACGGGCTTCCAGTCCTTGTCGTAGAAGACGAGGGCGTGGTGGGGGTCGTAGCACTCGACTTCCTCGTTAGGCATCTCCTCCTTCGGATTGAGCAACGTTTCCAGTTTGGCGTGCTTCGACTCGAGGAGATTGCGGGTGAAGGGAACGATGATGCCACGGTGGTGGCTGCCGTCCTTGAAGACAATCGTGCTGCCGCGGGGATCACGGCTGTAGTCGTAGCAGTAGGCGACGACGTGCGCGTACTCGACCGGAGGCCATGATTTCTTTTCGCCCGCGTTGAGATGAGATAACAGGGCGAGGCAGGTCACGATGAGGGATCTCATGCGTGACATGTTGTGGTGTCTTGCCGCCGCCGGGGCAAGCGGCAAGACACATTTATCCCTCAATCCTGCCTCAGCAGGTTCCACGCCGTGACCAGCGCCTTGAGGCCGGCCATCTCGATCGACGGGTCGATGCCGCAACCCCACAGGATGCGGCCGTCGTCGTGCTGGACCTGGACGTAGGCGGCGGCGCTGGCGTCGGAACCGCCGCGCACGGCGTGGGAGCGGTAGTCGGTGACCTTGAAGTCCTTGAGGCCGATGCCCTCCATGGCGTGGACGAAGGCATTGATCGGGCCGTTGCCCTTGCCGGTGATCTGCTTTTCCCCGCCGTCGAGTACGATGGTCGCCGTACACTCGACGGTGCCGCGCTCGGTGGTGTGGTGGATCAGTTCGTAGTCGGAGACGGCGAGGTGGGTCTCGACGTTGGCGAAGAGCTCGTAGAAGGCATCGCGGATTTCATCGACGGACAACTCGCGGCCGCGCTGGTCGGCGAGGTCGTAGATGGTCTTGCCGACCTGCGGGTGCATCGTTTTCGGCAGGTCGAGGCCGTGCTCGCGGTCGAGGATCCACGCGACGCCGCCCTTTCCGGACTGCGAGTTGATACGGATGATCGCCTCGTACGAGCGGCCGATGTCCTGCGGGTCGATGGTCAGATAGGGAACGCCCCAGGCGATGCCGGGATTGTCCTTGGTTTCCTTCTCGCGGCGGTCGAGGCCCTTCTTGATGGCATCCTGGTGGGAGCCGGAGAAGGCGGTGAAAACCAGCTCGCCGGCATAGGGATGGCGCTCGCCGACGGTCATGCGGGTGACGCGCTCGTAGACGGCGCGCAGGGCGGGCAGGTCGGAGAAGTCGAGGCCGGTCTCGATGCCGTGGCTGTTCATGTTCAGCGCCACGTTGACGATGTCGAGGTTGCCGGTGCGCTCGCCGTTGCCGAAGAGCGTGCCTTCAACGCGGTCGGCGCCGGCCATCAGGCCGAGTTCGGTGGCGGCGGTGCCGGTGCCGCGGTCGTTGTGGGTGTGCAGGGACACGATGACCGACTCGCGGTTCTTCAAGTGGCGGCCCATCCACTCGATCATGTCGGCGTGGATGTTCGGCGTGGTCCACTGGACGGTGTCGGGCAGGTTGATGATCATCTTCTTCTCCGGCGTCGGCTGCCAGACGTCGATCACGCTGTTGCAGCAGTCCAAGGCGAAATCCAGCTCGGTGTCGGAGAAGGATTCCGGCGAATACTGCAGCACGACCTCGGTGCGCGGGATGGTCGGGACCAGTTCCTTGACCAGCTTGGCGCCGTCGATGGCGAGCTGCCGGATGTCCTCGCGGGAAGCGTCGCCGAAGGTCACGCGGCGCTGCAGCGGGGAGGTCGAGTTGTAGATGTGGACGATCGCCCGCTTGGCACCGTCGATGGCCTCGAAGGAGCGCCGGATCAGGTGCTCGCGGGTCTGGACCAGGATCTGGATGGTGACGTCGTCGGGGATGCGGTTCTCCTCGATCAGGCGGCGGCAGAAGTTGAACTCGGTGTCAGCGGCGGAGGGGAAGCCGATCTCGATCTGCTTGAAGCCGACGCGGCACAACAGGTCGAAGAACTCGAGTTTTTCCTCGATCGACATCGGCTGCGGCAGGGCCTGGTTGCCGTCGCGGAGGTCGACCGAGCACCAGATCGGCGCGGTGGTGATGGTGCGGTCCGGCCAGGTGCGGTCGGGCAAGGAAACCGGCGGAAAGGGACGGTATTTGGCAATGGAAGACGGATTCATGGGAAAATGACGAATGACGGGTTTTCGAATGACGAAAAAGGGAGGGCCGCGAAAGGTGCGGCGGTCCGGGTGACGGCGGTAGGAAAAGACAAAGTTCAGCGGGAGGCCAGCCCTAGCAGGAGCGGCCGCAGCTCAAGAAGCCCGCGGAGATTCGTCGTCACGGCCGGCAAGCTGGCCCGCGGAACCCGGGGTGTCGAGGGGAAAGGTGATGCTTTCTGATGACTCGATGGATGGCGGGAAAATCGTCGGATTTGGCCGGTGGAACGCGTATGGAATCGTCCATGGCCTTGCTGCGACTGCTTCTTCCGCTTGTTTTCCTCGCTTCCCTCGTGTTCGCGGCGGGGGAAAAAACCGCGCCGGAAGCGGAGCCGATCGAGGTGCTGTTCTTCGGCGACGATCTCTATCACAAGCCGCTCGACCGCTACGCGATGTTCAAGGAGGCGAGCGGGAACCGGGGAATCCATCTGACCTACGAGAAGCGCATGGAGGCGCTGACGCCGGCAAATCTGGCGAAGTACGACGTGCTGCTGGTTTACGCGAATCACCAGGAGATCACACCGGCGCAACTGGCGGCGGTGAAGGGTTTCATCGACAATGGCGGCGGCTTCGTGCCGGTGCATTGCGGGTCGGCCTGCTTCAAGAAGACCGACGGCTACATCGACCTGGTCGGCGGCCAGATCGAGGGCCACGGCGAGGGGGTTTTCACCGCGCGGGTGGTCGAGCCGGAGCATCCGACGATGAAGGGCTACGAGCCCTTCGAAACGTGGGATGAGACCTATCGGCATCACAAGATGACCGACGACCTGACCATCCTGCAGCGCAACGGCGACGAGGCCTGGACCTGGGTCCGCGAGCAGGGCAAGGGCCGGGTGTTCTACACCGCGCACGGCCACGACGAGCGCTGCTGGAAGCAGGAAGGCTTCCATGAGCTCTTGGTGCGCGGGATCCGCTGGGCGGCGAAGCGCGAGGTCTCGGTCGGCGACCTGCCGGCGCTGGCATACGAGACTCCGCTGCTGCCCGATCGCTACCGGACCGACAAGCCGGTGCCGAAGATCCAGCAGCCGCTGTCGCCGGAAGCGTCGATGCAGCGGGCGCAGGTGCCGGCGGGATTCGAACTGTCGCTGTTTGCGGCGGAGCCGGACGTGGTGAACCCGATCGCGATCGCCTGGGATCATCGCGACCGGCTGTGGGTGGTCGAGGCGATGGACTACCCGAACGACGGCGGCGCGAAGCGGGACCGGGTGAAGATTTGCGAGGACAGCGACGGCGACGGCAAGGCGGACAAGTTCACCGTGTTCGCCGACGGCCTCAGCCTGGCGACCTCGGTGGTCTGTGTGAACGGCGGGGCGATCGTGACGGACGGGCCGCGGATGCTTTTCCTCGCGGACAAGGACGGTGACGACAAGGCGGACGAGCGGAAAGTGTTGTTCGAAGGTTTCAAGACCCACGACACCCATGCCGGGGTGTCGAACCTGCGCTATGGCTTCGACGGTTGGATCTATGCGACCATCGGCTACGCGGGCTTCGAGGGGACGGTCGGCGGCGTGCCGGTGAAGTTCGACACTGGGGTGTTCCGCTTCCTGCCGGACGGCTCGAAGCTCGAGTTCCTCGGCAAGACGACCAACAACACCTGGGGCCTGGGCTTCACGGAAAGCTTCGACGTGCTCGGCTCCACCGCCAACCGCCAGCCGAGCTGGCAGGTCATCGGCGACGGCGGCCCGGTGCACCGCGCCGATCGCGGGACGCGCGTTTTCCCGGTCACTCTGGATGTCCAGGGTTCCGACGGCTGGGACCCGCCTGTCGAGTTGTTAGGGGACGGCAAGGTGTGGGCGAGGGCCCGCCACTACACCGCCGGCGCGGGGCACGGGGTCTACACCGGGCGGCGCTTCCCGGAAGACTGGTGGTACAAAACGGCCTTCGTCTGCGAGCCGACCGGCCACCTGGTCGCGATGGCGCGGCTGCGGACGGAGAATGCCGACTTCATCGCCGAGTTCGAGGGCAACAACCTCTACGCCAGCTCCGACGCCTGGTCGGCCCCGGTGGCGGCGGAAACCGGTCCCGACGGTGCGGTGTGGATCGCGGATTGGTACAACATCATCGTCCAGCACAACCGCCCCGGCGCGCCCTTCGAGCAGACCAAGGTCGACCGCGGGCAAGGCGCGGCCTACGTGACACCGCTGCGGGACAAGCAACGGGGGCGGATCTACCGGGTGTTCCCGAAGAACAGCGAATCCGAGCCCCAACCCCCGCAGCACCTCATGGCAGCGCTTGCGGATCCCACGCTTGAGGTCCGTTTGCAGGCACAGCGCCAGATCATCCAGCGTGACACCAAGGATCTTATTCCTTCCCTGGTGCAAGCAGCCGAACAGGAGCATGGGATCCACGCCCTGCACGCTTTGAAGGGACTCGGCTATTTCGCGTCGGAGTCTGCCGATGGCACCGCGCTGCTAGTGGAAATGCTTGGCCATCCAG
This sequence comes from Neoluteolibacter marinus, assembly GCF_014904755.1. Lineage (GTDB taxonomy): Bacteria > Verrucomicrobiota > Verrucomicrobiia > Verrucomicrobiales > Akkermansiaceae > Haloferula > Haloferula marina. The sequence continues at coordinate 18,444 of NZ_JACZFQ010000123.1, forward strand.
AAGCGGAGCAACGACGAACAGCCCTCTCGCTGTGGCCAGGGGAGCAACCGTGTCCTTTCGATCCCTTGAAGGAGTCCGACCCCTTCGTCGTCCGCGAGTGGCTGCTGCTCGCCGCGCGTCAACCCGCCGACGAGGCTCTCGGCCGCAAGCTCCGCGATTGGCACCGCAACCAGCAGCAACTGCGGCGCGGCGAGGTGCTCGACCGCTGCTTCGCCGCCGCCGCCGCGCGGCACTCGACCGGCTTCCTGCTGGCCTCGCTGGAAACGCCGCCGGATCCTTCGGTGCTGAAGGAACGCATCTATCCCGCCGCGATCCGCGCCTTCGCCGGCAACCGCTCGCCGCAGGTCCTGGCGGCTCTTGAGAACGATGACTCACCCTTGGCCAAGGCCTTGAAGGAGGCGGTCAACGAGAAGGTGATCGAGAAGAAACACAATCCTCCGGTGGCCAAGCTCGCCCGCGGCGAGGCGGTCTATGAGCGGACCTGTGCGGCCTGCCACCAGCGCAGCGGCGCGGGCGTCGATGGCGCCTTCCCGCCGCTCGACGGCGCGGCGTTGGTCGGCGGAGATCCCGACCCGTTGATCCGCGTTGTCCTCCACGGCCTGCAAGGACCGGTCGAGGTGCCCGGCAAGGCCACCGTGAACTCGCTGATGCCGCCGGTGGCGGGACTGAGCGACGCGGACATCGCCGACGTGCTGACCTTCGTCCGCCACGCCTGGTCGAACGATGCGCCCGGCGTTCAGCCGAAGCGGGTGGCCCGGGTCCGGGCGGCCACCGCGGACCGGCAGCAGCCGTGGACGATCGGCGAGTTGACACGATAAGATCCGCTTTACTCATCCGGCGGCCCGGTCAGTTTGGCGGGGATCGTGAAAGGTATCTCCTCCCGCTATCGCCCCGTCTTCGCCGGCTTGGCCGGGCTGCTGCTCGGCTGGGGCGGCCGGGAGTGGATGCGGCACGAGCCGGGGGATTCCGCCGGGAGTGAGTGGGGAAACTTCGCCGGCTCCGCGCGACGGGGTCCGCCGGAAAAGCGATCCGCGCCCCTGCCGACGGGGCCGATGACGCAGCTGCTGAAGGACCTCTCCACGGCCACCGCGGCCGAGTGCGAGGAGCGTGTGCGCGCGCTGAAGGCGGGCAACGCATCCCATCCCGAGATGGAGCTGGAGGCGATCCTGCGGCGCTGGATGGAGTTCGAGGCGCCGGAAGCGATTTATCGGAAGATGGTCGCGATGGAAGGGCGCTGGCTGATGGAAGGGCGCGGCGCCTTCTTCGCCGCGTGGTTTGCCCATGACGAGGCGGAGGCGATGAATCGGGAGATCTTGCCCATTTTCGACGGAGTGCGGGCTCTGTTCGCGATGGACCACGGCGATCCGCATTTCATAGACTACCTGACCGAGGGCCGGCAGGGATTCTTGCGCTTCGAGGAGGACTTCGAGAAGTCGCTGGTCGCGTTGGCCTCCAGCCATCCGGACGTGGCGCAGTTGATTACCGCGAAGAAGGTGAGGGTGACCGAAGCCCTGAGAAAGAAGGCAGTGAGCGCGGTGGCACGGGGCTGGGCGATGCGTGACCCCGGCGCGGCGCTGGCGTGGGTGCGGTCGCTGGGTTTGAGCCGCGAAGATTTCTTGGCATCATGCGGAGCGGTGTTGTCGGAGTGGGTGAAAACCGATCCGACCTCTGCCGCTGTGGCCCTCAAGGAAGCAGGACTTGAGGGAAAGACCGGCTTTCGCTTGGGCGACAATGGCATCGGCAACCAAGCCATCATGCTTTTGGATAAACCGCGGGATGGCAGTGCCCGGATGATGCTTGCCCTGCACCGGGATCCCTTCCTGACGGTCGAGGGCCTCTTCCAGCAATTGTCGGAGGCGGACATCGATTGGGAAAAATCCCGGCCGATGCAGCCGGCGATCGATCACGACGGCTGGTATCTTGCGGATTCCCGGGCCGCGGCCTTGGATGCGGAGGAATTGCCGCCGGGAAAGGCGCGGGATTATATCCTCGAGAACCTTTGCCGCAACCTGGCGGCGGAAGACCTCGACGCGGCGGTCGAGATCGCCGCCCGCAACGGGATCACGTCGAGCTACCTCGAGTCCCTGCAAAGCGAGCCCGGCGAAGATGAAATTCGGGCGGCCTTTGCGGCTCCGGAAGAAAGCTTCGCGAGCTTGTTCGAGCCCGGGGAGGGGACGGATCCAGACCGGACCTACAAGTTGGCGATGAAGTGGGCCGAGGTGCAGCCCGAAGCCGCTGCCGGGTGGTTGATTCTGCAGCCGCTGCCGGAAGGAGACGGGCCGGGGCGGGACCAGTTGTTGTTCTCGAACACCCTGGGCTACCACTGGGCGCGCAACGATGCGCTCGGGGCCGTCGGCTGGATGGAATCGCTGCCGGACGGCCCGACCCGCGCGCGGGCCTGGCGGGCGATGCAGGACCGGGTGAGCGAGTACAGCCCGGACCTCGCCTTCGAGCTTTCCGTTGCTCAATTGGAAGGAGAATCGCGGCTGCCCCTGATGAAATCACAGCTCCAGGAGGTCGCGAAATCGATCGGTTATCCGGCCGCGTTCGAGCTGCTGAATTCGCCGGACGTTTCCGCTCGTAACGCGCCAAACGATCTGACAATTTCCCGCAGGGAAATGGTAAATTTGCGGGATCGGGCGGCAGGACTTTAGGGCCCTTCAAGGGCGGTTGAAAGCCCGTTTCCAGGGGGCAAAATAGGGGTGTTTTGCGGGGGTTTTTGCTTGAGAAATCGACCCTTTTCCGGCAGGATGGCGACGCCGAATTCAGGCCGTGGCGCGTCACTTTTCCGACCGCCGCGATCACGCCAGATTGCTCTGCGGAGACTGGCGGAACCGCTGGGCGAGCGTCCCGAAATCATGCCGAGACGGCGGGCCCAGTTCGATGGTCGTGGTCTTCGCCCGGAAGTCGTAGGTGATCGACTTGGCCAGCGCTCCCATCGTCTGCAGGCCGGACCGGACGCCGCTGAGGTTGAACTTGCGGTCCAGGCCGGCCAGCCCGTCGCAGCTGGCTCCCTTGCGGTCGATCCGGCCGGCGTAGGGCGTCCAGGACTGCATGGCCAGCAGCGCCGACGCCAGCCCGGCCGGCGGGACGATGTAGCTGTAGCTCCCCTCGGTGGTCGAGAAGTAGCCGTTGATCTCGTAGGTCTGGCCGTTTGCCGGCGCGTGCTCGGTCTGCTGGCTGGTCGAAAGGGTCGCCGTGCGGGTCGATCCGACGTAGGCGGTCACATAGGCCCCGTAGCGGATGCCGTCCTTGGTCCAGAAGATCGGCGACCCGACGTAGGTGCCATCGACGGCGCTGGCCGTGGTCGCCAGCTGGATGGCGCTGGCCGTGGTCCCGCTGCGGGCGGTGCCGCTGTGGACGGTGGCCGGGACGCTGCCGGAGTCCATGAGCCAGACCGGCAGGTCCAGCTCCGCGCCCTGGTAGGCTTGCCGGACGAGGAAGGCGTAGGTGAAGGCCCCGGCACCGCTTGGCGGGTTCGTGGACGAGTAGAAGATCAGCGTGGGGCGCAGCGCGTCGAAGATCGCCTGCCGCCGGTTGAAGTCGAAGACCGGCGTCGAGCTGCCGCTGTTCCCGTCCGCGATGTAGCAGTCCTTGATGGTCCACTTCTGCAGGCCGTAGTTGGCGACCAGCCAGTCCGGCGGGGTCGCGTTCCCGTCCAGGCCGAACATCACGACCGTCTTGCCGCCGGGGATGGCGGTTGCACCCGAGGAAAAGTTCCCCGTGCCGTTGTTCCAGGTATCGTACTCCGTCCGGCCGCTGAGGATCTTGGCCTTGTTCCCGGCCACGGTGTAGGGGTCGGTGATTGAGTTGACCCCGACCGACAGCGTGCCGCTGTAGTCCTGGAGCAGCTTCTGCAGGCCGCGGATGCCGAATTTCAGCGCCGTCGCCGGCGTCGTGGTCGAGATGAAGACCGGCAGCCGGTCGGTGAAATCGGTGGGCAGCACCTCGGTGCGTTCCGGGCCCGAGATGGCCACCACTTGGGTCTTCCCCGCGGCGGCCGTGCCGGCGGCCTGGACGGCGGCGACCGCATCGGAGCCGCTGCCCGTCATGTAGGTCAGCTCCACTCGGGAGGCGACCAGCTCCGACATCGGCGCGACCTCGAAGTCCGTGACCTCGCCGGCCGCGTTCCCCTTCGCCAGCGTCGTCTCGTCCATGTCGTCCCGCCGGGTCAGGTTGAAGGACGGGTAGCCGGTCCCGCTGTAGTCCCACCACGCGACCCCGTCGGTGATCCACTTGCACTGGTCCGCCACGGCATCGGCGAAGGACATCTCCGACAGCTGCTGCGGCGGGATGGTCACCGCGGCGTCGATCGTGCCGATCTTGATCGGCAGGCCCTTCGCGATCGCCCGGTTGAGGATGGTGGTGAGGTTCGCCGCGACCGTCGCTTCCGGCAGGTCGATCGTCGGCCGTTCGGACCCTGAGACCGTCGAGGTCAGCTGCGTCCGGCGCAGCCACCACCACGGGCCCAGGACCGTCACGCGGGCCCCGTAGGGCATGTCGCGCGGATCGGAGACGTGCCCGTGGAAGACCCGCACCGCATCCTGGTAGAGGGAGACCGTCTGTTCCAGGTCCGGCAGGATCGTCTCGCCGCCCAGCAGGTCTTCCGTCCTCGCCGTCCAGGACAGCGAATCATCGGCCAGCGCCTCCTTGCGCAGCACCATGTCGCGGATCTTCAGCAGGGCCGGCGCGCGCGAAGCGCTGTCGAGGGCCATGCCGGCTTGGCCTTTCAGGGTGAGTGCCATGGTTTTTTACTTCGTTGTCGCCCTGATCCCACCGACCAGTTGCTCCAGCTTCCGGAGGCGGGGTTCGTGATTCCTGAGCAGCCCGGCGGTTTCTTCGCTGATGGCCAGGAACCGGGTGATGTTCCCCCCGAGTGTTCCCTGCAGCACCTGGAGGGAGGTCAAGACGCGCACGGATTCGTCAGCCGTGACTTTACCGTCACTCACCACCTCCTTGAGCGTCTCCAACGATCCCGTCTGCACGGTGCCCAGCTCCTTGCCAGTGGATTCCGCGGCGGTGATGCTTTCCTTGATCTTATCGACGATCGCCTTCTGGGATTCCATCGCGATGGCGGCCGTGTCGGCCATCGCCTTCGCCTCACCCTCGCTGAGGATCGTGTTAATCTGCTGTCCAACCGAATCAATGATGTCCTGGAGCTTCTGGTCACCTTCGACGACGGCTTGGTAGAGTTGCCCGACCTTCCTTTCCAGACTGTCGCGACGTGTCTCCAGGTCCGCGATCGCCTTCTCGATCTTCGTGATCTCGTCCGACCGGAATGAGTCGGTTCCGAAGCGCTTTTGAATGTCCGCTTCAGCCTTGTTTACATAATAGCCGGGCGTGTCATACGGGCTCGCCATTTCCGCCTTTTTGGCTGCCTCGCGGATCTTTTCAGCCTCGATTCCCTGTTGCTTGAGGACCTCAAGCTTCTCGTACTGCTGGTTCAGCTCAAGCTGGTTGAGATTCACCGCATCCTGCGCCCCGGCGAGCCGCTTCTCCCGGTTCGATTGCTCGACCTTCGCATCGGCCTCCTTGCGCTTCTCCAGCTCGATCGCGTGCTGCGTCTCCTCTTCACGCTGCCGGGCCCGTTCCGCCTCGGCGGCGGCGAGCGCTTCCTGGGCGACTACCTGCCGGCCCATCAGCTCGTTGAGGATGCGGGTCGCTTCCAGTAGGGCCGCGATGTTATCCTGCCGCGCGTCGAATGCCTTGTCCTCCGCCGCCCGGCCTTCGGTGTTCGGTCGGTTCAGCATTTCCTCCAGCTGCAGCCGCGCCTCGGCGGCAGTGGTGGCGGCTTCCAGCTGATTGGTGATGCCCTTCGCGAAAGCGTCGGCCAGCTCCTCGGCGGAGACTTTCCAATCCTCGGTCTCTTTGTTGGCACGGGACATTGCCCCGACCAGCGCCTCGACGATCGGAATCGCGATCGCGATGCCGGAGACAGCCAAGCCGAACTTCGCCGCTGCGGCTCCGCTCTTGCCGAAAGCCAGGGCAAGGCCGGGAAGGTTATTCCCAATGCCCCGAATTCCATACTGAGCGTCGTCGGCGAAATAGGCCAGCTGCATCAGCTGATCGTTCGTCATCTTGAACGACCTCGCCGCTTTGGCAGAGGTGTTCGTGGTCCGGGTGACCGCCGCGTCCAGGTCGTAGAAGGCCGCCTTGGTGACGCCCACTTTCTCCGGCGTCTGCAGCTGCTCCAGCCGCGCCATCTCGCGGGCGAGGTCGCGCACGTCGGTCATCGTCTTCCTCGCCCCGTCGCCCTCGGCGCGGGTTTTGAAGGTGACCGTGTATTGGAGCTTTTCGTCTGCCATCGTGCCGGCGTGTTAGAAGATGCGGGAGGCCGCCACGACCGAGGCGACCAGATCCGCGTGGTCGAAGGGCCCGGTGGAGACCTCGCGGATCAGGACGTGCTGCAGCTGCGCCGCCGCCGGGTTCGCGCCGCCTTGGCCGGCCATGAAGCGGGTCTCGCTGCTGTCCGTCGCGCTGGTCGTGCCGGCGCTGGTCAGGGAGCCGGCGGCGACGGCCGCGCCGTCCTTGTAGAGGATGGCGGTGCCGGCCGTGTAGTCGATGGATGCGGACAGCGTGCCCTGGAAGAAGGCCGCCACCGCGCCGGCCGCGGTGATGGTCGCGGTGGCCTCGCCGTCCAGCCGGCGGACCAGCAGCTTCAGGTCGCCGCCGTCCACCCGCAGGCAGATGCGCGGGTCGGTGGAGTTGGTGCCGCAGAAAACCAGGTCATTCGTCCCGCTCACCCGGTTGATCATCCCGTACCAGATGACCGTCGCCCCGGAGACGGCATTCAGTGCCACCGGCGTGTCCATGGTGAAGGAATCGTCGGTCCCGTCGAAGCGCGGCGTGGGCCCGTCCAGGATGTAGCAGGGCGCGGTGCCGCTGCGGGCGATGGTGATCCCCGACGGGAAGACCGAGCCACTGCCGGACGGCACGTCGAAGAGCAGCCGCAGGACCGTGGAGTCCTGGAACCAGGAGGTCGTGGTCCACAGCTGCGCGCGGGCGGTGATGCCACTGAGCAGGTCGGCCGTGCCCGCATCCGTGCTGCCGATGTAGAAGCCGGACGCGACGTTCGCCGGTGTCAGGTTGGAGACCGTCTGCGCCGGCGAGAACTCCACCGCATCGTCATAGCCCGTGGTGGGGTAGATGTAGAAGCGCAGCGAGGTCCCTTCCTTCGTCACCTGGATCCCGGCCGCCTGGTTGGCCGCCAGCCCGGTCGGCAGGGCGGAGGTCCACTCGGTCACGGTGCCGGCGGTGCCATCGGTCGAGACCGCCAGCGTGATGGTGCCGGCCGCGTTCACGTAGAGCGCATAGGACCGCAGGTCGCCGGTCGTGTTCCACTTGGACAGCAGGCAGACCCGCGCGCCGGGGTAGTAGCTGGGCAGGGAGCCGTCCCAGCGCAGCGAAAAGTTGGCACCCGGCGACAGCGTCGCATGATGCGCGAGGCTGTAGGAGTTCCCCGCGGAGCCGGGTGTGTAGAGGCCGGATCCGGTCAAGGTCGTCGGCCGTTCCCCCGCGGTCGCTTGGCTGGCATCGTCGCCGGTGCCGGAGTTCAGCCAGCTCGCCGCCGCTTCCAGGTGATCCGGTGCCGCGCTGCCGGCATCCAGCAGGCCGGTCTCGCGGGCGAAGTTCGCCGCGGCATCGTCCAGCCCCACGGGTGTCGGCCCGGCCGGTGCGCCCAGCGCCAGCGCGCCGCACTTCAGCTCGTAGGTCGTGGCCGTCTGGTGCACGCCGATCCGGCGGGGCACCGTCCGCCACGATTGGAAGACCGAGTTCGCCAGCGTGTAGGTCGCCCCGCCGGTGATCTCGATGGTCAGGGTGGCGCGGAGGTTGACCGGGACCGCGAGGTCGGACGACAGCACATACTCCCGCGCGGCGGCGGCCGAGACATGCTCACGGTAGACCGTGATGCTGAGGTTGCGCTTGGTCTTCCCGTAGCCCAGCGGCTCCGAGTCATCGGCATCCACATAGTCGCCGTCCTCGGTCACCTGCTGCGCGCCCAGGCCGGCCAGCTCGTCCTCCAGCAACAGGTCCGGCTCGACCAGCACCAGCTCATTGGCCCCGCCCTTGTCGAAGGTCACGGTCCAGATGCTCTTGACGGGCTTGGCCATGGCTTACCAGGTCGTGACGGTCCTCCAGGCCCCTTCGAGGTAGATTTTGAAGGTGTTGTCGAACGTGTTGATGACCTGCATTCCTTCGTAGAAGCCGGTCGGATTTCCGGTCGTGGTTTTCGTCACCAGTCCGGGCAGCGTGAACCTCGAATAACTACTCCCGTCGTAGCCCTTCAGCTCGATCCGGTCGGCCTGCGTCCCGGTCCCGCCAAGGTATTGCATCAGCCCCCGGTTCCCGGCCGATGCGGTCGAGCCCGAATCGTAGCGGACAGCGTCCTGGATTCCCCACGCCGGCAGGTCGAACTGCCCCGCGTTGTCGAGCGCTGGAATCGTCAGACTCTGCCGGTTCGACGCAAGCCCGCCGTCGCCGACCACCATGCCGGTGACCGAGGCGCTCGCCTTGCGCAGCTTCCCGCCGCCGGCTCCGAAGTCCGACACGGTGACCGAGTCGAGGAAGTAGGTGCCGCCCACATAGATCGCCGGCAGGGTCGAGCTGTTCCCCAGCATCTTCGTGCGCGTCATGATCAGGGATCCTGCGGTGGTCTCGATGTGACCGTTTGGCGTCCCCGTGATCGCCTCGAAATTACCCTCGCGGATGGTCAGTCGGTTTCCCGCACTGAGGACATGCTGGCTTCCCCCTCCGGTGTCGCATTGGTCCAGCACCACGGACGAACCCGCGGCCAGCTGCCACGACACGCCCACGCTGTTCGAGTTGACGCACTTGTGGAAGGTCACGGTCTGCGTGAAGACCCCGCAGTAGGCTCCGATCCCGTTCGAGTTGAATTCGCAGGTGTCGAATTCCGAGTTGTCAAAGCGGTTGATGTAGACCCCGCGGGCGAACCCGGTGATGTAGCAATCCCGCACCGACAGGAAGGCGTGGCTCGGAGTGCTGGCCTTGTCGGCGTTGATGCCGTAGCCCGTCGCGCTGCCGGCTCCGACGCCCTCGATCCGCAGCCGGGAGACGACCCCTGACTTCGTCACGGTCGTCGCTTCGGGAGAAGTGATGAACGTGATTCCGTGTCCCGATGAGTTCGTCTGGGCGATGATCGACTTGTTGGACCCTTCCCCGAACATCAGACCTTGCTGCAGGTCCCACTGGATGCCGCTGCCATTGATCTCCCACCGACCAGCGGGAATGAACACGGGCCGGTTGGTTGCCATCGCCGCGTGAAGCGCCGCAAGGTTGCCTGTCCTCACCGAATCCGAAACGCCGGTTCCGGCGGTCGCCAGATACGGGGCGTGCATGATGCTCACGAAGTTCAGCTCCGCGAACGACGGAACGTCGATGGCCTCGCGAAAGGCGGCTTGCTCCTCCGACGTGTCGATCCCGCCGCCTTGGCTGTTGACGTGGTCGGGTTCCTGCGCGGTGACGACGGCCGCCATCAGCAGCCAGAGGAGCTTGAAGAGGTGTTTCATGATCGGTGAAAGGCGGGTGATTCAGGCGGTGGCGGTCTTCGGCTTGCCCCCGTCGCTGGTGTCGAAGAAGACATCGCCGTTGTTGATGGCTGCGTTAGCCGCTGCGAGGTCGGCGTAGGTCGGGAAGCCCAGGGCGGTGCGCAGCGCCAGCAGCTGCGCGGCATCCATCGCCTGGATCGCGGCCAGCACGTTGGCCGCGGTCACCGGTGCCGGTGTTCCTGCCGGGCCGCTCGGTCCCTGTTGCCCGGTGCTGATGATCTTGTCGATGGTCTCGCTCATGGCTCGGTGATGCTGCCGGTCTTGGTGATGGTTCCCTCTTCCAGGTTGTGCGGCTCGCCCAGGGCGTCGGTGAAGACCAGGTCATGGCGGAAGACTCCGTCGGGAATGGCGTCCACCGCGGCCACGGCCAGCACCTGGTCGAAGAGGCCGATGGTGATGTCCACCCACTCGAAGGTGAAGGTCGCCAGCAGCGTGCCGCCCGGCTCCGGCCGCACCTCAGCGGCGAGGATGCCGCCGGTGCAGTCGATGCCCGTGACACCGTCGCTCTCCAGATACTGGCGGCGGCGGCGGAAGACCCGGCCATGTTTCAGGGTGAAGTTCACGGGGTGCCTAGTAGATCGTTTCCGGGACCAGGGTGTGCGGCGCGGCCGGCGGCGAGTAAGTGGACAGCACCGGCGTGCCGGTCTCGCCGCCGTCGTAGGGCGACCACGTCGCGACCTCGAAGGGATGGCCGGCATTCTGGCCGCCGCTGAAGCCGAAGACGCCGCCGATGTTGGTGATCAGCTGGTACTCCAGCGACTCGTCCCAGGTCAGGCAGTAGTTGCCGCCGCCCTCGCCGTCCCAGTGCCCGCCGGTATTCGTCCAGTGCGGGCGGCCGTTCCGCAGGCCGGCCGGGAGCAAGGTGGGGAAGACCAGCGCCGTGGCTCCGTCCTTGGTCAAGGCACCGGACACGGCGATCGACGGCAGGCGGAACTCCGCCGTCTCCTGTCCGGGAGCAGTGGGCGACAGGTCGCCGCCACCCACCGCGCCCAGGACGAAGGGAGCCGCCGGGGACAGATCCGCGCCGCCCTCGCCGGCGACATGGCCGGGCGACGTCGGTGACAGGTCCCCGCCGCCGGCCGCGCCCAGGACGTGGGGCGCATCCGGTGCGAGGTCGCTTCCTCCTTCGGCGGTGATCTGGTGTCCCATCTTCTTTCAGCGTTTCAGGTTTCAGCGTTTCAGCTTTTCCCTCACGACGGGAAGTTGACGGTCTGCAGCGTCGAGTAGATCGGCCACAGCTCGAACATCGGCTCCTGCGTCTTCTTCTCGGACGGCGGCGGATCCATGGCGCGGATCTCGCAGAAGATGGCCAGCGTGTTGCGGTCCTCGCCGTCGTGCTTTCGCTCCTGCAGGTTGACCCAGCCGCGCAGCTTGCGATCGCTCTTCACGAAGGGCGTCTGCGGCGTGTCCTGGACGATGGCCCCGGCGAGGCCGTAGCGCATGCGGTCGAAGAGTTCGGTCGTGTAGCGCGTCTTGATCTCGAAGGGATCGGCGACGGTGTATTCATCGACGCCCTGTCGCCAGCCGAGGTTCGCGTCCACTTCGTCGAATTCCTCGCGGACCTTGACGGGCTTGTGGACGGCGGAGTTCACGCCGGCCAGTTCCAGCCACAGCGCCGAGCCGGAGACCGGGCGGGTGGCCAGGTCGGACGTGCCGGACGCTTCCAGCGCGATGTAGATGATCTTCCCGGCGAAGAGCTTTTCGGAGAGTGCGAGTAGTGCCATGATCGTGGTGCCTTTCTATGGGTGCGGTGTTTCAGGCGACGCCGTCGATGGTGCCCAGCCCCTGCTTCACCGCTTCTTCGGCGGTGGCCTTCGCAAGCTTCATCCGCTTGCCCTTCGCGTGATGCGCTTCGCCGATGATGGCGGCATGCTGCGTCACGGTGAACCAGACCTGAACGGGCGCTTCAACACCCTTTCCGGCCTCCGATGCGGGGGTTTCACCCGCTGCCTTTTCTGTTGTTTTGCCCATGTTGTTAGGTCGGTTGGTTGGATTGGTCAGAAGGACTGCTCGCGCTCGAACTGCAGCGAATAGGCCGTGAAGTCGTCGTCGGGGATGGGGTCGAAGGACAGCGCCCGGATCTCCTCATACCAGGCCAGCCCGGTCGGCCGGATCTGCGCGTCGTGCAGGCCGCGCATCAGCGCCACCACCAGCTCCAGCGCGCTGCGGCTGCCCTTTTGCCGCAGCCGCGGGTGGACGTAGAGCTGCAGCTCCATCTCCACCGTCATCTGCGGGCCCGGCGCCAGCGGGTCGGGGTTCTTCCCGCCGCCGGCGATGACCAGCAGCGACAGCCCCTTGTGCTTGCCGATGGCATGCTGGACCGCCTGCTCGATCTCCTTGTTCGTCGCTTCCGGCGGGATCACCGTGACATTGGCCGCGGTGAAGTCGGTAAGGTCCGCACCATTCTGCAGGACCTTCGCCTCGGCGATGAAGTCGGCCACGGCCTCAAGCATCGGGTCGAGTTCGCGGGTCGCGTTGATCTCGGTGGTCAGTTGGTAGCCCATCGGAAAGAGAGTCTATCAGTGGCGCTCGGTCATTTCCCGCGCAGCAGCGGTTCCAGTGCATTGCGGAAGGCGCGGAGGAAGGCCGCCCGCGTGCTGATGTCCTTCAGCTGGGTGCCCAGCGGTGCGCGGGCCGGCAGGTTGAGCTTGCGGTTGTGGGCGCGCACGGTGGTGGCGACCTTTTGCCTGGATCCGTCGAAATGGCGGCCGGCCAGCTTCTTCTTCAGCCGCCGCTGGTAGTCCTTCGTCAGCTTGCCGCGGTTGTTGAACTTTTGCGCGATGGTACGGCGGGTGTGCGACTTCACCGGGACCTGTCCCTTGAAGCCGAACTCGTGGATCGCGAAGTAGACCACGTTCGACCCGAAGGCGACGCTGATCTCTCCGGTGCGCAGGTTCAGCTGCGCCTTGGTCGAGCGGATCGACTTGCGCAGCCTCCCGCTGCGCACGCCCAGCTTGCCCTGTGCCACGGGGAATGGACCTTGGCCCGTGAAGCGCCGCTCCACCGCCATGCCGACGATCTCCTTGGCCGCGACATTCACCGCCCTGACCAGCCGGATGAGCGAGCGTTCCTGCAGGCGCGATGCCGTTTCCAGCAGCGTCCGCAACCGCTCGTCTTCGCTTGTGTCGATTCTGACTTCCATGGTCGTGTCTCATTCGCCGCTGAATCGGCGGTAGGAGCGCAGCACGTAGGCCACGTCGTCCAGCAGGCCCAGGCCGGTGGTCCGCGGGCCGTCGTCGGACTGGCTGCGGAAGCTGACGGCGGAGAACAGCCCGCGGCTTTCCGCTTCGTGCTGGCACTGCGCGACCCACGCTTCCAGGACATCGTCCGGCAGCGCGTTCGCCTCGGCCGGCATGGCGGTGCCGTCGCGTGGATCCAGCCAGTAGCCGCCGGTGTAGGTGATGCGCAGCTTCTGCCGCAGGGAGCCGGCCAGCGTGTCGCTTTCCAGCAGGCCGCTGCTTTCGTCCAGCTGCCATTCGTCGATCACCTGCTCGGTGGCGGTGCCGTCCGGGTCGATGACTTCGACCGTGTCCAGGGACTCGACGGGATAGCGGCGCAGGACCCATGCGGAGGCCCGCGCCTTGAAAGTGTCCACCGCGGCCGTGCTTCGTGCGAAGTCGCGGTTGCAGTGACGGTCGAACTTGCCCGCCACGCTCTTCCCCAGGGCGGCGACCTCGTCATCCCATTCGGCCTCCCCTGCAGCCGCATCGGGCAGCAAGCGGGACTTCAGATAGACGATGGTGGCGAATCCTGCGGTGAGCATGGCGGGCGTCGTGGTTCGGGGTGGGAGGGATCAGTCCTCGACGATCTCGACGTAGGCACCCAGTGCCGCGGCGCGTTCCGCCGTGGTCTGGAAGGTCTCGCCCTTCGCGTAGTGGGCACCGTCTTCGCCGACCGGCTGTCCGGTCACCCGCACCGTCACGGTGGGAGCGCCGGATTCATCCGGCTTGGACAGACCGGCTGCACCGGGATCTTGATCTGTTGCTTTTTTGGCCATTTCAGTGATCTGGAAATCGGGTTTGGAGATTGGGGGCGGCGGCCGGAAAAACCCAAGAAACCGTCCGTCGCCCTGTGGGGGATGCGCTCCCCGCAATCGCTTACGACGCCGCGGTGGTCAGCACGGCGAAGGAGGTCGCGCGGCGGATCTTGCAGCCGAAGCGCGCGATCCCGCGGAAGACCCGCTCGTAGGTGGTCCAGCCGGCGTGGTCGCTGCCGTCGAACTCGAAGTCGGAGCGGACACCGACCGCCAGGCCGTTCGGATCACCGAAGACCGCCACCTTGCTGCCCGCGGTGTTCGCGGTGGGCGCGGCGAAGGCCGGCATCACCGGGTAGCCGAGGATATTGCCCAGGCCGCCGGCGGTCGGGGCCTCGGTCGCCGTCAGGAAGATCGGGCGGCCGTTGAGGTCCTTGACGTGCAGGCAGCGCACCAGGATCTGCGGGTGCATCCACCAGCGGGCCATGCGGTTGAGCACGATGGGATCCACGGTCAGCAGCGCACGGGTGAAGTCCTCGAAGTCGAGGGTCTCCATCGTGGTATTGCCGCTGGCGGCGGTGGCGGCGGTGCCGCCGGCGAAGATGCCGGTCATCCCGCCATCGGTCGCATCCGCGGTGCCATCGGCCTGCAGGCAGCTCCAGTCCATGACGTAGGCCACGGACTCGGCGAAGTCGCTGAGCACGTCGGCGGTCACGTCGAACTCGCTGTCGTCCAGCAACTGCTTCGACACGCCCAGCAGGGCGGCGATGACTTCCACCTCGAGCGTGACCGAGGTGCCCGCCTTCGCGGTGTCCTCGGAGATGGTGCCGCCCTCGGTGAGCACGTAGCCGGCCGCAGCCCGCGCGGTCTTCACCGGGAACTTGGTCTGCTTGGTGCCCAGGCGCCGGACGCCGAAGCTGTTCCACACGCCGTAGGTGGCGAGGGTGTCGTAGATGTCGGACGCCAGCGCGTCGTCGATCAGCGTGGAGCCCGGCGAGCTATCCTCGCCCAGGCCGGTCTTCATCTCCGGCGTGAGCGGGATGCTCAGGGCATGGCGGACGGAGGCATTCAGGCGCACGCGCTTTTCCTCGTCCTCCATGATCCGGCGGATCGGGTCGCCGTTCGCCATCTTCAGCTCACGGGACAGCTGCAGGTTCAGCTTCTGGATCGCCTTGAGGAACTCGGCGTCGGACACGTAGTTCGCGTTCTTGATCTTGGTCAGATCCTCGAAGGCTTTCTTCGTCTCCTTGTCCAGGTTGTCGTACTTCGCGACCAGCGAGTCGGTGGTCTCCTGCTGCTTCTTCAGGCTGCCCAGGACCTTGCCCTGGAACTCGCCCTCGGACATGACAGCGGCACCGCCTCCAGCGGACTCCGGCTCGCTGTCCATGAGCAGACCCAGGGTGAAGGGGAAGACGGCAAGGGCGGCACCGCCACCCAGGGCGGACATTTCATTGCCGAAGGCAAAGGCCAGGCCGGCAAGGACGAGGGTGCAGACCCAGAGGGCGCACGTGGTGTTTCGGTTTCGGTTCATTTGATGTTTTCGGTCGATGTTGGTTGGTGGCGTGCTCTTCACACGCCCAGCTTCCGCAGGAACTCCCTCCGTCCGGCCGCGCGCCGCTCTGCTTCCTCACCGCCGGCGCGCGTGCCTGGTGATTCGCTGTTGCCGTCCTTCCGTGGTCCCTCGAAATCTTTCTTCCCGGCGATCCGGCGCAGCTCGCGGCGCAGCAGCCCGCGGGTCAGCTCGTCGGTCTCTTCCTTCGCCAGCGCGTCGGCGGCGATGTGTAGGAACTTCATGTCGTCGTCATCCATGCCGATCCCGGCGAGGTCCGCGTCCTTCACGCAGCCCTCCGTGTGCGCCTTGGCCAGCGCGTCCGGGTTCGCGCCGATGATGCAGGCGCTCAACTCGATCTGCTCCTGCTCCAGATAGATATACCGGATCTTGTCGCCGGCCTCCGCGGTGAGACCCAGATCCCGCAGCGCGGCACCCCAGCCCTCGCCGCCGTTGCGCACGTAGCGCACCGGGTAGAAGCCGACGCTCACCGCCTTGAGGAAGCCACCCTCGGTCATCTTCCAGCCGAGCTGGGCGAGCTTGTTCTCCTCCACGTCCTTCGCCCACTGGACCCGCTCGATCAGGTTGCGGCCTTCCACCTTCGCAGAGACCACCTTGCCCAGCAGTTTGTCGATCGACCAGTAGTTGTGGGAATCGACGAAGGGCGCATTCTTCGCGAACCGCGTGAAGCGCCAGCCGGCCGCGGCGATCACCTCCTGGTAGCAGTCGAGCGTTTCGTTCGACGCGATGTAGTCCACGATGCCCTTGGCGGCGTCGATGATCTTGACCTCGGGGTTCAGCGTTCGCGTGAGTTGCTTGGACATGGGAAAGACGATTTGTGTTCAGGGTAGCAAGGGCGCTCGGTGGATTTTCACGACGGCTGCGGCTGCGGGATCACCGGGCGGGGCCGGGTGATCTCGAAGGGCGGCGCGCAGCGGTAGTCCTTCGCCGCCAGCTCGCCGGCGATCGCGTCGAACTCGGTGACCGTCGGCTCCCGCCGGTGGCACGGCTCCAGCGGCACGGGCAGCCCTTCCTCGATCACCTGGACGGTGACCTCGGCGCAGACGCCGGGACGAAGGGAGACGTAGATGCGGGTGGCGGTCATTGGATCAGTCGGAAATCATCGCCAGCATCCCCGCCTTTGCCTCCTCCAGCTCCGGCGGGACCGCGATGGCCGCCAGATGCTTCCGGGCGAGGTCGTCCTTTCCGGCCTGGAGCAGGACACGGATGGTCGCGAAGTCGTTGGTGAAAAGGTGCTGCTGGTCTTCCGGGACCGCGGCCTTGAAGGCGGCGTTCAGCCCGGCGAGCTTCGCGCCGATGTCCGGCTTCGGCTGCCCGAGCGCGGCGGCGATGGCCTCGGCGTGGCTGGCCTCCAGCTTCGCGACCGCCTCGGCATGCGCGGCGTCCTTCGCCTCCAGCTCGGTCGCGTGGCTGGCCTTGATCGTCTCCAGCTCCGCCAATGCGGCCGTAGCGATCTCCCCGAGCACGTCGGCAGGGATCGGCAGCGGCACTTCCACGGCGGGCGCGGTGGTCTCCGAAATGACGTTGCCATCGTCGTCCCGAAGGACGGTCTTGTTCTCCCGCTGGACGGCGGCGATTTTTCCGTCCTTCCAGATGAAAAACAGGGTGTAGGGCTCGACTGTGGTGATCATGTTGTGATTGCGGAATCGTCCTTGATGAGCAGCCAGCCGCCACGGTAGTAGGCAGGCTTGCCGCCTCCGGACTGGTTGGAGACGTAGATGATGGAGCCCTCCAAGGGCGTGCTGAGAGCGTTTGCGGCGGCGACGGTGTAGGAGCCCGGCCGGATCGCCCCGCCGGCAACAACGCGCCCACCCACCCCGAGCCCGCCGGACGTGCCGTTGCCGACGACCACCGCCCCGGTGCTCGGGCTGGTGCTGGCGGTGGTCGCAGTAAAAAACGTGTCGCCTCCGCTGGTTTCGATGGTGAGGTTATTGCCGTTGGTCCAAATGCTTTTGCAGTAGACTCTGTTCCACCGTTTTGTGCTGGAGCCCAGCTGGCAGGCGGAGTTCGTGGTTTCCGCCACCGGCTCGATTCGACAATCCGAATGGATGTAGTTTGCTGATAGCGCGAGTGTGGTGCCACTCGTCACCGCTGTGCATGCGACGAGGCTCGTGATGTCCGTATTCGCGCCGGATGCCGCCGCTCCCAGCGCCGCCCGGTGAGCCGCCGCCGCGCTGCCGTCATAGGTCCACGACGCGCCACTCTCGTAGAAGCTCCCGTTGACCAGCGTCAGGTTGTCGAGCGTGACCCCGCCGCCCGAGTTGTATTTCATCGGCGCGTCGCCGTTGTCCGTGCCGACCGATTGGAGGTCCGCCGTCAGCACTCGCGCCGCCAGCGCCGCCTCCAGCCCCACCACCGTGCTCTGCGCCTGAGTGCCCGTGTGGTTGGTCCGCTGGACTGCTGTCGCCTGTGCCGCTGCCGCGCTTCCTGCCGGGTCGTAGACTCCGGTGTGGTTGTGACCAACCGCCGAGTAGAGCGCGTCGAAGTACGTTTTCAGCGTCGCATTGAGGTTCGCCCAGCTCAGCTTCTTCAGCACATTGGCCGCGGCGGAATCGACCAGCGGCACCAGGTCAGCATCCACAGGCGTCGTCTTCGCGTCGGCGGCCGTGGTCTGCGTGGCGACGTCGCTGCCACCGCCGCCCGGCCCGCCTTCGTCCAGCGTCAGGGCGACTTCTTCGACCGCTTCGGTCACGTTGACGGTGATGCTGTCCATCAGACAATTCGCAGGGTGCCCTGCAGGTAGGTTTTCGGTTTGCCATCGGCGCGGATCACGCGCAGGCGGAGGTACCATTCGCCCGGCGGCAGCGGCAGCACCTGGGCCGGGATGGTCATGTCCCAGGTGGCGGCATTGGCGATGGTCGCGGGCAGGCTCAGCCGCGGCCGGCCGGTCGGGCTCTTCTCCTGGTAGAACTCCAGCTCCGCGCTGGCCGCGGCGCTGTCCGGCGCGCTGTCATTGACCGTCACGCTGGACATGCGCAGCCCGTTCCAGCTGTCGCGCCACATCACGGGATCGGGGGAGTATCGCTGTGCCTCGGCCATGATCAGTAGGGGATGTCGTCGTTGTCGTTGCCCTCGATGTCGGACGTGTCCGGCCCGGCCACCGCCACCCGCACGCAGCGGCAGTTGATGACCTCTTCCGGCGGGCCCTCGGGATCACCGGGGAACTGCAGCTTCGCATCGCCCACGTCGAAGGGCTCGCCCGCCTCGCGGATCTGCCCGTGCGCCGCACGGTGGCTGTCACGCTCCCGCCCGTCGCCGGCCGCCAGCCACTTCGTCCACTCCACCCCCGCGGCGCGGAAGGTCATGTCGCGGGCGACCTCGTAGGAAACGGTGATCTCGGTGTTCGCGATGGTGCGGGCGCGCACCTCGTCGATGCCCTGGAAGGTGCTCTTGATCGTCGCCGCCAGCTGCTCGTTGGTCTGGCCTTCGTCGATCGCGGTTTCCACCGCGGTCTTGACGTCCCGCCACACCCGTTCCCCGGCGTTCTTTAGACGGTTCTCCCGGCGGGCGATCGCCAGCGCCACCTCATCGGCCGGCATCGTCAGAGGATCGTCCTTGCCCAGCTCATCGGTCCACAGCTCGGCACCGGCGGCTTCCATCGCATTGCGGTCGATCTGGGAAAGCCCCTGGATCCACTTCTCCAGCCACGGCGCGAGATCGAAGAGGACGTCCAGGGCATCGCGGGTCTCCACCGACTTGCCGGCGGCGGCGGCTCCCAGCTTCCGCAGCGTCTCGGCGCGGGCGTCCATCAGGTAGCGGGAGACCTTGCTCTTCATCCGCTTCTCCCACGGCTCGCGGCTGCGGTGGATCTGCTGCCACTGCTCGTTCGCCTTCGCCGTTTCAGCGGCTTTCAATGTCGCTTTGCGCCCCGCTTCACGGACCTTGAAAGCCTTCTCCAAATCGCCGACGGGATCGGGCTCTTCCTCCGCGTTCCCCTCTGCGACCTCCGCGTCTCCGCGGTTCGTTTCGATCTCGACCGGCACCAGGTTGAAGGGCACGCGGCCGATGTCATCACCGGGGAAGGGCGGTAGCTTCAGCCGCAGATACTCCGATGCCTCGCGCCACGGCACGCCGCGGTCCACCATCTTCGTGGCGCTCTCCAGCCGCTCCGCGCGCACCTGCTGCATGACCGAGTGCTCGTCGAAGTCGAAGGCCGCGAACCGCTGCTGCCCGCTGCGCAGGAACTCCACCTGCTCCAGCGCGTCGCAGATCATCGCCGCCAGCGGCATGCAGGTCTCCTCGATCAGCTTGAAGCGATCCGATGCCGACCCGACCGAGTAACTGGCCGTGATGGTGGTGAAGGACGGCGGCACGCCGAAGGCCAGGAAGACCTCCGCGGCATTGTTCATCCGCTGGGCGACGTACGACGCATCCACGCTCTGCAGGCCAGGCTCCTTCACCTCGATGTCGCCGGTCAGGAAGACCGCGCGGAAGTCGCCGCGCTGTGCCAGCTCCCGCTTCTGCCGCAGCATCGCGGTGATCTGCTTTTGCTGCTCGTCGCTCGCCGTGCCGTCCTTGCCGATGACGTAGGGCCCGCGGTCGCCATTGTTCGACATCAGGTTCCGGGCGAAGACGCCGGCCGCGTAGTCGGATCCGGCCGCCAGCTGCGCCGCCTTCCAGTCCGCGAGTCCACGATATTCATTGTAGGGATTCCACTGCTTCTGGTGGACCACCTGGGCCGGGATCAGCGTTTCCCGCTTGCCGCGGCGGTCGGTGTAGAACCAGCCCAGCAGGTCGCCGTCGCTGCCCAGGATCTCCCGCATCTGGTCCGGCCGCGCCACGATCAGCGGGCTCTTCTTCTCCCGCCGGGACAGCCAGGTGTCATCCAGCACCAGGAAGAACTCGCCCTCCAGCAGCGACCAGCCGACCAGGGAGCGGATGAAGTCCGCCTTCGCCAGCGTGCCGCCGCGGGTCACCGCCGGCTTTTCCCAAAAGGCCCGGCAGTCGTCATCCTCCACCGGCACGTCACCGCTGCGGCTGTCCTGCGACCACTCGATCGGCACCATCTCCAGCGGGCCGGAGACATAGCGCACCGCACGATGCACCCAGGGCGAAAGCGCGTAGGGCTTGGTCAGCTTCGCGCCGCCGCCCATGCCGCCGTCCAGCACGCGGGCGAACATGCTCCGCCAGTCGCCCGACTTCGCCACCGGCTCGCCTGCGAGCTTCCCGGCCAGCCAGCTGCGGATCTTACCCACGGGCACCTCCTTTTTTGCCGCTAGATTCGGATTTGCGAACCTTCCCGTCTGGTTGACTGCTGGAAGCCGTTGAAAACCCGTTTAAACGGCCCGTAGAGCGCCCGAAGGCGAAAATGCGGGCAACTACGCCCGGAAGCCGGGGCGTCCGGTTGGCGGCGAAAACTGCGCGGTGGCGTTCGGAGGGCAGCATGAACGTGGATTTTAGCAGAGGTGCGCGGTGTAGTTGGCCCCCGGCTTGCGGGCGGCATGGGTCGCCAGGGCGAGGCCCCAAAAGCGGTCGGCGTGGCCGTTCTTCCCGCGGTCGGCGGCGAAGCGGATGTTCCCTGCCGGGGTGGTCTCCTTGCGGATGGCGCGGATGTCGCTCTTCAGCGCATCATCGGTGAAGGGCAGGCGGTAGGCGTGGTCCTCGAAGGTACTGCGCACCGGATAGGCCAGCTCCTCTTTCATCGGCCCGGTGAAGGTGATGCCCTCCACCTTGTACTTCCCGAAGCGCTGCGCCGCCCGCTCCGCGAACTGCCGGCCGATCCCGGTCTGGTCGATGCAGGTGCGCTTGCAGACCGCGAGCCACGGGTAGAGCCGCGCCTCCTGTTCGGAGAAGGGCAGACCCTTCAGGTCGATCCGCTTGCGCACCAGGTAGCGCCCGCCGGAAAGCTCCAGCATGGTAAAGCTGGTCAGGTCGTGGTCGCGGCCGATGTCCAGGCCGCCGAAGAGTTCCCGGCCCGGCGTCTCGTCCATCCGCAGATCCCACGATTCGCCCTTCCTGTAGCAGCAGGCGTCGATCAGCGCCCACTCGATGAAGGCGCTGGCATCGTCGGCCGGGACGCACATGTATTCCTGCTGGAACATCTCCTCGTCGGCCGCGCCCTTGCGGATGAAGTCGAAGTAGGCGGCCTCGTCCATGTCCTGCCGCTCGTCGTCCTTCGGCAGCTTCGACTGCAGCTTGTAGAGGAAGCCCTGGTCCAGGGCGTCCTGCAGCGTAACGCGGTGGAGGGAGAAGCCCTTCGGGTTCTTCTTCTCCCGGATCTCGCGGATCAGCGTGTTGAAGAAGTTCCCGCTGCCGCGGTGCGTGCTGAAGATCTCCAGCTGGCCGCCCCAGGTGATGCCGGGGTAGGCGATCGAGTAGAGCTTCCGCGGATCCGGGTGCAGGGCGAACTCGTCCAGCACGCGGTCGCCTCGCTTGCCGGCCTGGGCGTCCGGGTTGGACGACATGGAGTGCAGCCGCAGCGTGTTCGCCAGCGCCAGCGTGTAGGCGGTGTTGCCCTTGTCATCCACGACGGTCTCGCCCAGGTCCCGCGCCGCCAGCTCCAGCATCTTGGAGAATCCCTTGCAGTCCTCCAGGAAGAGCCGCGCCTGGATGTCATCGCGGGAAGAGATCCACGCATCCAGCGCGGCCGACTGCAGCGACTTGCGGGACACCAGCCCGTAGGCCGTCGCCCAGGTCCAGCCGATCTGCCGGGACTTCTCCGCCAGCTTCAGCCGCGAGCGGTCCTTCACCCACGCCGCCTGATAGGGCAGCAGGAGTGTCTTCCTCGCGGGGATGATCGTGGCGCGTCCCATGTCCGTTAGAGCAAGCCGGCGGCCTCCTCGATCTCCGCCAGCGTTTCGGCGGTAAGCCCGCCTTTCGACTTCGCCTTCTGGGTGATGGCGGCGAGCTTCGCCTTCGCCTCGGCTGCAGCAGCCTCCAGCAAGACCAGCTTCCGCCGGTCCAGCTCCAGCGCCATCCGCCGCGACCTCTCCCGCACCAGCGCGGTGAAGGTCTTGGCGTCGCCGTGCTCGATGCTCTCCGCGGTGAAGATCATCTGCCCGTACTTCTCCAGGTCGTCCGGCGTCGCGTCGGGGTGATCCTGGGCAAACTCCAGCGTCGCCTGCTGGGCGCGCGAGGCGGCCTTCTCCATCCGCTTCTTGAGCGAATACCAGGAGTGCCACTCCGAGAACGTGGAAAGCGCGCACTCCACGCCGAACTCTTCCTGGAGATGCACCATGGCGGCCTCCAGCGTGCAGGGCGGCGTCTCCTTGTCGGTCGGATGCAGCAGCAGCCAGAGCGTCTCCTGGTCCGCCTCCGGCAGGTTCTTGACCTTCGCGTTCGCGTGGGTCTTGCGCGGCGCGGCGTCCCAGTCGGGCTTGGCTTTCTTTCGCTTGGCCATTCACTTCAGGGATTGCTTGGCGAGGCCGTGGTGGGTGATCCGCCACTCGCGCTCGTCGGTGTCTTCATTCTCCGCCGTCGAGACGAAGTCCTTGCCCAGGTTCCACTCGGCGGCGGTCAGGATCGCACTGTCGTCGGCGGAGTTCACCGGCAGCAGCTCGCGCACGGCACGGCACAGCATCTCGTCGGTCAGGCCGTATCCGGGTGCCATTGCCAGGACTTCGCGCACCAGGGCTCGCAGGGTGCCGTCTTTTGCTTTGGGTTTCTCAGCCACGGGTGTTCGGTTTCTTGAAAGCTTCAGTTGCCACGCGCTCGAAGCGCCCGGCGATGTCCACGCCGGCCTCGACCTTGGCGATCCGCTCGCCTTGTTCCTTGAAGGTGTTGGCGGCGTCGTCCTTGTCCTCGCGCAGCTGGTTCCACAGCGCGACTCGCCCATCCACCCCGGTCTTGGCCGCCCGCTCGATCGTGGCGAGCAGCTCCATATGCTTCCGCTCGACCCGTTCATTCTGGGTGGAGATCAGCCCTTCAAGCTTGGCGAAGTCCACCCGCACCTCGGCGCGCAGCGCGTCGAACTCCCGCCGGCTGACGAAGTGATCCTGCATCTGGACCTGCAGCGGCTGCGGGTCGATGGTCACCTTCTTCGAGTCGATGATCTTCTTGCCCAGGAAGGCACCGCCACCGCCCATGACGGTGACCACGGCGATCAAGAGATAGGCGACGACATCGGCCGGGATCGAAGGGGCCGGAGTGTTGGCGAGCAGCGCGAGCAGATACATGGGGGTCGGTTCAGGCGGTGGGTGTGTGGTCTTTGAGGAATCGTTCGGCGGCCTCCAGCTCCGCGAGGCCCAGGATGAAGCCGCGGACACCGCGACCGCTGCCTTCGCGCAGCCAGACGACCAGCGCGCGCAGCTCCGAATGCGTGAGCCGGCCGATGAACTCGGCGGGCTTCTCACGGTCGCAGGCCGTGCGGAACAGGGCCTCGGGGTTCATAGAATGGATCCCTCCGCCTGATAGAGTTTCCGCTTTGTCGCCATGGTCAGGCCGGTGGCAACTTCATAGTGGGGAAGGTCGGTCAGGGACTTCCAGGAGCCGCCCCACTCAAGACCGCAGGTCGCGGCATGTTCACTGCAGGCCCGGTGGACCTTGGCGGCGAGCTGCTGCTGGCTCTTGTTCCCGCCGTCGAGGTAGGCACCGGCAAGGAACACGCCCGCGTCCGCGGCGATCCCGAAGTTGTGGTTGCTCTGGCCGCCCTTCGCATTGGTCACCTTCGCGCCCGGCTTGGTGCGGCCCTGGGCGTAGAGCGCGTCTTGTTCCTTCCAGGTGCGGTTCCCACCGATCAGGACATAGTCACAACCCAGCGTCGCCGCGGTGGCTTTCGCCAGCCGCATGAAGCGGCCGAACATCGGCACCGCCTTCGGATCCATGGTGGCGAGGATGCCCAGGGTTCGCGTATCCAGATCGTCCGCCCCGTTCATGAGCGGGTGAGGAGCCTTGGCGTCTTCCCCGCGCAGCTCGCGCAGGACGGCAGCGGCCGTCGCCGGCCCGAAGATCCCGTCCACCTCTGCGCCGACGTGGCGCTGGATGTCCTTGATGCTGGATCGCAGGTCTTTCATGGATTTTTCCGGTGCCCGCCATGGCCCGGCCGTCGCAGGCCATGGCGGGACTTGTCGCGTGTTCTTCGGACGGCTGCCTCGGGTCTCGGTGTGGTATTTGTTAGAGGGAGGGGGAGTGCTCGGGCATCCTGGTCGTGCAGGTCCGCGGCAGATTCATCGCGCGCCATCACTCCCCCGAAAGCTTCACTTCGCGGGCTCGACCGGCAGCGCCGGCTCCGGCTCCAGGGCGACCGCCACCTCGGTGGGGATGGCCCCCAGGCTGATGCCCATGCCTTCCGTCCAGCGGTACCAGAAGCCGCTGTCCAGGTCGCGGAACTCCACCAGGATGGGCCGGTCGTCGCGGTAGATGGTGCCGCGCAGCGGGCGGCCGGTCTCATTGGTCCAGAACAGCTGGACGCGGTCGATCTTCCCCTCGGCGTCCAGGCAGGTCTTGACGCGGTAGGTCACGCCGTCCCGCTCCTGGGTGGTCTGGATGCAGCCGTCGCCGGTGAGCATGAGATTGGAACACGCCGGCAGCGCCAGCAACGCAGCGCACGCCGCCACCAGCCATGGAGACGCGGACGTGCGCTGCGCGACGCTGTCGTCATGAGCGGCAGCGGTATCCCGCCCGCTGCCTTCCCCGGCGGACACACCCGCGCCGCCGGAAGAGTCGTCGTCGAAAAGGGTCACCCGCCCGGTCGTCGCGAAGCGGACCAGCAAGTTCAGCGCGCCTAGTACTTCCAGCGCGCTCACCGGATTCTTCTCCAGCCACTCCGCCACCGGCGGGATGAAGGTGGACACCAGGACCAGGGCATTCAGCCACACGGTCTTCGATTGATAGAACGGTTTCGGCGGGGTCGGATTCATGGGCGGTGCTTCGTGACAGCCGCACCTTGCCACGCCGCCGCCCGCTTGCTCGGACACCCGCCGTCACCCACCCACAGGCACCCTCAGAATTCTCCGCCCCCCTGCCTTTCCACTAGGCACTTTCCACTCGCCACTCGGCACTATCACGCGCATCCACGCCGCGCCGCGTCTTGCCTGCGCGTCTTATAGCTCATCGCACTCTCCCAATCAATCCGCCACTTGGCGTTGCCGCGGGCGCTGGGGTTCTTGTAAGCCTTCAGACCGCCGCCCGCTTCGCCCAGCTCGCAGAGCCGGCGCACCGTGTCGGCATGGTAGCCCAGGATCCGCGACGCCCGCTTCACGTCGATCTCCTTGACCACCGCGACCCGCTGCGGGCGCACCGTGAAAGACCCGTCCGCATTCGCCGTCTGCACGGCCTCGAAGAGCATCATCTGCGACGGTTGGCTGGCCATGCGCCCAGCATACCCGCACCGCTCGTTTGCTCACGCTGGCCGGCCGCTACAGGGTGAGGGGGGGCATTGTTACCTCCCGGCGGCAAGGAGTGTTACTCACCCTTCAGCTCCCGGAGGATCGCCTCGGACTGCTCAAGCAGCCGGCGCGTTTCAGCGCGACGGGCGTCGCGGCTTGCATCCGACTCCTCAGCCAAGCGCTTCAGTTCGTCCATGCGTTGGCGGGATTCCTCCGTGGCTATCTGGTCTTTCAGATCAGCAAGCTTCTGCTCCAAACGTTCAACGTCCCGACGCAGGCGGGTATTCTCATATCGCAACTGTGCCGACTGCTGCGCCGCCCAGTCGCCGGACTGGTCCTCATCTTTACAGGAGACAAGGAGCAAGGCGGTGGCGAACAGAGCCATTGATTTCGAAGGGAGTTTCATGACGAAAAATCTGCAACGAGGACGCACCGGCAATACTCGCTTTCACAGCCACAATGCCACGGGACTGTCACTTTATCCAGATGCAGGACCGTCCCGTGTGCTGCCAAGCAAACCGCGCACTCATTCCCATCTCCAGCAGCGAGCCACCTGACCTTTTCGACGCCTGAGTCGCGCAATCGTTCCAGGCCTTCCAAGGCTAGGGCTTCCATCTCCTCTTTGAGCGTCTTCATGGGGGGATTTCACAGTCGATTCACCGGCGTTTCACCGGCCCTTCTTCTTCGGGTATTTCACCTTCTTACGTTCACTAACAGAAGGGGACCCGTCATGCTCTTCCGCCACCTTCTGCGTCGGCGGCATCTCGACCACCTTCTTCGGCTTCGGCCCGCCCTTGCCGGAGCGGTCGGGAGCGAAGGCAGCTTCATCGGGTATCTCGATACCCTCGCGCTGCAGCTTCTCCAGGATGGCGTCTCGTATCCACTGACTCCGCGGCGAGCCACGCCTGCACTTCTCCGCCGCCTCGAACAGTCGCCCGTCTACGTGGAGGGTGATGAGCTTCTGGGTGTTGGTGCGCTCCGCGGCCATCTGCGGCCCACGGTATTACACCCGATCGCGGCGCATTCAAGCCGCGCCTCTTCAAAATATTACAAGAATCTCATTGCCAGACTCAATATTACTCAATATTACAAACGCCAACCTAACCACCGATGCCCAAACACGCTTCCACCAAGTCCCGCGGCGCTGTCACCAAGGACGAATCCCACCTCGTCACTGTCTGGGTTCCCATCCCCGTAGTCGCAGGAATCGACGCCGCCGTTAAGCGCCGGGACACCGACCGCTCCAAATGGATCCGCGAGGCGATCCGCGAGAAAGCCGAGCGTGAAGGTCAACCGATCTAAAACCACCGATCCATCAACGGACCGAAAAACCAGCAGCAAAGCCCTTTCTGCGCCTAGCCCCGCGAATGTCCGATTCTGGGAACACTTGGCCGATTTCCACCCCACAGGAACCCCTTCCCATGAGCCTCACCACCGCCGCCGTCCTCTGCTTCGTCGTCCACGTCGGCTGCTTCCTGGTCGCCTTCCTCACCCACCGCCTCAAGCCCAGCCACTGACCTCCCATGCTCACCCCGGACACCGCCGACCGAATCGACCTGGGCTTGCTCCGTCTCCGCGAGCTGCAAGCCGCCGGCGCAGCGCCGCCGCCCGGTCAAGTCAGTCTCCGCACGCTCGCCGCGGAGTGCGGCTGTTCCCAGGACACCATCATCCAGATCGAGCGCCTCGCGAAGGCCAAGCTCGCCCGCGGCCTCCTGGAGATCGAGGCCGACCTCCCGCCCCGTCTCGCCCGCCTCCTGCGCAGCCAGCTGGAGGACCCCGCCCAGCCCGAACTCTTCTGAACCATGAAACCGGCCAGCATCCTAGATTCCATCCAGCCTTGTGGGTGCGTGACGCACGCAGATTTCCAGAAATACCTGCCAGAAATCTCCCCGGCCACACTCGGGAAGCTCATCGAAAAGGCGGCGGAGAAAGGCCGAGACCTCGGCCGCGGCAATCGGCTCCAGCCCCCACCGCTGGCCACTGAAAGTCCCGTCCAGCACGGAATCACGAAGCAGGAGGGCCCGACCGGGAATCTCCAGATCCTGGGCCACGAAGATCAGCTGCAGGAAGCTGGCCTTGGCTCCGGCCTCATCGGTCCAGGAGACATGCCACTGACCGCCTCCCAGCCGCGCAAAGCGGCGAATCCAACCAGCGCGCAGCAGGCATTCGAGGACGGCTTCCATCGCAGCGATCCCACCTGAACCCCGCACCCCCGCCCAGCCCGAACTCTTCTGATTTCAGCTTTCAACTTTCCGCTTTTCAGCTTTTCCCACCATGAACCCCCACCTCGTCACCATCTCCGCGCTGTCCGTCCCACGCGACGGCTTCACCCACAAGGTCGTCACCCCCGCCGCACGCCAGGGCATCCGGGTCGGCTCCATCGCCGATGCCCGCAAGGTCGCCGCCGCCTACCGCCCCCACGACGGCCGCCCCGTCGAGATCCACGACAAGACCCGCGCCGCCGGGCCCCTCTCCACCCCGGCGAAACAAGCCGCCCGCGCCGTCGCCCTGGGCCTCCGCCTCACCCGCTGAACCACCTTTCACCATGGCCAAGAAATCCACACCCACCCGCCAGTCAAAGCTCGCCCTGCAGGGCGAATCCACCGGCCCGAATTGGGACCGGGCCCGCCACATCCTCGCCGGCATCAAGACCTGCATCCGCCTGGGCCTCGCCGGCCAAGTCCTCCTCGGGCAGGAGCTGCTCGCCCTGAAAATCGACCTGGGTTTCACCCGCGGCGGCGACCGGCGATCAAACCCGCACGATGCGGGTTTGAAATCCCTCAACCGCACCTGGGAGGACTGGTGCAAGTCGGAGCTAGGCATCAGCGACGACACAGCTGCCCGCTTCATCGCCTGCCACGAGGCCGCCAAGCTCCGGGTCAAGAAACTCGGCGGCCAGCCTCGCCTGCTGATCCTCCTGGAGACCCCGCCCGGCCAGCTCAGCGAAGAGAACCACACCATCCTCGCCGGCATGGTGGACAAGCTGGTCGATGGCGAAAGCCAGAAGGACCTGCTGGAGGAACTCAAGATCGCCAAGCAGCACAAGGCCCTCACCGGCGGCGCGAATCCCGCGCCCGCCAAGCCGACCGAGAATCAGGCCGCCGAGCAGCTCGCCTTCGCCTTCTTCTCCAAGGTCCCCGACACCGTCGCCAAGATCCAGAAGGGCGTCACCGGCCTGATGACCGCGCCGGACTACAAAGCCTATCTCTACCGCCTGCCGGTCAGTGGCGACGGCGGCCTCGAATCCCTCGCCGCCTCCCTGGAAGAGGCCATCGCCGGGGACCTTTCCCGGATGCTCGCCGACGTCAAGGAAGCGATCGCGTCCAAGCTCCAGTCCATCGCCGCCGCCTGAACTACGGCGCACCTAGTAACCCGCAACCACCAATGCCATGGAAACCACCGACTGCATCATCACCGCCGGCGTCTTCGCCGGGGGCATCATCGGCTACCTCGCCGCCATCCTCATGACCGCCGGCAAGATCAAGGACGCCGAGCGCAAGACATGGAGACAGGCCGAAAACCTCCACCGCGCCCGCGCCATCCAGGACCTCCGCGACACCACCCGCCTCTTCTGACCAATCCCCAATTCCCACGCCAGCCATGAACATGCTCCAAGAAGCCGCTCACCAGGAGCGCCGCGCCAACCGCGAGGCCACCGGGCCCCGCAAGCGTGACAACTTCGGCAAGGCCGACTGCCCGCTGCCCTTCGACATCCAGCCCTCCACCCACGGCCGACTCGAAGAACTCGGCCCCGCCGCCCTGCGCGCCAAGCTCCGCAACGCCGAGGAACAGCTCACCTATTGGCGGGGAGCCCGCTTCCGCGCCTGGACCCGGCAGGACAAGCAGGCCGCCGGTGCCCGCGTCCTCCTCTGGGAGATGGAACTCGCCGCCATCAAACGCCGCTTCACCCCCACCATCTGAAAGCCATGTCTGACGCGACTCTCCGAAACAAGGCCATCGCTTACGACCGGATCCGCGAGCTTCTCCGCCTCCCCCCCATGGCCGCCCCCGCCGACGTCGTGCGCGCCGCCAAGGCACTCGTCGAGCGATCCAAGACGCCATCCACCACTGATCACTGATCACTTTCCACTGATCACTTCCATGCACCACCTCGCCGAACCTTCCACCTCCATCGCCAGCCTTCGTCATATCGACGACCACGCCGCATTCGCCCGCTTGCCGCAGTCCGTCCAGTCCGACGTCCTGGTCAAGCTCGGCTGGATGATCCGGCTGGAGAATGCCGGCCACGGGGCGAAGGGGGGAATCGTCGAGGCCGCCGCCGATGCCCTGGACGTCTCGGCCACCGCCATCAACCGCTACCTCCGCCGCTTCCGCAAGCGCGGCTGGAAAGGACTCATCGACAAGCGCTCGCGCGGCGTCGGTGCCAAGGGCCTGCCCGTCCGCTTCCAGGAACACGTCCGCGGCCTCTACGACACCCACAGCCGCACCGATGACGGCGCGGAGGTCCACAAGACCCTGGTGGCGGACTGGCACCTCTGGCGTGCCACCCAGGACCCGCAGCACGCCATCCCCGGCTACGCGGTGCCGCCGAAGCCCGATCCCAAGACCCGCCTCCCGCACGGCTGGAGCCTGGAGAACATCCGCCGCCTCTGCCCGCCGGAATACCAGAGGTCCCGTGGCAAGCAGGGCAACAAGGCCGCCAGCAAGCACCTGCCCTCCGTCCTCACCACCCGCATCGGCTCCGCCTTCCTCGCCCGCATCTGCTTTGACGACCAGCAGTACGACAACATGCTGGCGGACGGTGTCCTCGCCCTCTCCGGCATCACCGAAGCCAGCCGGCCGGTCGGCTTCAATGCCATCGACTTCGCCACCGCCTTCCACTTCCCGCATCACCTCCGCCTGCTCTACAAGGACACCGAGGAAGACCGGAAGAAGACGCTCACCTCCGAGGAGTTCACCTGGGTCGTGGTCAACCTGCTGCTCACCGAGGGCTACCGCACCGATGACCTGGGCACCGAGCTGATCTTCGAGTGGAAGACCGCCAACGCCTGGGCGAACAAGCAATTCTCCACCCTGAACGGCTTCTCTCGCTTCGAGGACGCCGTCAAGGCGGTCACCCAGGGCAAGTGCTGGGTCAGTCGCTCCGGGAAGTTCGACAAGCCCATGTTCGCCGACATGTACTTCCGGCCGCAGGTCTCCGGCAACTTCAAGTTCAAGACCTGGATCGAGTCCGCCTTCCGCCTCGTCCGCACCATGATGCAGGCGCTGCCCGGACCCACCGGCCGCCACTTCGAGCTGGCCCCCGAGGAACTCCACGGCATCCAGAAGCGCGAGCGCCAGCTGCTGACCGCCATCGCCGACCACCTTTCGCCGCGTCACGCGGCCATGATCCGGCACCAGCTACTATCCTTTCAGGAGTTCGCCGAACTCGTCTCCGCGGTCTACCGCGCCATCAATGCCCGCACCGACCACCACCTGGAAGGCTGGCCGCAGCTCGGCTACACCCGCCAGATCTGGCGCTCCCGGCCGGAGTCCGATCTATGGTTCGAGCGCCATGAGCTGCCGGAAGACGAGATCGAGCGGTCCATGATCCTCCGCCGGCTGAATGCCAACCCGGACGAACTCACCCGCGAACTCTACCTTTCCCCCGAGCAGGCCGCCGCCATGGGCCGCCGGGATCCCGCCATCCGCAAGTTCCAGCACGAATGGATCCCCTTGGTCATCCCGCGCGAATGGTCGAAGACCGTGACCGTGGGCAAGGACCACTGCGTCACGCTGCCGAATCCGCTCTGGCCCACGACCAAGGAGCAGTACGTCGCCCGCCTCAAGACCCGCACCGGCCATGAGACCCTGCAGGCCGGCACCAAGCTCGTCTGCTACCCCAACCCCATCAACCCCGACGAGCTGGCCGTCTGCCACCCGGACGGCGGCTTCCTCGGCGTCCTGCACCGCGTGGTCCGCGCCGCCGCCCACGACACCGCGGCAAAGCTCGCCCAGCTCGAAGTCCGGGCCCAGGTCGAGCGCGACCTCTCCACACCGCTCCACCTCCGCCTCGGCGGCATCGCCGAGCAACGCACCGAGCGCGAGCGCCATAATCAGCGCATCCTGGATGGCAAGCCGGTCCTACCCGAGGAGATCGCCCAGGCCCGCCATGAAGCCGGCGTGAAAGGCCGGAAAACCGCCGCTGAAAACCGCAACAAACAACGCGGCGAGACCCGCGACTGGGACGCCTGGACCCCGCCCACCTCCGATGACTTCGCCGACGCCGACGACCTGCTCGGCAGCCTCCCCGACGAAACCCCGCTGCCCGACTCTCTCTAACGGAGCGCCGGATTCATCCGGCCCCACAGACTCCGCACCCATCTCCATCACGAGCCATGACCACCGAAAACCAAGACACCCCGCAGACCGGCCTGCGATCCGTTCACGCCGGCCTCAACTACCGGACATCCGCCGACAACTTCGAACGCACCATCGCCGAGCTGCCCGAAGACCAGCAGGAGACGCTCCGCTGGTGGTATTTCCACGGCAAGGAGAACAACCTCTCGCTGGCCAAGCTCGCCGGCCTCGCCGGCATCTCCAGCTCCACCTTCTCCCTCATCTTCGCGGGCAAGTACAACGCCGGCCTGGACAAGATGTGCGATTCCCTCGCCAAGGCGCGCATGACCCTCTCCGAGCGGGTCGAGAATCCCGACTTCATCATGACCGCCCTGGCGAAGCGGATGTTCGCCGTCTTCGACCGCGCCCGCGCCCTCCAGACCGTCTCCATCCTCTGGGGAGTCATGGGCGTCGGCAAGACCGTCGTCGCGAAGGAATACCGCCGCCGGAACAACCACGGCCGCACCATCTACATCCGCTGCGGTGCCGGCATGGCCTTCGGTCAATTCGTCAACCACCTCGCCAAGGCCATGGGCGTGACCTCGAAGAACCGCGGCCAGCATGAGATCCGCGACAAGATCATCTCCCTGCTCCGCGCCGGCCAGCGCCTGCTCATCGTGGACGAGCTGCACCAGATCTTCCTCACCACCCGCACCGACACCGCCGTCAAGATCGCCGAGTTCCTCCGCGAGTGCCACGACGAGTCCGACTGCGGGCTGGTCCTCATCGGCACCGAGGTCGTGAAGCGCGAGCTGTTCACCGGAGCCCACAAGGAAGCCCTGGAGCAACTGGTGGACCGCGGCACCCTCCAGATCCCG
Organism: Neoluteolibacter marinus; assembly: GCF_014904755.1. GTDB lineage: Bacteria > Verrucomicrobiota > Verrucomicrobiia > Verrucomicrobiales > Akkermansiaceae > Haloferula > Haloferula marina. Next base: position 50,975 of record NZ_JACZFQ010000123.1, read on the forward strand.
CTGCCGCCGAAGCCGACCAAGCAGGACATCCGCGCCTTCTTCTCCCACTTCAACCTGCAGGAGCCCGGCGAGAACCACGCCGACGCCCGCCGCATCGTCAGCGACATCCTCACCACCTCCGGCCTGCGCAAGCTCACCCTGCACCTGAAGGACGGCAAGGCCGCCGCCACCAAGGCCGGCGAGACCTACCACTGGGGACACTTCGTCCAGGCATTCGAAGACCTCCAAAGCCTCTCCAAGTGAGCGACCCCGTTCCATCCCGCCCGGCTCCCGTCTGCCCCGTCCACGACAAGGCCAAGGATTCTCCCATGGTCTTCATCAACACCTGGGACGGCCGCGACTGGTACGAGTGCCCGCACCCGGAATGCTCCTGCGCCATCGACTATCCCACCGCCCATGACCCCGCCCGTGACCCTCATCGCTCTCCAGCTCGCCAGCATCCTGGCGAAGACGCCGAATACCACGACCCCGAAATCTAACACCCCGCAACCATGCCAGCCGAACTCATCGACGAACAAGACGCCGCCCGTCTCATCGACCACCAGCAGGAGATCCTCGACAAGGTCCATCCCGAAGACCTCGCCGCGCGGATCCACGCCGACGCCATCGCCATGGCCGCCGAGACCGAGTCCTACCTCCGCGAGTGCCACGGCCACCTCACCGACACCCGCGCCGAGTCCGGCCGCCACGGCAAGCAGCTCCTCAAGATGATCGACTTCCAGACCCAGCTGCGCGCCCACCACCTCGACCAGCTCGAACGCCTCCAGCTCGCCTGAACCATGAAGCTCCGGCAACGCATCCCCGCGGCACTCCTCGTCACCCTGGCGCTCCTCATCCTTGAGGGTAGCGCCGCCATGTCGATCACCCGCAGCGTCCCGGACCTCGCGGCCTCTCCATTCTTCTGGATCGCCATGGTGTATCTCCACGGCCTCGGCATCCGCGCCTGGGAATGCACCGCGCCCAAGAAGTGACCACCCACCACCAACCGACCCCACATCATGCCACCGAAAGAAACCACCGACACCACGTCCTACAAGAACCTCGTCGATCTCATGGCCATCCATGCCGATGCCACCGGCCGGCTTGCCGCCATGGAGATCGAGCTGCAGGAGGAATTCCTGAAGCTCGTTGACGAGCGCCGCAAGGAGTTCGCCCGGCTCCAGGGCATCCTCGGCGAAAGCCAGACCAGCATCGAGACCCTTGCCACGATCAACCCGCAATGGTTCGAGAAAAAGAAGACGCTCAAGACGCCGTACGGCTCCGTTTCCTTCCGCAAGACCTCCAAGCTGAACGTGAAGAACGAGGAAGTCACCATCGTCCTCATCGAGCAGCGCGGGGACCAGGACAAGGCCGCCTACCTGCGCGAGAAGAAGGAGCTGAACCTCGAAGCCCTGGAGAAGCTCGACGACGCCGAGTTGAAGGCGCTGCGCATCGTCCGCGAGACCACCGAAAGCTGCAAGGTCACGGCCGCCAAGATCGACCTGGGCAAAGCCGTCGCCAAATCCACCGAGGACGGCAAAGCCGCCTGAACCCCTTGCCGGCGGGCGGATCTCCAGCCCGCGAGTGCGGAATCTGGTTACCCGTTCATCGTTCCGCCCGCCGGCCCATCCCGTCACCAGCCATGACCACCACCGCCACGCCCTGCGGCTGCCGCATCAACTGCAGATGCGGCCACAGCGCCGACTTCATGGAGTTCCGCACCGCCCCCGTCACCGGCGAGCTGCCGCGGAACCACTACCAATGCCCGGCTTGCCGCCGCGCCTGGAAGATTGTCACCGGCCCGCCCGCCATCGGCTGGAGCGGCATGGCCCTGCCCGGAAAGACCAGCACGGTCGAGATCCCGGCCTATCTCTAACCGCCGAGCCCCATGGACCCGAAGATCTGGAACGCCGATGGTGATGCGCGGCGCGAGACGCATCCGAATCCCACTGACGGCTGATCGCCGTCGCATCCACCTACTTGTTAGCGATTATGCCAGGACCACGAACAAAGACGGAACCATTGCGCCGCGTCACTGATGCCCGAGCAACTCGGAACGCCCAGCAAGGAAAGATGTGGACTCTCTCCCTGGAATGCGGACACACCAAAGAGATCCGCCGAAAGCCGGTGAGCGGCAAGGAGCGACCGCCAACGCGCAGTCACTGCGAATGCTGCGAGCCGCTCTCAGGCAACGAGCTTCTCACTGAGCACCGAGAAGCTCAGGCAGGAAGGAATGGCCAGTGGCGAAAAAAGAATTCAGCGAGAGCCCGAAAAATTGAGCGCAAATCGAAGTCTCGACTACGGGAAGAGTTCTTCCGGATCTACGGCTACAAATGCGCCCGATGTGGCTTCGATGATCGTCGGGCCCTGTCCCTAGATCATGTGATGAACAATGGGGCCGAAGAGCGCCGGAACGTGTCGAGCGGGTGGCAGATTCTCAAGCGAGCCGTGGAGAATGGACGACTGCCCGACTACCAAGTGCTGTGCATGAATTGCCAGTTCATCAAGCGGCACGAATCCAAGGATATTATCGCTAACGACTGACATGAGGAGTGCCGCAACAGACTTTGAACTCAGCATGGAGGCCTCGCCGGCATCTCCTCCATGCTCTTGTTCGCCTTTGCGGGTCCTGGTGGCCTGCGAGTATTCGGGGGCTGTCCGCGATGCCTTCCTGGCTCTTGGTCATGAGGCGATGTCGTGCGACCTACTGCCGACCGATGCGCCCGGCCCGCACTACCAAGGCGATGTCCGTGACGTGCTCGACTTCCCATGGGATCTGATGATCGCGCACCCGCCCTGCACTCATCTGAGCGTGAGCGGTGCGCGACACTTCGCGGCAAAGCGGATGGACGGCAGGCAGCAAAGCGCGGTCGCGTTCTTCATGGCGCTGGCCCGAGCACTAATCCCGGCCATCGCGATCGAGAACCCGGTCTGCATCATGTCGAGCCTGTGGCGGAAGCCGGACCAGGTAATCCAGCCGTGGCAGTTCGGCCATGGCGAGACAAAGGCAACGTGCCTCTGGCTGAAGAATCTCCCGAAGCTCCGTCCGACAGCCACCGTGGAAGGCCGCGAGCAACGAATCCACCGCATGCCGCCGAGCGCGGACAGGTGGAAGGAACGATCCAAGACCTTCGCGGGAATCGCCGCCGCGATGGCGAACCAATGGGGCGGCCCCGTCCGTCTGGCGAACGCCAGGCATGTCCCGGCCACCACCCCAAACCAATCCAACGATGAACTACCCTGACAATTCCGAATCCGACTCAACTCCGGCCGACAAGGGCGCTGGTGGTGGTCGGGACCATGCCCTTGTTCTGCCTGTCTTTCGCGTGATTCTATCGCGGCTCGAAGGGAAGCAAGAGAAATGGAGCGTCGTGGTTAATCCACGATGGGACCACTTCTCGCGGGCTGAAAGCGCCATCCTCGACAACGAGGCCAACGACTACGCCGAGCACGCCAACTGCGGCGTCGTCTATCGCATGATCCGAGCCAAGGACTGGCTCCGATACGGCGACGGCGAACTCGCTCCGGCATGGACGCTCGATCCTCGGCAGAACGCCGATGGTGATGCGCGGCGCGAGACGCATCCGAACCAACAAGACGGCTGATCGCCGTCGCATCCACCAACTTGTTCATCCTTGCTATGACCACCAGACAGTTCCGCAGAATGCAGGTTTTCGCGCTGCGAATGGCCCGCTACGCCACCCCCTATCGCTACCGCCGGCGCTGCACTCATTGGGTCGGTGAATACCTTGCCGCGATGGCCTGTGAAAATTTCGGCATCCACTACCGCCACGTCATCAACTGGGATGATAGCGAGACATGGACAAGGGAGGAGATGGAGGCAGAGCCATGGAAGCGATGGACTATGTATAAATCCGATCTGCTTTGCGACTTCACTTCGGCGCACAATGGACTCGCCGAATACGAGCCAGAGCTTTCCCGCGAACGCGAAGCGCCCAATGGGGGATACGAGACGGTGCTTCTCAATCTCGTGAAATGTTGCCTTCGCGCAGCGTGCGATGTGGCCGCTAGCCCAAGTGCAGGCGTCCTCGGCTGGACAGTGGGCGACCTGCGGCGCATGTGGAAAGGCCGAAGAATCCCTGATTGGGTGACAGCCGACTTCGAACCCGCCATCGCCACCGCAAACGATGCCACGCCCGTATGGCTCTGATCTTTTGGATGAACGACTGATTCAACCGCATGCGCGGTTTAACACGATCCCCCCACAACCAGCCATGAAGTCAGCCGAAATCCTCGCTAAGTTCGACATGGTGGCCCGGCGTCGGGTCGCCTTGAGCACCGAGCGGTCCTATCGCTCTTGGATCGTCCAATACCTCGCGTTCCTGGTCACGGCGAAGGGCAGGGCGGCTGAAGGATCAGAGGCCAAGATGGAGGTCTTCCTCAGCCAGATGGCGCACGACGATTACTCCAGCGTCAGCCAGAATCAGGCATTCAACGCCCTGCTTTTCCTCTACCGTCACATCCTCAAGGTCGAGATCGGCGACGTCTCCGCCCTCCGCTGCCCCCGCAAGCAGCGAGAGCGCTATGTCCCCACCCAGTCCGAGATCTCGGCGATGTTCGCCCACCTCAAGAACACGCCCACCTACAACATCCGGCTGCTGGCCGCTCTGCTCTATGCCTGCGGGCTCCGCGTGAAGTCCGGCTGCGAGCTTCGCATCAAGGACTTCGACCTTGAGCGAATGGTTCTCACCATTCACGAAGACAAGGGCGACAAGGACCGTCAGGTCGCCATCCCTGAGATCCTCCTGCCCGCCATCCGTCGCCAGATTGCCCGCGCCACCGCGCTCGCCCAGATCGACATCGACGCCATGCAGCCCGTCCAGCTCCCTGGTCGCCTCGATCGCAAGTATCCCTCCAAACAATTTGAGATCGGCTGGCACTTCCTTTTCCCGTCTCCCCATCCATGCCCACACCCCCGGACCAAGAAGATCGTCCGTTGGAGGATCGGGGAGGATGTCATCCAGCGAGCCATCAAACGAGCCGCCCAAGCTGCTGGCATCCCCGGCAAGGTCACTCCCCATTGCCTCCGTCATTCCTACTGCAGCGACCTCATGGACGCCGGCCACAGCCCCCGCCGCGTCCAGGAAGCCATGGGACACTCCGACATCCGCACCACCATGGGCTACGCCCGCAAGGAGTGCCTGGATCTCCCCAGCCCCATCGACCGCCTCCCCAGGAAATCCGCCTGATCCAGTCGTCACCCGCCGCGCATGAATGCCCGCGAGAAAACCGCCAAAATCACCAAGCTCCGCAAGCAGATCGCCCAGCTGGAGGCGAAGCTCGGCGGCCTTCGCGAGGATCTCGCCCGCCTGGAACGGGAGCCCGGCGACACCTCGCCGCTGTCCGGCCTGGATCTGCTCTGGCAAGCCGCCCTGCCGAAGTCGCGCGAGCGATCCAGCCGCCAGCAGTGCCGCGTGGCATGGCACCGCATCCCCCAGGGAGATCGGCCGAAGCTGGAAGTCGCGATCGCGGCCCTGAAAGCCTGGAACCGCTGCGAGCAGTGGACGAAGGACGCCTGCGACTACGCGCCCGGCCTGCACCGCTTCATTTCCCAGCGCATGTGGGAGGATCTCCCCGAAGTGCGCGACCCCCTCTCGAAATACCGCGCGCCGAAGTCGGCACCCGCACCCGCGCCGGCCGCCGAGGATCTGGCCACCCCCGCCGACATCTCCGCCATCCTTGGAAATCTCACCCGCAAGGTCCGCAACGATGACACCGAAGCAAAATAGAGCCTACTGGCAGCGCTGGAACAAAGTCAGGACCCTGCTGACCTCCGCCGGCGAATTCTCAAAGGAAGACGCGGAAGCGGAGCGGCATGAGATCCACCGCGCCGCCCTGGGCAAGGACAAGTCCTCGAAGGAGCTGACCAACCGCGACCTGGACGCGATCTTCGACCACTTCGACAAGTATCTGGTACTGCTCGACGGCCCGAAATCCGGCCCGGATCGCGCCGACGTCCAGCCGGTCAAGCGGCTGATCTACGCCATCGAGCAGCTCGGCCTGCCGGATCGCTACCTGGAGTCGATCTCCCGCGACCAATTCAAGACCTCGGACTGGCGCAGCCTGACCGAGCGCCAGCTCACCCGCTTCCGCTTCACCGCGGTCAACCGCTCCCGCGCTCGAAAAGCGACCGAGCCCCCGTGCGATGATCCCTTTTGAATGCAGCTGGAACTCGACCTCCGCGCACCGGCCCCGGCCGACCTCGCGGAAGTCGCGCGTCTGGCCCGCTGGCTCTACGAATCCGGCGACCGCTGGTGCAAAGCCCGCGAGATCACCCAGGCCCTCGGCCTCTCCGATCGTCAGATCCGCCACCTTGCCGCCGCATCCGGCGGCATCGTCGTCTCCAGCCCTGGCAGCCCAGGCTACAAGCACGTCCGCCACTGCGACCCCGAGGAGGTCCACGCGATCGCCGCGCGCCTGGAGCATCAGGCCAAGCTCATGGGTGACCGGGCCCGCGAAATCCGCCGGGCTTTTCACCGGGCCGCCGGCTGAGGCGGTCGATTTTTTCTGCCGGGCGTTTTTGGTGCCCTTTGAACCCTCTTTTCACGGTCCTTTCAGCCCCTCTTCCTGCCGGGCTCAAATTTACCACTTGTCTGCGGTTCGAGGTTCCGCCGCACCGTCTCTTGTCAGGTCCTCGCCGGGCGTTTTTGTGCTCGCCGGCTCCCTGTTTTCGGGGAATTCCGGGGATTTCTGTTGATCTTCGGCTTTGTCAGTTGCTCTGCTCGGGTTCGCGCTGCGGAACGCGCCGAGCTCGTTGAAACCCTGAATGCCGCGCAAGGCGGGACCCAACGATGAAGCCCGCGGTGATCTCCCTGCTGGCGCTTACCGCCGGGTTCGCGATTGGTTTCGGATTTCACCCCGGCGAGCCGGCGGCTGACGCAGCGCCGCCATCCGGGGCCCCGCGCAAAACCCGCCGCGAGGATCCGCCGTGGTC
>NZ_JACZFQ010000124.1 GCF_014904755.1 Neoluteolibacter marinus
CGAGGATCCGCCGTGGTCCGCGTCGAAGCTGGCGCCGGGGCAACGGATGCTCGGGATGGCGGAGAAGGCGGCAACACTCGGGCGGACGGACTGGCCGGGGTTCTTCCGCGCCCAGCTCGATTTCCCCGAAGCCTCGCGGTTGGCGGCGCGCTTGTGGGCGGAGAGCGATCCGGCGGGCTTCTGGGCCTGGCTGCGCGAGGCGAAGGATCCGGTGCTGTTAGACCGTTTCGCCACGGACCTGGCGCGGGTGTGGGCCGGCAGCGATCCCGACGCGGCGATGAGCGCGCTGTTGCAAGTCAGCGACAAGCACCGGGGCGACGAGCTGCGCCGGGCGGTGGTGGACGAGGTGCTCGAAACCGACCTCGCGAAGGGGCTCGGGCTTGCGGCGCGGGCCGGCGATTTCAACCGCTTCAGCTGGGGGCCGCGCGAGTGGATGAAGGCGGATCCCGCCGCAGTGGTGGAGGGACTCGCCGGTTTGCCGAAGATCAGCGACTACCGCCATTTCCTGAATTACGCCTTGCCCGTTTGGATCGAGAGCGATTCCGCCGCAGCGCTGGCTTGGATGACGTCCCATGACCCCTTGCCGGGCGACCGCTGGGTGAAGGATGGCTTCGCGGCCGCGGCGAAGGCCGACCCCGAGGCCGCGCTCGCGGCGGCGGAAGCACTGGCGGATCCTCGGCAGCGCGAGGAAGCGCTGTTAGGGGTAGTGGCGAGCGGGCGCCTGACCGTCGAAGGGTTGCAGTCGGTGTTGGAAGTGTTGCCGCTGAAGGACCGGGGGCGGGCGGGCTACGAGGTGCTCAAGTCCCGGCCGATGACAACGCCGGAGGCGCTGGCGACCGGGGCGGAACTGATCGCGCTGCTGCCTGCCTGCCGCAGCACCCTGTATGCGGTCGAATCACTGGCGCGGGGCTGGCGCGATGTCGATGCGGCCGGTGGCTGGCAGTGGGCGACAACGCTCCCCGACGCCGCGACGAGGCGGCGGGCGTTCACCGTGCTGGCGGGTTCGCGACCGGATGCGGTGGCCTCCTTGCCGGTCAGCGACCTTTCCAACGACCTGTTCCGCGACGTTATCAGTCGCCTCCCCGACGACCGCGAGGACGCATGGATCGGCGGGTTGCCGGCCGCTCACGCGGCGTGGGCGAGGCAAGTCCGGGAAAAGCTGCGGGCCGGCGAATGAGTTCCCGGGAGGCCGGATCCCTGCTAGTCCGTGCGCATGAGCTGTCGCGCCGCCATCGCCGGGATCCACATCGAGAGCGGAACCTTTTCACCGCTGAGGTCGACGACCGAGGACTTCCTCGCGACGCGCGGTGAGGCTTTGTTAGAGCGCTATCCGTTCCTGGAAGAGGACGAGTTCGCGGATCTGCGCGCCGTCCCCCTGGCGCATTTCCGGGCCCTGCCGGGCGGCGTCATCCGGCGCGAGGCCTACGATGAAATGAAGCGCGAGATCCTCGATCGCCTGGCTGCGGAGGATGTGCCGGACGCGTTCTATTTCGATGTCCACGGGGCGATGACGGTCGAGGGACTCGATGATGCCGAGGCGGACCTGCTCGCCGCGATCCGGGCGGGCTTGCCCGGGGCCACGCTGGTGACCTGCAGCCAGGATCTCCATGGCAATGTCAGCGACGGGCTGGTCGCGATGACCGATCTCATCACCACCTACCGGACCGCGCCGCATGTCGACTGGATGGAGACCCGGCGGCGGGCCTTGAGCCTGCTGATGCGGGCATGGCGTACCGGCGTCCGGCCGGTGCGGGCGCGGGTGGGGATCCCGGTGTTGGTGTCGGGCGAGATGTCGAGCACGCGCTGCGAGCCGGGTGCGTCGCTGTATGCGCCGTTAGCGGCGGAGTCGGAGCTGCCGGGTGTCTGGGATGCCTCGTTGTGGGTCGGCTATGCGTGGGCGGACCAGGCGCGTTCGATGGCTTCCGCGGTGGTCACCGGGACCGACCCGCAGGCGGTCGCCGCCTTGGCGGAAAGGATCGCCGCACGCTACTGGGCGGCGCGCGGGGAGTTCCGCTTCGTCACCGAGACCGGGACGGCGGAGGCTTGCCTGGACCAAGCGCTGACGGCCGGTGGCAAGGCGGCATTCCTCAGCGACGCCGGCGACAACCCGACGGCCGGCGCCGCGGGGGACGTGCCGGACACCCTGGGTCGCTTGCTGGCGCATCCGGCGTTTCAGGCGGGCGGTACGTCGACGGCGATCTTCGCCTCGATCGCGGATGCCCCGGCGATCGGGGAGATTCGCCGCCACTCGACCGGCGACGCGATCGCGGTGGAGCTCGGTGGCAAGCTCGACCCGGTTCACGGCATGCCGCTGCCGGTCGAGGGGGTGATCGAGCGGTTTGTCGATGGACCGAACCCGCAGGCCGTCCTGCGCTGCGGCGGAGTGCGGGTGATCGTCACCGGGAAGCGCCGCCCCTATCATTTGCGCGGGGATTTCCTGGCACTGGGCTTGGACCCGCTGGAGCACGAGGTGACGGTGGTGAAGATCGGCTACCTGGAGCCGGAGCTCGCGGCGATGGCCCGCCTGCATCTGATGGTGCTCTCGCCGGGAGGTGTCCCGCCGGTGCTGGAGAACATTCCTTACCGGAATTTGCAGCGCCCGATGTTCCCGCTGGACCGCAACTTCACTTGGACGCCCCAGGCCAGGATCTTCGGCGAAGCCGCCCCGGACATATAATTCTTCGTTTGCCTTGTGGAACGGGTTTTTCGAAATAGGGTCCGCCCCAAACCCAAGATCCATGCGATTCAGACCCGATTGCGGTGTGGGCGTGCTCGCGCCGAGGAGACTTTTTCCCCTGGTGGGAGGCGCTGTGCTTTTGGCTGGCGTCCTGCATGCCGAGCCCGGCCTCGACGGACCCGAAGCGATCGGTCCTTTCCTCAACGGCAAGTTCCCCCCGGTCGAGTCCAACTCGGCGACGGAGTGGGCGGTCGAGGAGACTTACACGGGGATCAACATCAACCTGCCGATGCACCTGGTGCCCTATCCGGGCAGCAACAAGCTGCTGTGCGTGGCCAAGGAAGGCCGGATCTATCTCTTCGACGACGATCCTGCGGCGAACACGACGGAGACTTTCCTCGATTGGAGCTCGAACACCTTCACCAGCAGCGATTCGGGGATGACCTGGCTGGTGTTCCATCCGGAGTTCGGCCAAGCGGGATCACCCAACCGCGGCTACGTCTACGTCACCTACAAGTGGCGCCCCGGCAGCGGCGCGAACAATGCCAACGAGGCCTTCTGGCGGCTGTCCCGCTTCACCGTCCAGGACGGCACGCAGGTGGCCGATCCGTCCAGCGAGCAGATCCTCATCCAGCAGTACGACCGCCAGCAGTTCCACGACAGCGGCTGCATGATGTTCGGGCCCGACGGCTATCTCTACGTCGCGATTGGCGACGAGGGCGGCGCGAATGACCAGTTCAATGTCGGCCAGAAGATCGACGACCGGTTGTTTTCCGGGATCCTCCGCATCGACGTCGACAACGGCCCGGGCAGTCACCCGATCCGCCGCCAGCCGGTCCAGCGGCCGGAGAAGCCGGGCAGTTGGCCGGCCTGTTTCACCGCGAACTATTCGATCCCCAACGACAACCCCTTCCTCGATGCCGGGGGCGGCAACCTCGAGGAGTTTTATGCGATCGGGCTGCGTCAGCCCTACCGCTTTTCCCACGACCCGGTGAGCGGCCGGATCTGGATCGGCGAGAGCGGTCAGGACGGGGCGGAAGAACTCTGCCTGCTGCAGTCCGGCGCGAACTACGGCTGGCCCTTCCGCGAGGGTTCGCTGGCCGGCCCGAAGGCGGCGCCGGCCGTGATCCGCGGGACCCTGACGGATGCGGTGTGGGAAGTCCTGCACGCGGCGGGTCCCGACGGCTGCATGGTCGGCGGCTTCGTCTACCGGGGCGCCGCCCACCCCGAGCTGACCGGGAAATTCATCAGCGTCGACAATGTCAGCGGCCGCATCCGGGCCTTCACCTACGAGGACCCGCTGGCGACCGACACCGTCCTCACGGTGATGCCGAGCGGCAGCGTTTACAGCGGCACCTCGACCATCGGCCGCGACCACGACGGCGAGCCGGTTTTCATCAAGATCAACGGCACCGGCAACCGCGGCCGCTTCATGAAGCTCGCGACGGTGGCGGAAGCCGTGGCGAATCCGGTGTGGTACCGGTTCGAGGACCAGGCGGCGGAAAACACCAGCGGCTACGTTTCCGACAATCCGGGCAACGCGACCGCCGACAGCATCGCCGGCGGGACCCGGCTGCTGGTCAACGACGACGAGGCCACCAGCAGTGCCAATGTCCGCTTCGCGACGTCCAACGGCCTGGTGCCGACTGGTGCCGCGGCCAATGGCGCCGGACTGCACGTCGTCGGAACCGGCGATGGCGACGGCCGCCCGGGCAACGCCAAGGGCGACCTTTTCTCGGAAGGCAAACTCGGGGTGATGGACGACTTCACGGTGGAGCTGAGTTTCAACCCCGCGGCGGGGTCGCTCGGCAGCGGCTACCAGTGCTTCCTGGGCCTCGACGGCACCACCGGCACCGCCCCGGGAGACGGGGAAGCCGGGCCGCCCTTGCAGCCGTTCCGCCTGATGCGCTGGGGGCGGAATGACAACGCCGCCACCACCATTCCGCTCGAGAACGGTGATCTCTACCTGAACGTGCGCACGCTCGATCCGGTGACGGAGCAGTGGACGTCGGTGCCGGTGGAGATCGTCGACAACTCGGCATTCACCGGCGACCACTGGTATCACCTGGCGATCGTCGGCGACGCGACGGCCGGTACGATCACCGTCTATTCCTTCGAGAACGGCAGCTACGTCCAGCTCGGCCAGGGCAGCGGCTACGTCGGCAACCTGCAGTCTGGCGTGTGGACGGTGGGCCGGGGCATGTACAACAGCAATCAGGCCGACTGGGTGAAGGACGCGCTGTTCGACGAAGTGCGGATCGCCAACGTCGCGCTGCCGGTGACGGAATTCCTCTACGCCGGGCAGGCCTGGGACCCGG
>NZ_JACZFQ010000347.1 GCF_014904755.1 Neoluteolibacter marinus
TCCGCAGCGGCTGGTGAGGACACCCGGTCTGTGGACATCCTGGGGAGGGAGCCCGATGGTGACGAATCTGACCATCACACATCATCTTGGGGTCGTGCCGAGGGTGCGGCACTAGATGTAGTATCTCTATCCAGCGCAGGAAACAGAGCGGCCCGGATGACGCGGACCGATCGGAGCCCCCGAAACGGCGGTCCTGCACCGAGCACCGGCACCAGCCGGAGGCCTCGGAGCGGCTCTTCTCACCACGCCACTCACCCCCATGAACAGGAAGGGATCACCGACATGTCAGTGACCGTCTACAGCAAGCCCTCCTGCGTCCAGTGCAACGCCACCTACCGTGCGCTCGCCAAGAAGGGCATCGACTACAGCGTCGTCGATGTGACCGAGGACCAGGCCGCCTACGAGCACGTCGTGAGCCTGGGCTACCAGCAGGTCCCGGTCGTGGAGACCGGTGAGGACCACTGGTCCGGCTACCGCCCGGACATGATCTCCCAGCTCGCGGTGCGC
>NZ_JACZFQ010000348.1 GCF_014904755.1 Neoluteolibacter marinus
CTCCGCCGCCTTCCGGCCGTGGCAGAGGATCACGAAATCATCGGCGTATCTCACGAACGCGTGGCCGCGCCCTTCGAGTTCCCGGTCGAGTTCATCGAGCAGGATGTTTGCCAGCAGCGGGCTCAGGGGATCTCCCTGGGGCACTCCGCTACGGCTCTTCCCGTAGGTCCCGTCCGGCAGGATCGCTCCGGCCTTCAGGAACTTTCCGATCAGGTCCAGCAGACGCTCGTCGGTCACGCTTTCGCGCAGACGGCTCATCATCTTCTGGTGGTCGACGGTGTCGAAGAAGGTCTCCAGATCGCAGTCCACCACATGGCACCGGCGTCCACCGTAGCCCTTCATCAGACTCATCCGGCGCATCGCTTCGATGGCTTGATGGGCACTGCGTCCGGGTCGGAACCCGTAGCTGTGTTCGCTGAATGTCGGGTCGTGGATTTCGCCAAGAACCTGTGCGATGGCCTGCTGGATCACCCGATCCAACACCGTCGGGATGCCGAGGGCACG
>NZ_JACZFQ010000349.1 GCF_014904755.1 Neoluteolibacter marinus
ACACTGGCCGGATTACGAGAAGACGCACAGGCTCAGCCTATTTATCAAGTGGCACGTCTGTATGCCGGTGATTGCTCGAGTGCTGGGCTACTTCCCGGGAAAGAAGCTCGGATGGCTGGAAAATCTGCCACAGGGCGTCGCCCTCGACTGGGCGCGCGGAGCATCGGACTACTCGAAGACGATCGGCCCCGAGGGAGAGGCGATACTGCGCCGAAGCGCTCAGCTGACGCTCCCGGTATTGGCGGTGAATCCAACTGACGACCCATATGCCACACCAGCAGCGGTGCGAAGAACACTGAACTATCTCCCTCAAGCCGAATGCGAGGAGATCTATCTGCACCCTCGGAACCTCGATGTAGACGAGATCGGGCACTTCGCACTTTTCCACCAACGCTTCCAAAACACATTCTGGACAGCAGCCTTCAGCTGGTTAACTGGCTCTTCAGAGTTGAGTGTGGGGTGAGGCGTCGAGGCCGCCGGTGATGAGGAGCATGCGGAGGCGG
>NZ_JACZFQ010000350.1 GCF_014904755.1 Neoluteolibacter marinus
AGGCCATCGATCTCAAGGCCATCGAGGCCGCGCAGGAGCGCAAGGCGCAGAAGGAGGCAGCCGGCCGATGAGGACGTCGATCGCCACCGTGTGCCTGTCCGGCACGCTCGCCGAGAAGATGCGCGCCGCCGCGGATGCGGGCTTCGACGGGATCGAGATCTTCGAGCAGGATCTCGTCGTCTCCCCGCACACGCCGGCGCAGATCCGGCAGCGCGCCGCCGAGCTGGGGCTGAGCCTCGATCTCTACCAGCCCTTCCGGGACCTGGACGGGGTCGAGGAGGACGTGTTCCGGGACGGCCTGCGGCGATTGGAGGCCAAGCTGGGCGTGGCCCGCGAGCTGGGCATCGACACGATGCTGCTGTGCTCCAACGTGGGCACGGCCACGATCGACGACGACGACGTCTGCGCCGAGCAGCTCAGGAGGGCCGGCGATCTGGCTGCGGAGTATGGCATCCGGCTGGCCTACGAGGCCCTGGCCTGGGGGAGGTTCGTCAACGACTTCG
>NZ_JACZFQ010000351.1 GCF_014904755.1 Neoluteolibacter marinus
CATCCTCTTCGGCGACGGCGCCCTGCGCCTGTTCCCGGGCACCTGGCCCTGGAACTGGGAGTGGAACCTGTTCGGCCTGGTGACGATCCCGCTGGCCGTGTTCATCCCGCTGATGATCATGGGTGCGCTGATCGGTGCGATCTTCGCCTACCCGTTCCTGGAGCGCTGGATCTCCGGCGATTCCCGCGAGCACCACGTGCTGGACCGCCCGCGCAACGCCCCCACCCGCACGGGCCTGGGCGCAGCTGCGGTCGTGTTCTACTCCGTGATGATGGTGGCGGCCACCGGCGACCTCATCGCCACGCACTTCCACCTCTCGCTCAACGACGTCATCTACGCCCTGCGCACGCTGTGGATCGTCGGCCCGATCATCACGTTCTTGATCGTCAAGCGGATCTGCCTGTCGCTGCAGCGCAAGGATCGCGAGATCGCCCTGCACGGCCGCGAGACCGGCCGCGTGCAGCAGCTGCCGCACGGCGAGTTCGTCGAGGTCCACGAGCCGC
>NZ_JACZFQ010000352.1 GCF_014904755.1 Neoluteolibacter marinus
CACGGACTGGACGGTTTGACCGACCGAGTCGATGACGGGACGAGCTGAGTCGTGGATCTGCTGATCCCGCCAAACGAGTTCGAAGTCGAACTCGTACCCGGGGAACTGCTGTTCGATCTCCTTCGAGACCTTCGCCATCGTGTAGGCCGTGATGTTCGCGAGGTATCCGCCCAAGTACCAAGGGGAGGTTCGCACATGCGCGCGAATCGAGTTGAACAGGATGGCCTTCCCTACTGATTCGCGAAAATAGGATTCGCCGAACTGGTTCCGGTTCTTCTCCCATGCGTCGTTGACGGCGTTCGCGAACTCGACGAAGTTCGTCTGAGCGCCCTTGCTCACGATGTGGGGCTTCTGATCCCAAGCGTTCAGGTACTTGGCCCAGTCGGTCTTTGAGATCCGCTGTGACTTCGGGTTCTGCAGGTCGAAGTCCCTCTGGCGGGCACCTGAGGTGTTTCCGCGAAGGGTGTCGTACTCACCTCGAGCACGCTCGTAGAACCAGCGG
>NZ_JACZFQ010000353.1 GCF_014904755.1 Neoluteolibacter marinus
CGGCTCGCAGCTGCCCGAACGGATCGGTGTCCACACCCAGCAGCTCCAGCGGCACGGAGATCGTGCGGGTGATACCCCGGATCGTGAGCTCGCCCGTGACGATGAGCTGGTTCTCGTCCACCTCGTCCACCGCCGTGGAGTTGAACTCGATGGTGGGGTGCTGCTGCGCATCGAAGAAGTCGGCGCTGCGCAGGTGCGCGTCTCGCTGGGGGCTGCGGGTGTCCACGCTGGCCACCTGCAGGACGACTCGCGCCTGCGAGCGCGACATGTCCTCGGCATCCAGGTGCGCCGTGCCCGAGACGTCGTTGAAGGCCCCGCGCACCTTGGTCACCATCGCGTGCCGCGAGGAGAACCCCACCCTGGTGTGGGACGGATCGATGCTCCAGGTCCCTGTCAGCTCGCTCTGAGCGCTCATGTTCGTCTCCCCTGCCTGCGTCGTGGCTGCGCGGGTGACCAGACCCGCTCCCCCATCGTAGGACCGGGCCCCACCCCGATGGCACC
>NZ_JACZFQ010000354.1 GCF_014904755.1 Neoluteolibacter marinus
GGCCACCGGCTCGATCGGGCAGGCCCACACCGCGGTCTACGACGGCATGGACGTCGTCGTGAAGATCCGCCGCCCGGGGATCGTGGACACCGTCAACCGCGACCTGGAGGTGCTGCGCGAGCTCGCCGTGCTGATCACGCGCTACTGGCCGGGCGTGGGCGATCAGGACCTGACCGCGCTGGTGGATCAGTTCGCCGCCTCCATGCGCGATGAGCTCGACTACCTGGCCGAGGCCCGCAGCACGGAGCGGATGCGCGAGCTGTTCGCGGGGCATCC
>NZ_JACZFQ010000355.1 GCF_014904755.1 Neoluteolibacter marinus
CTGATCGTGCCCGCCGTGGTGTGGCAGGCGACCTCCTCAAGGGTGCTGACCACCGAGCGCATGTCCGGCATGAAGATCACGGATCACACGGCCCTGGACGCCGCCGGGGTCGATCGTCACCAGCTGGCCGTGACGGCCACGGAGATCCTGTGCCAGATGATCTTCGTCCACGGCTTCTTCCACGCCGATCCGCACCCGGGG
>NZ_JACZFQ010000125.1 GCF_014904755.1 Neoluteolibacter marinus
GAGGCGGCAATGATCGACAAACGGGTGACCAGCCACGCGCTACGGCATGCTTTCGCCACCCACCTTCTCGAGGGAGGCCGCGACCTGCGTAACATTGATTCGCGGGCTCCACGCCCGCTCACCCCTCGCGGGGCACGTCGCGTTCGCTCCTGTCCAAAACACCTACAAGCCTTCGGTGTTTTTCAGGAGCTCCTCGGTCATGCCGATGTCAGCACCACCCAGATCTATTGACTCGCCGGCTCCGCCTGCCGGCTCACCCCTTCGGGGCCAGCGCTTCGCGCTGGTCCAAAGCGCCTACAAGCCTTCGGCGATTTTCCCATGTGGCAAAGGGAATCGGAGCCATGGCCGTGCAAAGTCCGCTCGACCGGATCAAGACCCTGACGCTCGGATCTGGTCCAGGGGCCTCAACCACTTCGCGATCGAATTCGCCGACCGCCTCGGTGCCCCCCTGACCGCCATCCCCTGAGCAACTTCCACCAAAATCCTTACCCTCTCCCAATTCCCCCGTGAAAAACCCCTTTCACGGCGTTCCTTTGTAAAGTTGCTTCGTCACAATCCATTTTCACGACGTCCCTTTATAAAGTTGTTCCGTCACAATCCATTTCTACGGCGTCACTTTATAAAGTTACTCCGTCACAATCCATTTTTACGACATCACTTTATAAAGTTGCTCCGTCACAATCCATTTTCACGGCGTCACTTTATAAAGTTGCTCCGTCACAATCCATTTTCACGGCGTTACTTTACAAAGTTACTCCGTCACAATCCATTTTCACGGCGTTACTTTACAAAGTTGCTTCGTCACAATCCATTTTCACGGCGTTACTTTATAAAGTTGCTTCGTCAAAATCCATTTTCACGGCGTTACTTTATAAAGTTGCTCCGTCACAATCCATTTTCACGGGACGAAAAGCCGGAGTCCGGCATGGAAGGACGAGCGCCTTCTCGGGTCGTCCTTATCCGAAGTGGGTCGAGGACGAGGGACGAGCAGGAGGACGAGGACGGGAAGCCGAGGTCCGCGGACGCGGGGATGGTTCGCCTGTGCAGAGGGGCGCCATACTTGAACGGCCCCCGTCACCCATGACTCACCGCCAGGCACTTCCATCATTCCATTGCGACATTCGCCTCTGAAGTCGCCAGAAGCCTGCGATCCCGTTGATCCGGGCGATGGCGTCCGTGTTGCAGCCGCCGATCCGACGACTCGCGGATCTCACCGCGGCGACAACTCCGTCCGCCCGCGGGCCGGTCGGGAGAGCGCGCTGGTCTCCCGGCTGGCCAAATCCGGCGTGGCGTGCCAGAGGATCGGCCATGGCATTTGAAAGTGCGTTCGCCCAGGCCTTCCTCTACCTCGCCGCCGCGCTGGTGGCGGTGCTGGTCGGCAAGCGGCTCGGTCTGGGATCGGTGCTGGGCTACCTGATCGCCGGATCACTGATCGGCCCGTGGGGGCTGCGCTGGGTCGGGCGGGAAAGCGAGCAGATCACCCACTTCGCGGAGTTCGGGGTGGTGATGATGCTGTTCCTGGTCGGGCTGGAACTGCAGCCGGCGCACCTGTGGCGGATGCGGCGGCAGATCTTCGGCCTCGGCCTGTTGCAGGTGGTGGTCTCGGCGCTGGCGATCGGCGGCGTGCTGGTCGCCTGCGGGCTGGGCTGGCAGCTGGCGCTGGGGATCGGCCTGATCCTGGCGATGTCGAGCACGGCGATCGTGCTGCAGAGCCTCAGCGAGCGGAACCTGATGCGGACGGAAGCCGGGGAGAGCTCCTTCGCGGTGCTTTTGTTCCAAGACCTGGCGGTGATCCCGGTGATGGCGGTCCTGCCGCTGCTGGCAACGCTGCCGGCGGGGCCGGGCCACGGCCATGATTCGGCGGCGTGGATGGCCGCGCTGCCGGGCTGGGCGCAGGCGCTGGTGACGATGGGTGCGGTCGCCGCGGTGGTGGCGGTGGCGCGGCTGGCGGTGCGGCCGATCTTCCGCGCGATCGCCGGGACGCGGCAGCGCGAGGCCTTCACGGCGGCGGCGCTGTTGCTGGTGATCGGGATCGCCCTGCTGATGACCAAGGTCGGCCTGTCGGCGGCGCTGGGCGCCTTCGTGGCCGGGGTGGTGCTGGCGAACAGCGAGTACCGCCACGAGCTGGAGAGCGACCTGGAGCCGTTCAAGGGACTCCTGTTAGGGTTGTTCTTCCTCGGCGTGGGGACGGCGATCGACTTCGGTCACATCGCGGCGAACCTCGGCCTGGTGCTGGCCGGCGCGGCCGGCTTGCTGGCGGTGAAGGGCGGGCTGCTGTTCCTGCTCGGGCGGGTGCGGCGCTTGACCTGCGCGAGCGCGCTGGTCTTTTCCGCGGCGCTGGCGGCGGGCGGCGAGTTCGCCTTCGTGTTGATCACGCTTTCCACCGGCGCGGGGGTCTTCGACGAGGAAACCGGCCGCACCCTGGTGGCGGTGGTGGCGCTGACGATGGCGGCGACGCCGCTGTTGATCCTGGCGAGCCACCGCTACACCGCCCGCTGCGTGGCGGCGCCGGCCGCGGCGGACCGCGAAAGCGACGTGCGGGATCTGGGCGCGCCGGCGATCATCTGCGGTTTCGGCCGCTACGGCCACGCGGTGGGACGGCTGCTCCACACCCAGGGGATCCGCTCGACGGTGCTGGACAACGACCCGGACCAGGTCGAGACCCTGCGGCGGATCGGCTTCGAGGTGTATTTCGGCGATGCCAGCCGGCCCGACCTGCTGGCGATCGCCGGCGCGGCGCGGGCGGAGATCCTGGTGATCGCGCTGCGCGACGTGGCGACCACCCTGAGCATCGTGAAAACGGCGCGGCAGTACTTCCCCCACCTGCGGGTCTTCCTGCGCGCCCACAGCCGGGTCGAGGCCTATGAGCTGCTGGACGCCGGCGAGCAGGAAATCTACCGTGAGACGCTCGATTCCTCGCTGCGGATGGGCGGCGACATCCTGCAGGCGCTGGGCATGAGCGGGGACGACGCCCGGCGCGCGGCCGAGCAGTACCGGCAGGCGGACGAGACCTTCCTCCGCGAAATGGCCGCCCACCGCCACGACCAGGCGAAATATATCAATGCCGCCCGCGAATCGCAGAACATCTTCGACTCCGTGATGCGGGCGGACTTCAGCGGAAAATCGCGGGACCCCGAAAAAACCCGGTGACATGGCATCCGCGGCCCGTTAGGCCGGGATGATATGAAAACCCTGTACTGGATTCCCGTGACGGGACTCGCCCTGGCCGCCGGCTGGGCGGGCGGAAGGATGACTTCCCCGTCACGGGACGACGGTGAACCGGGGAAGCAGGAGATCGTGGTTTCAAAGACCGCGCGGGATCGCCGGGAGGCGAAAATCTCGACGCCGGCGGTGCAGAGCTTCGCGCAGCTGCTGCAGTCCCGCGGCTCCGACCGGCGGATCCTGGGGGCGCTGAGCCGCCAGCTCGACGACTGCGGCGAAGCGGAACTCGAGGAGATGCTGAAGGTGCTGAAGGACAGCGATCCCTACGGCGCATGGGGCAACCGCTACGTGGCGATGGGGATGATCTTCGAACGCTGGGCGGAGCTGGGCCCGGACCAGGCGATGGCCGCCGCGATGAAGCTGGACCCCTGGGAGACCAGCCAGGCGTTCGGGGCGATCTTCGCAACGGTGGCCGCCGACGATCCCGCCGCGGCCTGGCAGCTGGCCTCCTCCGTGCCGGAAGGGGCGATGCGGAAAATGGCCCACGAGTCGGCGCTGGAGCAGATCGCCAAGGACGACCCGCTGGCAGCCTATGCGCGTTTCAAGGAGACGCCGGGGCTCCAGCCCTACGGCCTCTTCAACGCCTGGGCGAAGACCGACCCCGCGGGTGCGCTGGCCGCGGGCCGGACCTTGCCCGGCACCAACCGCAACGAGGTGGTGGGCAGGGTTTTCCGCCAATGGTTCCGCGATGACCAGGGCGTGGCGCTGGAGGAATATGCCAAGCTCGGCGGCCTGGAACGGCGCGCGGCCGGCGAGGCGATCCTCGGTGTCTGGGCGGCCCGCGACGCGGCCGCCGCGGCGGACTGGGCAGTGGAGCACCGGACGGAGCTTTCAGACAACTCGCTGATGGTCCTCTGCAACGAGCTGGGAAAAATCGACCCGATGAACGCGCTCTCCTGGGCCACCGATCATCTGAGCGAGAACGTCCGGGTGGGGGCAATGGAGAACATTTTCTCGGAATGGGTGATGAAAACCCCCGCGGACGCCATCGGCTGGCTGAAGTCGATCGAGGATCCGGCGGAGAAGGTGAAAATCATCAACCGCTCGTTCTGGCAGCTGGCGTGGTCGGACTCGGATCTTGCGGTTTCCCTGGCCAAGGACATCGGCGAGCAGAACTTCGACAGCTGGTACGTCCAGGAAATCGGCAACAACCTGGCAGGACTGGACCTCCAGAAGGCGCTGGCCATCGCCGACGGCTTCGAGACTGACAGCTTCCGCAACCAGATGAAGGACGGCATCGTGGCAGCGTGGACCCAGGTGGATCCCGAGGCGGCGTTGGCCTTCGCGATGGCGGAGACCAACGAGTCCGACCGGGCGATGCTGCTGGGGACGATCGTCGCGGGGATGACCGAGCGCGACCCGCAGAAGGCGATGACCCTGGCCGAGGGACTGCCCGCGGGCAAGGAGAAGACCCAGGCGATCAGCTCCGTCGTCGCATCGTGGGCGGAGAAGTCACCGCTCGACGCTTCGGCCTACGTGAAAGGACTCACGGACCCGGTGCTGCGCGACGCCGCGGTCGAGGCACTGATGGGCCGCTGGTGCTGGACGGACGGCGAGGCGGCGATGAAGTTCGCCGCGACAATGGAAAACAGCGCCGCGCTCGAGACGGGTGCCGCCCGCGCCGCGTCAAGCTGGGCAAAGCGGGATCCCCAGGCGGCCTATGACTATGCCCTGTCCTTGCCGGACAGCGGCGTTTCGAAGAAGGCCGGCGAGGCCGCCCTGAATGCCTGGGCCCGAGAGAAGCCGGCCGACGCCGCGGCCGCCCTGGCAGCCGGGTCCGGTGGTTCGGCGGATGCCTACCAGGCGGTGGCCGGGGCCTGGGTGGAGAAGGACCGCGGCGCGGCGCTCGGCTGGGCGGAGGGATTGTCCGCCGATCCGAGCGCGCAGGCCGGGGCGTTCGAGGCGATCGCCGCGAGCTGGTCGAAGACCGATCCCGGCGCGGCCGGCAGCTGGCTGCAGGGACTTGCCGAAGGCGAGCCGCGCGACAAGGCGGTGATGGCTTACTCGAAGCAGATGCTTTCCTCCGACCCCGCCGTCTCGATGGGCTGGGCGATTTCCATTTCCGACGAATCCCGCCGCTGGGACACTGTCAAGTCGCTGGCCAAGACCTGGCACGACCGCGACGCCGCCGCCGCGGTCGACTGGATGGCGGCGCAGGGCTATGGCGAGGCCGACATCCGGGAAGCGACGCGGGACTGAGGCCGCGATCACGACGAGACGACGAGGACTGTCGTTTGTTCGCGCCACCGGGTCCCGGGCGGGCCGATCCGTAGGTGACAAAGCGCACCGGCAGCGGCACCTTCCCCCGCGAATGGACCTGGCCAACTATCTCCGGATGGATCCCCACCTGCTGGTGGGCCTCTTGAACACCGAACTGCGCAACCACAGCGAGTCGCTCGATGACCTGGTGAAAACCCATCACCTCGACCTCGAGTCGCTGACCGCGAAAATGAGCGCGGCCGGCTACGACTACCGCCCTGAGCTCAAGCAGTTCCGCTGAGCGGGCGGGGCCGCGGCGACACACGATGGAGCTTGAACCCGGCCGGCCGCACCGGTGGAATGGCAGGATGATGCGTCCCCTCCTCTCCGCCCTGCTGGGCACCGTTGTTGTTTCCGCGCTCAATGCCGCCGAGTCCGTCATGCTGGCGGAACCGGACGTGAAGCTGGGCCTGAAGATCGAGGCCACCACCTCCGCCAAGGGCGGCAAGGCGATCAGTAGCGGCGCCGCCGGCACGACCGAACAGACCGTCGACGTCAGCCGCCACCGCGTGATCCAGCGGACCATGCATCCGGATGCGATCGGCGGCGAGGTGACCTACCGGTTCTTGCAGGACCGGATCATCACGGTGGTGGATGGCAAGACCGAGTCCTCGTCCGGCGCCCTCGACGGCAAGGTCGCCAAGGGGCTGCGCAACGGAGCGGGCAACTGGACCTTCACCCTCGCCGACGGCACCGCCACCGGCGACGAGGTCGGGCAACTGGAACTGGCGGGTGGCTTCGAGAACCGCCACTGGCTCCCCGGCAAGAAGGTCGAGGTCGGCGAAAGCTGGAACTTCTCGCCCAACTTCATCCGCAGCTCACTGAAGCTCGACCTGCCCGCCCCCGAGGTGTCCGGGGTCATGACGCTGCGCGAGATCGGCAAGGCTCCGGACGGCGGCCGCCAGGCGATCATCGACCTCTTCATCCGTGGCGGCGGCAAGGAGTTCCTGCCGGACGGCGGCGTGAAGAAGGCCGACGGCGGCCTGACCGGCAACCTCACGGTGAACCTCGACCGCCCGGGCCAGATGCGCATGCACCTGACCGGCAAGCTGGCCACCGGGAGCCGCGAGGGCGGCGAATCCGCCGGCGCCCTGTTGCCGCTGACGATGTCGGTGAAGATCGATCCGATGGGAAATTGAGCCGCTGCAGCAAGCTTGCACTGAGATTTCCCGACCGCGAAAGAACGCGGAAGTCCGCGAAATCTGCAAGGCATGGAAAGATCCCCGCATGAGAGATTTCGCGCCCTTTCGCGCGATTTCGCGGTTCCTCCCCGTTCCGGCGCATCCCGAACGAGAACGAGTGAGAACCCTGCATTTCAAGCACCGTTGCCCTATGCTCCCGGTCCTTGGAGCTGGACGATTCTTCCCGCTCCGCCAAGTCTATCAGGATGAACCGTCGATACTGGCTCCTTTCCGCCGCTAGTTTGCTCCTGGCCGCCTGCGGCGCGTCCGTCGGAGTCGGCGGCGGGGTCGACAACCTCGCCACGGTGGAGGTGAAGACGAACTCGATGCCGGCGGTGGCGCGGGCGGTCGAGGAGGTATTCCGGGCGGAGGGCTTTTCGGTCATCTCCCGTAGCGAGCAGTCGCTGTCGTTCACCAAGCGCGGCGGACGCAGCGCCGACATCGCCTGGAAGACCGTCGGCAACGACAACCCGGTGATGATCCGCCCCACCGTGCGCTGGCGCAACGACGGTCCCGGCCGGGTCTGGGTCGGCTGCCAGGTCGAGGTCGCCCAGCAGAGCGATGCCTTCGGCGAGACCGTGCGGGAGCCGCTGGCGGTCGGCAAATCCGCCTACCACGGCCTGCTCAAGCAGGTGAAGCAACGCGTCGAGCGCGGCGGGTGACGATCGGAAGCTCCGGCCGGTATTCCCTTGCCCGCGTCGCCGGTTAGGGGTCAGGCAGGGGGCGACATGATGAAGAAGCTCCTGATTCCCGCTGTTTCGCTACCGTTCGCATCCGTCCTTCCCGCTGCCGATGCATCGCCGTGGGAACTCACCGGTGCCGCCGGCCTGGCGATCTCGGACGGCAATTCGGATTCGGTGGCCTATTCGCTGCAGTTCCTGGCTTCTTACCTGAACGACGGCCACGAGGCCTACCTCGGGCTGGACTACTTTTATGCGGAAGACGGCGGCCTGGAGAGCACCGACAGCCTGAAGGTCTTCGGCCAATACAACCGCGATCTCAGCGAACGCTGGTTCATCGGCGGCTTCGGGTCTTACTTCCAGGACAACATCGCCGGCATCGACTACCGCGTGGACACCAGCCTGCTGCTCGGCTACCGGGCGATCAAGGGCGAGCGCATGGCCCTCACCTTCGAGGCCGGACCCGGCTACGCGTGGGAAAAACAGGGCCGGACCACGGACGACTTCGTCACCTTGCGGCTGGCCCAGCGCTTCGATTACCGCTTCTCGGAGACCTCCAAATTCTGGCAAGCGCTCGGCTGGACGCCGCGGGCCGACGATTTGTCCGACTCCCTGGTCGAGTTCGAGGCCGGGTTGGAAACCCGGATCACCTCCAAGGTCTCGCTGCGGACCTTCCTGCGGCACCGCATCGACGACACCCCGGCCGCCGGCAGCGGCAAGACCGACACCGCCTTGCTGGTCGGCGTCGCCTACGACTTCTCCGGCCTGCCCGATCCCAAGGAGGACGGCGGCAGCCGCCGCAGCCTGATGCCCGGCGAAGAAGCCGCCGCGGCCAAGAGGAACGGTTGGGCGTCCACCGCCGCGCTCGGCTTTTCCCTCAACAAGGGGAACTCCGACAAAATGGGCCTGAACCTCGCCTGGAACACGCTGTACCGCGACGCGGAGCGCGAGTTCTTCCTCGACCTCGGCTACCACTACTCGGAGGACAACGGGCTCTCGTCCACCGACCGGCTGCTGTCGCGCGTCCAGTACAACCGCTACCTCGGCGAGCGCTTCTACCTCGGCGGGGCGGTCGGTTTCCTGCGCGACGATCCCGCCGACATCGACTACCGCGTCACCCCGGCTTTCCTCGCCGG
Source organism: Neoluteolibacter marinus (assembly GCF_014904755.1). Taxonomy (GTDB): domain Bacteria; phylum Verrucomicrobiota; class Verrucomicrobiia; order Verrucomicrobiales; family Akkermansiaceae; genus Haloferula; species Haloferula marina. The sequence goes on from NZ_JACZFQ010000125.1 coordinate 8,479, forward strand.
CTACTCGCTGATCAAGTCGGACAAGACCCAGCTCGCCTTCGAGGCCGGCCCCGCTTACACCTTCGAGAAGACCGGTGGCATCAGCGACGACTACGCCTCGCTGGTCGCCGCGCAGCGCTTCTCCCACCAGTTCAACGGCACCGTCTCCTTCAAGCAGTCGGTCAGCTACACCGCGGAGCTCGGCGATCTCGAAAACTACACCGCGATCGCCGCGGCGGCCCTCGACACCAAGCTCAACGACCGCCTGATCTGGCGGCTGGGCGCGGACTACAGCTACGAAAACATCCCCGCCGCGGGCCGCCAGCACCACGACACCCAGCTGACCAGCTCGATCGCCGTGAAGTTCTGATCACGGCGCCTCGTCCACCCGGTAGAAGCGTGCCGGGAACGAAGCGGTGGCGGGATCGCTGAATTCCCACGTTTCCGCGCCGAGGGTCATCGTCGCGACTTCCTGCCAGTCTTCCAGGTCCGTCGCCGCCATGACCCGCACCGTCTGCCCCGGCGAGCCGAGGACGGTGAAGCGCATCAAGCCGCCTTCGATCCGCACGGTGGCAGGGTCGATCTCTGGCGGCGGGCTCGTGGCGGAAATCTCGAGCGTCCCGGCGGCGGCGAGGACGCGCTCGCGGATGCCGTCGGCGATGCGGGCCGCGACGCGGTAGGTCCCCGGCGGCGTGGCGCCGGTGGCGACCGGAACCTCCATGAAGGCCACGGCCGCGGTGCCGGTCCGCGCGACGGTGCCGGCATCGATCTCGATCTCGTTGCCGTTCCACGGGTTGGCATCGGGATCGAGGAGGATGGTCAGGTCAACGGTCCCGGCAGCCGAGCTGCCGGCCTGGTAGTGGAGGTCGAGGTCG
>NZ_JACZFQ010000126.1 GCF_014904755.1 Neoluteolibacter marinus
GGACCCGTTCCGCTGGCAACGGATCACGTTCGGCCACAGGCCGCTATTGGACGCCAGGGCGGCGCGATTGTTGGAAACCCCGGCCCCCAGGTCGTAGGCGCGGTTGAAGCCGTCGCGAATCATGCCCTCGCTGACGGGGGTCGCGGTGCTGAGCCGGTCGCCCCCGCCGATCCTGCTGAAATGGTAGCCGGTGGCAGCCCCCGCGTTTTCCGCGGCAGCCCACCAAGCCGCCCGCTCGGCGGTTCCGATGGTCGCCTGGGTGTCGGTCGCCGGCGTGGCGAGGTCGATGGTTCCGTGATACCAAAGGTGGACGTCGCTGTGGCTGGAGGAATTGGCGCCGTCGAGATTGATCAACTCGCGGTTGAAGGCGCCGGCGAGCGATTGACCCGTGATCGGATCCCCGTCGCCGATGTTCTGCCAGTAGTTATCTGCGAAGAGGACGTTCGTCCATGTCTGCACCGCCGCATCGCCGAAAAGGGAAACCGGCTCGGGATCGAGCGTCGTGACCTGGTCCACCCAGATGCCCTGTTGACCTAACAGCCTGGCCATTTCCGTCACCACCGAACCACCGCGACTGTGGCCGATCAGATGCAGAGGCAACTCCACCAGCGGTCTTCCGCCCGTATCGGCGCTAAGCAGGGAATCGGTCAATGCATTGACCGCGATCTGGGCGACCTGACCGGTCGACGCCTGGAAGAATCCATCGATCGCCGACCAGTCCAGCTTGATCAAAACTTCGCCCGAGTCGGACTCGGTCGGGCCCACACCCGCGAGCCGGGTCAGGGTGGCGGGTGAGGAAGTCGATGATACCAATAAGCGGTAACAGCCCGCTTCACTCCCGGCAAAACCGGGGTGGCCGGGGATTTCCTCGGCCATCGGGATGATCCAGCCGTCCACCCCGCTATTGAAGCCGTGGACGATGACCGTGACACCGCCGGCGAGCAGGTGCCCCGGAAGAAGCACGACGGCCAGCAAGAGGGCGGACGTCGCGCGTCGGAACGAAAAGCCGGGGTGATTCACGGGTTTCAGACAAGACCATGCCCGGCACCGCGTCAATCACCCCTCGCCTCTCAGCGACCGAGCTGCTGATCGAGGATGGCCTTGAACTGGCTCTCAAACTGGTCGGCCGCCTGTTTGAACACGTCGTTCACCAGGGATTTCTTCGCGGCGAAGTCGTGGATGGTGTGGGAATCCTCGGAACGGCAGACCGTCGTGCGGGTGAACAGCTTCTTGCCGCTGGCGTCGGCCAGCCAGACATTGCAGACGATCTCGGCACCGAGATAGGTCTGGTCGTCGCTGCGGCTGAAACGGACAAGTCCGTATCGCACCAGCTCGCCGTCGAAGCGATACGGGGCGGAGGTCGCCAGCTTCGGCCCGAAGAACGGGTCGTTCTTCACCACCTTGGAACCGCGCTCGCGCAGGGCCTCGCCGATGTCCCGGCGTGCCGCCGCGTTCACCTCGTCGAGCTGCGCCCCGTACTGCTTCTTGAACTCGCTCGCCTGGTGCGCCGTCACGCCGGCATCGATGGCCAATCCGATCAAGGCCGGGAGCGCCCCGCCGCCGGTCGCCATCGGCACGCCATTCGCGGCGCCGGGAGACTGGGTGCCGCTCGCCGGCTGGAAGTCCTCCGGACCGACCGCCGGCTTGGCGACCGTCACCTGGGTGATCGCGGCCTTCTGTTTCTCGCTCAGGGTCGAGCTGCAGTTGCAGAAAAGCAGGGTGGAAACCGCCAGGACGGAGGAAGGGAAGAGTTGCTTCATGAAATGTTGGATGATGGGAATACCACCCTGCACGGACCGCAGGGCCGCGCGGTTTATCTTCCCGAAAACACGAAGACAAGCCCTCGCCGGAAGAAAACCGGCCACCCGCCGGGATCAATTGCCGAAGGCTTTCAACACCTCGCCCGCATCCGTGGCTTTCAACAACAGGGCGCCGCGCTTCGCGTGGACCTCGTCGCTCTCCTTCAGGGCCTCCTCCGTCGATTCCATTTTCCCGACTTTCGCCGGCAAGCTGTCCCGGTCTTCCGAGGACGCGCTCTTGGTCAACTTGCGGATGCACTTTCCATCTTCGTAGTAGAGGCGGGTCTCCGAGCGGGTATCAACCGTGGTGGGATTGGTCCCGTCGTCACCCGGCCGTGGGGCGAACTGCCACAGCGTGTGGACGGAGAAGACGAAGAACAGCTCGCCGTCCTTGAAGTAGTAATGGTCGTCGCCCTCCCCGTGTTCCGCGCCGAAGGACAAGGTCACGGCCGCGAAGCCACTGTCGAACTCACGCACGGTGAGGGTGCCTGAAAGCGGCTCGTCCTCGAATTTGATCGTGCGCTCTTTCTTCGCGGTCGCCTCCTGGATCGTTTGATACCAGCCGCGGATCTCCTTCACCCGCTCAGCGGGGGCCGCGTGGAGGCTACCGATCAATGCCAATAGGAGAAACCGCTTCATGTCATCAGGCTGGCCCGCCCGCCGCGGCCGGTCAATGGCGCAGCGCCGGTCCTGTTAGAAAGGCCAGATCCGCGGGATCAGCAGGGTGGCCACACCCCACAGGACCAAGTTGAGCGGGATACCCACCTTGAGGAAGTCACTGAACTTGTAGCCGCCGGCCCCGTAGACATAGGTGTTGGTCTGGTAGCCGACCGGGGTGATGAAGCTGGCGCTGGCGCCGAACATGATGGCGACGATGAAGGGCCGCGGGTCGACCCCCATCGAGTCGGCGATGGAGATGACGATGGGCGTCAGCAGGATCGCCACGGCGTTGTTCGTCACCAGCTCGGTGAGGATGGAGGCGAGCAGGTAGATCGCGGCCAGCATCACCACGGGCCCGAAGGCTTCCAGCCACCGCACCACCTGGCCGGCGATCAATCCCGCCGCACCGGACTTTTCCATCGCCAGGCCGATGCCGAGCATGCCGTAGATCAGGAACAGGATGCTCCACTCGATGCTCTTGTAGCCGTCGCGGATGTCCAGGCAGCGGGTGACGATCGCCAGCACCGCACCGATCAACGCGGCGCTGGTGATCGACATCAGGTCGAAGGCGGCGAAGAGCACGACCACCGCCATGATGGCCACCGCGAGCATGACCTTCGACTTCCGCGGCGGCTTGACGGCGCTCTCGTTGAGACTGAGGAAATTCTCCTGCCGCTGGAGCTGCACGAGGTTGTGGACCGGGCCTTCGAGCAGCAGGGTGTCGCCGAAGGCCAGGCGGATGTCCTGGTAGCCTTCCCTGAGGTTGGCGCCGTTGCGGTGCACGGCGGCGACCACCACGCCGAAGTTCCGCCGGATGTTCGACTCGCGGACGGTCTTGCCGACCAGGTCGCTGCGCCGGCCGATGATCGCCTCGACGGTCTTGATCTCGACGTCATCGGCATCGTCGTCGCCGTCGTCCCCGCCGACCTTCTCGTGGAGAAGCATCACGCCCTTGGTGGCGCGGATCTCGGCGAGGTGCTTGGAGGTCGCGCGGAACCAGAACAGGTCGTGTTCCTGGATCACCAGGGCGTCGAGCGGGATGTCATCGACCCGCCGGCCGTGGCGCACGACCTCGTAGACGATGGTCCGCTTGCGGTCGGAGAAGAGCGGGTGCTCGATCAGCCGCTGGCCCGCCAGAGGCGAGTCCTCCAGGATTTCCACCGCGCTGCAGAAACGCCGGGTGTCCTCCGCGTCGAGCAGGCTGCTGACCGTGTCCCGCACCGGCAGCAGGTGGCGGCCGAAGAAGAAAAGATAGACGAAGCCGACCGCCGCGTAGATCGCGCCGAGGCCGCTGATTTCGAAGATCCCGAACGGCGCCTGGCCATATTCCTTGGCCACCCCGGCCACCAGCAGGTTGGTCGAGGTGCCGATCAGGGTGATGGTGCCGCCGAGGATGCTCAGGAAGGACAGCGGGATCAGCAGCTTGCTCGCCTTGAGCCCGGACTTCCGCGCGAAAGCCATCATCACCGGCAGGAACACGATCACCACCGGCGTGTTGTTCATGAAGGCGGACAGCGGCATCACGATCAGCGCCAGGATCGCCAGCGCCCGGTTCATCGAGGATCCCGCCCATCTTCCGAAGCGGTGCGCCAGCCAGTCGATCGCGCCGGTGCGGGTCAGCGCCTCGCCGAGCACGAACATCGCGCCGATGGTCATCGGCGCCGGGTTGCTGAAGACCGCCTTCAGGTCATCCTCCCGCAGGACTCCCGAGGCCAGCAGCACGCACATCCCGCCGAGCGCCACCAGGTCGGCCGGCAGCCATTCCTTGGCGAAGCAGAGGAACACCCCCGCGAGCACCGCGAAGGTCAGGATCAGATGGAAGCTTTCCCAGGTCATGGAGGGGGATGGCGCGCTCCCTCTTCCATCGCCGGGATCCCGGTGCCCGCAAGGCAATTCGGCGGATCCCGGGTGGAACGTGTTAGAACGGCCAGATCCTCGGGATCACGAAGACCGCCACGCCCCAGAGGATCAGGTTCAGCGGGATGCCGACCTTGAGGAAGTCGGCGAACTTGTAGCCGCCGGCACCGTAGACGTAGGTGTTGGTCTGGTAGCCGATGGGCGTGCTGAAGCTGGCGCTGGCGCCGAACATGATGGCGACGATGAAGGGCCGCGGGTCGACGCCCAGCGAAACGGCGATCGAAATGGCGATGGGCGTCAGCAGGATCGCCACGGCGTTGTTGGTCACCAGCTCGGTGAGGATCCAGGCGAGCAGGTAGACCGCGGCGAGGATCACCAGCGGACCGAAGCCTTGCAGCAGCCCGACCACGCCGTTGGCGATCAGCGCGGCGCCGCCGGTCTTTTCCATCGCCAGGCCGATCCCGAGCATGCCGTAGATCAGGAACAGGATGCTCCACTCGATGCTCTTGTAGCTGTCCCGCACGTCCATGCAGCGGGTGGCGATGACCAGCACGGCGCCGACCAGGGCGGCGCTGGTGATGGAGATCAAGTTGAAGGCCGCGCCCAGCACGACCGCGGCGAGGATGGCGACGGCTATCGCGACCTTCGACTTCCGCGGCGGCTTCACCACGCTTTCGTTGAGGCTGAGGAAATGGCCCTCCCGCTGGAGTTGCATCAGGTTGTGGACCGGTCCCTCCATCAGCAGCGTGTCGCCAAAGGCCAGGCGGATGTTCTGGTAGCCCTCGCTGAGGTTCACGCCCTTGCGGTGCACGGCGGCAACCACCACGCCGTAGGTCCGCCGGATGTTGGATTCCTTCACGCTCTTGCCGACCAGCTCGCTCTGCGGACCGATGATCGCCTCGACCGTCTTGATCTCGAGATCGCCGGCCCCGCCCGGGGCGTCGGTGCTGACCTTGTCGTGCAGCATCTCGACGCCCTTGGTGGCGCGGATCTCGGCAAGCTGCTTCGAGGTGGCGCGGAACCAGAACACGTCGTGTTCCTGGATCACCAGGGCGTCGAGCGGGATGTCATCGACCCGCCGGCCGTGGCGCACGGTTTCATAGACGATGGTCTTCTTGCGGTCGGAGAACAGCGGGTGCTCGATCAGCCGCTGGCCGGCCAGCGGCGAGCCCGCCAGGATCTCCACCGCGCTGCAGAAACGACGGGTGTCCTCCGCGTCGAGCAGGCTGCTGACCGTGTCCCGCACCGGCAGCAGGTGGCGGCCGAAGAAGAAGAGATAAAGGAAACCGACGACCGCGTAGACCGCGCCGAGGCCGCTGATTTCAAAGATCCCGAACGGCGTCTGGCCCTGCTCCACCGCCAGCCCGGCGACCAGCAGGTTGGTCGAGGTGCCGATCAGGGTGATCGTGCCGCCGAGGATGCTCAGAAAGGACAGCGGGATCAGCAGCTTGCTCGCCTTGAGCCCGGACTTCCGCGCGAAGGCCATCATCACCGGCAGGAACACGATCACCACCGGCGTGTTGTTCATGAAGGCCGACAGCGGCACCACGATCAGCGCCAGGATCAGCAGCGCGCGGTTCATCGAGCGCCCCGCCCATTTTTCGAAGCGGTGCGCCAGCCAGTCGATCGCGCCGGTGCGGGTCAGCGCCTCGCCGAGCACGAACATCGCGCCGATGGTCATCGGTGCAGGGTTGCTGAAGATGCGCTTCAATTCCGGCTCGCCCAGCACGCCGGTCACCAGCAGCACCGACATCCCGCCGAGCGCCACCAGGTCGGAGGGGAACCATTCCTTGATGAAGCAAAGGAACACGCCCGCCAGCACGGCGAAAGTCAGGATCATCTGGCAGTTCTCCCAGGTCATGGTGTCACGGCTTCCACCCTTTCCGCCACCGTGGCTTGAAGCAAGCATGCTCTTCCCGGCGGACCGCGAAAGCTTGCCATGGCAGGCCGCGCTGCCTTGGCTGGCCGCGACATGCCCGAAATCCCGCCTGCGCTCGCCACCTACATGGAAGGTCTCCGCACCCACGACATCGCCATGATCGGCTCATCGTTCTCCCCGGACACCGTCTTCATCACGCCGGTCAAGACCATGGGCCACGACGAGATCCTCGAATTCCTCACCGCCCTTTACCGCGGCTTTCCCGACTGGAGCTATGGCTACGACGAGTCCGAGGTCGACTTCCGCGACGACGGCCTGATCGGCGTGAAATGGCGGCAGGGCGGCACCCACACCGAGAAGCTGGAATTCCCCGGCTTTCCCGGCGTCGAGGCCACCGGCCGCAGCGTGACCATTCCCGAGCACTACTTCTATTACCGCGTCGAAAACGGTGCCCTCACCGAGATCCGCCCGGTTCCCGTCCCCGGCGGTGCGCCGCGCGGGATCTTCGAGCAGATCGGCGTCGAACTCCCGCCCCTCTGAGCCCATGGCCTACGCCATCATCACCCGCGACAAGCCGGACTCCGCCCACCTGCGCGAGCAACACGCCGGCGCGCACAAGCGCTACCTCGACGCCCACAACGACCGGCTGTTGCTGGCCGGCGGGGCGATGCTCGACGACGGCGGCACCATCCCCCACGGCGGGATCCTGATCCTCGACACCGACAGCCGGGCCGAGGCCGAGGCCTTCGTCGCCGGCGACCCGTTCAACACCTGCGGCCTTTTCGAAAGCGTCTTCATCACCCGCTGGCGGAAGGCCTTCTATCACCACGAGCGCTTCGTGGACCTGTGACGATCAGCCCTTGAGCGCGCTGGTGAAGTGCCCGATGCCGGTCTTCACCTCGGCCAGCGCCTCGCGCAGGAGCTCGGCTTGCTCCGCGGTGAGTTCCTGCGACTTCAAGGCGGTCTCCAAGGAGCCTGCCAGCACTTCCTCGCCGCGCACGCACTCGGCCAGCACGGCTTGAAGCTCGTCGTCGCCGAGCTTTTCGCGCAGCCGCATCCACCAGCGGTGGGCCCCGCCCTCGACGCTGCCGCCGGCTTCCGGCTGCTCGCCTTCGCGGCGGATCAGCCCGGACACGCGCTGCCCGATTTCGTGCCGTCGCGCGGCGATTTCGCGGAAGGCGTCGGCCAGATGGGACTTGGGCATCAACTCGGCTGCCTGGTGGAAGCCTTCGTAGGAATCCGCGTAGCGGGTGAGGACGTTTTGGAGATCCGGAACGGCGGTCGAGGCGGGCTCTGCATCCATGATTCCAGATCCCTACACGAGGCGTCACCGCGGCACACGCCCAAAGCTCCCGCGCGCTCCAACTCGACAGCCCCGCGCGAAAGCTTCAGGTTCGGAGGCCATGAACCGCCGCACCTTCACCCGCACCGCTGCCGCCTTCGCCGCCGCGCCCTTCCTTTCGACCTCCCGCTCGCTGGGTGCGAGCTACGGCGAATACGGCGACTTCAAGAAGCGCGTCGCGGTGATCGGCTCCGGCTGGTTCGGCAAGGTCGACGTGCTGCGCCTGATCCAGGTCGCGCCGGTCGAGGTGGTCGGGCTGTGCGACGTCGACTCGAAGATGCTCGACGGGGCCGCGGACATCGTCGCCAGCCGCCAGCTTTCGAAGAAGCGCCCGCCGACCTTCAAGCACTACCAGGAGCTGCTGGAGAAGGAGCGGCCGGAGATCGTGATCATCGCCACGCCCGACCACTGGCACGCCTTGCCCGCGATCGCGGCGATGGAAGCCGGCGCCGATCTCTATTTGCAAAAGCCGATCTCCGTCGATGTCGCCGAAGGCAAGGCGATCCTCGACACCGCGCGCAAGCACCAGCGGGTCGTCCAGGTCGGCACCCAGCGCCGCTCGACGCCCCACCTCATCGACGCCAAAAAACAGGTCGTCGACGCCGGCCTGCTGGGGGACATCGCCCACGCCGAGATCTGCTGCTTTTACCACATGCGCAACGGCACCACGCCGGCGCAGGCCAAGGCGACGGTGCCGCCCCATCTCGACTGGGAACTGTGGACCGGCCCCGCGCCGCTGCGGGAATACAACAGCATCGTCCACCCGCGCAGCTGGCGCGCCTTCATGGAATACAGCAACGGCATCATCGGCGACATGTGCATCCACATGCTCGACACCGTCCGCTGGTTGCTCGACCTCGGCCCGGCGCGGCGGGTTTCCTCCAGTGGCGGCATCTACGTCGACCCGGCAAGCATCGCCAACATCACCGACACCCAGACCGCCACCTTCAGCTTCGACGGCTTGGAGGTCGTGTGGAACCACCGCTCGTGGGGCGAGGCGACCGACCCGGAGTACCCCTGGGCCTTCTTCCTCTACGGCGACAAGGGCACCCTCAAGGCGGACCTCCACAAGTGGGAATTCATCCCGCGCGGCAAGGGTCCGCGGCTCAAGGGAACGGCCTTGATCGAATTCGACAAGTACCCCGAGGACGAGACCGAGAAGGACCTGGAGGTCCACGTCGCCTCCGCCGGCCGCGGCCACATGCGCGACCTCCTGCTCCGCGTCGCCGACCGCGGCAAGCCGGTGGCCGACATCGAGCAAGGCTACCTTTCGACCACCGCCTGCATCCTCGCGAACATGTCGCAGAAGCTCGGCCGCTCGCTGGCCTGGGACAACGACGCCACGCGGATCGTCAACGACGACGAGGCCAACCTGGCCCTCGCCCGGCCCTACCGCGCGCCGTACGTGCATCCGTGAGCGACCGGCGTAAAGGGCAGATCATTCAGAAGGGAGCGCCGACTTCAGTCGGCTTGGACGGTTGGATGGAGGCGGGTCCGGCCGGCCGGCACCGTTCCAGCCGGGAGTGAATGATCGCGAACCCGGCAAGCGAGGTTTGGATCCCTCCAAGCTCGCGCCTCCACCCACCATCCCTCCAAGCCGGATGAATCCGGCGCTCCCTGCGGACCGGATTCATGACGGCCATGAAAAGCCCTCTGGCAATCGTGTCATTCGGGCGTCCTTCCCGCTTGGGTCGCCGGGATTCCACGGCATGATCCGGCCATGTCCGAGTGGATCCACCGCGCCCTCGCCGAGCGCTTCCCTTCCATCGAGTCGGCGGTCTCCGAGATCGCCGCGCTGAAGGCCCAGCTGGAGCTGCCCAAGGGCGTGATCCACGTGATCTCCGACATCCACGGCGAGGCGAAGAAGCTGCGCCACGTGATCAACAACGCCTCCGGCCGGCTGCGGCCGCTGGTCGAGGACCTGTTCCGCGACGAACTCGACGAGGAGGAATTCCGCGAATTCCTCAACGTGCTCTACTACCCGGCGGAGATCCTGCAACTGAAGGGCGAGGACCTGTCCGACGAGGAGGCGCGCTACCAATGGGTGCTGAAGATCCTCAAGCGGCAGTTCGCGCTGATCCGGGTGATGATCCGCAACCGCCGCCGCAAGACGGTCAAGGCGATGGCGCCGAAGGAACACCGCGAACTCTTCGAGGTGCTGCTGAACTACCCCGCCGGCGGCCACGCCGAGGTCTTCCTCGAGGTCCAGCTGCGCGAGATGGTGAAGCGGCGGCTGGCCTTCTCCGCGATCCGCAGCGCCTCGCGCTTCATCCGCAACCTGACGGTCGAGGAGCTGATCGTCGCCGGCGACCTCGGCGACCGCGGGCCGCGGCTCGACCGGGTGGTCGACTACCTCCTGCGCCAGCCGAACGTTTCGCTGATCTGGGGCAACCACGACGTCAGCTGGATGGGCGCCTGCCTCGGCCAGGAGGCCCTGATCGCCCTGGTGCTACGGATTTCGCTGCGCTACCGCCGGCTCTATCAGCTCGAGGAGGGCTACGGGCTGCTGACCAAGGCGCTGGAGCAGCTCGCCCAGACGGCCTACGGCGACGACCCGGCCGAGCATTTCCTGTCGAAGCGCGAGGGCGAGCGCGACCCGCTGCTTATCGCCCGCATGCACAAGGCCGCCGCGGTGCTCGAGTTCAAGCTGGAGGGCCAGCTGGTCGAGCGTCATCCGGAGTGGCGGATGGACGACCGCAACGTGCTGCGGCAGATCGACTTCGCCAAGGGCACTGTCCGCCTCGGCGGCCGCGACTACCCGCTGCGCGACACCTCCCTGCCGACCGTCGACCCCGCCGATCCCAACCGCCTGTCGGAGGACGAGCAGCACTGCATCGACCGCCTGGTGGAGTCGTTCACCACCTCGCCCCGCCTGTGGCAGCACATGCAGTGGATGGCGGAACGGGGGAAGATGGCGCTGGTCCGCGACCGCGCGGTGATCTTCCACGCCTGCCTGGCGGTGGACGCGGACGGCAACTACCTGCCGCTGACCATCGACGGCAAGGAGTGCCGCGGCCCAGAGCAGTTCGACGCCCTGAACCGCGTGATCAAGCGCGCCTTCCGCGCCGGCACCCACGCCACGCGGGAGGACAAGGACTGGTTCTACTACCTGTGGGCCGGGCCGCGCTCGCCGCTGTTCGGCAAGGACCGGATGGCCACTTTCGAGACCTACTTCGTCGCCGACAAGACGACCCACAAGGAGGTGAAGAACCCGTGGTTCCGCTGGATCCACGACTTCGGTTTCTGCGACCGGATTTGCCAGGAGATGGGCGTCGCGGAAGGTGGCATCGTGGTCAACGGCCACGTCCCGGTGAAGGTCGAGCAAGGCGAAAGCCCGCTCAAGGACGGCGGCAACGCGGTCACCATCGACGGCGCTTTTTCCGAAGCCTACGGCGACCGCGGCTACACCCTGATCCTCGGTCCTGAGGGCGAGGTTCTGGCAGAGCACCACGCCTTTCCGGATCCCATCTCGGCGGTGCGCCAGGGCGACGACCTGATCCCCATCCGCACCCTGCTTCGCGGCTATCCGCGCCCGCGCAGTGTCGGCGACACCGAACAGGGCGAGGCGATCCGCGCCCAGATCCGGGCGCTCGAGGAACTGGTCACGGCCTTTGAAAACGGCGACATCCAGGAGCGCCCGCCGCGCTGAGCCGCTCTATCTCCGCCTCGCCACGTAGATGCAGTGCCGCGGCTTCTTCGCCTTGGCATGGGCCTTCGCCGGGTGCGCCTCGACGCGGAATCCGGCGCGGACCAGCGCCTTTTCGAAGGCCGGCGTGGGATGGGCCATCCAGTAGGCGGCGCAAGCGGCCGGGGCCAGCGTCTCGCGGACCTTGGCAAAGAAGGCCGGCGTGTAGAGCCGCGAGTTGCCCCCGGTGATCAGCATGTCCGGGCCGTCGTCGATGTCGACCAGCAGTGCGTCGAGGCTGCCCTTGGGGTACTTCGCCAGGCAGTGGAACAGGTCGCCCTCGTAGATCCTCGTCCGCTCGTCGGCGAGGATCGGGCCGTTGTGTTCGACGAGGAAGGTGCGGTTCCAGCCGATGATCTCCGGCATCAGCTCCGCGACCTCGACCGTGGCCGGGCTGCCGACCACCTCCAGCGCCCGCTTGAGCGTGAAGCCCATGCCGAGCCCGCCGATCAGGACCTTCGGATGCTTCGGGCGCCCTGGCATCCCCTCGGCGATGCCCGCGCATCCCAGCTCCGCCAGCATCTGCTCGGAGTGGGTCAGCGCCGTGCTCATCAGCTCGCGCCCGTCGTTCTTGAGATAAAAACGCCCGTCGTGCTTGTGCAGGGTGAACAAGGTGCCGTCGGGCAGGCGGGCCTCGGCGAGTTGGACGTAGGGTTTCACGCGAGCGACCATCTCCCGAATCCCCGCGCGGGCAAGTCCGGGCTTTTTCGACAGGACGGACGGCCATCCCGGGTTTAATGAATGACCGCCCGGGCCGCGCCTTTGCGACCGTCCGCTTTTTCCCAGGAACGTTTTTCACCTTCGCGAAGTCCCCTAGAGCCGACCGCCCATTTCCGCCATGTTCACGACCCCACGGCTTCTCGCCCTCACCACCTTCGTCCTGACCCCGCTCGCCGCGTGGTCCAAGCCGCTGCCCGAGGCCACGGTCGAGCAGGCCGCGGCACGCATCGACTCCCTGCTCGAAGCGGACCTCAAGCGCGCCGGCAGCACGCCCAACCCGCGGGTCGACGACGCCACCTTCCTCCGCCGCGCCTACCTCGGCATCGTCGGCCGCATTCCGTCGGAAGCCGAGGCGCTGGCCTTCCTCGACGATCGGGCCGGCGACAAGCGGAGCGCCCTGGTCGACCGGCTCGTCGCCTCGCCCGGCTTCGACTCCCACCTCTTCAACTGGACCGCCGACCTGCTGCGGGTGCAGACGCGCCAGGAACAGTTCGGGCTCGGCTGGCATGTCTGGTTGCGCCAGTCGCTCGCCGGCGACACGCCGTGGGACCAGCTGGTTTCCGAAATGCTCGGCGCCACCGGCCACTGCGTCACCGACCCGGCGGTCGGCTACTATCTGCGCGACCGCAACATGCAGCTGGATAACTTCAGCAACTCGATGCAGGTCTTCCTCGGCCGCCAGATCGGCTGCGCCCAGTGCCACGACCACCCGTTCGACACCTGGACCCAGTACGATTACTACCAGATGGCGGCCTTCGGCGGCGGAATCGAGTACCGCAGCAAGGAAGCGCAGGACCTGATCCGCAAGACGGTCCAGGAACTGTCCTCGTCGAAGACCGCGGCCAACGGACCGCGGGAGATCAAGGCGGCCGGCAAGAACAAGAATGCGGAAAAGAAGCGCCGCCGCGAGCTCCAGCGCGCCAACAAGACGCTCGCCGGCCAGTTCCGGCCGATCTTCAAGGACTTCAACAAGAACGCCATCCTCGACGACCCCGGCGCGATGTTGAAGCTGCCGGACGACTACCAGTACCGCGACGGTAAACCCGGCGAGATCGTCGCGGCGGAAACCCTGTTCGGCGAAAAAATCAGCGGGGTCGCCCCCGAAGACCGCCGCGAAACCTTCGCAGCGTGGGTGACCTCGCCGGACAACCCGTATTTCACCAAGGTCATCGCCAATCGCCTGTGGGCCCGCACCTTCGGCCACGGCCTCGTCGACCCGGTCGACGACTGGAGCGAGGACACCGTCCCATCGCATCCCGAGGTGCTGGCCTATCTCGACACCACCATGAAGGGCGTCGGCTACGACCTCCGCCAGTTCCTCCGCATCCTCTACCGCACCCGCCTCTTCGAGCGCGAATGCCTCGACGAGGAGCCTGCCATGGGCATGCCGCTCGCCTTCCGCGGGCCGACCCTGACGCGCATGAGCGCGGAGCAACTGCACGACTCGTTCCTGGTCCTCACCCGCAGTTCCATCGACGACTCGCCGACGCCGGCCTTCACCAAGTCGTGGGATGCCTACCGCCAGCAGGTCACCAACCTGCTCAATGCCGAAACCCGCGACCTGGTCCTCCTCGGCGAGTCCGCGCGCCAGGGCGAGAAATTGCTCCGCGAGGCCCAGGCCGGACTGCGCGCCGCCCAGAAAGCCCGTGCAGTCGCCGGCACCCCGGCGGAACGCAGCGCCGCGCAGGCCGAATTCCAGCACGCACGCGAGGAATTCCTCGCCGCGCGCAAGCAGGCCGACCCGCTCCGCGCGATGCAAATGGGCAAGCGCGCCGGTGCCCGGGACAACAACGGCTCGCTCCGCGCCTCCGAGCACCCGGCCCCCTTCAACCCCGGCAGCTTGGTGCGCGAGTTCGGCGGCTCCGACCGCCAGACCCCGTCCTCCAGCGACACCACCGCCACGGTTCCCCAGGCGCTGGCCCTGCTCAACAACCCCAAGACCGACATCGTCGCCGGCAAGAAAAGCATGCTCGGCCGGCAACTCGCCAACTTGAAGACGCCCCGGGAGCGGCTCGATTGCCTGTTCCTCACCCTCTTCAGCCAACGCCCCGACGCCGCGGAGCAGGAGCGCTTCCTGCCCCTCGCCAAGGACCCCACCGCCCTCCGCGACCTCGCCCGCGCGATGATGACTTCCAACCGCTTCCTGTTCATCCAGTAACCGTCACCCCGACCCGCCATGCGCCCGAACCAACTCGACGAAATCAATCGCCGCGACTTCCTCAGCCGCACCGCCCGGACCTGCTTCGGCCTCACCATCGGCGGCTCGATGGCCAAGCTCTTCGACAGCCCCGCCTTCGCCGCCGATCCCGCGGTCGTCCAGGCCGGCGGCGGCAAGGCGAAACACGTCATCTACCTCTACATGTCGGGCGGCATGACCCACCTCGACACCTTCGACCCCAAGCCCGACGCGCCCTCCGAGTACCGCGGGCCGGTCAAGGCGATCTCGACCAAGGCCGACGGCATCCAACTCGGCCACTGTCTGCCCGGGCTCGCCAAACACGCCGACAAGATCGCCCTCATCCGCTCCCTCAGCACCACCCAGGGCGCCCACGAACAAGGCAAGTACCTGATGCACACCGGCTACGCCCCGCGCGGCACCGTGACCCATCCCTCGTCCGGCTCCTGGGTCGCCAAGCTCGCCGGCCGCATCAATGCGGATCTCCCCCCCTTCGTCCTGGTCGGCGGCGCCAACCGCCACCCGGGCGGGGGCTTCTTCGAACCGGAGTTCTCGCCCCTGCCGATCGGCGACCCGGAACTCGGCCTCCAGAACATCCGGCGCCGCTCCAACACCACCGACGATTCGTTCAAGCGCCAGCTCGACCTCCGCCGCGAGCTCGACCACGACTTCGACACCCGCTACCACAAGGGCCAGAAATCGGTGCGCGCCTACAACGAGGTCTACGACGCCGCCGTCACCATGATGAATTCAAAGGACCTCGAGGCCTTCGACCTGTCCAAGGAACCCGCCGACAGCCGCGCCGCCTACGGCAGCGAGCGCTTCGGCCAGGGCGTCCTGCTCGCCCGCCGCCTGGTGGAACGCGGCGTCCGTTTCGTGGAGGTCGAATACGGCGGCTTCGACTGGCACGCCGACAATTTCGAACAAATGGAGGAGAAGATCCCGGTGCTCGACCAGGCGCTTTCCACCCTGCTCTCCGACCTCGCCGCCCGCGGGCTGCTCGACTCGACGCTGGTCGTCGTCGCCACCGAGTTCGGCCGCTCGCCGAAGATCACCCCGAACGCCGGCCGCAACCACTTCCCCAAGGCATTCTCCTGCATGCTGGCGGGCGGCGGGGTCCGCGGCGGCCAGGTCTACGGTGCCACCGACAAGACCGGCTCGAACGTGATCGAGAACAAGGTCGGCGCCGCCGACTTCAACGCCACCATCGCCTTCTCCCTCGGCCTCCCCCACGACCTGCCGGTGATGTCGCCCGCCAAGCGCCCGTTCAAGATGGGCGGACAGGAAGGCAAGCCGATCACCGCGATCTTCGGCTGACCGGAACGCCGGTGACACGCGCGGCCGCGAACCGGCAGCATCCGGTCAGGCGATGATCTCCCGGATCGGCCCGTGCCCGTCCTCGACCAGCCGTGACACGGGGCCCAGCTCGGGGATGAACATCTTGGTGTGATCGATCCCGAGCTGATGGAGGATCGTCGCGTGGAGGTCGCTGTAGTAATGCGGATTCTCCACCGCCCGGTAGCCGACCTCGTCGGTGGCCCCGTGAATGATGCCGCCCTTGATGCCGCCGCCGGCCATCCAGGAGGTGTAGCCCTTCGGGTTGTGATCGCGGCCGGTGGTGTTCTGGGACCATGGCGTGCGGCCGAACTCGCTGGTCCAGACGACCAGCGTGTCGTCCAGCATCCCGCGCTGCTTCAGGTCGCGGATCAGGCCGGCGATCGGCTTGTCGGTCGCCCGGCACAGCGGCTCGTGGGATTTCATGTCGCCGTGGGCGTCCCAGCCGCCGTTGCCGCCGCCGGAGTGGCAGATCTGGATGAAGCGCACCCCGCGCTCGGCCAGCCGCCGCGCCAGCAGCAGCTGCTTGCCGAAGTCCCGGGTGATGTCCTCATCCATGCCGTAGAGCGCCTTCACGTGCTCCGGCTCCTTCGAGAAATCGACCGCCTCGGGCGCGGACAGTTGCATGCTCGCCGCCAGCTCGTAGGCCTTCATCCGCGCCTGGATGTCGCTGTTGAGCGCATATCTTTGGCGGAACTCCGCGTTCATGCTTTCCAGCACCTTCATCTGCCGGTCGCGCTCGGCGGCCGGGGTGCCCTTCGGCGGATGCAGGTTCGGGATCGGCACCTCGCCCGCCTGGAAGGGCGTCGCGGAGACCGAGGCCCCGAGGTAGCCGCCGGTCAGCTGCACCGGCGAGGACGGCCGGCCGATGTTCACGAAGCTCGGCAGGTCGCGGTTCACCGAGCCGAGCGCGTGGGACACCCAGCTGCCGAAGCTCGGGTGCTCGAAGGCGCGGCCGCGATGCCCGGTGGTGGTCTCGATCACCGCCGGGAAATGATTCCCCTCATGGCACCACATCGAGCGCACCACCGCGATGTCGTCGATCACCCCGCCGACGTGCGGGAACCAGTCGGACACCGGGATCCCCGATTGCCCGTAGCGGGTGAAGGTGCGGTGGCAGGGGATCACCGGGCGCTTCATCTCGGCCAGGTTGTCGCCGAAGCCGATCGCGTCGATGAACTTGCCGACGTGCGCGTTACCCTTTGGGTCGAAGGTGTCGAGGTGGCTGACGCCGCCGCACATGAAAAGGAAGATCACCGACTTCGCCTTCGGCTGGAAATGCGGGCCGAGCATCGCGTCGGGGATCGCGCCGTCCTGGGCCCACAGCCCACCCAGCGCGGTGCCGAGGAAGCCGCCGCCCGCCTGGAACAGGAAGTTCCGGCGGGAAACCAGACCGCGGGAATCGAGGGGCGAACTAGCGGACATAGATGAATTCATCGAGGTTGAAGATCAGCCAGCACAGCGCCTTGAGCCGGTCGGGGTCGCCCTGCAGGTAGTCCAGCGCACGGCCGGTCTCCGCCTCGTCCGGCGGCCGGCCCACGGTCAGGCGGTAGGCCTCGTCGACCGCCGCCTTCAGGTCGCCGCCGGCGCTTTCCCGCAGCCGATCGGCCAGCGCCGCGGAGGCGGTTTCGATCTCCGGGCTGTTCATCAGGAAGAGCGATTGCGGCGCGGTCACGGTGCGGGTCCGCACCGGGCACGGCACCCGTCCGTCGTCCACGTCGAAGGTCTGCAGGAAGCCCGGCGTCAGGTCGCGGCTCGGCGAATACCCGCGGATCATGTACGAGGCCCGCCGTACCGTCGCCGCTTCCTTCCCGCGGCGGCCGCGGCCCGGCTCGAAGGACCGCCCGCCGACCGCGAGGTCGAGCTTGCCCGCCGCCGCGTGGATCGAGTCCCAGACCGGCTCGGCTTCCAGCCGCTCCAGGCGGAAGTGCCAGAGCCAGGTGTTGCCCGGGTCGGCCTGCTGGCTGGCGGCCTCCGCGGGTCCGCTTTCGGAGGCCATCCGATAGGCCCGGGAAGTCACCATCAGCCGGTGCATCCGCTTCATCCGGTAGCCGCCGCGCACGAACTCCGCGGCCAGCCAGTCGAGCAGCGCCGGATGCGTCGGTTCGCCGGCCTGCTTGCCGAAGTCGCTCGGCTGCTGGTGCAGCCCGGTCCCGAAGTGCCATTGCCACATCCGGTTCACCGCCACCCGGGCGAACAGCGGGTTCTCCGGCGCGGTCAGCCAGTCGGTGAAGGCCTCCACCCGGCCGTCGCGGAAATCGTAGTCGCCGCCCGAAAAAGGCCAACCCGGCTGCACCTCATTGTCCAGCTCCGGCCGGGCCGCGTCGCCGCTGGTCAGCACGTAGCTCTTCTCCTGCTCGCGGATCCGATCCACCTCCACGGTGTGGAAGACCGGGATCTCCGGCCCCCGCGGGCCGCTGCGGTCCACTTCGCCCAGTTGCTTTTTCAGCGCGCCCGCCTGCTTGCGGATCTCGTCCGGCAGGATCTCGTCGATCTTGCCGTCGTCGATCCGCAGGATCGGGAAGTAGTCATCGGCGATCTTCTGCTCCGCCACGCTGCGCGCTTCCTCCGGCTTGCGGATCACCTCCTTCACCTCGGCCGGCAGCATCTCCACCCGTTCCTCGTAGAGCTGGCTTTTGAAAGGCTCCAGCAGTGCGGCGAGCTCCTTCACCAGCGGCGCGCGCTTCTCGTCGCGCTCGGCCATTACCTTGCCGGCCTCGATCAGATCGTCCGCGCCCGCCAGCGTCACCTTGCGCAGCACCAGCGGATCGAAGAGCGCCTTCATCGAATAGTAGTCGACCTCCGAGATCGGGTCGAACATGTGGTCATGGCACTTCGCGCAGCCGACGGTCATCCCCATGAAGGCCGTCGAGACCGTGTCCACCGCGTTGATCGCCAGATCCTGCGGGCCCACCCCGGCGCCGCGCGCCAGGAAGCCCAGCGCGAACAGGTCGCCCGGCCGCATTTCCTTCTCGCTGCGGTAGCCGGTCGCCGACATCTGCGTCCGCTCGTCGGACCGGCGGCCGGTCAGCTGGACCTGCACGAATTCATCGTAGGGCACGTCATCCGCCAGCGCGTCGATCACCCAGTCACGCCACAGGTGGATCCCCGGCGCGGCGGTCATCCGCTCGTCCGCGTCCGAGTAGCGCAGCACATCCAGCCAGTGCCGCCCGTAGCGGACCGCGTGCTGCTCGCTTTCCAGCAAGCGGTCGACGACCTTCTCGTAGGCATCCGGCGAGGAATCGGCCAGGAAGGCCTGCTGATCCTCCGGGGACGGCGGCAGGCCGATGAGATCCAGATAGACGCGCCGCAGCAGCACCAGCTTGTCGGCCGGGCCGACCGCCTCCAGCCCGCGCGACTGCCGCTCCACCTCCAGGAAGCGGTCGATCGGATTTTCCCCGGCGGCCTCCAGCGCTGGCACCGGCGGCTCCACCACGGGCGCCAGCGACCACCATGGCTCGTCCGCGCCCGCCGGCTCCGCGGCCGGCAGGGTGCCGCCGGCCAAGAACGCCGCGGCGATGATCCCGCCGAACTTCACGCCCGTTCTGTTTGTTCCGGATACCATGGATTCGTGCGGACCTTCATTGCCGTGAATGGGTTTTCCAAATTCGAAATCATTTCTCCTCCGGCTTCTCCTTGGCCACCAGGGCCGAGGTCGCCTGCTTGAGCTCCGCCACGCCCGCCGGATCCGGCGCCAGCGCCTCCGCCTGAAAGCCCGCCGGCAGGAAGTCCCAGATCACGTTCAGCTCCTTCTGCATGTCACCGGTCTGCGAGGTGCTGGCGAGCACCGCATCCTGACCGGGGAACACCACACAGAACTGCCCTTGGGCCCCGTCCGCGCGGTAGGCGTCGTGCTGGCAGCGCCAGAAGTGGTAGCCGTAGCCTTGCCGCCAGTCCGGCCCCTGGGTGCGGTTCTCCTCGGCATTCGACACCTGCTTCGCGGTCGCCAGCTCCACCCATTCCCGCGGGATCAGCTGCTTGCCCTGCCACTCGCCTTTCTGCAGGTAGAGCTGGCCGAACTTCGCCACATCCTCGGTTTTGAGGAAAAGTCCGTAGCCGCCGATCGAGACCCCTTCCGGGCTCTGGTCCCAGCGCGGGATGTCGATCCCGAGCGGCTCGAACAGGCGCGGCGTCAGGTAGTCCCGCGCCGTCTTCTCCGTGACCTTGGTGACGATCGCCGACAGCACGTAGCTGCCCGGCGTGTTGTATTTGAAGAAGGTCCCGGGTTTGTGGGTCACCGGGTAGGCCAGGAATTCCTTCACCGTCGGCGCGTTCCAGGTCATCTTGGGTTCCGCGTCGTGACCGCAGGTCATCGTCAGCAGGTCGCGCACGGTCATCGCCTTCAGGTTCTCCGAGGGCTCGGCCGGCGCGTCATCGGGGAAGAACTTCAGCACCGGGTCGTCCAGCTTCAGCTTTCCGTCCGCGATCGCCAGCCCCACCGCGGTGGAGGTGAAGCTTTTAGTCACCGAAAACATCACGTGCGGCTTGTCCGCCGCCTCCGGCTTCCACCAGCCCTCGGCCAACACCTCACCATGCCGCAGGATCATCACGCTGTGCATCGTGTCGACCTTCCGGTCGGCTGCCGTGACCAGATCGAGGATCGTCCGCGAAGCCACCCCCGCGGCCTCCGGCGTTGTTCGTGGCAGCGGCGCGGCCGCCGCGCTGGCGAGCAGCAGTGCCAGGAGGGTGGTGATACAGGATCGGGCTTTCATGAAGTTTCGCAGCGGGACCGGGCATTCTGCGGACGGCAAGCAAACCTGCCCGCCAAGGCGGAACGCCGCACCGCAGGCGCGTCTTTCGGACGCGCTCTGTCATCCGGTGATGATCCACCGGCGGCCGGGAATCTCAATTTTAGAACAACATCCCCCACGAATGAGGAGGGAACCGCCCCCCCCTTTCATCGCCACGCATCCCCTCTCAATCCGGCGCCCGGTTCCTCAGGAAACATCCCACTTCTACGCCCGCCGGAACTTCATGGTCCGCCTTGCCACCCCGCCCCCCCCGCGAGACCGGACTCAGTGAGCGTCGCCGTTGAAACCCGGAACCTGGTTCGGTTTCGCCGCACCTGCCGGAACCGGATGCGCCTCGTCGAAAACCCGCAGGCCCGCGGCATCGAGGATCCCGACCTTGTCCTCGGCCGCACACCCGGCATCCAGCTTCCACCGCCGCGCGACAAACTCATACAGGGCCTCGCGCTTGTCCTTGCCGTAGTCGTGTTTCCCCTCCAGAAAGTGGGCATTCTCGACCTGGTCCGCCTGGCCAAAGAACCCGTAGATCCGTTGCAAATGCGGGAAAACGTCGTCCGGCGTGTGGGCGGTCCAGTCGCCGCCATCGGAAATCACCAGCATCGGCTTGGGCGCGATTACCCCGGCGATCTCGACCGGGTTGGTTACATGCCCCGGCCGGACGTGGATCGGCATGCCGCTTTCGCAAACGCAGCCGCCGTAGAAGTAGGACGAGACCATCGCGCAAGGGACCGACATGCTGACCCTGTCGTCGACGGCCGCCAGCTGCATGGTCAGGGTGCCGCCACCCGACGCGCCGGTGACCAGCACCCGCGAACGGTCCGCGCCGTCGAGTTCACACATGAAATCCAGCACCCGGATCGCGTTCCAAAGCTGCAAGCCCAGCACCCGCGGATCGAAGTCGTGCTTCCAGCCGAGCAGCATCGATTCGCCGAAGCCGATCCCGTCGAAGGCGAACACCGCACAACCCATCCGCGCCAAACTTCCGCAGCGCTTCTGCATGTCGTCGCGGAAGCGACCGTGCTCGCGGAGGTCCTTTCCTTGCCAGTGGCCGTGCGGACACAGCACCAGAGGCATGTCTTTCCGTGCATCCGGCAGGTACAGGTTGCCGGTGACGAAAAATCCCGGCAGCGACTCGATCGCGACATTCTCGACCTGGTAGCCATCCTGATTTTGAGGCGAATGGCGGATCGGATTCAGCGCTCCTTTTGCCGGCAAAGGCCACAACCCCGCCCCTTCGAGGATTCCCTGGCGGATACGCTTCGCCTTGGACTTCCAGGATTCGCGATCCTCATACTCCTTCGCCCGCGCGGCCAGGTCCGCCTTGCCTTCCTCCGGGGTGAACACCCGCCCCTGCCGGAGTTCCTGCCCGCCCGCCATTCCCGACCATCCGACGACGCCAATTGCCACCCATTTTGCCCAACGCATCCGGAGAATCTGCCCGGGGAATCGCGGGCGGTCGATACCACAAAGCAGGCGGTCTGGACGGATGGCATTCACCGCAATGGCAATGCAGGCGACGAACTCGATCCGGCCCGCAACTCCTGTTCAGGAACGAACCTCGGTTGCCAGATCGGTCTCGCCGCGCTCGTACGCATCGAGGTTGTCCAGCGTCACCGAGGTGATGTTGGACAACGCCTCCGCGGTGAAGAATGCCTGGTGCGAGGTCACCAGCACATTGGGAAAGGTCATCAGCCGCATCAGCCGATCGTCGTCGATCACCACGTCGGACAGGTTCTCGAAGAAGATTCCCGACTCCTCTTCGTACACGTCCAGCGCCAGCCCCCCGATCTTGCCCGACTTGAGGCTCCGGATGACCGCCGCGGTATCGACCAAGCCGCCGCGCGAGGTGTTCACCAGCAACACACCGTCGCGACAGCGGGACAGGGCCTCGTCGTCGATCAGGTGATGGGTCGCCGGCGTCAGCGGACAGTGCAGGGTGATCACATGGGACTCCGCCAGCAGCTGCTCCAGCGGGACGTAGGAGGCCCCCGCCGCAACCGCCGCCTCGTTCGGATAGGGGTCGCTCGCCAGCACCCGCACGCCGAAGCCGCTGAGCAGTTTGCAGAAGATCAGCCCGATCCGGCCGGTTCCGATCACACCGATCGTCTTGCCGTGAAGGTCGAATCCCAACAGCCCCTTCAGCTCGAAGTTGCCGTCGCGCACCCGGCTGTAGGCCCGGTGGATATGACGGTTGGCGGCCAGCAGCAGGGCCAGGCAGTATTCCGCGACCGCATGCGGTGAATATTCCGGCACCCGCATCACCCGCACCCCGTGATCCGCCGCGGCCGCCAGGTCGACGTTGTTGAAGCCGGCGCAGCGCAGCGCGATCAGGCCCACCCCGCCTGCCGCCAGCTCGCGGATGGTGTCGCGGTCGACCTCGTCGTTCACAAACACGCACGCCGCCTGGCAGCCCTTCGCCAGGCCCGCGGTTTCGGCCCGCAGGCGATTCTCGAAATAGCGGAACTCATGATCGCTCCCGGCGGCATCGAAATACTCGCGGTCATGCGGCTTGGTGGAAAAAACGGCAACCTTCATGCAACCCAAAGGGCCAGCAGGATCCATACGGATCAAGGGAACTTTTCGCGCCCGCTGCAACGGATCCCTGATTCGCGGCGACCGGTGGTCACACTCTTTTTATACGTTCGTTTGACTTTATTCAACGCTCGTTCAATTTTCCGTCCGTGCAGCGGGAACTCTTTCCATCCACCCCGAACAAGGGCGAACAGGCTCGGCGCAAGCTGCTGCTGGCCGCCTTGAAAAAGTTCGGCGACAAGGGCTATGACAACGCCTCGGTCCGCGAGATCGCCGACGAGGCGGGACAGAACGTGGCGGCGATCGCCTACTACTTCGGCAACAAGGAGAAGCTTTATGCCGCGGTGCTACAGGGCATCGCGGCACACATCGGCGGCCTGTTCCGCGGCATCGCCGACGATGCCGAAGAGCGGCAGGCAGCCGGCACCCTCGGCCCCGCCGCGGCGGCGGAGGTGATCAAGCGCATGCTCCGCACCCTGCTCGGTGAACAATTCGGCGGCGAGTTCGAGAAAATCCGCAACGTGATGATGCGCGAGCAATCGTCGCCCAGCGACAGCTTCGGCCTGCTTTACAAGGACATGCTCAAGCCGACCCACGAGCTGCTCACGCGGATGGTCGGCACGGCGATCGGCGAGGACCCCGCCTCGCCCGTCACCATCCTGCGGGCCCACGCCCTGATCGGCCAGGTGCTGGCCTTCGCGATGGCCCGCGAAACCATCCTGCGCCGGCTCGGCATCAAGAAGCTCGGTGCCGAACACGCCGCGATGATCGGCGACATCCTCGACGAACACATCGAGGCCGTCTGCCTCGGCCTCAACCCCGCAACCCGATGAGAACCCGCATCATCATCATCCTGATCCTCATCGCCGTCTCGACCGGCGGCTGGCACTTCTACGACAAATACCGGGTCGAACACGCGCCGCTGGTGCTCCACGGCAACGTCGACATCCGCGGCGTCGACCTCGGCTTCCGCGTGGCCGGACGCATCGGGACGATGCTCGTCGACGAGGGCGACGCGGTGAAAGCCGGCGATCTGATCGCCCGTCTCGACGACGAGCCCTACCGCCGCGATCTCGACCAGGCCGAAGCCGCCCTCGCGCTCGCCAAGGCGGATCTCGACCTCAAGCAAGCCGGCTACCGGCCGGAGGAAATCGAGCAGGCGCGGGCGCAACTCAACCGCAACCAGGTCACCGCCTCGAACGCCAGGAGGGTCTATGAACGGCAGGCCGCGCTGGTGGAATCGAGCGGCGTTTCCCGGCAGTCGTTCGAAAACGCCGAAGCCGCGCTGCACGAGGCCGAACAGCAGGTGAAGGTCGCCGAAGCCTCGCTCAAGAACCTCGAGGCCGGATTCCGCCGCGAAGAAATCGCCGCCGCCGCGGCCAGCCTGGCCCAGGCCGAAGCCGCCGTGGAGCTGGCGAAGATCCGCCTGGCCGACACCGGGCTGAAGAGCCCGTCCGACGGTATTGTCATCACCCGGGCGGTCGAAGCGGGCGCCATCGTCCAGGCCGGCGCAACCGTGATGTCGCTTTCCCTCGAGGATCCGGTCTGGGTCCGCGCCTATGTCCACGAACCCGACCTCGGCAAGTTCCCGCCGGGCACCAAGGTCACGCTGGTCACCGACAGCCGGCCGGACCAGCCCTATCACGGCACCGTCGGCTTCGTCTCGCCGCGCGCCGAGTTCACGCCGAAGTCGGTCGAAACCGAAGAGCTGCGGACCTCGCTGGTCTACCGCATGCGGGTCGTGGTGGCCGACAGCGACGGCGCCCTCCGCCAGGGCATGCCGGTCACCCTTTCCCTCGACGAGGCACGCTGATGTCCCGGGTCGTGGTCAACTTCCGCGACGTGACCAAGACCTTCAAGGGCATGGAGGTCCCGGCGCTGGACGCGGTCTCGGGTGAAATCCGCACCGGCCTCATCACCGGCCTCGCCGGGCCCGACGGCGCGGGCAAGACCACCTTGCTGCGGCTCATCGCCGGGCTGATGGAACCCGACCGCGGCGAGCTGCGGACGCTCGACCTCGATCCCATCCGCGACGCCGCCGGGATCCGCGGCGAGGTCGGCTACATGCCGCAGAAGTTCGGGCTCTACGAGGACCTGACGGTGCTGGAAAATCTCACCCTGCAGGCGGACCTCCGACATGTCACCGGGACCGAGCGCGAGGAGTCCTTCGAGCGGCTGCTGACCTTCACCGACCTCAAGAAATTCACCGGCCGCTTCGCGGGCAAGCTCTCCGGCGGCATGAAGCAGAAGCTCGGCCTCGCCTGCGCGCTGTTGGGGACGCCGAAGCTGCTCCTGCTGGACGAGCCGGGCGTCGGCGTCGACCCGATCTCCCGCCGCGAGCTGTGGCGCATGGTCGAGGAACTGGTCGGCCAAGGCATCGCCGTGGTCTGGAGCACCGCCTACCTCGACGAAGCCGAACTCTGCGGCACCACCCTGGTCCTCAACGAGGGCAAGTTGATCTTCGACGGCACCCCGGCCGACATCGCCCGGCCGCTGGAGGGACGTTGCTTCCACCTCCGCGACCCGGGGGAAGGCAAGCGGCGGCTGCTCACCAGGGCCCTGGTCCGCGACGAGACCAGCGACGGCACCATCCAGGGCCACAACCTGCGGCTGACCTTCCGGCCCGGCACCGCGCCCTTCCCGCCCGGCGAAATCGGCGCCGGCCCGGACGCCGACTGGAAGCCGGTCAAGCCGCGCTTCGAAGATGCCTTCATCGACCTGTTAGGTGGCGGCCCGCCCGGGGAGTCGGCCCTTGCCGCCCATACCAAGGAAATCCCGCTCGACGGCGAAACCGTGATCGAGGCGCGCGACCTGACCAAGACCTTCGGCGACTTCACCGCCACCGACCGGGTCAGCTTCGCAGTCAAGCGCGGCGAGATCTACGGCCTGCTCGGTCCGAACGGCGCCGGCAAATCGACCACCTTCAAGATGATGTGCGGCCTCCTGGTCCCCACTTCCGGCACCGCCACGGTCGTCGGACTCGACCTCCGCCACAGCGCCGGCAAGGCCCGCCAGCGGCTCGGCTACATGGCCCAGAAGTTCTCGCTCTACGGCAACCTCAGCGTCGCCCAGAACCTCGCCTTCTTCTCCGGAATCTACGGGATCCACAACAGCAAGCAGCGCTCACGGATCCGGGACATGACCGAAATCTTCCACCTCGGGCCCTTCCTCAACGCGAAGACGGACTCGCTCTCGCTCGGCTACAAGCAGCGCCTCGCGCTGGCCTGCGCGGTGATGCACGAGCCCGACATCCTGTTCCTGGACGAGCCGACCTCCGGCGTCGATCCGGTCACCCGCCGCGAGTTCTGGACCCACATCAACGGGCTGGTCGAGCGCGGCGTGACGGTGATGGTCACGACCCACTTCATGGACGAGGCGGAGTACTGCGACCGCATCGGCCTGGTCTTCCGCGGACAGCTCATCGCCAACGGAACACCCGACGAACTGAAGGCGAGCGTCGCCACCCGCGACGACCCCGACCCGACCATGGAAGACGCCTTCATCGCGCTGGTTACCGGAAAGGAGGGCACGTGAAGAATCTGTCGTTCCGCCGCCTGCGGGCGCTCTGCTGGAAGGAGACGCTGCAGATTTTCCGCGACCCCAGTAGCAACCTGATCGCCTTCGTGCTGCCGATGGTGATGATGTTCGTCTTCGGTTTCGGCATCAACCTCGACTCCTCGGTGCTGCGGATCGGCCTGCTCGACGAGGCCAGCGGCACCGAGTCCAACGGCTTCGCCCGGGCCCTCGAGGCCTCGCCCTGGCTCGAGGTCCACCGCTACGAGACCCGCGCCGGCCTCGGGCACGACATCACCGAATCGAAGATCCGCGGCTTCGTGATCATTCCCCCCGACTTCTCCCGCCGCCTCAAGGATCCCTCCGGCACCGCACCGGTGCAGGTGGTCGCCGACGGTTCGGAGCCGAACATCGCCCAGTTCGTCGGCTCATACGTGAACGGAGTCTGGCAAAGCTGGCTGCAACAGGACTTCGCGGACCGGGGGAAGGAGTTGAAGCGCGAGATCGCCCTCGAGCCTCGCTACTGGTTCAACCCGTCCGCCCAAAGCCGGAACTTCCTGATCCCCGGATCGATCACCGTGATCATGACCGTCATCGGCGCGCTGCTGACCTCGCTGGTGGTCGCCCGCGAGTGGGAACGCGGGACGATGGAGGCCCTGCTCGCCTCGCCGGTCAGCCGTGCCGAGCTGCTGCTCAGCAAGATCATCCCCTACTACCTGCTCGGCATGTTCTCGCTGTTGCTTTGCGCCGCCACCGCCCGCTGGCTGCTCGGGGTGCCGTTCCGGGGTTCGATCCTCGCCCTCTGTGTCGTCGGCACCTTCTTCCTGCTCAGCGTGCTCGGCATCGGCCTGGCGATCTCCACCGGGATGCGAAACCAGTTCAACGCCGCCCAAGCCGCACTGAACGCCGCCTTCCTGCCGGCGATGATGCTGTCGGGCTTCGTCTACGAGATCTCCAGTATGCCGGCCTTCCTGCGCGGCGTCACCCACCTCATCCCGGCGCGCTACTTCGTCTCCTCCATCCAGACGATCTTCCAGGCCGGCTCGCTGTGGAAGGTCCTGCTGCCCGATATCCTCGCGCTGATGCTTTCCTCCGCCTTCTTCCTCGGCCTCACCGCCCGGCTGACCAAACGCCGCATGGACTGACATGAACTTCCTCCTCCGCATCCGCGCCCTGGTGATCAAGGAGCTGCAATCGCTGTTCGGCGACCCGTCGAGCCGCGCCCTGCTGGTGATGCCGGTGGTCCTGCAAACGCTGCTGTTCCCGTGGGCGGCCACGCTCGAGGTCGAGAACGCCTCGATGGCCATCTACAACCGCGACACCGGCGCGGCCTCGACCGAATTGGTCCAGCGCTTCACCCGCTCCGCCGCCTTCACCGACATCGTGCCGGTGCACAGCCAGGGTGAAATGGAGAACGCGATCGAAACCCGCAAGGCGATGCTCGCGGTCAGCTTCCCCGAGGACTTTTCGCGCAAGCTCGCCGCCGGAGAGACCGCCCCGGTGCAGGTGCTGATGGACGGCCGCCGCTCGAACGGCGCACAGATCGCCTTCAGCTACCTGCAAGGCATGGTGGAGGGCTACATGAAGGACCGCGCCGAACTGGCCGGCAGGCACCTGCCGTCGGAAGTCGTCACCCGCTACTGGTTCAACCCGAACCTCGACTTCAAGCACTTCATCCTGCCGAACCTGGTGGCCATCATCACCACCATCGGCGCCCTCATCCTCACCGCCCTGTCGGTCGCCCGCGAGCGCGAGCAGGGCACCTTCGACCAGCTGATGGTCTCGCCCCTCAACCCGGAGATGGTGATGATCGGCAAGGCGGTACCGGCGATGATCGTCGCCTTCTTCCAGGCCACCCTCATCCTCTGCGCCGCGGTCTTCCTCTACCACGTGCCCTTCCGCGGCAGCCTGCTGCTCCTCTATCTCGGCATGTTCTTCTACAGCCTCTCGCTGGTCGGCGTCGGCCTGCTGATCTCCTCGCTCTGCAGCACCCAGCAACAGGCCTTCCTCGGTGCCTTCACCTTCATGATGCCGGCGATGATGCTGTCCGGCTTCACCTCACCGGTGGAGAACATGCCGCACTGGCTGCAGGTCGCGACCTGGCCAAACCCGGTCCGCCATTTCATCGAGATCGTGAAGGAAGTGTTCCTCAAGGACGCCTCGCCGGAGCGGTTCCTCCACCTGATCGTCCCGCTGATGGTCATCGGTTTCTTCACGCTCAGCGCCGCCGCGGTGATGTTCCACCGCAAGTCAGCCTGATCTGCCGCGGGGTTCC
The DNA here is from genome assembly GCF_014904755.1 of Neoluteolibacter marinus. Lineage (GTDB taxonomy): Bacteria > Verrucomicrobiota > Verrucomicrobiia > Verrucomicrobiales > Akkermansiaceae > Haloferula > Haloferula marina. The sequence continues at coordinate 28,522 of NZ_JACZFQ010000126.1, forward strand.
GGAAGCCCGTTTACGCCGCCCCACTGCGAATCTACCCCAACGCGGAAAAGACTACCCGCTTGGCTAGCTAGGCGGTCGCGCCGGCGCTTGATAGCTTCCGCGGCTCCATGGCCCGTTATCCCGGGCCTGAACGCGGATCGCCGCTTCGCCAAACCCAACTCCCCATGAAACCCACACCTACCCGCCTGGCCCTCGCCGCCGCCCTCTTGTTCCCTGTCAACCTGCAGGGTGCCATCCTTATCCAGGAACTCTTCGACAACGCCGGCGCGGACATTCCCATCGCCGGCCAAGGTGGCACCGGTTCGTCGATCGGACTGACCGGAACCTGGTCGGATCCCGGCATCGGCGGAATGACCACGGCAAACAACTTCAACGTCGAGGACGCCGCCCCGGGCCTTCCCGGGCTGCCGTCGAATGCCGGCGCGAACGGTGGTGTTTGGCGTGCCGGCGGCGCTGACTGGAACACCGGCATCTACACGACCATCGGCCTGACCTCCGCGGTCGATTTCTCGGTCACCGGGACCCTTTATTTCAGTGTCCGCCTCAACAACGGGGGTGACACCTCGATGGGCATCGGGCTTGCCAACGGGAGCGCCGGATCCTCCGAGTTCGTCGGTGCCGGCCTCACCTGGAACACCGCCACCTCACTGGGTTCACAAGACGCGGCAAACGCCGCCTACATCAGCCATGGCACCCTGGGCCAGGATCTCGACGGGAACAACGACGGTCCCTACGCCATCCAGGCCAGCGAAGCGGCGGGCGGCATCAACGGCCCCACCCTGCTCGTCGGGCAGATCATGATCAGCGCGACCGGCGATGACCTGATCCGGATCATGCGCTACGGCTCCGGTGAGTCCATCGCCACCAATCCCGCCGCTGTTTCGTGGCTGGCTTCGTCCGCCTTTGACAGCAACATGGCCGCCGACCACCTGCTGCTGTGGCTCAATGGCAACGGCAATGGTGAACTCGACGCGATCCGCTTCGGCGAATCCTGGTCCGATGTTACGGGGGTGCCGGAACCAACTGCACCCGCGCTTCTCGCCTTGGGAGCAATCGCCGGCTTCCGTCGCCGGCGGCATCAGCGGTCGATCCATTGACGCACAGGAGCAAGGGCCCCGGAAGGACCACTGAATCCGGGTCCGCCGCCGGCTACCCCGATCAGCGGAATTGCCAAATTCCCCTCGTTCGCTTCACTGGCCCGACATGAAACCTGCTGCATTGCTCTTGCTCCTGCCCGCCCTCGCCTTCGCCCACCCCGATCACGGGACCGAGCCGGGCAAGGACATCGACACCGCCGTCCGCACCGGCAACGGAGCCTGGCAATACGAGGCCGTCCCGCACTGGGGCGAACTGCCCGACGGCAAGAACGTCGGCCCGACCCACGGCGGCGTGGTCATCGACCCGAAGACCGGCAACATCTACGTCTCGACCGACGCGCCGCACGGCATCCTCGTCTATCAGCCCGACGGCAAGGCGCTGCCCGCCATCGCCCCGGAATGCCAGGGCTTCCACGCCATGGCCGTGCGCGAGGAGGAAGGCCAAACCGTGATCTACGGCGCCCAGCTCGCCGGCCCGAAGGCACTGCGGGTGTGCAAGATCGACACTACCGGCAAGCAGCTCCTTGAAATCTCCCAGGCCACCGCCGGCGACCTCCAGGGCGGTTGGGGCGGGCTCACCGCCGTGGCGGTCGCACCCGACGGCAGCATCTTCTGCTCGATGGGCTACGGCGCCCAGTTCATCCACAAGTTCGACGCCGCCGGCAAGCACCTCAAGACCTTCGGCGGTAGCGGCAAGGGTGACGGCCAGACCGACAGAAGCCACGGGCTCGCCATCGACACCCGCTTCGGCGAACCGCGCCTGCTGGTCTGCGACCGCGAAAACCGCCGCCTCGTCCACTTCGACCTCGAGGGCAATTGGATCGGCGTCCACGCCACCCACCTGCGCCGCCCCTGCAGCGTCTCGATCCTCGGCGACCACCTCGCCGTCGCCGAGCTTGAGGCCCGCGTCACCATCCTCGACAAGTCCGGCACTCCGGTCGCCTTCCTCGGCGACAACCCGAACCGCGACCAGTGGGCCAAGTTCCCGATCCCGCTCGACCAGATGCACCTCGGCATCTTCACCTCGCCCCACGGCCTGTCCTTCGACAAGGACGGCAACCTCTACGTCCAGGACTGGAACCAGTCCGGCCGGGTGACGAAGTTGCAGAAACTGTGAGCGGATTTTCGCGTTTCGCCGGACCCGCGCTAGGGTCCGGCGCCATGAATGAAACGCTGAAATCCCTCGCCCCCGATCTCTCCACGGACGTCCCGCGCAGCCCGCGGGCCACGCTCGGCGGCTACGTCATCGCCGGCCGCACCCTCGACAAGTGCCGCGCGGTGCTCGCCGGCACGGCGGGCGAGTATCACTTCGATTGTCCGCTCGACCGCTTGTTCTTCGACTTCACCGGGATCAGCTCGGATGCCTTCAAGTCCAAGGTCGCCGGCGGCGCGACGGACGAGGAAATGGGCGCCTGGATCAAGGAGCTCACGGCCCGGAAGAAGGACATCGACATCATCAAGTGGAACAACGACCTGCGCGGCAAGCGGCTCTGCGAGATGCCGGACGAATTGCAGGCCTTTCTCGAGGGATACATCGAGGAGTTCGTCCCGAAACACCGGCCGGTCTATGTCTGGTTCGACGTCTACGACCTCGAGGAGGGCCGCCTCTGACCGTCACCATTTTCAGATGGCGCTGACGCCGGTGCGCACTCATGTTGCCCTTGATATGGCCATGAAAACGCTCCTCCGCTTCCTGCTGCCCGCCCTCCTTCCGATCGCCATCGGTGCCTTGACCGGCTGTGCCGGCATGGGTGCCTCCAGCACCGAACCCATGCTTTCCGCCTCCGGCTTCCGGGTGAAGAAGCCGGAGAATACCACCCAGCAACAGCTCTACGACCAGCTGCCGCCCTACAAGATCCAGCGCGGCGAATACCAGGGGAAGATCTTCTACGCCTACAAGGACGAGAAGCAGGGCGTCGCCTACGTGGGAAACGAAGACGCCTACCAGCAGTACCAGAAGCTCGCCACCGAGAAGAGCATTGCCCGCGCCCAGTACGAGGCCGCGCAGATGCAGCAGGACATGGCGTATCGTTGGTACGGCGCCTACTATCCGCGCGGCTACTACCGCTACTAAAGTCGAGCGTCGACAGGTCCATCGAGGGGCAGTGGACCCGCCCCAAGGGGAATCAAGCGGCGGCGTTCCGCGCGTTCCTTCGCGACCCCGGGGATCGAGACCGAGATCGCCGGCCATCCGCCGGCATTGGAATGACGGGCATTCAATGGGATCTCTCTCGGATTCCCAAATGGTTAACGCCATTTAACCGTTAGGTGGATTATTGACTTTCATTGAATTCTTAAGTCAACGTGGAGGGTCGCCATCACACTTACATGTCCCACACCCATGACACACCCACACCCCTGCCTGCCGGGCGGCCTGCGTGCCGCCCTGTTGGCAGTCGCCTCCTGTGTGCCGGTTCACGCCCATGATCCGGCCTTCACCCTGACTCCAACCACCAACCACCGCCAGCTGGGTTCGAACTTCGCCGCGACCGGCGATTTGAACGACGACGGCGTTCCCGATCTGGCCGTCGCCGACCCCTACTACCGGGGCGGCGGGACAAAGCTCGGGTCCGGCATCGTCCACCTCGTCAGCGGCGTGGACGGCAGCACCCTCCGCAGCCTCGGCGGGCTTCCCGACGAAGCCCGCTATTTCGGCTTTTCATTGGCCTCCCTCAACGCCGACGGCGACGGAGTTCCGGATCTCGCGGTCGGGGCTCCCGGTCAGAACGGGGGCAACGGCGCCGTCCTGGTCTATTCGGGCGCTGACGGATCCTTGATATCCACGGGAACCGGTGGCCTCCAATCGCAATATGGCACCGCTCTCGCCAATGCCGGCGACCAGGACGGGGATGGCCTCGACGATCTCTTCGTCGGGGCACCCTTGGCCGACAGCTTCCGCGGCCAGGTGGTCGTTCAATCGGGCAAAACCGGTGCGCCGGTCCGGCACGTCCCGTCATCTACGGCATTCGCGTCGTTCGGGGCGAGCGTGATCGCAGTCCCGGACCTCGATGGCGACGGCCGCCCGGATCTGGCGGCAAGCACCCCGGGCTATCGCTCCGCCTCCGGGACCGTCGGAAAAGTCACGCTGTTCGGTAGCACCGACGATGGCGTGATCGCCGAGGCGACGGGATCCGGCAGCTACACCCGCCTCGGCGAGTCGCTGTCGATCACCCGCGATGCCGACGGCGACGGCCGGCCCGACCTGATGGCCGGCTCCCTTTCCGGGGGCGTTGCCAAAGTCCTTTCCGGCGCCGACCTCTCGGTCATCGACGACCTCTCGGTGTCCGGCCTGCCCCCGTACAAAGCGGTGCATGTCGGCGGCAGCCTCGACTACGATGGCGACGGCATGCAGGACTGGCTGGTGGGTTCTCCTGCCCTCAACACCGCTGTTTCGCCGGCGGCCGGGGGCATCCGGATCATCTCCGGAGCGGACCACTCCACCCTGTTCGAGCGGCTTTCGACGGCTCCATACGACGGTCTCGGACTGAAACCCGCGGTCATCCCCGGGCTCGGCTTCGCGGCCGGCGAGTCGTCCGTCCTGTTTCCCGACACCGGCGGCACCGGCTTCGCCCACCTCTGGCAGGTCGACGAGGCGCCGGTCGTCGTGGACAGCGACGGCGACGGCATTCCCGACGACCAGGACGCCAACCCGAACTCGAACGTCGCCCCCACGGTCGCCATCGCCGGGGTAACGACCGACGTCGAGAACTTCGTCGATGCCGAGGGCACCACCTTGTCGGATCGCTTCGACGCCCTCGGCGCCCCGGACGACTATGGGAATCCGGCCCACTACCAGTCGGCGGTCACCCAACTGGCCGATGAAATGGAAAAGGCCGGCCTGCTGACCCGGGCCGAGGAAAAAGAGATCCGCAAGGCCGCCCAGGCGGCCAAGCTCGCCGCCCTCAAGCCGGACAAGGCTTCCGCCAAGAGCGCGAAAAAGAAAAAGTAAACGGACGCATTCCACCTCGCGCCACGTCCCGGAATCCGGGGCGTGGCGTTTTCGTGCCGGGACAATCCCTTTGACCCGCCACCGCACGGGTGGCTATGTCTCGGAGACCCGTTTCCCGCCCCATGAGCAAAGACAAACACCGCTTCCCCCGCGACGCCTTCCGCGTCGAGCCCGGCAAAAAGGTCAAACTGAAGGACTTCGACCCCGCGGATACCCAGGGCATCAAGGACAAGCAGCACGGCAAGGAGGCCCTGCTCGACGACATCTCCGAACTCGCGGAAGCACAGTCGCTTTTGTGGGCGAACAGCACCCGGTCGCTGCTCATCATCCTGCAGGCCCGCGACGCCGCCGGGAAGGACGGCGCAATCAAGCACGTGATGTCCGGGATCAACCCCCAGGGCGTCGATGTCTATTCTTTCAAGGCGCCCGACGACGAGGAGCTCAAGCATCACTTCCTGTGGCGGCCGATGCAGAAGCTGCCCGCCCGGGGCCGCATCGCCATTTTCAACCGCTCCTACTACGAGGAAGTGCTGGTGGTCCGGGTCCACCCGTCCTTCCTCGACCGCCAGGTCATCCCCTCGCGGCTCGCCGGCAAGCCCCTGGAGAAGCTGTGGGAAGCCCGCTACGATGAGATCAACCGCTTCGAGCAACACCTCGTCGACAGCGACATCTCGGTGATCAAGATCTTCCTGAACGTCTCCAAGGAGGAACAGCGCGAGCGCTTGCTCGACCGCCTGAACGAGCCCGGAAAGCTGTGGAAATTCAGCGCAGGCGACCTCGCCGAACGGGAACTCTGGGATGAGTATGACCGCGCCTACGAGGACATGCTCAACGCGACCAGCACCGAAGCGGCTCCCTGGCACGTGATTCCCGCCGACAAGAAATGGTTCGCCCGCGCGGCGATCGCCGACCTCATCGTCTCGAAGGTCCGCGGGCTCAAGCTCGAGCCACCGCAACCGACCGAAGAGCAACTCGCCGGCGTGGAGAAGTATCGCCAGGCCCTCGGCGGCTGACGACGCGCCCCCCCTTCGGCATCGACAAGAATCCGGAACCGAAGATAGTGGACAAGTCTAACCGCGAGTCCCGGATGCCCGTCTTCCCCAATCCCGCGCCGTCGAGCGCCGTCACCCGTTTCCTTGCCGCTCCCGCCGCCTGCCTCTTCGCCGGCTGCATGGTCGTCGGCACCGACTATACCGATCCTTCGGCGATCACGCCCGACACCTGGCACCAGAGCCTCGCCGCGGACCTCCACTCGGGGTCCTCGAGCCTCGAGTCCTGGTGGACCCGCTTCAACGATCCGACGCTCAACCGCCTCGTCGACACCGCGCGGAGTTCCAACCGCGACATCGCCATCGCCGCCGAGCGCGTGACCGAGGCCAAGGCCGCCCGAGGCATCGCCCGCAGCCAGCTCTTTCCCAGCCTCGACTTCGGCGGCGGGGTGTCGAGAAACCGCAGCAGCGAGAACACCGGGTCCTCGCTCGCCGCCGGGAAGACCACCGACTTCTGGTCCACCGGTCTCGACGCCGGCTGGGAGGCCGATCTGTTCGGCGGCGTCCGCCGCTCGGTCGAAGCCGCCGATGCCAGCGCCGAAGGCGTCGAGGAAGTGTACCGCGACACCCTGGTCAGCCTGCTCGCCGAGGTCGCCTACAACTACATCCAGGTCCGCACCCTAGAGGAACGGATCCGCATCGCCGAAACCAACATCAAGAACCAGCAGGAGTCCGTCGGCCTCACCCAGGACCGGCTCGATGCCGGCATCGTTCCGGAGCTCGATGTGTCCCAAGCTTCCTCCAACCTCGCCAACACCAAGGCGGTCGTGCCCTCGCTGCGCAACCAGCGCTCGATCGCCGTCAACCGCCTCGCCACCCTGATCGGCCGCTATCCGTCCGCCGCGGAGTCGATGCTGGGGAAATCGAAGGGCATCCCGGTTCCCTCGCGCTCCGCCGGCATCGGCATCCCCGCCGATCTCCTCCGCGCCCGCCCCGACATCCGCGCCGCCGAGCGCAACCTCGCCGCGCAGACCGCCCTCATCGGCGTCGCCGAGGCCGACCTCTATCCGCGCTTCACCCTCGCCGGGACCTTCCAGCTGCAAGCGCTCGATGCCGAGAACCTGCTGGAGTCGCGCTCGCGCAACTACTCCTTCGGCCCGTCGTTCCGCTGGAACATCTTCAGCGCCGGCCGCATCCAGAGCCAAATCGCGATCGAGGAATCCCGCACCAAACAGGCCTACTACGCCTATCAGAACGCCGTGCTAAAGGGCGTCGAGGAAGTGGAGAATTCCCTCGCCTCGGTGGCCAACGAGCGCGAGCGCCTCGCCGCCTTGAACGACGCCGTGGAGGCGTCCGCCAAGACCGTCTCGCTGGTCACCGACAACTACCGCGAGGGCCTCATCGACTTCCAGAACGTGCTCGATGCCCAGCGCACGATCTTCGCCAACGAGGACTCCCGCGCGGTCTCCCAGGGCCAGATCGCCGTCGCCTACGTCTCGCTCTACAAGGCCCTCGGCGGCGGCACCCGCATGCGCCCGCCGAAGGTCGCCAGCCAGGACAAATCCTGATCCTCCCAGCCCGTGAAATCCCTCCCCGTCCTCGTCCTCGCCACCTTCCTCGCTTCCTGCGGCAAGAAGCCCGCCCCGCCCGCGCCCCAACCGATGCCGGTCACCGTCGCGAAGCCCGAGCGCCGCGAGGTCACGGTCTACCGCGAGTTCCCCGCCACGCTCGTCGGCAGCCGCGAGGTCGAGATCCGGGCCCGCGTCCGCGGCATCCTTTCGCTCGCCAAGGGTGCCCGCCCGGACTTCGCCGGCAATGTCGTCGAGGAGCAGGACCCGCTGTTCGTGATCGAGCCCGACTCCTACGCCCAGGCGACCCGCGCCGCCGCCGCCGCGGTCGACCGCGCGAAGGCCGTCCGTGAGCAGGCGAAGAACCGGGCCGACCGCGTGAGCAGCGCCAATGCCGGGGCCAACCGCGCCGTCTCGCAGCTCGATGAGGAAGGCGCCCAGGCCGACCTCGCCGAAGCCACCGCCGCGGTCGCGCAGGCCGAGGCCCAGCTCGAGGAAGCCCGCATCACCGAGGGCTACACCCGCATCACCGCGCCGGTGACCGGCCGCATTTCCCGCCTCTACGTCGACCCCGGCAACCTGGTCGGCGCGAACGAATCGACGCTGCTAGCCACCATCATCGAGGAATCGAGCATGCTCGCCTACTTCGAGGTCCCGGAGCGCCCGCTGATCCGCTTTCTCGAACGCCGCGACGCCAACAAGACGACCGACCCGGTTTACCAGGCGGACATCCGCCTCAAGCTCGCCGACGGCTCCACCTACGAGCATCCCGGCAAGATCGACTACATCGAGAACCAGGTCGATCCCTCGACCCGCACCGCCAAGGTCCGGGCCGTGTTTCCCAATCCCGATGCCAAGCTCGCCTCAGGGCTCTACGGCCTGGTCGGCTACCCCGCCGGCCCGGATCCCGCCGACCCCGCCGCCAGGGAAGCCCTGCTGGTCCCCTCCACCTGCGTCCTGCGCGACCTCGGCGGCGATTTCGTCTGGGTCGTCGACGACGCCAACACCGTCCACCGCAAGGCCGTCACCACCGGCGACTCGGTGGAGAAACCGGTGACCGACCCGAACCAGCCGGTCGAGCGCCAGACCGTGGTCCTCAAGGGCCTCGACGGCAGTGAAAACGTCATCGTTTCCGGCCTCCAGCGCGCCCGCGACGGCGCCGTCGTCGCCCCGCAGGCCGCCGCCAACTGAACTCCGCCCCCCCGCGAGCTCCCGCCATGTTCAGCCTCTTCTTCATCAAGCGACCGATCTTCGCCGCGGTGATTTCGATCGTCACGGTCGTCATCGGCATCGTCGCCCTGATCAACCTGCCGGTCGCGCGCTACCCGGACCTCGCCCCGCCGACCATCCAGGTCACCGCCAGCTATCCCGGCGCCGACGCCCGCACCGTGGCCGACACGGTCGCCGCGACCATCGAGAAGGAGGTCAATGGCGTCGAGGGCATGATCTACATGTCGTCGGTCAGCGGCAACGACGGCAGCATGAACCTGACCGTCACCTTCGAGCCCGGCACCAACCTCGACTCCGCCAACGTGCTGGTCCAGAACCGCGTCTCGAAGGCGGAGCCCCGGCTCCCGGAAGAGGTCAAGCGCACCGGTGTCACGGTGAAGAAGAAGTCCACCGACACGGTGATGTTCATCGGCCTGCTCTCGCCGGGCGGCACCTACGACGCCGCCTATCTCTCGAACTACGCCAACCTGCGGCTGCGCGACGAGCTCTCGCGCGTCCCCGGGGTCGGCGATGTCACGGTCTTTGGCGTCGGCGAGTTCAGCATGCGGGTGTGGCTCGATCCCGACCTGCTGCGCGCCCGCAACCTCGCGCCCTCCGATGTCCTCGCCGCGATCCGCGAGCAGAACATCCAGGTGGCCGCCGGCCGGGTCGGCGCCGCGCCCTCCACCCCGGGCACCGCCTTCGAGTTCATCCTCAGCACCCAGGGCCGCCTCGCCCAGGTCGAGGAATTCGAGAACATCATCGTCCGTACCGGCGACGACGGCGGTACCATCCGCCTGCGCGACGTCGCGCGCGTGGAACTCGGGGCCGACGCCTACTCCCTCGCCTCCCGCCTTAACGGCAAGCCCTCCTCCACGCTCGCCATCTATCAGATCCCCGGCTCCAACCTGATTGACGTCGCCGATGGCGTCCGCGCCAAGCTCGACGAGCTTTCGGCCGCCTTCCCCGACGACGTCGAATACCACGTCGTCTACGATTCCACCGACGTCATCAACGCCTCGATCAAGGAAGTCATCATCACGCTCTTCGCCACGCTGGTGCTGGTGGTGCTCACGGTCTACCTGTTCCTGCAAAACGCGCGGGCGACGCTGGTCCCCACCATCACCATCCCGGTGTCGCTCATCGGCACCTTCGCGGTGCTGCTGGCGATGGGCTTCTCCCTCAACATCCTCACCCTCTTCGGACTGGTGCTGGTGATCGGCATCGTCGTCGACGACGCGATCATCGTGGTCGAGAACACCTTCGTTCACCTCGAGAAGGGCCTCAGCGGCAAGGAAGCCGCCGCCGCCGCGATGAAAGAGGTGTCCGGCCCGGTCGTCGCCACCACCCTGGTCCTGCTCGCCGTGTTCGTCCCCACCGCGGTCATGCCCGGGATCACCGGCACCATGTTCAAGCAATTCGCGGCGACCATTTCGATCGCCACCGTGTTCAGCTCGATCAACGCGCTGACCCTCAGCCCGGCGCTGTGCGGCATCCTGCTCAAGCCGAACCCCGCCGAACCCCGCGGCGTCTTCAAGTGGTTCAACAACGCGATCGACGTCTCCAACAAGAGCTACCGCGGCATCGTCCGCCTCGCGCTGCGCTTCTCCGCGATCGGCCTGCTCGCCTTCATCGCCATGACCGGCGGCTCGATCAAGGGCCTCGGCGACCTGCCGACCGGCTTCGTGCCGCAGGAAGACGAGGGCTACTGCATGATCGGCGTGCAGCTCCCCGACGGCGCCACCCTCGACCGCACCAAGGCAATGATGGCGAAGGTCGAGGCCATCGTCGCCGCCACCGAAGGTACCGCCGACTGCCTTTCGATCACCGGTTACTCGATCATCGACGGTGGCGCCGCGGCCAATACCGGCTTCTGCGTGATCACCTTCGAGCCGTGGGACGAGCGCGGCGATCCCGGCCTCCACCAGCGCGCCCTGCTCGCCAAGATCCAGCGCGGGCTGGGCTCGATCCAGGAAGGCGGCGCCTTCGCCTTCCCGATGCCCTCGCTGCCGGGTGTCGGCGTTTCGGGCGGCTTCTCCTTCATGCTCCAGGACAAGGAAGGCGTCGGCCTCGACCAGCTCCAGGCGGTCGCCGGCGAGGTGATCGCCACCGCCAATGCCGACCCGACCCTGGGCGGCGTCCGCACCACCTTCCGCGCCAGCGTCCCGCAGATCTACGTCGACATCGACCGCGAGCAGGTCAAGCGCACCGGCACCTCGATGTCGTCGGTCTTCGAGACCCTGCAGGTCTACCTCGGCTCCGCTTACGTCAACGACTTCACCCTCTTCGGCCGTGTCTTCAAGGTCACCGCCCAGGCAGACGCGCCGTTCCGCGACCAGCCCGGCGACATCGACAAGCTCCAGATCCGCAACAACGAGGGCAAGATGATCCCGCTCGGCGCGGTCGCCGAACGCAGGGACGTCCTCGGCCCGCAGAACGTGGTGCGCTTCAACATGCTGCCGTCGGTGAAGATCCTCGGCAACCCGGCTCCCGGCACCAGTTCCGGCCAGGCGATGGCCACCATGGAAGCCATCGCCGGCCGCGTGCTGCCCTCGTCGATGGGCTACTCGTGGACCGACCTGTCGTTCCAGGAGAAGCAGGCCGGCAGCGGCCTGGTCGCGATCTTCGGCTTCGCGGTGCTGATGGTCTACCTGGTCCTCGCCGCGCAGTATGAAAGCTGGTCGCTGCCGGTTTCCGTCTGCCTTTCGGTGCCCACTGCCCTCCTCGGCGCGGTGATCGCCATCAAGCTGCGCGGCATGGAAAACAACGTCTACACCCAGATCGGCATCATCCTGCTGATCGCCATGTCGACCAAGACCGCCATCCTCCTCACCGAGTTCGCCAAGCTGAAGCGCGACGAGGGCATGAGCATCTTCGACTCGGCGGTCGAGGCCGTCCGCCTGCGCTTCCGCGCGGTGATGATGACCGCCCTGTCCTTTGTCCTCGGGGTCATTCCCCTGCTCATCGCCTCCGGAGCCGGCGCCGAGTCGCGCAAGGTCCTCGGCACCGCCGTGTTCGGCGGCATGATCGCCGCGACCCTCGTCTCGCTGGCCGCGGTGCCGATGCTCTACTTCATCGTCCAGCGGCTCAGCGAGGGACGTCGCAAGTCCAAGCCCACCGAACCTTGAGCCCCGCGTTCCTGAGTCACCTGCTGGACCTGGGCATCGCGCTCGTCACCCTGGCGTTGATGGCCGGCGTCGGCCTCGCCCTGGATCCCCGCGGACTGCCGCGGGCGCTGCGCCCGCCCGGTCCACTGGCCGTCCAACTCGCCGCGGTGGTCCTGTTGCCGCCGCTGCTCGGCCTATCGACGGTGTGGCTGCTGGATCCACCGCCGGCGGTCGCCGCCGGGATTCTCCTGCTCGCCGCCTGCCCGGTCGGTGACATCGCCAACGTCTACACCTTGCTGGCCGGGGCCAACCCGGCGCGCTCGCTGGTGATCAACATCCTCACCGCCGTCGCCGCCCCGCTGACCATGACCGCGATCATCGCCGGCTACCACGCCTGCGGCCGTAGCGAAACCTACCTCGCGGTTCCGCCGGGCCCATTGTTCGTGCGGCTGATGCTGCTGCTGGCCCTGCCCGTGAGCGCCGGCCTGCTGCTCCGCCGCCACCGGCCCGCCTTCGCCGCAAAAGCCGGCAAAGCGATCCACCGCTTCACCGGCATCGGCATCCTCCTGCTGGTCGCCCTGGTCCTCCTCTCCCCGGCGTTCCGCATCGACCATTACCTCCCCGCCGTGATCACCGCGGCGACTTTCCTGCTCCTCTCGCTGGTCCCGGCCGCGCTGCTGGCCGTCCGGACCCCGGACCGCGACGACGGCGTGGCGGCCGCCCTCTGCCTGCCCGTGCGCAATGTCGGCGTCGCCGCGCTGATCGCCATCAGCCTGCTCCGCCGCAATGAACTCACCGCGGTCGTCGCCGTCTACTTCGTGATCGAGGTGCCGTTGATGTGGGGCGTCGCCCGCGCCATCTCGTCCCGCCGTGCCGGCAGGAACCTCGCCGAAAGTTCTTCCTCGGTTTGAGCCAGCATCTCGTCGGTATTCAGGATCTCCTCGATGAACGACTGCACCGGCTTTGCGGTCAGCCGGTCTTTGAGGCGGAGGATCGCAAACTGCGTGTGCAACCACGTGGCCTCGACTTCGAGCAGTTTCAGTTCGCCCCACTCGAGTTCCTTGCGCACCAGCGGCAGCGGGAAAAACCCGACCGCGTCGGATTGCTTCACGATGGAACGTACCACGCCGATGTCCTCGCAGTGGACCGACGGAACGAAGGTCGACTTGCCCTGGAACGCCAGCAGCGGCGTCAGGACGCGCGGCGGAAGCCGGGCCGTGATCGCCAGCGGCCAGCGGAGCACGCGGCTGAAGTCCAGCGCCCCCCCGGTCTCCGCCAGCGGATGACCCGGGCGGACCGCCACGTAGGCGCGACTGATGCGCATCGGCGTGACCTCCAGTTCGTCGTCCTCGATCTCGCTGGCCTCGCAAACCGCCAGGTCCACCCTCCGCTCCTTGAGCATGCGGAACACCTTGACCCAATGGTCCACCCGCAGGTCGAAGCGGAGCCTGGGATCGGCCGCCAGCAGCCGGGCCACGGTCGGGGCGACCACCAGATGCGCCGCATAGGGACCGGCGGCGACCCGCACTTCCCGGACCTTCGTTTTTCTCAAGGCCGAACCTTCCCGCATCAGGTCGTCCGCCTGGCCGACGATCGCCCGCGCCCGCTTCAACATCAGCAGCCCGGCTTCGGTCGGCTCCACCCCGGTTCGCGCCCGCAGGAACAAGAGGCAGCCCATGTTTTCCTCCAACATCTGGATGCTGCGCGTCAGTGCCGGCTGGCTCAGGTGAAGGGCTTCCGCCGCCCGCGCGAAATTGCGGTGCTCATGCAGCGCCAGCGCGTGATGAAGATGCCTCAATTCGATCACAATGCATCAGGGTTATCGTCATCATCAAAACTAAGCAATTTCCAAATGCGCCGGACTTCCCTACCAAGAGGATGCCTGAACTCGGCGATTAACATGAAATTACGAAATCTATTCTTCCCCCTCGGAAGCGCACTTCTGCTGACGGCGACCGCCTCGGCCCAGGACAAGAAACCCAACATCCTCGTCATCTGGGGTGACGATATCGGCACCTGGAACACCAGTTTCTGGAGCCGGGGCATGATGGGCTACCAGACTCCCAACATCGATCGCATCGCCAAGGAAGGCGTCGCCTTCACCGACTACTACGGCCAGCAGTCCTGCACCGCCGGCCGCGCCGCCTTCATCGGCGGCAACGTGCCGGTCCGCACCGGCATGACCAAGGTCGGCATGCCCGGCGCCAAGGAGGGCTGGCAAAAGACCGACGTCACCATGGCCACCGTGCTCAAGTCACAGGGCTACATGACCGGCCAGTTCGGCAAGAACCACCAGGGCGACCGCGACGAACACCTGCCGACCAACCACGGCTTCGACGAATTCATGGGCAACCTCTACCACCTCAACGCCGAGGAGGAACCCGAGCACGAAGACTATCCCGGCGACATGGTGATGGCCGACGGCAAAACCTTCCGCGAGAAGTTCGGTCCCCGCGGCGTCATCCACTCCTTCGCCGACGGCAAGATCGAGGACACCGGTCCTCTGACCCGGAAGCGGATGGAAACCGTCGATGAGGAGACCCTCGCCGCCGCGAAGGATTTCATGTCCCGCCAGGTGAAGGCCGAGAAGCCCTTCTTCTGCTGGTACAACACCACCCGCATGCACTTCCGCACCCATGTGAAGAAGGAGCATCGCCACAAGGGCAACGACGAGTACACCGACGGCATGATCGAGCACGACGCGATGGTCGGCGACATCCTCAAGTTCCTCGATGACAACGGTCTCACCGAGAACACCATCGTGGTCTACTCGACGGACAACGCGCCTCACTACAACACCTGGCCCGACGGCGGCACGGTGCCCTTCCGCAGCGAGAAGAATTCGAACTGGGAAGGTGCCTACCGCGTGCCCTGCTATGTCCGCTGGCCCGGCAAGATCCCGGCCGGCACCGTACTCAACGGCATCGTTTCCCACGAGGACTGGCTGCCGACCTTCGCCGCCATCGCCGGCGCTCCGGACATCAAGGAGAAGCTGCTCGCGGGCGTCGACCTCAACGGCCGCCACTACAAGAACTACATCGACGGCCACAACCAGCTCGACTACATCACCGGCAAGACCGACGAGTCGCCGCGCCACGAGTTCATGTATGTGAACGATGACGGTCAGATCGTCGCCATCCGCTACGATGCCTGGAAGGCGGTCTTCCTCGAGAACCGCGGCAAGGCCTTCGAAGTCTGGCGCGAGCCCTTCATCGAGCTCCGCGTTCCGCTGCTGTTCAACCTCGAGCGCGATCCCTTCGAGAAGGCCCAGCACAACGCGAACACCTACAACGACTGGTTCCTCGACCGCGTCTACCTGCTGGTGCCGATGCAGGCCTATGCCGGCAAGTTCCTGCAGACCATGGTGGATTACCCACCCAGCCAGACCCCGGGTTCCTTCAACCTGGAGAAGGTCCAGAAGCAGATCCAGTCCGCCGTCGGCGGCAAGTGAGCGGACTCCGGCTCATCCCGAACTCCGGGGCCGCATCCGTCGCCACACGGGTGCGGCCCCTTTTTATACACCGAATCTCGACATGAACCACCTGCTCCTCAAAGCCACCCTGCTCCTCGGTTCCGCCGCCCTCGCCGTCGCCGATCCGCTCCCCTCCTGGAAGGAAACCGGCACCAAGAAGGCCATCGTTTCCTTCGTGGAAAAAGTCACCACCCCCGGCTCTCCGGACTACGTCGATCCCGCCGGGCGCATCGCCACTTTCGACAACGACGGCTGCCTGTGGTCCGAGCAGCCGATGTATTTCCAGGCCTTCTACATCTTCGACCGGATCAAGGCCCTCGCCCCGGAACACCCGGAGTGGAAAGAGAAGGAGCCCTTCGCCTCGGTGCTGAAAGGCGACGTCAAGGCAGCCCTCGCCGGCGGTGAGAAAGCGCTGTTGGAAATGGCGATGGCCACCCATGCGGGCCTCACCGACGAGGAATTCCGGAAGGTGGTCCGCGACTGGCTCGACACCGCCCGCCACCCGAAGACCGGCATGGCCTACGACAAGATGATCTTCCAGCCGATGCTCGAACTGCTCGCCTACCTCCGCGCCGAAGGTTTCAAGACCTTCATCGTCTCGGGCGGCGGAATCGACTTCCTGCGCGTCTTCGCCGAGGAAGCCTACGGCATCCCGCCCGAACAGGTGGTCGGCTCCAGCATCAAGGCCGGCTACGAGATCCGCGACGGCAAGCCGGTCGTGATGAAGTTGCCCGAACTCGATTTCATCGACGACAAGGCCGGCAAGCCGGTCGGCATCCACCAGCACATCGGCCGCCGGCCGATCTTCGCCGCCGGCAACTCCGACGGCGACTTCCAGATGCTCGAGTGGACCACGGCCGGTAAAGGTGCCCGCTTCGGCCTGCTCGTCCACCACACCGACGCCGAACGCGAATGGGCCTACGGCCGCGAGTCCCACGTCGGCAAGCTCGACAAGGGCTTGGACGAAGGGCCAAAGCGCGGCTGGACCCTCGTCAGCATGAAGGACGACTGGCAGACCATCTACCCGGCCGACTGAGCCACGCGTCACCAAAGCTCTCCCTACCAGTGAAACCATTAAAGCAAAACCAACACTCCGGCGATGCATTGTCGCCGCCACCGTGGCCCTTGCCGCCGCGGCCACCGCCCAGGACAAGAAACCGAACATCCTCGTCATCTGGGGTGACGACATCGGCTGGAGCAACCCGAGTTGCTACAATCACGGGATGATGGGTTACCAGACGCCCAACATCGACCGCATCGCCAAGGAAGGCGCCATGTTCACCGATTGATACGGCCAGCAGTCGTGCACCGCCGGCCGCGCCGCCTTCATCACCGGCCAGAGCCCGTTCCGGACCGGCTTGCTCAAGGTCGGCCTTCCAGGGACCAAGGAGGGCATGTCGATCAAGGATCCGACCATCGCGGGACTGCTCAAGAACCATGGCTACATGACCGCCCAATACGGCAAGAATCACCTCGGCGATCTCGACGAGATGCTTCCTACCAACCACGGCTTCGACGAGTTCATGGGCAACCTCTACCACCTCAATGCCGAGGAGGAGCCGGAAAACGTCGATTACCCGAAGGATCCCGAATTCAAGAAGAAGTTCGGCCCCCGCGGAGTGATCAAGTCGAGTTCCGACGGCAAGATCGAGGACACCGGCCCGCTCACCAAGAAGCGGATGGAAACCATCGACGAAGAGGTCACCTCCGGAGCGATCGACTCTATGGAACGCGCCCACAAGGCGGAGAAGCCGTTCTTTCTCTGGTGGAATTCCACCCGCATGCACATCTTCACCCACCTCAAGGAAGGGTCGAAGGGCAAGACCGGGCTCGGGGTTTATCCCGACGGCATGGTCGAGCACGACGGCATGATCGGCCAGATCCTCGGCAAGCTCGATGAACTCGGCATCGCCGACAACACCATCGTGATGTGGTCCACCGACAACGGCGCCGAATGCTTCACCTGGCCGGATGGCGGCTCACCCCCCTTCCGCAACGAGAAGAACTCGAACTGGGAGGGCGGCTACCGCGTCCCCTGCGTCATCCGCTGGCCGGGCGTGATCAAGCCCGGCACCGTCTGCAACGACATCCTCTCCCACGAGGACATGCTGCCCACACTGTTGGCCGCCGCCGGCGAGCCCGACGTGAAGGAGAAGCTGCTGACCGGACACAAGGCGATCGAGCGCGACTACAAGGTCCACCTCGACGGCTACAACCTGCTGCCCTACTTCAAGGGAGAAATCGAAGAGGCCCCCCGCAAGGAATTCTTCTATTGGACCGACGACGGGAACCTCGCGAACTTGCGCTACAACCGCTGGAAGGTCGTGTTCATGTAGCAGCGCGCCCACGGCTTCGACGTCTGGGAAGAACCCCTCGTCACCCTGCGGCTTCCGAAGCTGTTCTGCCTGCGCACCGATCCCTATGAACGGGCCGATCACGAGGCGATGAACTACGGTCAATGGAGGATCGAACGGATCTACGCGATGGTGCCGGCACAGGCATTCGTGGCCAAGCACCTCGAGACGTACAAGGCTTATCCCCCGCGGCAGAAGCCCGGAACATTCGGCCTCAACCAGGTGCTGGAGAAGCTTCAGGAAGGTGGCACCCACTGAGGCCTTGCTTCTCTTCAAGAGCCGCGCCCGGGACAGCCGGGCGCGGCTCACTTTTGCCCATCACCGAATTAGCCCCT
>NZ_JACZFQ010000127.1 GCF_014904755.1 Neoluteolibacter marinus
CCTGATCCAGGCGACCATCACTCCCGATCGTCGTCGCGGGACCAATCCCCCGGTCGAGCCTGGATAGCGGCGACAACTCCATTCCCCGTATCTTCCGTCTTTGCGCCCTTCGCGCCCTACTGTATTAATTGCATCCCATGACTCCCCGCGAAGCCATTCTCGGCATCTCCGACGCCATGAACGCGGCCGTGATCGGCCAGGAAGAAGTCGTCGAGCGCATCCTCGTCGCCCTCCTCGCCAACGGCCACCTGCTGATGGAGGGCCTGCCCGGCGTCGCCAAGACGCGCTCGATCAAGACCCTCTCGACCCTGATCCGGAGCGACTTCAGCCGTGTCCAGTTCACGCCCGACCTGCTGCCCGGGGATGTCACCGGCTCGGAGATCTACCGCGAACAAACCGGCAGCTTCGATTTCCAGCCCGGCCCCATCTTCGGCAACCTCGTCCTCGCCGACGAGATCAACCGCGCCCCGGCCAAGGTCCAGGCAGCCTTGCTGGAGGCGATGGAGGAACGCCAGGTCACCGTGACCGGCAGCACCCACAAGCTGCCCGAGTTGTTCCTCGTCCTCGCCACCCAGAACCCGATCGAACAGGAGGGCACCTACCCGCTGCCCGAGGCGCAAATGGACCGCTTCCTCCTCTACGTCCACGTCCCCTACCCGCCCGCCGAGAACGAGGCCGCCATCCTGCGCCTGGTCCGCGGCGAAAAGGCCGGCACCGCCGCGGCCGCGCCGGAGCCCGTTCCCCAGGAGTTGATCTTCACCGCGCGCCGCGAGGTCAACGGCATCCACGTCGCCGCCGCCGCCGAGCAGTACATGGTGGACCTGGTGGTCGCCACCCGCTCGCCGGAAAAACTGGGCGGCGACCTCGCCAAGTGGATCCGCCTCGGCGCCAGCCCGCGCGGCACCCTCGCCCTCGACGCCGCCGCCCGCGCCCACGCCTGGCTCCGCGGCCAGGACTTCGTGTCGCCCGACAACATCCGCGCCGTGGCCCCCGCCTGCCTCGCCCACCGCATCCACCTTTCCTACGAAGCCGAAGCCGCCGGCATGACCCGCAGCGAGGTGATCGACGAGCTGCTGAGGCAGGTCGTGGCGGTTTGATCCTCCTCCATCATCCTCGTTCTCGTCCTTCGTCCTCGCACGCCTCACCCCTCGGCCAGGAACAGCTCCATCTAACCCATCTCCCAATGAGTTCCTCCCCTCCCCCAACCGCCCGGTTCGATCACGAGAAACTCGACGTCTACCAACTCGAACTGGCCTTTGTCGCGTGGGTGACACCCATCCTCAGCGGCTTGAAGAACAGCGCTCCGGGATTCCATCGTGAGGTTTGCAATCAACTCGATCGCGCCAGTCTCTCCGCCCTGCTCAACACCGATGAAGGAAATGGAAAGCGACCGGGCAAGCAGCGCGCCCGGTTCTTCGACGATGCCAGGGGCTCCGCCGTCGAATGCGCGGCCTGTCTGGACGGGCTGGTGGCGAAGCAGCTGGTCATCCAAGCGGAGGCCACCGAAGGCAAAGTGATGCTCGTCCGGATCGTTGGCATGCTTTGCAAACTCGTTGATCGCTTCGACCAGTCAACCGATCGCCTGCGCGAGGACGAGTTCGCCTCCTCTCCAGCTGACTGTCGTCCATCTTCACTATGCTCCGTCGAACCGCACATCGATGAGCAGCATATCGGCGGGCAGCCCTTCGAGGACGAGGGACGAGAACGAGGACGAAGCCGATGAGCGCCCGCGTCACCATCCCCCTCGATGACCTCGTCCTCCTCAAGGCCGAGGCGCGCGGCTTTTCCTTCCTTCCCCGCCAGCCGGTCCACTCGCTGTTGTCCGGCCGGCATGCCTCCCGTCTCCGCGGCCGCGGCCTGGCCTTCGAGGAAATGCGCCGCTACCAGCAGGGCGATGACATCCGCACCATCGACTGGCGCGCCACCGCCCGCCTCCGCTCGCCCCACGTCCGGGTCTACAGCGAGGAGCGCGAACGCCCGGTATTGCTGGTGGTCGACCAGCGCACGCCGATGTTCTTCGGCAGCCGCCGGGCGATGAAATCCGTCGCTGCCGCCGAGGCCGCCGCCATCGCCGCCTGGCGCACGCTCGCCGCCGGCGACCGGGTCGGCGGCATCGTGTTCACCGACGACAAGCTCACCGACATCCGCCCGCACCGCAGCGAATCCCGCGTCCTCCAGCTGCTCCACGAGGTGGTCCGCTTCAACCACGCCCTGCCCACGGCCGCTCCTTCCGGCGCGATCACGCTCAACCAGGCCCTCGCCGCCGCCGCTCGCCGGGCCACCCACGACCACCTGGTCGTCCTGATCAGCGACCTCGACGGCGCCGACGACGAGACCCGCCGGATCACCACCCGGCTGGCCGCCCACAACGACGTTCTCGTGGTCGCCATCTACGATCCCCTCGGCGCCTCGCTGCGCAGCGCACCCGGCATGATCGCCGACGACCGCGGCACGTCGCTCAAGCTCCCCGACGGACCCGGCTTCGCGAAACTCTTCCGCCAATCCTTCGAAGAGTTGCTCGATCAGTGGACCGCCACCTTCCGAGGCATCCGCGTGCCCGTCATCCCCATCTCCACCGCCGAACCCGTCGCCGACCAGCTCCGCGAACTCTTCGGCCAAGCCCGCAAGCCCCAATGAATCCACCGCGGACGAACGCAAAACAGCTTTCTGGAATCGCACGCACCTTCTTCGCGCACTTCGCGCCCTTCTGTTAGAACATCCCTTTTTCTCCCTATGCCCGAAGACCCCGCCAGCCTCGACCGCATGCACGACCTGGCCCTGCCGCCGCAGGTGCCGTGGTGGCCGCTTGCGCCCGGCTGGTATGTCGTCATCGCCCTCCTCCTCGTCCTCGCGCTCCTCCTCGCCCACCGCATCTGGAGCCACTGGCGTCGCAACGCCTATCGCCGCGCCGCCCTGCACCAGCTCGCCACCTGCGGCGACAGCCCGGCCGTGGCCGAACTGCTCCGCCGCACCGCGCTGGCCATCGTCCCGCGTTCGGAAGTCGCCGCCAAATCCGGCAGCGACTGGACCGACTGGCTCGACACCTGTGCTCCGGCCACCATGCCCGCCGCGGTGAAGGAGCACCTCATCACCGGCCCCTACGCCGCCCCCGTCCCCGTCACCCCCGAGCTGCTCGGCTACGCCCGCGACTGGATCCGCCACCACCGCCTGCCCGCCTGATCGATGCTGTCCTTCATCCATCCCTGGATCTTCGCGCTGCTGCCATTGGCCTGGCTGCTGCACCGCTTCATGCCGCCGCGCCGGGTCGCCCGCGTCGCGGTCCGAGTGCCCTTCGGCGAAAGGATCCGCCACGCCGCGGAGGGCGGCTCCGTCACCTCCAAGACCGGCCACGCCTTGCGCCACTGGTTGGCTCCGGCCGTCATCTGGCTGCTGGTGCTCGCCGCCCTCGCCCGGCCGCAGTGGATCGAGCCCCCGGTCACCCGCGAACAACCGACCCGCGACCTGCTGCTGCTCGTCGATCTCTCCGCCTCGATGAGACAGGAGGATTTCAAGACCCCCGACGGCAAGGCGACCGACCGGCTCAGCGCGGTCAAGTCCGTCGTCGGAGACTTCCTCGTCCGCCGCCAGGGCGACCGCGTCGGCCTCGTGGTCTTCGGCAACGCCCCCTTCCTCCAGGCTCCCTTTTCCACCGACCTCGACCTGTCGCGAAAGCTACTAGAAGAGTCGTCAATCGGAATGGCCGGCCCGCGGACCGCCCTCGGCGACGCCATCGGCCTCGGCATCAATCTCTTCGAGGACAGCGACGCGCCCGCCAAAACCATCATCGCCCTCACCGACGGCAACGACACCGACAGCAAGGTGCCCCCGGTCGAGGCCGCCCGCATCGCCCGCGACCGAGGCATCCGCATCCACACCGTCGCCATCGGCGACCCGGTCACCACCGGCGAGGAGAAACTCGACGTCCGCACCCTCGAGGACGTCGCGGCCACCGCCGGCGGATCCTACTTCTTCGCCGCCGACCGCCAGCAGCTGGCCGGCATCTACGAGGCGCTCGACGGCATCGAGACCCGCGAGGTCAAGGTCATCAGCCACCGCCCGCGCCGCGATCTCTTCCAGTGGCCCCTGCTCGCCGCGCTCCTGGTTTCCATGGCCGCCAAGGCCCTCGCCGCCCTCCGCGACCGGCAACGCCGCCCCGCGGCAAATCCCCGGTCGGTCCGCGTCCACCCCCTCACCGGCAAGCTCGAGATCACCGGTTAGAATCCGCCCCAAGCGTCCACGCCACCTCGCAAAATCCCGACCCGCGCCCTGCTGCAAGAAACGCCGCCACCCGCCATGTCCGACTTCACCACCAACTTCCACTTCCTCCGCCCCGCCGCGCTGCTGCTGGTGCCGGTGGGCGCGTTGCTGTGGGCGTGGTGGCGCCGCCGGGCCGATCCCCTCCGCGGATGGCGCGACCAGATCGACCGGGACCTCCTCCAGGCGCTCCGCACCGACGGAGAGCATCGTACTTCCCTCCACGGCTTCGCCCTGCCGCTCGGCTGGCTGCTCGCCGCCCTGGCGGTCGCCGGCCCGACCTGGAAGCCGGAACCCAGCCCCTTCGCCGACGACGCCAGTCCCCTGGTGGTCCTGCTCAAGGCCGACCTCACCATGGACGCCACCGATCCCGCGCCCTCGCGCATCGAACGCGCCGGCCTCAAGCTTGCCGACCTCGCCCAAGCCCGCCGCGGCCAGCCCCTCGGCCTAATTGCCTACGCCGGCTCCGCCCACCTCGTCCTGCCCCCGACCCGCGACACCGCCATCGTCGCCGGGATGGCCGCGGAGATCTCCCCGTCGATCATGCCGGTGCCCGGCGACCGCCTCGACCTGGCCCTCGCCCGCGCCCGCGACCTCCTCGCCGGCCAAGGCGGCAGCGTCCTCGTCGTGGCCGACTCCATCGACACCGATCCGGCGCTGTTGGAGAAACCCCAGGATCTCTCGATCCAGATCCTGGCGATCAACTCACCCGGATCCTCGCAGGAGGCATCGACCACCGCCGCCGGCCGCAGCCTCGGCGCCACCGTCACCGCGCTCGCCCCGGACGACCGCGACATCGATGCCATCGTCCGGCGCGCCGCCCGCCCACCGGTGGCCCGGGCCGGAGAAGGCGGCACCCGCTGGCAGGAGGCCGGCTACTGGCTGGTTCCCGTCATCGCCCTCCTCACCCTCGCCGGCTTCCGTCGCGAACAGGAAACGGAGGTCACCGCATGAAGCCCCTCGCCTACCTGCTCGCCCTCACCTGGGCCAGCCTGTGGTTCACCCCGGACCAGCAGGGCCGCCGCCACTTCGAGAAGGGCGAGTTCAAACAAGCAGCCGCTTCCTTCCAGGATCCCATGTGGCAGGGTATCGCCTGGTATCGTGCCGGCGATTTCGAAAAAGCTGCCGCCGCCTTCTCGCGCCGTGACACTCCCGATGGCTGGTACAACCAGGGCAATGCCCGCATGCTCCTCGGCAAGTACGACGCCGCGGTGAAGTGCTTCGACAAGGCGATCGCCGGCCGCCCCGGCTGGCAGGAAGCCATCGACAACCGCGAGATCGCCCGTCTGCGCGCCGAGCTCGTGAAACAAAAAGGCGGCGACATGGGCGACCAACAGATAGGCGCCGACGAGATCGTCTTCGACAAGGATGCCAAATCCGGCGGCGAGAAGACCGAGATCGACGACGCAAAGCCGCTCGACAGCACACAGGTCCAAGCGATGTGGCTGCGCCGCATCCAGACCCGCCCCGCCGACTTCCTGAGGGCAAAGTTTGCCTTCCAATACGGAGAACAGGAGGAAGCGCCATGAACCTCCCCCGATCGATCGCCGGAGAAGAAGCCGCATCCGCCGGCTTGCCCCCGAGGCCAGCCAGAAACTTCCACGCCTCAACCCGACGACAAGCGCCGCCACTCCACTCCATCCCTCCTTCGCGATCTTCTGTCAGAACATCCTTCATTCTCCTCCTCACCTCATTTCCCGCCTTCGCCGCGGACGCTCCGGCCACCGTGCGCGCGGAGATCGCCGAGGCATGGACCGGCCAGCGCGTTCCCTTCCACATCGAGCTCCGCAGCACCGGCACCTTCGCCGGCACCGCCAGCTTCGACCTGCCGCAGCTCCCCGGCACCCTCATCGTCAAGACCGGTTCGCCCGTGGTGTCCTCGGAGGACGTCGGAGAAGTGTCGTACTTCATCCAGACCCACACCTTCTCGTTGTTCTCGCAGCAGGACGGCATTCTCGAAGTGCCACCGATCACCGTTCGCTTCAGCGCCCGCAACGGCTTCACCGGCCCCGCCCACGAGATCGATGCCGCCACCCCGGCCTGGCAGGTCACGCTCAAGCGTCCGCCCGGCACCGATCCCGCCACCTTCCTGGTCACCACCCGATCCCTCGGGATCACCGAGTCCTGGGACCCCGCGCCCGGCGAGGCGAAGGTCGGCGACGTCTTCAAGCGCACCATCGTCCAGCGTTCCCCGGACCTCAGTGGCATCGCCCTCGCACCGGCGCCCGCCACCGCTCCCGACGGCTTCCGCGTCTACCCGCCGGCGGTCGAGGTCAACGACGACTTCCAACGCGGCAACTTCCTCGGCGAACGCCGCGAGACGCTGACCTACCTGGTCCAGCAGTCCGGTGCGCTCGAGCTGCCGGCTCTCACCTACACCTGGTGGAACCCGGAAAGACAGTCGCTGGAATCCAAGACCCTGCCCGCGGTGAGCCTCGTGGTCGCCGCCCCGCCGCCGGTTCCCGATGTCGCGACCGGCCCGGGCCTCCGCACCTGGCTCCCGGCCCTCGCCGCCTTGATCGCCGTTGCCACGCTGGTTTGGCAACGGCAACGGATCCGCGACTTCATCCAGGAGTGCAGGAAGAAGCTGAACCCGCCGGACCGCGTCGCAGCCCGCCACTTGCTCCGGGCCTGTCGCCGCAACGACGCCCCCGCTGCCGCCCGGGCCTGGGCGGCGTGGCAATCCGCCAGCCCTCCCGCCTTCACCGCAAACCCGGAACTCCGGTCCGCCGTCCTGGACCTCCAGCGCCAGCTCTTCGGCCAGCCTGAAGGCACTCCATGGCACGGGCGAATTCTTGCAGCCGCGTTTACGGCCAGCCTGAAGGCACCTGCCCATGACGCACCCCGGGCCTCCCCCCTGCCCCCGCTCAATCCATGACGGAATCGATCGGATTCCCGGTGGCGGACACCCCGGGCGGGTGCCATGCTGGCAGATCCCGGGCCCGGCTCCCGGCCCTCACATCATGTCCCGCCACTCCCATTCATTCGACGCGGTGGTCATCGGCACCGGCACCTCCGCCTACTACGCCGCCGATGGCCTGAACCAAGGCGGCAAGAAGGTCGCCATCGTCGACGAGCGTCCCTACGGCGGAACCTGCGCCCTGCGCGGCTGCCAGCCGAAGAAGTACCTCGTCGCCAATGCCGAAGCCGTGGCGATGGCCTCGCACCTCGTCGGCCGCGGCATCGTCGCCGCACCGCGCACCGACTGGCCCGCACTGCAGGCCCTGAAGAACGAGTTCCTCGCCGGCCGCCCGGAGGCGGAAGTACGAGATTGGCAAAAGGACGGCGTCGCCACCTTCCACGGCAGCGCTCGATTCACCGGCACCAACGAGATCCGCGTCGGAGACGACCTGCTGCAGGCGGAGCACATCGTCCTCGCCACCGGCGCCACGCCGCGTCGAACGACGATTCCCGGCAACGAGCACCTTTCGATCAGCGATGACTTCCTCGACCTGCCGGAACTCCCCGACCGGCTGATCTTCATCGGCGGCGGCTACATCTCCTTCGAGTTCGCCCACGTTGCCATCCGCGCCGGTGCCAGCGAAGTCACCATCCTCCACCACTCCGACCGGCCGATGAAGGCCTTCGACGCCGAAATCGTGAAGGTCATCCTCGACGCCAGCAAAGCCGCCGGCATCCGCGTGGTGCTCAACGAGGAACCCGTTGCCGTCGAGCGGTCCGGCACGGAACTCCGGATCACCGGCTCGACCGGGAACACCCATGTCGCCGACTTCGCCGTCGAGGCGATCGGCCGCGTCCCCAACCTCAGCGTCCTCGACGGCGGCCACGGCCGGGTCGATGCCGACCGCCACGGCGTCGCCGTGAACTCCTACCTCCAGAGCGTCTCGAACCCGTCCGTGTACGCCATCGGCGATTGCGCCGCCACGCCCTACATGCTTGCCCCCGTCGCCGACGCCGAGGGCAAGGCCGCCGCCCGTAACATCCTCGGCGGCAACGTCGAGGAGATGGACTACCGAGTGGTGCCCAGCGCCACCTTCACCCTGCCTCCCATCGGATCCGTCGGCCTCACCGAGGACGAAGCGCGCGCCAAGGGCCACGACATCCGCATCAATCGCGGGGACACCACCGGCTGGGCCTCGTCGAAACGCATCGGCGAAACCCACGGCGCCTACAAGGTTATCATCGACAACCGCAGCGACCAGATCCTCGGCGCCCACCTCGCCCGACACAATGCCGCGGAGGCGATCAACGTCCTCGCCCTCGCCATGAAACACCGCATCACCGCGGCCGACCTCGCCGGCTTCATGTGGGCCTACCCGACCATCACCTCCGACCTGAAGCACATGGTGAAGTGAAGACGAAGGGGCCATGGGGCTCATCACCTCCGGTGCCTCCATTTCATCCACCTTCCTCGACCGCCCCCGCCACCTCGACTGCTGCGCGCTATCGCCGATTCGCCGATTCGTCGAGCTTCCGACTTGCGCTCCAAATCGTTGGTCCGAACCCATTCTTTCCGGGTGCTCAGGACTTCGGGACGTCGCCCTGCTCTCCCCGATTCAGGTTCTGGCGGAGCCGGTCAACGGCACACGCGAACGAGAGGGGGAGAAAGATCATCGAGACGACGAGGACATCTATGAAATTGATCCGGAGACCCGGGAGTCCATACGGACCCAAGGCATCATGGAACAAGATCCCGGCATTCCCGAATCGGAGAAACTGCAGCAGCAGATACCCGGCGCCCACACTCACCGTCACGATGGAAAAGCCCCGCCAAATCGCCCTGGGCTCCCGCTCAAAAGCCCCCACCACCGGCACGGCCATCACGACAAGGAAGATGTAGTGGAGAAGAAACGCGACACTGCCGAACATCAGCACCAAAAGCGTTACCCAATAGCCCAGCACGTGGAGGCTTCCCAGCAAAGGCACTTTGAACAACGGTCTCTTCATTTCACCGCGGGACGCAATTCAGGAGCGGGCTCCAACAAGGCCTTACTCCGGTCACCAGGATCATGTAGCTCTCGATGTCGGGGACAAGATTTCAACGAATCCACGCTCAATCCTGGGAGCCTTCGACTTGCTTTGAAATTCCTCGATACTCCATGAAGACCTCCGCGAACGGATCGTCGTTGTAGCGCGCGATCTCGTAGAATCCGAGATCCCTGAACAAGGCCAGCGCGGAAACCGAGCGCCGGGTCGTGTCCAACCTCAACGTCTGAAAACCCAGACGCCTCGCCTCTCCGATTGCCTTTGAACAAAGTGCCCGTCCCAGGCCGCCCCCGCGGAATCCGTCCGAAACATAAAGTCGCTTCATCTCCGCAATCCCCTCCGAGAACCGCCGGAGACCGACACATCCACAGATTCCTGCATCTGTCCCGGCCACGAAAAATGCGCCGTCATTGCCGCCGTAAGTCGTCGCGATCTCGCCGATATCCGAATCCTTGGAAGCCGGCAGGAAATCGTGCCCGAGAGCATCAAACGTCGATCTGAGGAAGGGCACCAGGCTGCTGGTGTCGTCCTCCTTGAACCGCCTCACCTCTACTTTGCCTCTCATCGTGAGTTTTTTACCTACTTTCGAAGCCCCCATGACTGCGGCGGAGACATCCACGGTGGATCGTGGAGGAGATGAACATCGCGAATTGAACTCGCGGCGTTTCAGGCGATCGCGAGCAACGGCCTCTACTGAGTCGCCGGCTTCAAGGTTACGGCAGTTCCTGACGCACAAACCATCATCATCATGTTCTGCCCCATCGACTCGTAATCAATATCAATGCCCACCACGGCATCTGCCCCCAATCCAACAGCCTCCTGAACCATCTCCCTCACCGCAATTTTTCGCCCTTCCCGAAGCTTCGATTCATAGGCGCCGGATCGTCCCCCTACCACGTCCCGCACGCTCGCCATGATGTCTCGGAACACGTTCGCACCCAGAATCGCTTCACCAAAAACCACGCCCTTTGATTCCAGAACGTCCCTACCCGGTATTGTCATCGTCGTGGAGCAGGGAACCACCGGTCCCAAATCTTTGTTGCTGGCGACATCGGGAACTCCGAATCGCGGCTTCTTGCACTTCCAACAGGATTGATGAGCCTCTTCATCATTGAGTTCACCGCATACATCACATTGCCAGCTCATTTTATCGCAGGTCGTCGAAGCGGAGCCATGCCCACCCTCTTGGCGGCCGGCCCGATTCAGTCCACACTCACTAGCATGTGGAATAAAACGCAACAAGGCCTGGGTGGTGGACTGTCCCATTGCGACAATCGATGTGTCGCTCGATCCAGGAAGCAGCCTTGGAAAGAAGCCCAGTGAGTTTCCTGGACACCCTAAGCGAAGCGGGTCCGTATCCTTCAGAAATACCTCAGGAACAGCCTCAACGGTTGTTGACTGAAAAACAATCTCCGGAACCCTGGCATGCGATTACCACCCGCGACTTCCATGAGAAGGCCGTCAATACCGGATTGAGGTTCACCTCAAGATGAGTTCATGGTGACGGTCGGGAAAAGGACTCTCCCCCCGGCGGTCGAGCTGACCCCAGCTCGCCGGGGTTCGGGGCGGGCAGCCCCGCTGCGGAAACGTTGGATGCAGGCTTCCATTCGCAATCGACGCCGCGATGCTTCGGTCGCTTCTCAGGCAACGGTGACACGTATCGATCCGTGGTTTCATCGCAGAAAGGGGTGGAACGTCACCTTCTTGTTCCCGCACTCGGCCTGGCGGCCGATGCTGGCGCTGTTCGGGGAACGCAAGTGGATCCCGAGGCTCTTGAGGGTGAAGCGGACCGCGGAGATCACATCGACCCGCTGGCGCACTAGGTTGTCGCGCAGCTTGATCTGGAGGAGGTCGAGTTGGGCCCGCTCGGTGCCGTGTTGGATCGGGCAAAGCAGGCTCTCATCCACACGGGCGAGCCTGGCCAGCAGCGTGGCATCCTTGCGGTCGCACTTCCGGTCGTTCTGATAGATGGCGCGGACCTTGCGCGGGTTCGCCACCAGCACCCGGTGGCCGAGGACGGTGAAGTAGCGGCTGATCCACGGGCTCTGCATGCCCACTTCCATCACAATGAGAGCACCCGGATGTCGCTTGGAGAGCCGCGCCATCGACCCGCGGGTATTGGTGATCGTCGATTCGCTGAGGACCTTGCCGGCGGCATCCAGCACGCAGATCGAGTGCTTCTTGTCGCCGAGATCGATTCCGATGGTTGTCGTCGATGATTTCGTTTTCATGGCAGCGGGTAGTGTAACCCACAGGGCCACTCACGGCCCTCCTGCCTTCTCATCCAATCTTGTTCTGCCTTGGTTTGAGATGCAACGGATTTTTGGACCGTTTGTTGGTTAGTTGATCGAGTTCAGATCGGCTTCGAACTGGGCCGGGGTGCGGTAGCCGAGGGAC
>NZ_JACZFQ010000128.1 GCF_014904755.1 Neoluteolibacter marinus
GAGGCGGCAATGATCGACAAACGGGTGACCAGCCACGCGCTACGGCATGCTTTCGCCACCCACCTTCTCGAGGGAGGCCGCGACCTGCGTACCATTCAGGAGCTCCTCGGTCATGCCGATGTCAGCACCACCCAGATCTATACCCATGTGGCGAAGGGCATCGGAGCCATGGCCGTGCAAAGCCCGCTCGACCGGATCGAGACCCTGATGGTCTGAACCGAGCCGAAGCCTCATCATCGCCCAAGATCAGACACCTCCGCGGCGGACCGGGCGGAAACCGCCCGACCCGACCTCCCTCATCCGGGATCCCGATCCGATCCATCCCATCCATCCCGGACCCCTTTCTTCCGATCTGCGTTCATCCCGTTCATCCGTGGTTCGATGGCTTTCGCCTGATGTATCGCGAATCTGACGGAGAGCCCATTCATTGCCTTGGCTTGCACGAACTTTGGCTTTTTCGTGCCGGACTTAACCTTGTTCGGGACGAACTTTGGCTTTTTCGTGCCGGACTTAACCTTGTTCGGGACGAACTTTGGCTTTTCCGCGTCGGACTTAACCTTATTCAGGACGAACTTTGGCTTTTCCGCGGCGGACTTAACCTTGTTCGAGGCAAACTTTGGCTTTTCCGCGGCGGACTTAACCTTGTTCGAGGCAAACTTTGGCTTCTTCGCGACGAACTTAACCTTGTTCAGGGCGAACTTTGGCTTCTTCGCGACGGACTTAACTTTGTTCGGGACGAACTTTGGATTTTCCGCGACGAACTTAACCTTGTTCAGGGCGAACTTTGGCTTTTCCGCGTCAGACTTAACCTTGTTCGGGACGGACTCAACTTTGTTTGGACTCAACAAGGGAAGTCCAAGGTCTCCCTGCGGAATTGGAGTCGCTGACGCTCAGAACGCCCGGCATCGGGCGATGATGCCCGTCCCTCAAAGGTCGCGGTACGGCATCGAAAAGGTATCGCCGTCCTCGAGGCGGCCGCTTTTCAGCCCTTTCATGAACCAGCGCATCCGCTGCTCGGAGGTGCCGTGGGTGAAGGAATGGGGGACCACCCGGCCCTGCATCTTTTTCTGGATGGCATCGTCGCCGATCGCGTTGGCCGCCCGCATCGCTTCCTCGATGTCGCCGGCTTCGAGGTATTGGCGGGAGTGGTTGGCCCAGACGCCGGCGAGGAAGTCGGCCTGGAGTTCGAGCCGGACCGAGTACTCGTTGTAGTCCGGGCGGCCCTGCATCGCGGCGACCTTGTCGGAGGTTCCCAACAGCTTCTGGACGTGATGGCCGACCTCATGGGCGATGACGTAGGCCTGGGCGAAGTCGCCGGGGGAACGGAAGGTCCGCGCGAGCTCGTCGTAGAAGGAAAGGTCGATGTAGACGGTACGGTCCGCCGGGCAGTAGAAAGGTCCCATCTCCGCGCTGCCGCCACCGCAGCCGGTGCCGACGCGGCCGCGGTAGACCTTCATCTGGGGCAGCTCGTAGTTCCGGCCGAGACGGGCGAACTCCTTGGTCCAGACGTCCTCGGTGTCCGCCAGCACCACCTTGACGAAGTCGAATCGCTCCTGCTCCTCCGGGCTGGCCTCGACCGGACCGGCGCTGACCGGGGCATCGCTACCGACCAGGGCGCTGGGCCCGATGATGCCCATCTTCCAGGCGATGGCGCCCAGCACCAGCGCGATGAGGATGCCCTTGAAGCCGAAAGTCCGGCCGATCACCGCGAGCAGACCGAGCAGCCCGCCCCCGCCCATGCCGCCGGACGACGACTGGCCCCGCACATCCTCGACATTCGAACTCTCACGCCGACCTCTCCATTTCATGCTTCCACCATTCGACATAATGTTGGCGTCTGTCCATTCCTTAACGGCTCATCCGCGGGCTCACTCGTTTTGGACCCTATCGGTTTCTGCCGGTCGCGTGGGGGAGAGGCGGGAAGGTTCTCTTACAGAAGGACGCAAAGAACGCGAAGGAAGATGATTTCATCCGTGGTTCTCCCGAATCTGAGCTGGGCCCTGCATTTCGGAACGGCCCGAAATCGAGAAGGCGCGCGGCCGCACGGGTAGGGCTGACCGCCCCCGGTAGGCCGAGAAGCGGGAAGAGGGCCGACCCTGCCGCTCGCCATCGTGCGGGAGAAGCGGTAACTGCAGAATGGGACGAGTGTCCGGAAGGGTTTCGATCCTCGGAGCCTTCGCGACCTTTGCGATCTTCTGTTGATCGAGATCGCCGCAGCCGGGGGTGACGGTGAACCCGCCGGCAATCCCGCTCTGGACAGGCCGCCCGTCCGGACGTTCCCTTGGCGAAGCCGGGGAAGACCCGGAACCCGCGATCCAGTCTTTCCCCATGAACCCTTCCCCGAATCCCCGCCACGACCGCATCAAGGCCGAAATCGACGCCGCCCAGACGTCGCTCACCAAAGCGGGCCACCACCTCAAGACCGCCGCGGCCGGCGGCCGGGAGTCGCTGGAACTGGCGCTGCGCGATGCCCGCGCCCGCTACGATGCCAAGCGCGACGACGCCCGCCATGCCGGCCAGCGGATCAAGCAGTGGCTGGAGGAGGCCAAGGATCACGCCGTCGAGAAAATCGAGGACTGGAAGACGGACCGGGAGATCGAGAAGATCGAAAAGGACGCCGACCGCAAGGAGGAGCACGCCGCGGATGCCCTGGCGGTCGCCGTGCTGGCCCTGCTGGAGGCGGAGGTCGCGCTGACGGAAGCGCTGAAAGCGCGGAAGCTGGCCAGCGACGTCGCGGGCTGATCCGGCGGGACGGACCGGCGCCGGCTTTCCTGCCGCCCGCAGCCGACGGAAATGAAAGCGCCCGCCGGCCGCCGACGTTCTTCCCGGCTCATGATGCGCACCCTTTTTCCCGTCTGCTTGCTGGCCCTGGCCGCCGCAAGCGCCGTCGCCGCCCCGGCGAAGCTGCCGAACATCGTCATCCTCTACGCCGATGACATGGGCTACGGCGACCTCGGGGCGAACCATGCGGCGTCGAAAATCCCGACCCCGCACCTCGATGCCCTGGCGGCGCAGGGGCTGAGGTTCACCGACGGTCATTCCTCGTCGGGGATCTGCACGCCGTCGCGCTACGCCATGCTCACCGGCCGCTACCACTGGCGGGACTTCCACAACATCGTCGGGGCGCTCGGCCCGAGCGTGATCGCCAAGGACCGCCTGACCCTGCCGCAGATGCTCCGCGAGCAGGGCTACGCCACCGCCTGCATCGGCAAGTGGCATCTCGGGTGGAACTGGAACGCGATCCGCAAGCCGGGCACCCCGAAGAACTCGGTGAAGCACGAGGACTTCGACTGGTCGCAGGCGGTGCCCGACGGTCCGCTCGCCCACGGCTTCGACCACTACTTCGGCGACACCGTGATCAATTTCCCGCCCTACGGCTGGATCGAGGACGACAAGCTGGTGAAGGCGCCCGACACCCAGCTCGAAACGGTCCTGCCGAAGGCACCCAAGGAAGGCAGCTGGGAGTGCCGGCCGGGCCCGGCCTGTTCGGACTGGGACTTCTATCAGAACCTGCCGACCTTGACCCGCAAGGCGGAGGAGTATGTCCGCGGCCGCAAGGATGCCGGGAAACCCTTCTTCCTCTATGTCCCCTTCCCTTCGCCCCATGCACCGATCATCCCGACGGAGGAATTCGACGGCAAATCCCAGGCCGGCCCCTTCGGCGACTACGTGGCCCAGACCGACGACGCCTGCGGAAGGATCCTCGCCGCCCTCAAGGAAACCGGCCTGGAGGAGAACACCATCGTCGTCTTCTCCGCCGACAACGGTCCCGAGATCTACGCCTACGAGCGCGACCGGAAGTTCGACCACTGGTCGTCGGCGCCGTTCCGCGGCCTCAAGCGCGACATCTACGAAGGCGGCCATCATGTCCCCTTCATCATCAAGTGGCCGGGACTCGGCGTGGCGGGATCGGTCCGCGACGCGACCATCTCGCAGATCGACCTGATGGCGACCTTCGCCGCGCTGACCGGCTACCAGCTCCCGCCCGGGGCGGCCGAGGATTCGCACGACTTCCTGCCGTACCTGCGCGACCCGGCCAGCGGCGCGCCGCGCAAGGCCATCGTCCACAACACGAA
This sequence comes from Neoluteolibacter marinus, assembly GCF_014904755.1. Classification (GTDB taxonomy): domain Bacteria; phylum Verrucomicrobiota; class Verrucomicrobiia; order Verrucomicrobiales; family Akkermansiaceae; genus Haloferula; species Haloferula marina. The sequence goes on from NZ_JACZFQ010000128.1 coordinate 4,077, forward strand.
GAAGGATCACTACGCGATCCGCCGCGGCGACTGGTTGCTCGTCGATGCCAAGACCGGCTACCTGCGGCCGGCGCCGGAACCCTGGAACAAGAAGCACGACCAGCCGGCCGACGATGGCTTGCCGGTCGAGCTCTACGACTTCAAGAACGACCCCGGCCAACGCCACAACCTGGCCGCCGAGCACCCCGACACGGTCAAGGAGCTGCAGGCCTTGCTCGGCAAGATCCGCCGTCAGGGCCACTCCGCGCCGCGGCTCGACCCATCCTGAACCCGCCACCACCATGCGCTTCCTTGCCACTGTCCTCGCCGCTGGCCTGTTGACCGCCAGCAGCCACGCCGCCAAGCCGAACATCGTCATCCTTTTCGCCGACGACGCCGGCTATGCCGACTTCGGCTTCCAGGACCAGGCCGACCCGGCGCTGGCCAAGCTGACCCCGCGGATCACCCGGCTGGCGAAGGAAGGCATGGTCTTCACCGACGCCTACGTCTCGGGGGCGGTCTGCTCGCCGTCGCGCGCCGGGGCGATGACCGGCCGCTACCAGCAGCGCTTCGGGCACGAGAAGAACATCCCGCCGAACTACATGAAGGGCGGCCTGCCGCTGACCGAGAAGTTCATCGGCGACCGGCTGCGGCCGCTCGGCTACGCCACCGGCATGATCGGCAAGTGGCACCTCGGCTACCCCGAGCCCTATCACCCGATCAAGCGTGGCTTCGACTTCTCCTACGGCTGCCTGCAGGGCTCCCGCCCCTACTTCCCGCTGCCGAAGCCCAACCCGCACCGGATCTTCCTCAGGAACGACAAGCCGACCCCGGAAAAGGGCTACGTCACCGACCGCATCGGCGACGGCGCCTGCGAGTTCATCCGCGAGAACAAGGACCGGCCCTTCTTCCTCTACGTCGCCTTCACCAGCCCCCACGGCCCGCTGCAACCGAAGCCGGAGGACCTCAAGCTCATCGGCTCGCTCGGCAGCCCGAAGCGCTCGAAGTACGCCGGCCTCGTGAAGTCGCTGGACGACAACTGCGGCAAGATCCTCGACTGCCTCGACGAGCAGGGGCTGACCGGGAACACGCTGGTGATCTTTTCCAACGACAACGGCGGCCAGACACTCACCGGGGCCGTCAACACCCCGCTGCGCGGCCGCAAGGGCGAGGTCGTCGAGGGCGGCATCCGCGTGCCCACCGCGATGCGCTGGCCGGCGGTCATCCCCCCCGGTGGCAAGTCCCGCACCCCGGTGATCTCGCTCGACTGGCTGCCGACCTTCGTCGAAGCCGCCGGGGCGAAGCGGGACGAGTCCTGGCAACTCGACGGCATCAGCCTGCTGCCGCTGTTCAAGGAACCGGCGAAGGAACTGCCGGCCCGGCCGCTGTTCTGGCGGACCTCGGGAGCGAAGGGCCCGGTCGCGGTGCGCGATGGCGACTGGAAGCTGATCATCCTCCGCGGCAAGGGATCGGACACGCCCCAACTCTACAACCTCCGCGAAGATATCTCGGAGAGCCACGACCTCGCCGCCGGCAATCCCGACAAGGTCAAGGAACTGGTGGCGAAGATCGCCGCCTGGGAAAAGGAACTGGCCGAGCCGCTCTGGTGAAGAAGCGGCGCGTTTAGGAATTGTCACGCGGCACAAAACCACCAACGGTCTTCGATCATGAAGGCATGTTGGATTGCCGCGTCCGCCGTGACGCTGCTCGCCCCCGTCCGCGCCGAGATCCCGCCCCCGTCCGAGACCGGGGTGATGCTGCAGGCCGCCGAGTTGTTGCCGGCGGAGGTCCTCCGCGGCACTTCGTACCGGGTGCGCGACCAAGTACCGACCGACGGCTACCTGGCCCATTTCACCATCGACTCCGACTTCGGCACCTTCCAAGCGGCCGGCGCGCCGCAGGCGAAGCGCCGCATCGCCGAGACCGAGGCCATCCGCAAGCTCGTCGAGACCAGCAAGAGCGATCTCTTCGCCGCCGGCCTCAAGAAATCGGTGGAGCAACCCATCGACGCGGTGAAGGCGATCGTCGCCAACCCGGTCGACTCGGTGAAGCAGGCACCGAAAACCGTCGGCCACTTCTTCGGCAAGATCGGGCGCTCGATCGGCCGCGGCGCCGGCAAGGTCGCCGACCAGATCGGCGACGTGAAGGACAACCCCGGGGAAACCGATGCTTCCGCGGTGGCCGCCGAGGCCGGCCGCGAGACCGGTGAGGCGGCCAAGAGCGCCGTCGGCTTCGACATGGCCAAGCTGCGCACCGCCAAGGAACTCGGCGTCGATCCTTATTCGGACAACCCGCGCCTGCAGGAGGAGATGGACAAGGTCACCTGGGCCTTCTTCGCCGGCGGCATGCCGCTGCGGATCGTCACCACGGTCGCCAGCGGCGGCATCGCCCTTGCCGCCACCGAAATGGTCGGCATCCCGGAGGATACCTATGCGCTGACCGCGAGCGAGCTGGCGCTCCGCGACGAGGACGCGCTGGCCGCGATGGGCGTCGCCGCGGAGGATATCAAGGCCTTCATGATCCACCGCCCGCTGAGCGTCACCCGCCGCCACCTGGTGGTGACCTGCCTGCAAGCGCTGCCGAATGCCGCCGGCCGTGGCCACATCGTGCAACTGGCGAATGCCTGCACCTCGCCGGAGCAGGCGGACTTCCTGATCAGCGCGCTGGAGCTGCTTGCCGGACGCCAGCGTTCGGGCGCCGCCGACTACGTCTCGCTCCAAGTGCTCGGCCGCCTGCCCGGGGCCGGCACCAGGAGCGGTGAACTGCACGTCCCCGCCCCGGTCGACCACGTCACCTGGACCGACGAGGTCCGCCAGTTCGCCATCCGCGACGACCTCGGCGACCGGCCGAAGGTGCTGCTTCACACCGGCCGGCTGTCGTCGGCCGCCACCGCCGGGCTGACGGCCGCGGGATGGAAGACGGTCGGCGTGAACTACCCCGCCGCCCCCTGACATGGAAAACGAAACCTCCTTCTCGCTGGTCCGCGACGACGCCTGGTTCCGGCTCCAGCGCGCCCTGCGGTTGATCCCCGCCGACGGCGGTGACGGCGTCGTGCGCCGCGCCGTCCTCTACGTCCTGCTCGCCTGGCTGCCGCTGGTCGTCTGGGCGATGGCCACCGGGCATGCCTTCACCAGCAGCTCGGGCGAACCGCTGCTGCGCCACTACGGCATTCATGCGAGATTCCTGATCGCGCTGCCCGTGCTGATCTTCGGCGAACGGCTGGCCCGCGCCGTGATGCGCACCCTGCTGCCCCGCTTCGTGAGCACCGGCGTGGTGCCGGCGGCCAAGCAGGACGCCTGGCGGCAGGCGATCAACGCCACCGCGAAGTTGCGCAACTCGACCCTGCCCTGGGCCGGCATCGCGGGCATCATCCTGGTGGTGATCCTGCTGCCCTCGACCGGCCCGCAGGCGGCCGAGCTCGACTGGGCGCGCGAGCAGGGACAGCTCGGCTTCGGCGGCTGGTGGTACCTCCTCGTCTCACGTCCCCTGTTCCAGCTCTTCCTGTTCGGCTGGCTGTGGCGGGTCGTGCTGTTGGGCGTGCTGATGAAGCGCATCGCCGGCCTCGGCCTGGACCTGGTGCCCGCCCATCCGGACCAGCTGGGTGCGATCGGCTTCGTCCGCCTGTTCCCGCTGGTCTTCGTCCCGCTGGCCTTCGCCACTTCGTCCATCCTGAGCGCCCACTGGGCGCACGAGATCGCCTGGCACGGTGCCCACGTCGCGTCGTTCAAGATGCAGGCGGGCGCTTTCCTCGGGGTGATCCTGCTGCTCTGCCTGGCACCGCTGGCGATGTTCAACAAGGTGCTGAAGCGGTCCCGCTACCAGGCTCTGGTCGAATACGATCATCTGATCGCCCGCCACGGCCGGATGGTCCACCAAAAGTGGATCGAGGGCCGCGACCCGGAGGATGACGGACTCCTGGACGCGCCCGAGCTCGGGCCGACCGCCGACATCAACGGGCTCTACGACGCGATCGTGTCGATGAAGAAGCACCCGTTCTCCAAGACCTCGCTGGCCATCATCGCCCTGCCCGCCGTGATCCCGATGATCCTGGTGGCCTCGATGGACGTGCCGCTGCTGGAGGTGCTCGGCAAGGTCTTCAAGACCCTTCTCTGAAGCGGCCCGCCCCCCGCGTTGACGTGCCGGGGGAATCCTGCCTCCAATGCCGGCCGGATGCGTTTGCTCGTCATCGAAGATCATGCCGCGCTGCGCGAGGGACTGTGTCAGTTCCTGCGCGAGGCCGGCTACCTGGTCGACAGCCAGGCGACCGGCGACGAGGGCCTGTGGTCGGCGGAAGGCGGCGAGTATGACGTGGTGCTGCTCGACCTGATGCTGCCGGCGATGGACGGGATGAAAATCCTGCGCCGCCTGCGGGCGGTGGAGAATCCGGTCCACATCCTGGTGATCAGCGCGCGGGACGGGCTCGAGGACCGACTGGAAGCGCTCGACGCCGGAGCCGACGATTACCTGGTGAAACCTTTCCCGCTGGCCGAGGCCCTGGCCCGGGTGCGGGCGCTGCTGCGCCGCAGCTACGTGAAGAAGAGCCCGGTCATCAAGATCGAGGACCTCGAGGTCGACCCGCTGCGCCGCTCGGTGAAGCGCGGCGACCGCGACATCGAGATGACGGCGATGGAGTACCGCCTGTTGGAATACCTCAGCTACCGCAGCGGCGAGGTGGTCAGCCGTTCGGATATCTGGGAGCGGGTCTTCGAGGACGCCATGGGTGGCAGCAGCAACGCGGTCGACGTCTACATCGGCTACCTGCGCAAGAAGCTGAATGCCGACGGCGAGCCGGACCTGATCCACACCCGCCGCGGCCAGGGTTACGTGCTCGATTCGCCCGCCCCATGAGCACCACCTCGATCCGCCGCACCCTGCTGATCCGCTGCGGCGTCGGCATCGGCGTGCTGCTCTTCCTGCTTTCCGCCGCGATCTACCTGCTGGTCCGGGGAAGCCTCTACCGGGAGCTGGACGACTCGATCAAGGACACCGCCGCGATCCTTGCGAACCAGGTCGAGCTCGAGGATGAATCGATCACCTACGAGTGGCAGGAGGGGATCGGCACCAACCGCGGGTTGGCGGAAGACGCGTTGTTCCAGTTCTGGAACGAGGCCCACGGCACCACCACCCGCTCGCCCAGCTTGCACTGGCGCGACCTGCCGAAGTTCGCCGGTGTCGACGGGACTCCGCTGATGCGCAGCATCCTGCTCGCCGACGGCCATCGCGGCCGCGCGGTCGGCCTGACCGTCTATCCCTTCGTGCTGCCCGGGGAAATGACCGCAATGAAGGAGCGGGGCCGGATCATCGACCCCGCCACCCTTCCCCACACCCTGGTCGTGGCGCGCGATGCCGAGCCGGTCTACCACGCCCTGACCAATCTCAGGCTGATCCTCGCGGCCGGCGGCTTGTTGACGCTCGGGATCGGATTCCTCCTCGTCGGCCGCGCGATCCGCTCGTCGCTGGAACCGATCGACCGCTTGTCGGATGAAGTCCAGGCCCGCGCCAGCCACCAGCTCGACGAGGCCCTGGACCTGCCCGACGACCTGCCTGCGGAGCTCACCGGACTCGCCCGCAGTTTCGACGTGTTGCTTTCCCGGGTCGCCGCCATCCGCCAGCGCGAGCGCGACTTCATCCGCCATGCCGCCCACGAGCTCCGCACGCCCATCGCCGGCCTGCGGGCCACCACCGACCTCGCCTTGTCGCAGGAACGCGATGCCGCCGCCTATGCCGGGCACCTGCGATCCTGCCAGCAAACCGCCATCGATCTCGGCGAGCTCGTCAAGCGGCTCTCGGCACTCGCCCGCATCGGCCAGCCTGCGGCACCGGCGAGCATGGAACCCGTCGACGTGCTGAAGATCCTCGCCTCCAGCCTCGAGCGCTTCATGCCCTTGGCCGAAGCCCGCGGCCTGCAGGTCGCCGATGAGACCGGCAGCGAACCCTTGATGGCTCTCGGCGATGCGGCCCTGCTGAAGATCATCTTCAACAACCTGCTGGACAACGCGGTCACCTACGCCGCTCCCGGCGGTTGCCTGCGCCTCCGCGGCCACCGCACGGAGCACCAGGTGTTGGTTTCCATCTCGAATCCGACCGAGGACTTCCCGGACGATCCCGAGCGCTTGTTCGAACCCCTGTTCCGGCGGGAATCTTCGCGCCACGACGCTGAGTCCCACCTCGGGATCGGACTGACGCTGAGCCTCGAAGCCGCCCGCGCGATGAACGGCGAGCTGAGGGCCGGCAAGGCGGAGGACCGCGGCGACCTCGAGTTCACGCTGGTGCTGGCCGCGGCCCGCCACCCGGTTGCCAGGTGATCCTGGATACCGGGCATCCCCCCCGGGGTGCCCGGCATCGCTCGATCGGCACGGACCGGGATTTCCCCCGGCACCCGTGGACGATGGCAAGAGCCTGCCATCCCGATTCTGAGAGAACGATGAGCTGGCACAGCTCTGCCGCCTTGCCACCCGGCCGGGTTCCCCGGAGGGTGCGCGCACGCGATGAAGTTCAAGCTCCGGCGGCACCGCCACATTCTGGCTCTCGGTATCATCGCGCTGCTGTGCCTGAGTGTCATCGGCGGCTGGCTCTCGCCCGACCATCCGTTGGTCGTCTGGCACCAGTGGGTCGACCGCGTGCTGGCGCTGGTGCGCGGCGTCCCGCTGATCGTGTTCGTCTTCGCGACCGCGCTGCTGCCACTGGTGGGCATGCCGGTGGTGCCGCTCTACCTGATGGCCGGGGTGGTCTACTCGCCGGTCCACGGCCTGCCAGTCACGCTGCTGGCGATCCTGGCCGGGCTGACCTTGAACCTGCTGCTGAGCCACTGGATCGCCCGCCACATCCGGCCGCTGACCGAGCGCCTGCTGAAGCGCTTCGGGGTGACGCTGCCGTCGCTGCAAGGGCTACCGCTGTGGAAGGTGGTGCTGCTGGTTCGCATCACCCCCGGGGCGCCGCTGATGATCCAGAACTACCTGCTGGCGCTGGCCGGCGTGCCGCTGGGCATTTATCTCGCGGTCTCGCTGCCGGTGGAATTGTTGATTTGCTGGGGCTACATGGCGGCCGGCAAGTCGTTCGCCACCGGTCAATGGGAGTGGCTGGTCGGTGGCATCGGCGTGGTCGCCTTCGCCGTCCTCGCCGCCGGCCTGGTGCGGGATCGCCTGCGGGCCGCGAACCGCTGAGCGCGGGCGCCGGCAATTTTTTCCGGCCTCATCGGATTCTCATGGAGCATCCGTTTCGCTGCGCGGGTCGTTTTGAATTCCCGCAACCCATCCCATCCCGCATCGCCGTCCCGGGCGTGGAAGGACCTGATCCTGGTGACCCTGGCGGCCTTGGTCTGGTTCTGCGCCTTCATCGGTCTGCGCCCGCTGGCGAACCCGGATGAAGGCCGCTATACCGAGATCTCGCGGGAGATGGCCCTTTCCGGCGACTTCGTCACGCCGCGGCTCAACGGGGTGAAGTACTTCGAGAAACCGCCGCTGCTCTACTGGCTGTCGGCGGTGACTTTCAAGGCCTTCGGCCTCAACCAATTCACCGCCCGTCTCTGGAACGCGCTGTTCGCGACGGCGGGGGTCGCCCTGACCTTCCTGACGGCCCGCAGCCTCTACGGCCGCGGGGCCGGATTCGCGGCGGCGATGGCCCTCGCCTCGTCGGTGCTCTACTACGGGCTGGCCCACATCGTCCTGCTCGACATGGCGGTGTCGGTGACCCTCGGCGGCGCCTTGTTCTGCTTCATCCTCGCCGTGCGCGAACCGCGCGGCCGGAAACGGCTCGGCCTGTTCCTCGCCTTCTACGCCTTCATGGCGCTGGCGACGCTGACCAAGGGCTTGATCGGTTTCCTGATCCCCGGCGCGATCATTTTCCTCTGGCTGCTGGCGCTGAACCGCTGGCGTTCGCTGTGGCCCTTCCATCCCGTCGCGGGAACGCTGCTGTTCCTCGCCATCGCCGCGCCGTGGCATGTCCTGGCGGCGCTCGCCAACCATTCCGCGACCAAGGAGCTCGACTTCACCTGGTTCTACTTCGTCCACGAGCACTTCCTGCGCTTCACCACCACTATCCACGACCGCTACCAGCCGTGGTGGTTCTTCCTGCCCTTCTTCGTGGCCGGGCTGTTTCCCTGGGTGTTTTTCGCACTGCAGTCGCTCGGCCATTCATTGAAGGGCGGATGGCGCGACCGCGGGCAACACGCCGAGGCCTGGTTCTTCGTGATCTGGGTCGTGTTCATCATCGCCTTCTTCTCCAAGTCCCAGTCGAAGCTGATCCCGTACATCCTGCCGGTGATGCCGCCGGCAGCGATCCTGATCGGCCGCTATCTCTCCGCACGGTCGCGCATCCCGTCGGACGGCAAGCTCCGGGCGGGTGCCCGGAGCTTCGCCGTGTGCGCCGCCGGGCTCGGCATCGCGGTGTTCTTCCTGCCGGCACCCGCGGACCATGAAAGCCTCGCCGCCCACCTGCCGCTGCTGCGCGGCCTGGCCGGCACCACGCTTCTGGCCGGCTCCCTGGCGACCTTCCTCGCCGTGCGGAAGGACCGCCCGCGGCGCATCATTGGGACGGTCGCCGCCACCACCGGCCTGCTCTACGTGACCATCGCCGCGGCCGGGAGCTCCATCGACGGCGGCTCCACCATCAAGATCTCGAAGCTGCTGGAGCACCGCCTCCAACCCGGCGACCGCCTCTTCCATGTCGCCCTCTACGCCCAGGACATGCCGGTCTACCTCCGGCGCGAGGTCAGCGTCGTCGGCTACAAGGGCGAGCTGTTGTTCGGCATCGATGCCGAGCCGGAAAAGACCGCCGACCGCTTCGTCCTCAAGGAGGGATTCCTCGCGCAATGGACCCTCCCCGGCAACAGCTACGCCGTCATCCCCAAGTGGTACTACGAGCACTGGTTCGAGAAGCTCGACGTCCCCAAGCAGGTGCTCGGCGAAAGCAACGGCCTCCTCCTCATCGCCAACCACTCCCCGGATTCATCCCTATGAGGACCCTGGCCGATCCACCTGCCGCCGCCCGCGAGCTGCCGTTCCTGCCGCTGACCCGTCCGACCATCGACGAGGAAACCATCGCCGGCGTCTGCGACGTGCTGCGCTCCGGATGGATCACCTCCGGACCCCGGGTGAAAGAATTCGAGCAGTCGCTCTCGCAGCTGTTCGGCGGACGCCCCGTGAGGGTCTTCAATTCGGGCACGGCATCGCTCGAGATCGCCCTGCGGATCGCCGGGACCGGTCCCGGCGACGAGGTCATCACCACGCCGCTGTCTTGGGTCGCCACCAGCAATGTCATCCTCACCGTTGGCGCCCGGCCGGTCTTCGTCGACATCGACCCCGCCACGCGGAACATCGACCTCGAACAAATCGAGGCCGCGATCACCCCGGCGACCCGGGCGATCATGCCGGTCGACCTGGCGGGTCTGCCGGTCGACCGCGACCGCTTGTATGAAATCGCAACCCGCCGAGGCCTGCGGGTCATCGAGGACGCCGCGCAGTCGCTCGGCAGCTCGTGGAACGGCAAGCTCATCGGATCGACCGGCGATCTCGTGTCGTTCAGCTTCCACCCGAACAAGAACCTGACCAGCATCGAGGGCGGCTGCCTGGTGCTGCCGAACGAGGCGTCCGCGTCGATCGCCGAGCAGTACCGCCTCCAGGGCGTGGTCCGGTCCGGCACCGACGGCATGGAGGTGGAACGGCTGGGCGGGAAGTTCAACCTCACCGACGTCGCGGCCCGCGTCGGGATCGGCCAGCTGCGCCACCTCGACGAGTTCACCGGCCGCCGCCGCGAGCTTGCCCGTGCCTACTTCGAGGCGCTCGCGGACCCCGCACTTCGCTCGACCGGGTTGCAACTGCCGCCCGCCGACTGCGGGCAGTCGAACTGGCACATGTTCCAGATCGTCCTGCCGCTCGACCGGCTCACCACCGACCGGGCGGGCGTCATGGAGGCGCTGAAGGAACGCGGCATCGGCAGCGGCGTCCACTATCCCGCGATCCACCTGTTCAAGCTCTACCGCGGACTCGGCTGGAAGGAGGGCGACTTCCCGCGGGCGGAGTCGACCTGCCGCGGCATCCTCACCCTGCCCTTGTTCCCGGCCATGACCGGCGACGACGTGCAGCGGGTCGCGGCGGCCCTGCGCGACGTGCTGCAGTCTTTCTTGCGGAAATGAACCCGGCCGAATCCATTCCCCTGTCGGTGGTGATCCCCGTCTTCAACGAGGAAGGGAACCTGCCGCTCTTGTTCTCGCGGCTCTATCCGGTGCTCGACGCGCTCGGCCGCCGCTACGAGGTGATCTTCACCAACGACGGCAGCGTCGACGGCTCCGCCCGCCTGCTGGAGGAACAACACGCCGCCCGCCCCGAGGTGACCCGGGTGATCGAGTTCAACGCCAACTACGGCCAGCACATGGCGGTGATGGCGGCGCTCGAGCGGGCCCGCGGCGAGGTCATCCTCACCCTCGACGCCGACCTCCAGAACCCGCCCGAGGAGATCCCCAAGCTGCTCGCGAAGACCGACGAGGGCTACGACTGCGTCGGCGGCGTGCGGCTGGACCGTCAGGACAGCTTCTTCCGCAAGTCCGCCTCCAAGCTGATCAACCTCGCCCGCCGCCACCTTACCCGCATCCGCATGACCGACCAGGGCTGCATGCTGCGAGCGTATTCACGCGGCGTCGTCGACGGCATCATCCGCAGCGGCGCGGTCAACACCTTCATCCCGGCGCTCGCCTACAGCCTCGCCCGGCGGCCCACCGAAGTGGAGGTGGCGCACGAGGAGCGCCACGCCGGCGTCTCGCAGTATTCGCTCTACCACCTGATCCGGCTCAACTTCGACCTGATCACCTACTTCTCCACGGTCCCGCTGCAGATCTTCACGATCTTCTCGATGCTGTGCTCCGCGGGCAGCTTCGTGCTGGTGATCGTGCTCGCGACCCGGCGGCTGCTGATCGGCCCGGAAGAAGGCGGCTTGTTCACGCTGTTCGGCATCCTGTTTTTCCTGATCAGCGTCTGCATGGTCGGGATCGGGCTGATCGGCGAGTACATGGGACGCACCTACCAGGTGGTGCGGAACCGCGCCCGCTACCACATCCACCACATCCTCGAAACCGTGGAATGAACGCACCCCGCATCCTCTTCTTCGGCTACAGCGAGGTCGGCCACGACTGCCTCCGGCTCCTGCTCGGGCGCGGCGACAATGTCGTCGCGCTGATCACCCACGAGGACGCGCCGGGCGAGAAGATCTGGTTCAAGACGCCCGCCGGGGCCGCCCGCGAGCACGGAATCCCGGTGCATGCGCCGGAGTCGGTGAACACGCTGGCCTGGGCCGACCGGATCGCCGCCATGCAACCCGACCTGATCCTGTCGGTCTACTACCGCAACATGATCCCGGAGAGGATCCTGGGGATCCCGAAACTCGGCGCCTTCAACATGCACGGGTCGCTGCTGCCCAAGTACCGCGGCCGCGCACCGGTCAACTGGGCCGTGCTCCACGGCGAGCCCCGCATTGGCATGACCCTCCACCGCATGGTCAAGCGCGCCGACGCGGGTGCGATCGTCGACCAGCAAGGCGTCGACCTGTCACCGCGTGACACCGCCGAAGAGGCCTTCCGCAAGGTCCTGCCCTGCGCGCCGGAGGTGCTGGCGCGCCAGATCGACCGGCTGCTCGCCGGATCCGCCGCCGAGGTCCCCCAGGACGAGGCGGCGGCCACCTACTACGGCGGGCGGACGCCGG
>NZ_JACZFQ010000129.1 GCF_014904755.1 Neoluteolibacter marinus
CGAATGGCGCGGCACGCCCTCACCGGGGCCGCGTGCCGGAGACATTCTTCCATCCGAACCAACGACCCGACCATGAAAGTCCTCATCCTTGGAGCCAACGGCTTCATCGGCAGCAGCCTCACCAACGCCATCCTCCGCCAGCGGGACTGGGAAGTCTTCGGCATGGATGTCGGCGACCACAAGCTGACCCACCTGCTCGACCACCCCCGGTTCCACTTCGTCGAAGGCGACATCACCATCAACCGCGAGTGGATCGAGTACCACGTCAAGAAGTGCGACGTGATCATCCCGCTGGTCGCGATCGCCAACCCGGCCCAGTACGTGAAGCACCCGCTGCGGGTCTTCGAACTCGATTTCGAGGCCAACCTCGAGATCGTCCGCAAGTGCGTCAAATACGGCAAGCGACTGGTGTTCCCCTCGACCTCCGAGGTCTACGGCATGTCGCCCGAGGAAACCCTCGACGAGGAGACCAGCAACATGGTCTACGGGCCGATCGACAAACAGCGCTGGATCTACGCCGCCTCCAAGCAGTTGCTCGACCGGGTGATCTACGCCTACGGCACCACCGACGGCCTCGACTACACCCTGTTCCGGCCCTTCAACTGGATCGGCCCGAAGCTCGACAATGTGATGGAGCCGAAGGAAGGCAGCTCGCGGCTGTTCACGCAGTTCATCAGCAACATCATCTTCCGCAAGCCGATCCAGCTGGTCGACGGCGGCGGGCAGAGCCGCTCATTCACCTTCATCGACGACGGCATCGACTGCCTGCTGCGGATCATCGGCAACAAGGATGGCGCGGCCAGCCGGCGCATCTTCAACATCGGCAACCCGGCCAACAATGTCTCGGTCAAGGAACTCGCACGGATCATGATCGATGCCTTCCGGGAGTATCCCGAGTACCGCGGGCACGCCGAACAGGCGGAGGTCGTCGAAGTTTCCTCGGGCGAGTACTTCGGCAAGTACTACCAGGACATCCAGACCCGCGTGCCGTCGATCAAGGCCGCCACCGAAGCGCTGGGCTGGGTGCCGGTCACCGACCTCGCCACCGCGATCCGGCGCACCCTCGACTACCATCTCGCGCACGAGGACTACGAATTGACGCCGGCCCAGCCCAAATCCGCCCACATGTCCCCGGCCGCCTGACGCCATGGCCCTTCAACTCGCGCTCAAGATCGACGTCGACACCGACCGCGGCACCTCGGAGGGGGTGCCCGCGCTGGTGTCGCTGCTCGCCGGGTGCGGGATTCCGGCGACCTTCCTCTTCTCGCTGGGACCGGACAACACCGGCAAGGCGATCCGGCGGGTCTTCCGCCCGGGTTTCTTCAAAAAAGTCAGCCGCACCGGCGTGGTGCAGATGTACGGCGTCCGCACCCTGCTGAACGGCACCTTGCTGCCGGCCCCGCACATCGGGCGGCGGCACCACGACCTGATGCGGGAGGTCCACGACAAGGGTTTCGAAGCGGGCATCCACTGCCACGACCACTACCACTGGCAGGACCATCTGTTCGACATGTCGCTGGAGGAAGTGCGGGACGAGTTCGGTCGGGCGCGCGCGGAGTTCGAGCGGATTTTCGGCTTCGCCGCGCGCACCGCCGGAGCCGCCGGCTGGCAGGCCAGCGCGGCCAGCAAGCAGGTCTACGACGAGGCCGGGCTCCGCTACGCCAGCGATTGCCGCGGCGGCACCCCGTTTTTCCCGCGGATCGACGGCAAGGTCTTCCGGACGCTGGAGATCCCAACCACGCTGCCGACGCTCGACGAGCTGTTGGGCCGGCCGGAATTCCCGGACGACGCGATGGTCCCCCACTATCTCGGCCTGTTGCGCGACGACCGTCCCAACGTTTTCACGCTCCACGCCGAGATCGAGGGCATGTCGAAGCTGCCCTTGTTCCGCTGCCTGCTGCGGGAGTGGCTCGCCCGCGGGGTCACCTTCGTGACAATGGAAACCCTCGCCGACCAGATCCTCGCCCGCCGTGAAGAGGTCCCGGTCCGCGACATGGAGATGGCGGAGATCGACGGCCGCTCCGGGACCGTGGCGACACACGCAGCATGAACGCGAGTGGCACCGCCCCGACTTCCGCCCCCCTGTGCCGCGGCCGGGTTCCCGCCACCTGGCTCCTCGGATTCCTGGTGGTTTGCCGCGTGCTGCTGATGGTGCTGGCGCCCCACACCGACCCGACGGAAGCCCGCTACGCCGAGATGGCGCGGAAGATGGTGGAGACCGGCGACTGGATCACGCCGCAGTTCGACTACGGGACGCCGTTCTGGTCGTCACCGCCGCTCGGCCTCTGGTTCTCGGCGCTTGGCATCGATCTTTTCGGGGCGAACGAATTCGGCTCACGCATCTTCATCTTCGCCGCGGCCCTCGCCGTGCTGTGGCTGGTCGCCGGCACCGCCCGCCGCGAGCTGGGCACCGGCATGGACCGGCTCGCCGCGGCGCTGCTACTGGGCATGCCGCTGTTCTTCTACTGCTCCGCCGCGGTGATGAACGAGCTGATCCTGACACTGGGGATCACCCTCGCCATGGTGTCGTTCCGGGTCGCCTTCCAGACCGGCAGCCGCGGCCACGGCTACGCCGTGTTCGCCGGCCTTGCGATCGGCCTGTTGGCAAAGGGCCCGCTCGCGCTGGCGCTAGCCCTGCCTCCGCTGGCCGCCTGGCTCGCGGTCACCGGCCACTGGCGGCGCGCCTGGCGGTCGGTGCCGTGGCTCTCCGGCAGCCTGCTCATGCTGGCCGCGACCGTCCCCTGGTATGTCGTCGCCGAGCGCAAGACACCGGGCTTCCTCGCCTACTTCCTGCGCGTCGAAAGCTGGGGCCGCTACCTGCCCAGCGGCTGGACCTGGGACCCCTATGGCAACGGCCACGACGTGATGCCCGGGTTGGTCTGGCTTTACGCCGGGCTGGGATCGTTCCCGTGGTGCCTGATGCTGCTGCGGAGGTCGCGGCCGCAGCCCGCCCGGGCGCTGCACGACGATGCCCGCGGCCTCTACTGGCTGCTCTGGGCCGTGTGGCCGCTTTGCCTGTTCACGCCGCTCAACAACGTCATCGCCAGCACCCCCTTGCCGGCGCTGCCGCCGCTGGCCCTGCTGCTGGCCGGGCGCTTCCGCAGCCGCCATCCGGCGGACTCCGGACGCGTCCCCACGCTGCATCCTGGCCCGACGGTGGCGTGCGCGGCGGTGGTGGTGGGCGCCTTGGTCGTTTCCGTGTTCTTCCCCTCCGTCGCCCCGAAGCAATCCGAGCGCGGGCTGGTCCGCCGCTACGAGAAGGAACGGGAGGACGGCGACCACCTCGTTTATTACGGATCGCGCCGTAGCTCGGCCGAGTTCTACTCGGAGGGGAGCGTCGACCACACCACCTCGCCGGCGGAGCTCGCGGAAAAACTCGCGGCGCCCGGCCGCCTGTTCGTCGCGATGCCGGACAAGCTGCTCAAGTTCGTGCCGCCGCCGGTGCGGAGGCGGCTGGAGCTGGTGCAGAGCTGGGGCCCGATGTCGGCGCTCTACGCCGAGCGGCCGGAGGTTCCCGGCATGACCCGCATCGACCCCTCGCTCAGCGCGCCGATCGGCAACTGACCGCTCACTCGCCCTTCTTCGCCGGGTCGTTTTCCTCGAGCCACTTTTCGCGGGCGGCGAGGTTCTCCCTCAGGGCCGCGATCTTGTCACGCTCCCCCGCCGCCTCGCGGTAGAGGCGGAGGTTCTTGTTGAACTCGGAGGAAATGTCCCGCCGCGCATCGCCGAGCATTTCCCGCAATTCATCCGCCTGGTCCTTGGTCGCGGCCTGGTCGGCGCCGGAAGTGTTGGCGGACGGGTCGCTCACCTCGGCGAGCTGGGCCTTGCGCTGCTCCAGCAGGTTTTCGATGTGGATCAGCTCGTCCAACTGGATCTCCCGCTCGGCGTTTGGCTTGTTCGGAAGTTTCAGGAAGGCCTCGATGGAGGCATGCCGTGATTCCAGGTCGGCGATCGCCTTTTCCAGCGCCTGCTGCACCTCGCGCCGCTGCTTGGCCGACTCGACCTTGTCGCGGCGATTCTGGCGCCATGCCTCGCTGATCCGGCTGTTCTCGTAGTAGATCCCGTAATAGTAGCCGCTGCCGTCCTGCTCGTACTTCGAAACGTCGGTGCCCGGGGGCATGGACTTGACCAGTTCGACGATCTCCTCCGCGCGCTTCTGGACGAGTTGGTCGATCAGGTCCAAGTCCTTCGACAGGCCCTCCGCCGCCGCGCCGGGATCCTTCCTCAGCCGTTCCGCGATCTTGCGGCCCTCGGTCCGGTAGACCTCGATCATCCGCTTGAGCCCGCCGATCGCCTCGCCTTTGACCTGGGAGACACGCCGCTTGGAGTCCTGGGAATCCTTGAGGCCGGAGAGCAACTTCACCAGATCGCCGATCTTCGCATTGGTCTTTTCGGCGCGCTGCTTGATCTCCGCTTTCACTTCCTCGAGGCGCTTTTCACGCATCTCGATGTGCGTCTGCAAGGTCACCACCGACTCGCGGCGGGCTTCCATGTCGATGGCGGGGGCTTCCTGCGCTGCGGCCAGGCCGGCACCGAGGATCCAAGCAAGGAATAGGGTTCTCATGATCCGGGAGATCTATCAACCGGGGGAAATGATGGCAAGTTGCGATCCCCCACGCGCCAGGGATCCATAGGGGATTCTCGTACGCGTCACTACTCCAACCCCTCAGTCCGGAATGATCACGCCGCCAATTGGCGGACGCCGCCGATGTTGCATCATGACTCACGTCCGCCGGATCCGTCCGGCGCGAGATATTATCTCCCGCAGCCCGACCATGAAACCTCCGCATCGCGCCCGGACCGAAACCACAAGCACGCCCCCGGGCCTGGAAAACAGTGCCCGGAAACGCAGCCGGCCGAACCCCGTGACGGCCGAGCGGAACGTCAGGCGGCCGTCCGGCTTCCTCGGCGTGATGCTGGAATTCCTCGATCTGATGGATGCCGGCACCTTCCCCGCGCCGGATTCGAGCCGACACTAAGGACACCAAATCAACCCTCCCCCCTCCCCGACTCCCGCCCACCCCAGAACCATGCACATGTCAGCCCCGGGCCGTCGCCCCCGGATCCTCGTCGTCACTCCTGAAATCACCTGCCTGCCCGCCCGGATGGGCCCCCGGGCGTCCGCCATCCGCGCCAAGGCCGGCGGGCTGGCGGACGCCACGGCATCGCTGGTCGACGGGTTGGAACGACGCGGCGCGGAGGTTCACGTCGCGATTCCCCACTACCGGAAAATCTTCCGCGACCACGGAGCCGCGGCCACCCACGACGACCAGGCCGGCCAGCGAATCCATCTCGCCGACGATGCTTTCTTCCATCACCAGGACCGCGTCTACCGCGACCACTCCGGCGAGGCACAGCATGCGGCGCTGCTTTTCCAGCGGGAGGTCATTCACCGGATCATCCCCGCGGTGCAGCCCGACCTGATCCACTGCAACGACTGGATGACCTCGCTGATCCCTGCAGCGGCGAAAGCCCGCGGGATCCGCAGCCTTTTCACCATCCACAACGTCCACAGTCACGATGTCACCTTGTCACACATGGCCGCGGCGGGGATGGCGCCGCAGGACTTCTGGCAGCACTTGTTCTATGCCCGGGCACCCGGCGAATCCGAACACGCCCGCTGGCACGGCGCGGTGCGGATGCTGACATCCGGGATCTTCGCCGCCGACCATGTCAACACGGTCAGCCCGGGCTTCCTCCGCGAGCTCGCCGACGGCCACCACGGCGCCGCCGGCAATGGCATCCAGCATGAGATCCGGCAGAAGCTGGCCGCCGGCCGCGCCTCGGGCGTGCTCAACGCGCCCGACCCGTCCTTCGATCCCGGCAGCGATCCTGCCTTGGCGGCCACTTTCGGTGCCGGCAACCACGCGGCCGGCAAGGCGGCCAACAAGCGGGCGCTGCAGGAGGAACTCGGCCTCGAACCCGACCCCGCCGCACCGGTGTTCTTCTGGCCCTCGCGGCTGGACCCCACCCAGAAGGGGCCCGAACTGCTGGCGGAAATCCTTCACCGGACCCTCTCCGACCACTGGCACCGCGGACTCCAGGTGGCGATCATCGCCGACGGTCCCTTCCAGCACTGCTTGCGCCAGATCGTTGACCACCACGGCCTGCACCGCCGCGTCGCGGTGCACGGATTCGACGAGCGCCTGGCCCGGCTCGGCCATGCCGGCGCTGACTTCATGCTGATGCCGTCGCGCTTCGAGCCCTGCGGCCTGCCGCAGATGATCGCCCCGCTCTACGGCTGCCTGCCGGTCGTCCACGCGACCGGCGGCCTGCGCGACACCGTCCGCCCGCTCGACGTCGGATCCTCATCGGGCAACGGCTTCCGCTTCGAGGATGCGGACGGCAACGGCCTGCGCTGGGCCATCGACCAGGCGATGATTTTCCATCAACTGCCGCCCCGCGTCCGCCAGCGGCAGATCCGGCGGATCATGGCCGAAAGCCGGGACGAGTTCGATGCCGGCCGCTTCACGGAAAACTACCTGGACCTCTATGCGAGCCTGCTCGGCCGCGAAGTGGCACCCTCGACCCGCTCCAAACCGGCGGCCGCCCCGCCGCCACGGACCGGCAAGCGACGGCTGCCACGCGAAAAGTTTCTCCCCCTGGAGAGCCGTCCCGCCGCGTGACCCCCTCCCGTGCGGTGGAGGACGCCGCCTCGCCCGACCGGTGACCCCGGTCGGGCGATCACGGCGCGGCGTCCCGGACACTGCAGAAGACCCGGGTGCCGGCGCGGTTCTTCCGGCGGCTGATCCGGAAGGTGCCGCCGATCGCCGCGGCGCGGTATTTCATGATGTGCAGTCCGAGTCCGCTGCCCAGCTCCTCGGCATGGTCGATGCCCCGTCCTTCGTCGCAGACCTCCAGCTCGATCGTATCGCCGCTGCGGGTCAGAGAGATGAGGATCGCTTCGCCGTTGGAGTGCTTCACCGCGTTGTTGACCGCCTCCTGGGTGATCCGGAACAGGTGATGGGAGACGATCTGGTCGTGGACCAGGATCGACACCGGACAGTGGAGGCGGCAGCTCACGTCGGTGGTCGTGTTCACGGATTCAATCAAGCGCCGCAGGGTGATCATCAGGTCTTCCGGATGGGAACCGACGGGGCGCAGGCCGCGGGCAATGCTGCGGGTCGTGGTGATCGCGTTCTGGATCATCGCCACCACCTCTTCGCCGGCCGCGACGGCCTCGGAGTCCCCCGGCGATTCCGCGAGCAGGCGGACCAGGGACTCGGCCCGCAGCTTGATCCCGGTGAGGAGCGAGCCGAGGTCGTCGTGCAGGTCGTTGGCGATCCGCTGCTGCTCCTCCTCCGCCGCGCGGACCACCTCCTGCTCGAGTTCGTGGCGGCGGGTGACATCCAGGATGTGGGCGACGAAACAGGGCCGGCCGCGATAGGTGGTCATCTGCGCCGAGATCTCGACATTGTAGCAGGTCCCGTCCTTGCGCTGCAGCTTGTCCTCGAGGTCGATCTTGCTCTTGGCCCCGGAACGGAGGATCTCCAGCAAGCTGTTGAGCCGCTCCGGATCGCCGCGGGAAACGAGGTCGAGCGGCGACATTTCCCGGAGCTCCTCCATCGTGTAGCCGACATTGACGCGCCCGCCGCGGTTCACCTGGAGGAATTTAAGCGTCTCGGCATCGACCACGAAAATCTCCCCGAGCGATTCCTCGACCAGGCGGCCGAGGCTGGTCTGGGCGTCCTCCGCCTCCTTCCGGCCGGTGACGTCGCGGATGATCCCGGTGTAGACGTCGGCACCATCGACCTTGTTGACCGAGAGATCGGCGGGAAACACCGAGCCGTCCTTGCGTTTTCCCGAGACTTCCCGGCCGATCCCGATGATGTGGTTCTCCCCGGTCCGCCGGTGGCGTGCGAGGTAGCCGTCGTGCTCCTCATGATAGGGCGACGGCATCAGCATTTTCACGTTCTCGCCGATCAGCTCGTCGCGGCCGTAGCCGAAGATCCGCTCGGTGGCGGGATTGACACTGAGGATGGTCCCCTGGTTGTCGATGGTAATGATCGCGTCGACCGCGGCGTGGAGGATCGAACTCAAGCGCTCCTCGCGATCGCGGAGCTCGGCCAGCGCCCGCTGGCGCTCCGTGATGTCCTCGGCGATCGAGACGTAGTGGGAGATCCCGCCGTTTTCGTCCTCGATCGGGGCGATGACGATCAGCTCCCAGTAGAGTTCTCCGGACTTCTTGCGGTTGCAGATCTCGCTGTGCCAGGCGCGTCCCGAGGCGATGGTTTCATGCAGCCCGCGGTAGAAGTCCGGGGTGTGGACGCCGGATTTCAGGATCCGCGCATTCCGGCCCAGCACTTCTTCCAGCTGGTATCCGGTCACCTCGAGGAAGGCGGGGTTGACGTATTCGATTTCCGCCGAGGTGCCGGTGATCATCACGCTGGCCGGACTCTTCTCGATGGCGCGCGACAGCTTGTGGAGGTTGCGGCTGCTGGTGCGGAGGGCCAGGCGGGCGCGGGTGAGCTCGGTGATGTCCGCGCTGACGCCGACGAAGCCGCGGAATTCCCCGGCATCCGATTGCAGCGGCCGGCCCCAGGTTTCGAGCCAGCGCCATTCGCCGTCGACCCGCCGCATGCGGACCTCGCCGTGGAAGTCCCGCCGCTTCCCGACGCAGCCGGCGAGTTCGCCGGCATAGGCATCGCGGTCGTCGGGATGAACGAAGGCCAGCCAGCGGTCGCCGCTCATTTCATCCTCGCCGACTCCGAAAAATTCGCACGACCCGTGACTCACGGAATCCAGCCGGCCCTCCCGGTCATGGACCCAGACGATGAGCGGCAGGTCCTGGAACATGTTCCGGAACCGCTGCTCGCCGTCGCCGGGAAAGCCGGGTGTCTCCCGCCTTTCGAGTTCCGTCACCCGGGCCTTCAGCCCGCGCACCAGGCGCCGCAACTCCTCCGGCGACATGCGGTCGATGTCAGCCGGCGGCAGGCACCGGGGATCTGTGGAAGATGGCTTCGACATGTGGGGAGAACGGAGGATTCGGGACGTGGGCAGCCAAGCGATCATCCATACCCCACCGGCGGTGCGATGACCATCCCTCAAGCTCCTGACTGCCGGGAATTCCGATACGCCTTCCGTTTGCCCCGGCACCACGGCACGCCTATATTGCCCGGCTATGAGAGAGCCTTCACAGCTCGATCACCCCTGGATGGTCGCGGTGTGGCCGGGAATGGGCAACGTGGCGATCAACGCCGGCTACTTCCTCCTGGCAAAGCTGCGGATGCACCTGGAGTCCGAACTCGATGCGCGCCGGCTATTCGAAATCGGCCACGTCCAGGTGGAGCACGGCATCATCCGTGCCGGCCGGCTGCCGCGGAGCCGCTTCTTCCGCTGGCGGAACCCGGAGCAAGGGCGGGACCTGATCGTCTTCCTGGGCGAGGCACAGCCACCTTCGGGAATCGACGACTACTGCCGGCGGATCGTCGACCACGCGCGGGAACTGGGGGTGGAGCGGATCTACACCTTCGCCGCGATGGCCACGCCCATGCAGGTGGCGGACCCCTGCCGGGTGTTCGTGGCGGCCACCACTCCCGCCGCGGTGGAAGAGGGCCGCAAGCTGGGACTGGTCGTCCTCAACGATGCCCGGATCAGCGGGCTGAACGGCGTGCTGCCGGAGCTGGCCGCGGAGGGCGGGATCGAGGGCGTCTGCCTGCTGGGCGAAATGCCGCAGGTTTTCACCCAGGTCACCTACCCCAGGTCCTCGCTCGGCGTGCTGAAGGTTTTCCTGCGGATTGCCGGGATCGAGGTCGACCTCGGCGACCTGGAGCGGGACGCCACGACCATGGACGAACACCTGACGACGCTGATGTCGCGGATCGGCGAAGCCCTGCGCTCCCAGCAAGAGGGCGGGCCGCAATTCCCGGAACCCGAACACGAGGACGAGCCGTCGTCGGAACTCTCCGCGGAAGACCGGCGGCGGATCGAGGAGCTTTTCGCCAGCTCCACCGAGGACCGATTGCACGCCTACCAGCTGAAGAAGGAGCTCGACCGCCTGAAGGTGTTTCCCGAGTACGAGGACCGCTTCCTGGACCTGTTTCAGAAATCGGGCGGCAACGGCCAGCCGCCGGAGACCGACGAATGAACCCGCGGCGAACGGCGGTGGCCCGGCCGGCATCCAACTCTGTCTTGAATTCAGCTCCGCCGGCACCCAGCATCGTAGGGAAACCGGGAAAGCCCCCATCGGCATGAACAAGATCCTGATCGTGGATGACCACCCGATCCTCAGGGACGGCCTCGAAAGCATCATCAAGCGGGAGCGCGGGCTCGCGGTGTGCGGGAAGGCGGGCACCGTCGCGGAGGCGCTGGAACTGGTGGAGCGCACCGATCCCGACCTCGTGCTGACCGACCTCAGCCTGCCCGGCCGCAACGGGCTGGAACTGATCAAGGACCTGCGGACGCTGCAGCCGCTGCTGCCCGTGATGGTGATGTCGATGCACGACGAGCTGATCTACGCCGAGCGCATCCTGCGGGCCGGCGGGCGCGGCTACGTGATGAAGGAAGTGCCCGCGGAGGTCCTGCTGCAGGCGATCCGCCGCGTGCTGGGCGGCGGGGTTTTCGTCAGCGACACCGTCACCAACCACTTCCTCGGCGGCATGTCGGGCCAGGCCGGCGGCACGCCCGGCTTCCCGATCCAGCGCCTGACCGACCGCGAACTGGAGGTGTTCGACCTGATCGGCCGCGGCAAGGGCAACCAGGAGATCGCCCGGCTTCTCTCCATCTCCCCGCGCACCGTCGATGCCCACCGCACCCACATCCGCGACAAACTCGGGCTCGGCGACGGCAACGAGCTGATCCGCTACGCGGTCCGATGGGTGGAATCCGACGTGCCCCGGTGAGCCGGCCCGGACCGCCGGACGAATGCGAGATGCGGGAATTTGCACCCCGCTCGACCACGGCCGAAGCAACGGAACTGGTTCATTGACACGGGGTTTGTCACCGCTAGCCTCGCGCGTCCGCGCCCGGGGGCCCGGCGACCTCTCGTCGTCCCCACGCGCTTTCCTACAGTCAACCCACTCCACGAACTACAGATGGCTACCGTGAAGAAGTCCGCGAAAAAAGCGGCCAAGAAAGCGCCCTCCGCCAAGGGCATCAAATACGTCTACACCTGGGGCAACGGCAAAGCCGACGGCAACGGGACGATGAAGGCCCTCCTTGGAGGCAAGGGCGCGAACCTCGCGGAAATGACCCGCATCGGCCTGCCGGTTCCCGCCGGCTTCACCATCACCACCGAGGTCTGCACCTACTACTACGACCACAAGCGTACTTACCCCAAGACGCTCCGCGCCCAGATGGAAGCCGGCGTGGCGAACATGGAGAAGATCATGGGTTACAAGTTCGGTGACTCCCAGGGCTTCCCGCTCCTCGTCGCCGTCCGCTCCGGCGCCCGCGACTCGATGCCGGGCATGATGGACACCGTCCTCAACCTCGGCCTCAACGACAAAACCGTCGCCGCACTGGCCAAGGCCACCGACAACGAGCGCTTCGCCTGGGACTGCTACCGCCGCTTCATCCAGATGTACGGCGACGTCGTGCTCGGCGTGCAGAAGCTCCCGACCGAAGACCACGAGCCTTTCGAATCCGTCATCGAGCACTTCAAGCACGAAGCCTACGGCAAGGACGTCGTCGACTCCGACCTCACCGCCGAGGACAACAAGGAGCTGGTCGCCCGCTTCAAGAAGCTGGTGCTCGACCGCACCGGCCACGGTTTCCCCGAAGATCCCTGGGAGCAGCTCGAAGGTGCCGCCGGCGCCGTCTTCGGCTCCTGGATGAACGACCGCGCGATCGTCTACCGCCGCAAGTACGGCATCCCCGCCGCCTGGGGCACCGCCGTCAACGTGCAGGCCATGGTATTCGGCAACACCGGCAAGAACTCCGGTTCCGGCGTGGCCTTCACCCGCAACCCCGCCAACGGCGAGAACGTCCTCTACGGTGAGTTCCTCGTGAACGCCCAGGGCGAGGACGTCGTCGCCGGCGTCCGCACCCCGGACCCGGTCTCCGGCATGGCCAAGGCCCTGCCCGGTGCCTTCAAGGAACTGATGAAGGTCCGCACCATCCTCGAGAAGCACTTCAAGGACGTGCAGGACGTCGAGTTCACCATCCAGGACGGCAAGCTGTTCATGCTCCAGACCCGCAACGGCAAGCGCACCGCTGCCGCCGCGCTGAAGTTCGCCGCAGACATGGTCAAGGAGAAGCTCATCGACTGGAAGACCGCCGTGCTTCGCAACCCGGCCGACCAGCTCGACCAGCTGCTCGCCCCGGTCTTCGACGCCGCCGAAGCCAAGAAGGCCGAGGTCATCGCGAAGGGCCTCCCGGCCGGCCCGGGTGCCGCTTCCGGCAAGATCTACCTCAACGCCGACCGCGCCGCCGCGGCCGCCGCCAAGGGTGAAAAGGTCCTCCTCGTCCGCGTCGAAACCTCCCCGGAAGACCTCCGCGGGATGATCGCCGCCGAAGGCATCCTCACCTCCCGCGGTGGCGTTTCCTCGCACGCCGCGCTCGTTGCCCGCCAGATGGGCAAGGTCTGCGTCTGCGGCGCTTCCGGCGTCGAGGTCGACTACGAGAAGCTCACCGTCTCCGCCGGTGGCAAGACCTTCAAGGAAGGTGAATACCTCTCGATCGACGGCACCGCCGGCACCGTTTACGGCGGCGAGCTCGCCACCGAGCCCTCGGAAATCATCACCGGCCTGATCTACAACAAGAAGGCCTCCCAGAAGACCGAGAAGTTCAAGAACTTCGTCCAGCTCATGGAATGGTGCGCCCAGGCCACCAAGATGGGCGTCCGCACCAACGCCGACACCCCGGAGCAGGTCAAGAACGCCATCGCCTTCGGCGCCGAAGGCATCGGCCTCACCCGCACCGAGCACATGTTCTTCGAAGGCGACCGGATCGACGCGATGCGCGAGATGATCCTGGCCGACAACGAGACCCACCGCCGCGCCGCCCTCAAGAAGCTCCTCCCGCACCAGCGCAAGGACTTCTTCGGCATCTTCAAGGCGCTTGAAGGCAAGCCGGGCACCATCCGCCTGCTCGACCCGCCGCTCCACGAGTTCCTGCCCCACACCAAGGAGCAGCAGATGGACCTGGCCCGCAAGCTGGGCGTCAAGGTCGAGACCATCATGCACCGCGTCGAGGAGCTCCACGAGTTCAACCCGATGCTCGGCCACCGCGGCTGCCGCCTCGCCATTTCCTACCCGGAAATCGCCGAGATGCAGGCCCAGGCCATCTTCGAAGCCGCCGCGCAGTGCGTGAAGAAGGGCATCGAGGTGCAGCCGGAAGTGATGGTCCCGCTCGTCGGCTACGCCCGCGAGCTGGAGCTGCAGGTGGAAATCATCCACCGCGTCGCCAAGGAAGTCATGGCCGCCAAGGACGTGAAGTTCAGCTACCTGGTCGGCACCATGATCGAAGTCCCGCGCGGTGCCGTCACCGCCGACGAGATCGCCGCCCACGCGCAGTTCTTCTCCTTCGGCACCAACGACCTGACCCAGACCGCGCTCGGCGTCAGCCGCGACGACATGGGCTCGTTCCTCAACAGCTACACCGAGAACGACATCTATCCGAAGAACCCCTTCGCCTCGCTCGACACCACCGGCGTCGGCCAGCTGATGGAGATCGCCGTCGAGAAGGGCCGCAGCACCCGGAAGAACATCAAGCTCGGCATCTGCGGTGAGCACGGTGGTGATCCGGACTCGGTCAACTTCTGCCACAAGCTCGGCCTCGCCTACGTGTCCTGCTCGCCTTACCGCGTGCCGGTCGCCCGCCTCGCCGCCGCCCAGGCCGCGATCAACGACGGCTCCAAGCCGAAGGCCGCCAAGAAGGCCCCGGCGAAGAAAGCCGCCAAGAAGGCTGCCAAGAAGAAGTAAGCGTCCGCGCTGACTTCCGAATCCTCCAGAGCCGCCCCGGGAAACCGGGGCGGCTTTTTTCGGGCCTCCCGTGGTCCGCGCTTCCGCTTTCCGCTGGCCAACGGGCGGAGCGGGTTTATCGGGTCACCCGGTGAATCCCCATCCGATGAAAAGAACGCACGCATCGCTGCGGAGGAAAGGCCGGGCCGCGCCCAAGACCGGCGGCCGGAACGCTGCTTCCAAGATCGGGCCCGAAAACACCGCGATCAATCTGACCCCGCATCCCGGCCTGCCAGCCGGCCATGGAGATCATCCGGCGAAATGACGGACCCGACGTGTCAATCTTCCGGAGCCACGGTCCAGGTCATGACCTTCAACGCGTGGTGCGATCATCCGGCCCACCCGGATTGGGAAAAGCGGCGGGCGGCTTGCGCCAGCGTTTTCAGGGAGACCACCGCGGACGTCGTGGCGGGACAGGAATTCACCTCGCGCATGCTCGACGATCTGTCCCGCGACCTGGAACAGTACCGTTGGATCGGCGCCGGCCGGGACGACGGCGACCGCGCAGGAGAGTTCACACCGGTTTTCTATCGCCCCGATCGCCTGGAACTGTCGCGCCACGGAACCTTCTGGCTCGCGCCGGATCCCTCCACGGTGGGTCTCGGATGGAACGCCCGGTGCCACCGCACCACGACCTGGGCGGAGTTCCGCGACCACGAGACGGGCCGGCCGTTCTTGTTTGCCAGCACCCATTTCGACCATCGGGGCGGGCTCGCCCGGACCCAGAGCGCCCGGCTGCTCCGGACTCACTTGCCCGCGCTCTCGAACGGAATCCCCTCGATCTTGGCCGGGGACTTCAACTGCCGGCCATCGTCGCGGCCCTACCGGGTGCTGTCGGAAGCCTGGCAAGATGCCCGGCACGCCACCCGGACTCCACCCCGCGGTCCCGCCCGCACCTGGCGCGGCTGGTCGAGGTTGGGACTCGGCGCCGCGCGCATCGATCATGTCTTCGTCTCTCCCCGCATCCCGGTCCTCGAATACCGGGTATGGGATACTCCCGCGGTGCGCCTCGCTTCCGATCACCGCCCCGTGACGGCCCGGCTGCGCCTTTGACCCTTCCCCGCGGTCCGGGGGAATCAGCCTTCAGAATTGTTCGTTGAACAGGTACATGAAGCGGTCGAGCAAGCGGTCCTTCACCGACCTCCGCTGCATGTCCGCGGCGGTCACCTCGCGGCACTCGGCCAGGTCTTCTTCAAAAATCTGCTCCAGCTGGCCGGCAACCGCGGGATCGGCGACTCCGACGGTGATCTCCTTGTTGATCTCGAACGAACGGTCGTCGAAGTTGCTGGACCCGATCCCGAACCAGACCCCGTCGACGACCAGGATCTTCTGATGGAGCAAGGTCGGCTGGTACTCGAACAACCGGACCCCTCCTTCGAGGAGACGCTTGAACTGGTAGCGACCCGCCCGTGCGATCAACGGTGAATCGGTGGCGGTCAGCGCGGGGATCATGATTTGCACGTCGACGCCCCTCTGCGCCGCATTGACGAGGGATTCCACCCCCGAGGGATCCGGGAGGAAGTAGGGATTCTGGATCCGGATCCGCTCCTTGGCGTAACCGATGGCGAGGTGGTGGAGCACTTGCACCGACGACGGGCATCCATCGGGCTTCAGGAATGCGACATGGGCGGGACTGTCGCCCGTCGGCCTGAGCTTGGGGAAGGTGGCATCATCGGTGAAAAGCTCGCCGGTGATCTCCGTCCAGCCCTCGAAGAAGCACGACTGGATGTGCGCCACGACCGGTCCGGTGATCACCGCGGAAATGTCGCGGTAGCGTGGCAGCTTCGGTCCGTCCTTCAGCCACTGGTCCGTGATGCAATGGCCGCCGACGATCGCAAGCTTGCCGTCGATCACGAGGATCTTCCTGTGATCGCGGATGTTGATCCGGCCGAAGTTCATCGGCTTCCATATCCGGTGGAAGCGGTGGACCTCGCACCCGGCATCTCGGAGATTTGCCGTACTTCGGGCACACAGCTTTCTCGTTCCGGAGGCATCCCCCATCACGCGGACCTTCAAGCCACGACGCGCGGCTGCCATCAGGGCTTCCGACACCATGCTCCCGGTCTCTCCATCCTCCCACAGGAAGGTTTCGAAGTGCACCGACTTCCGGGCCGATGAGATCGCCCGCTCGACCTCTTCGAAATACTCCGCGTTGCTGACCAGCCTGATGGAATTTCCCTCGGTCGGATGGCCGTGCGTCGAACCCGCAAGGGCGTCCAGCGAGCCGTCGATCCGGTGCCCCGGGGAATCCGTGTAGTGGCACTCCTTGTGACCGACGAGGCGCCAGATCATGAAGACCAGCACCGAGATCACCAGAAGGAGAACGACATCGAGGGCATCAAGCGGCCCGATGTTCAACACGAGATGGACGGGATTCCAGTTCACTTCGGGCTGGAGTATCGACCCGAAAGGGTACGCGTCAAATGGCGCCATGGAACAGCCGTTCACCTGGGGAACGCGCATCCCTTCCTGCCAATGCGCGATGGATTGCACTCCACACCCACTCTCGCCGCACGGATTGCGAATTGCATCTGATACGAAGGGAACAGGCACCCGAAACCGGCGTTGGGGCCGTGGCATGCAAGTTGCGAAAACGCGCGATGATGAAATTCGCCCCTCGCCACCTCCGCCGCTACAAGGACGTCGCCCTCCTCTTCTCGCGATACGGGTCAGGGGCATTGATCGATCAGACCGGATTCACGGATGACGGGAACAACGATGAGCAAACGGGGAGCGGACACGATCTCGCCGCGGACCTCGAGAACATGGGACCCACGTTCGTCAAGATCGGCCAACTCCTGTCGACCCGCGGGGATCTGCTTCCTCCGGCGCATCTCAAGGCACTCGCCCGCTTGCAGGACCATGTCGAGCCGGTCCCCTACGAAGAAATCGAGCGGGTCATCCAGAGCGAGCTGGGAGTGAGGGTCTCCAAGGCCTTTGAATCCTTCGACACCTCACCCCTCGCCGCGGCGTCCCTCGGGCAAGTCCACCTCGCCACGCTTCACGGCGGACGCAAGGTCGCGGTGAAGGTCCAACGTCCCGGGATCCGCCAGGATATCGTGGATGACCTGGACAGCCTGCAACAGATCGCCGAGTTCCTCGATGATCACACCGATTTCGGGCGGACCTACGAGATCGGCAGGCTGGTCGACCAGTTCCGTTCCAGCCTGCTCCGCGAGCTCGACTACCAGCGGGAGGCCAGCCAACTCGCCGAGCTCCGCAACAACCTGCGCGACTTCAGTCGCCTGAAAGTCCCGAAGGTCGTCGATGACTACACCACCCACCGGGTCCTGACGATGGACTACCTCCCGGGCACCAAGATCACTTCGTTGTCAGGAGCGGTGCTCACCGACCTGGATGGCGACGTTCTGGCCGAGGAATTCTTCCGCGCCTATCTCCGTCAAATTCTGATCGACGGCTTTTTCCACGCCGACCCCCACCCGGGCAATCTCCTCCTCACCCACGACCGGGACATCGCGATCCTCGACCTCGGCATGGTCGGCCGGATCCAGCAGCGCATGCGGGACCAACTGGTTCACCTCCTCGCCGGAATCGCCGAGGGTGACGGTGTTCAAACCGCCGAAGCCGCGATGAACATCGGGACTCCCCGCAGCGGGGAGATCAACCGGACCCAATTCATCAACGCCGTGGAAGAGATCGTGGGTGCGGCGAGGGCCCGGCAGCTGGCCAAGATCGACATGGGCACCGTGGTTCTCCAGGTCACGAGCGCCTGCGCGGAAGCGGGGCTGAGGATCCCCGCGGAACTCAGCCTGCTCGGCAAGACCTTGATGAACCTCGACCGTGTCGGGGCGGTGCTCAGCCCGGGATTCGAGCCGGCCGATTCCATCCGCCGGCATCTCGGTGAAATCAGCCACGGCAGGATCAAGGATTCCCTCACCTCGGCCAACCTGCTGGGCATGCTCACCGAAACGAAGGACTTCATCGGCCAGTTGCCCTCGAGGCTGAACCGGATCCTCGAAATGGTCGCGGACAACAAACTCAAGGTGCAGGTGGACTCGATCGACGAGAAGGCCCTGCTGCAAGGGCTCCAGAAGATCGCCAACCGGATCACGCTCGGCCTGATCCTCGCGGCCTTCATCGTCGGCTCCTCCCTGCTCTCCAGGATCGAGACGGAGGTCACGGTGTTCGGCTATCCCGCGCTGGCGATCGGCTTCTTCCTCATCGCCTCGATTGGTTCCCTGATCCTGCTCATCCAGATTCTCTGGAAAGACCGCTAGATGCGCATTGCACGCCGTGATCGCGCAGTTTCACCGACGAGCCGGGCCGGATCGAACCCGATTCCCCGTGGTTCCGTGCGGCATGCTTCATGCGGATACAAAGCAATGAAACTCATCCGTACCTGCGACACCGAACCCGGCTTCCGGCGGCGGCGACACGGCCGCGGATTCGCCTACTTCGATCCCGATGGCGGGCGCCTTGGAGCGGGTGAGCATCTCGACCGCATCCGCTCGCTGGCGATCCCGCCGGCATACGACCGGGTGTGGATCTGCATCCCGCCGAACGGCCACCTCCAGGCCACCGGCCACGATGCCCGTTCGCGCAAGCAATACCGCTACCATCCCGAGTGGCAGGCGCATCGCAACCGCGTGAAGTTCGACGGACTCCTCGAATTCGCGAGGGCATTGCCGTCGATCCGCGACGGCCTCGACAGCATCCTCGCCCGCCGCGCCCTCGATGAAGAAACCGCGACCTCGCTGGCCATTGCGATCATCGACCGGACCGGAGCACGCGTGGGAAACGAGTCCTACCGGGAAGCGAACGGGACCTACGGGATCACGACCCTGGCCAAACGCCACGCCGAACTGCACGGCAGGACGATCGAGCTGAGCTACAAGGCCAAGCACGGCAAGCAGGTCCGGCTCCGCATCGACGCCCCCGCGCTCGCCCGGCACCTGGGCCGGTGCCATGAGCTTCCCGGCCAGCATCTGTTCGCCTATCCGGACGACGCGGGAGAGGTGCATCCGGTCGATTCCGGCATGGTGAACGGCATGATCCAGCGTTTGTCCCGCGGGGATTTCTCGGCCAAGACCTTCCGGACCTGGCGCGGCTCACTGATTGCCTTCGGCCATCTGGTCGGGCTGCCGGACCCGGAAACCCAGACGGGGCGGAAAGCACACGAGGTCGATGCGGTCCGCCACACGGCGAAGGCCCTGGGCAATACCCCCGCAACCAGCCGGAATTACTACGTTCACCCGATCATCACCTCCGCCTGGATGGACGGCCGGTTCGAGGAGCTTGTCGCCGGAGCCAGGAAGCGGCGTTGCCATTCCCGGTTGCGCTCGCCCGTCGAGCGGCTCTTCGCGCGCTTCCTCGAGGTGACTTCCGGCCAGGGGTGAACATCGGATGCTTGCCTTTCGCCGGTAGGGCGGCAGGGTCCCGCCCGTGCACCGCCAGCCGCTCCTCGACCTGCTCGCCCGCTACGCCGCCCTCCACCCGGACGAGGCGGAGACCGTCGGGCGCTTCATCGGCTTCGTGGAGGACGAGCCGGACTGCTTCGAGCGATCGCTCGCCCGTGGCCACATCACCGGATCGGCGTGGATCATCGGAGCCGACGACCGCGAGGTACTGCTCACCCACCACCGCAAGCTCGACCGCTGGCTGCAGCTCGGCGGGCATGCCGACGGCGACCCGGACGTTTTCGCCGTGGCCCTGAAGGAAGCCCGCGAAGAGTCGGGCTTGAGCGACTTCGAACCGGTGATCGACGGCATCTTCGACCTCGACATCCACCCCATCCCCGCGCGCAAGGGTGACCCGGAACATCTCCACTTCGACGTCCGCTACCTGCTGCGCGCCACCGGCTCGACCGACTACGTGGTCAGCGACGAGTCCCACGACCTGCAATGGGTGCCGATGGACGGGGTGGCGGCCTTGACCGACGAGGCCTCCATGATGCGGATGGTCGCGAAATGGCGGGCCTGGGCCGGAAAGAGCGCCTGACCGGGGTCGCAAGCGTCCTTTGGAGTGCAGTGGCAAAGCGCTGGAAGCGCGGCGACACCGCTTTCGAAGCACGGACCCGTGCCGCGGTTCTCCTTCTCGCCACGCACCTCCTTCCCGCCCCGTCCGGGCAGAATCGCCGGGCGATGGGAGTGTCCCACCCGCCCTCGAAAGCGCCGTCGCCGGTCGAAGACTCCCTCTGCCGGCGCACTCCAAGGAGCTTGCCCGGCCACAATAAAAGCGCGGCCCCGCAAGGGAGCCGCGCCTTGAAGAATGCCTTTCGGGCGGATCAGTACTCCGCCGGGCCCTGGACCCCACCGGCCGCCTGCTCGGGCGTGATGCTGAGCGGCTTGTAGCCACCGATGGTCTTGAAGTAGAGCAGGAGCAAAAGGTAGATCGCAGCCATTACCGCCGGGATGTACGCGTCGGCCTTCAAGGTCTTGCGGTCACCCGCGATGCTGGCCGCGGCGAGTTCGGCCTGTTCCGGAGTCTTCTCCTTGGCCTTCTGGGCCTCGGACAGCTTGGTGCCGTCCAGTCCGGTCACGGGTTCAAAGCTGAGGAAAGTGCTCGGCTGCTCGGCCTTGTTCGCTTCATAGAGAGCCGGATTGGTTTCCTTGAGATGCTCAACGGTGAAGCGGTCCTTGGCGTAACCAAGACCCTCGTTGCCGAGGAGACCTGCGGACATCATCCCGATACCACCCATGATCGACATGGCGATGGCGCCGGTCTTCGGGAAGCGGTCACCGACCACCGCCAGCATGGTCGGCCAGAAGAAGGTCTTGCCGAGGGCATAAACGCCGAGGGCCACGAAGGCACCGGCCAAGGTGGTGATCCCGCTGACCATGTTCAAGCCGACCACGGCGAGGACGGCGCAGATCAGAAGGAGCCCGATCGGCGAGATCTTCATCTTGTTCTCGATGAAATGTGCCGAGAAGCGCAGGACGAACATCAGCAGGGAGGTGAAGACAAAAAGAATCTTGCCCTGCGCCGGCGTCAGGATGTTGCCGGTGATGTTCTGGATCCAGCCATCGGTGCCCAGCTCGACGGCGCCGACCAGTGCATGAGTGACGAACAGGACGAAAAGAAGGAATGAGCCGATGGAGAACTGGGTCATGACGCCGACGGCCACCAGCAACGCCCCGCCCACGGCCCAACCCACGGCGACAGGCAAGCCGAGGGACTTCTGGAAGAAGAGAACCACCAGGTAGCAGGCAACGGCCGCACCGAGAATACCGACTTCCTTGAGCATCTCGCCGATCTTGAGGCCCTTGGCCGCGGCTTCGGATTTCGGGAACGACTGCCCCATGAAGGCGAAGCCGTAGAGGATCGTCGGAATCAGGAACAAGCCGAGCTGGATCTTCCAGTTCACGCCGGACTCGCCGAGGGTCCAGCCGATCAGGCCGCCGATCACCAGACCCGCGGGCCAGGAGGCGTGCAGGATGTTCAGGTAGTGGGTGCGATTCTTCGGGAACAGCGTCGCCACGAGCGGGTTGGCGACCGCCTCAAGCGTGCCGTTGGCGAGTGCGAACACGAAGGTGCCCCATTTCAGGAAGAGGAATGCGGTCTCCTGTGACTGCCCTTGATGGGCGCCGAACGTGATGAATGCCGAGAGGATGTGGAACAGGAACGCCGCGAACACCAGTTTGCCGTAGCCGATCTTGTCCACGATCACCCCGCCGATGATGATGCCGAAGCAGAACCCGGTGAACCCGGCGCTGCCGATGGCACCCAGCTGGCCGCCGGTAAAACCGAATTCTTCCGCCCAGTTGGCGAAAATACCTCCACGTACACCGAACCCGATGCCGGCTGCGAGGATGGCGAGGAAGCCGGCCCACAGGAGCCGCTTGGCGTTGTTCGCGACACCGTCGTCGCTGAGTGTGGCTGTCATGGATTTTCTTGGGAAGTGGCGGTCTGTCTAACGGTCATTGGAAGGCATGGCAAGCATGCGGAATGGCAGCGGGGAACGGATTCAAGCGGCGGTTCCTTTCGCCCATGTCGCAATCCTACCCGCGCGGGCATGAAAAAGCCCGGTGACCTCACGGCCACCGGGCTTTGTTGAATCGGAACCGCTTACTTGGAGGCGGAAACGTAGCTGGCTTGCGCAGCGCCCTTCTTGAGCTTCTTCTGCTTGATCCAGCTCATCGTCGAGCGGAGCTTCTCACCGGTCTTTTCGATCTGGTGGGCGGCCTCGGCCTTGCGGATCTCGTTGAACTTCTTGTAGCCGCCGGTGGTCGCTTCAGCGATCCACTCCTTGGCGAACTTGCCGGACTCGATCGCCTTGAGCTGCTTCTGCATGCGCTTCTTGACGCCGGCGTCGATGATCTTGGGTCCGACGGAAACATCGCCCCACTCCGCGGTCTCGGAGATCGAGAAACGCATGCCGGCGATGCCGGACTCGTTCATCAGGTCGACGATCAGCTTCAGTTCGTGGAGGCACTCGAAGTAGGCCATCTCCGGCTGGTAGCCGGCTTCCACGAGGGTTTCGAAGCCGGCCTTCACGAGGGCGGAAGCACCACCGCAAAGGACGCATTGCTCGCCGAAGAGGTCGGTGACGGTCTCTTCCTGGAAGTTGGTTTCGAACACGCCGGCACGGGTGCAGCCGACGCCGCGGGCCCAGGCGAGGGCGATCTTCTTGGCCTTGCCGTCGGCATCGTTGTGCACGGCGATCAGGCCGGGCACGCCCTTGCCGTCGACGAACTGGCTGCGGACGGTGTGGCCCGGGCCCTTCGGAGCGACCATGATGACGTTGACGTCCTGGGGTGCCTCGATGGTCTTGAAGTGGACGGCGAAGCCGTGGGAGAAGAGCAGGGTCTTGCCCTTGGCGAGGTTCGGCGCGATGTCCTTGTCGTAGACTTCGGCGATCTTGGTGTCGGGCACGGCGACGAAGATGACGTCGGCCGCTTTCACGGCATCGGCGGTGTCCATGACCTCGAAGCCGAGCTTCTTGGCGACCTCGCGCGACTTCGACTTCTTGTAGAGGCCGATGACGACCTTGAGGCCGCTGTCCTTGAGATTGAGCGCGTGGGCGTGGCCCTGGGAACCGAAGCCGATGACGGCAAGGGTTTTGTTCTTGAGAGGAGCGAGCGTGGCGTCCTTGTTCGTGTAGATCTTCGCGGCCATGGCGATGCGGTTGTCTGGTGGTGTTCACCGGGGCCTCCTGGCCGCGGCGGGCGGACAAGCTGGACCGTTGATCACGAAGGGTCAAGCGCGCGGTTCGCGGCAAAACGGCCGTGTTTCCAGCCATTCACCCGATGCTGGAAATCGCCCCCAGCATCTTCAGACAGGCATGGCCGACCTCGGTGCCCTTCAAGACGAGGTGATCGCGGAAAAACCCGAGGCGCTCCGGGGTCTCGTCGAACTGGTGGGGCGTGAGCACGCAGGAGAACACCGGTATCCCCGTGTCGAGTTGCACCCGCATCATCCCGGATAGCACGGCGTCGGCGACGAACTCGTGGCGATAGATGCCGCCGTCGACGATCAGGCCGAAGGCAATGACCGCGTCGTACTTGCCGGAAAGCGCCAACTTCTGGGCGAACAGCGGGATCTCCAGGCAGCCCGGGACGGTGAACGTCGTAAAGCCCGCCCCTTCTCCGGACAGCACCACCTGACAGGCATCCGAGGCTCCGCGGAGCAGGTCCGCGTGCCACGTCGCGGAAACGAGCGCAATGTTCATGGCGGCAGCTTCAGGATTCCCGCGGAGGATTGCCAATCCCCAATTGCCGTCCGGATTCCGGCGAAAAAAACACTCCGCCCGAAAATTCCGCTTGTTGTTTACCAAACAGTCAACTATCGGTTCCGGCGTGGGACGCAAAAGTGACGCCAAGCAACGACTGCTCGATGCTGCTCTCGATCTGATCTGGGAGAACAGCTACGGGGTCGTGACGATTGACGCCATCTGCGAAAAGGCCGGGGTCAAGAAGGGCAGCTTCTACTACTTCTTCGAATCCAAGGCCGATCTCGCGGTCGCCGCCCTCGAAGAGGAGTGGCAAGCGGAGATGAAGCCGAAGTTCGACGCCATCTTCTCGGTGTCGAATCCACCGCTCGAGCGCATCCGCTTGTTTCTCCAGTCTGCCCACGATTGCCAGGCGGAGATCCAGAAGGAGCATGGACAGATTCTCGGATGCCCCTGTTTTTCATTGGGTTCCGAGGTCTGCACACAGAACGAGCCGATCCGGGAAAAGGTCCGTGAGACGCTCAACCGCTTCTCCCGCTACCTTGAGTCCGCGATCCGCGATGCCCAGGCGGAGGGTTCCGTTGCCGCCGGGGATGCCAATGTGAAGGCGCGGGCCGTCTATGCCCTCTATGAAGGCAGCCTCGCCCAGGCACGCATTCACAACGACCTGGCCCCGCTACGGATCCTGCCGGACGCCGCGATGGATCTCCTCGGTGCCACCACCACCACCGCCCGTCCCGACTGAACGCTCCCCTTTTTTTGCCCCAATTGTTTACTATACGGTCAACTATTAACCACTGATTCAGAACGCCATGAGCACTCAGAAACTCGCAGGAAAAGTCGCCGTCGTCACCGGAGCCTCGAAAGGCATCGGGGCCTCGATCGCCAAGCACCTCGCCGCCGAAGGCGCCGCGGTCGTGGTCAACTATGCCAGCAGCCGCGAAGGCGCCGATCGCACGGTTGAAGCCATCAACGGGGCCGGTGGCAAGGCCATCGCCGTCCAAGCCAATCTCGCCAAGGAAGAGGAGGTCTCCCGCTTGTTCGCGGAAACCCAGACCGCCTTCGGCCAGGTCGACATCCTGGTCAACAACGCCGGGATCTATGGCTTCGCCCCCTTGGAAGAGATCAATGCCGGACATTTCCACCAGCACTTCGACCTCAATGTCCTCGGACTTCTGCTGGCCACCCAGAAGGCGGTCGCGTTGTTCCCGGAATCCGGTGGCAGCGTGATCAACATCAGCTCGGTGGTTTCCACCAGCGCCTTCCCGGGTTCGGCGGTGTACAGCGCGACCAAGGGCGCGGTCGATGCCATCACCCGGGTCCTCGCCGCCGAACTCGGCCCGCGCGGCATCCGCGTCAACGCGATCAACCCGGGCATGGTCGAAACCGAAGGCACCCACGCCGCCGGCATCGCCGAAAGCGAGATGCAAAGCCAGGTCGAGGCCGCCACCCCGCTCGGCCGCACCGGCCAGCCGCAGGACATTGCCGGCGCCGCGGTGTTCCTGGCGTCCGACGAATCCTCGTGGATCAGCGGGGAAACCCTCCGCATCGCCGGTGGCTACCGCTGACCATGTGTCCCCTTTTTTTGCCGAAATCTTTACCAATCAGTCAACTACTCCTCATCATGAACCCTTCCGATCCCAATGAACCTCCCCTGTCGGAGCCTCCGGACATCGCCGGCTCGCGCTTCACCACCCGCCTGGCGCTTTCACTCGCCGGCGTCGCCATGATTGCCACCGGGATTCACTTCGCACCGCTGGCATTCGCGG
Organism: Neoluteolibacter marinus; assembly: GCF_014904755.1. Lineage (GTDB taxonomy): Bacteria > Verrucomicrobiota > Verrucomicrobiia > Verrucomicrobiales > Akkermansiaceae > Haloferula > Haloferula marina. The sequence continues at coordinate 25,299 of NZ_JACZFQ010000129.1, forward strand.
CGGATTCAAAGGGCGAGGCCCCGATGATGGTGCCCGCCAAGGTGACGGTCGCGCCGGTCGAACAGCAGACCCTGGCCGACCACCGCGAACTCATCGGCCGCGTCGATGCCCGCGAGACGGTGGAGATCCGGCCACGGGTTTCCGGCCACATCGATGACGTGCGCTTCCAAGCCGGCACGGTGGTGGAAAAGGGCGACGTGCTGTTCGTCATCGATCCCCGCCCCTACCGCGCCAAGGTCGAGCTCGCCGAAGCGGCGCTCGAACGGGCGAAGGTCGGCCTCGGCAAGGCGGAGAACGAGTCCCGGCGGACCGCCGGCCTGCTGGCGAACCGAGCGGTTTCCCGCGAGGAGGCGGAAACCCGCAGCTCCCGTGTCGCCGAAGCCCGCACCGAGGTCCAGTCGGCCGAGGCCCAGCTCGCGACCGCGAAGCTCGACCTCGAATACACCGAGGTGCGTTCGCCGATCCGCGGCAAGGTCAGCCGCGCGCTGATCACCCCCGGCAACCTGGTCTCCGGCGCGCCCGGCTTCGAGAGCCTGCTCGCGACCGTGGTCTCGACCGGCGACGTCTATGTCTATGCCGACGTCGATGAAGCCACCGCGCTGTCGTTTTCCCGGCTGCAACGGGACAAGCAGATCGGCGGCAACGATGGCCGGGTCGCCGTGGAGATGCAGGTCGGTGACGAGAAGGGCTTCCCGCACCAGGGCCTCATCGAATCGTCCGACAACCGCGTCGACCCGTCCACCGGCACGCTCGTCTACCGGATGGTCTTCCCGAATCCCGACGAATCGCTGGTCCCGGGCCTGTTCGCCCGCGTCCGCCTGCCGGTCAGCCCGGCCGCGCCCACGCTGCTGGTCAGCGAGCGCTCGATCGGCACCAACCAGAGCCAGAAGTTCGTCCTGACCGTCGATGAAGAGAACACCGTGTCCTATCGCACCGTCCGGCTCGGCCCGGTGCTCAACGGCAAGCGCGTGATCCGCGACGGCATCGGCCCGCACGACCGCGTGATCGTCAACGGCCTGCAGCGCGTGACCGCCGGCATGATCGTCGACCCCGCGGTCGCGGTGAACTGAGCCGCGGCCCGCACCCCAACCACTCCCCGGACCGGAGCAGCTGCTCCGGTCCGCCGGGGAAGCTTTGTCCCGTTTTCCCACCTGCCTCCCGTCATGAATTTCTCCGACTTCTTCATCAAGCGCCCGATCTTCGCCGGGGTGCTGTCGATCATCATCTTCCTCGTCGGCGCGATCTCGCTGTGGCTGCTGCCAGTCAGCGAATACCCCGAGGTCATCCCGCCGACCGTCGTGGTCCGCGCCACCTATCCCGGCGCCAACCCGCAGACGATCGCGGAAACCGTCTCGACCCCGCTCGAACAGGCGATCAACGGCGTCGAAAACTCGATCTACATGTATTCCCAGGCGACCAGCGACGGGGTGATGACCCTGACGGTCACCTTCAAGCTCGGCACCGATCCCGACCTCGCCCAGGTCCAGGTGCAGAACCGCGTCGCGCAGGCCCTGCCGAAACTGCCCGAGGAAGTCCGCCGCCTCGGCGTGACCACCCTCAAGAGTTCGCCCGACCTGACGATGGTCGTCCACCTGCTGTCGCCGGACAAACGCTACGACGACATCTACGTCCGCAACTACGCGACCCTGCAGGTGCGCGACGTGCTCGCCCGGCTGCCGGGCGTCGGCCAGGTCCAGCTCTACGGTTCCGGCGACTACGCGATGCGCATCTGGCTGGATCCGAACAAGGTCGCCTCGCGCGGCATGACCGCCGGCGATGTCGTCGCCGCAATCCGCGAGCAGAACGTCCAGGTCGCCGCCGGCGCCGTCGGCCAGCAGCCGAACCCGCAGGCGATCGACACCGAGTTGCTGATCAACACCAAGGGCCGGTTGGTCACCGAGGAAGAATTCGAGAACATCGTCGTCAAGGTCGGCGAGCACGGCGAGCGGACGCTTTTGAAAGACGTCGCGCGGGTCGAGCTCGGCGCCTCGGAGTACGCGTTGCGATCGCTGCTCAGCAACACGACCGCGGTCGCCATCCCGATCTTCCAGCTGCCCGGCTCCAACTCGATCGCGCTCTCGAATGCCGTTCGTGAGAAAATGGAAGAGCTCAAGGCCGACTTCCCCGATGGCCTCGACTACGAGATCGCCTACGACCCGACGGTCTTCGTCCGCCACTCGATCGAGGCGGTGGTGCACACGCTGTTGGAAGCGATCGTGCTGGTGGTGCTGGTCGTCATCCTGTTCCTTCAGACTTGGCGCGCTTCCATCATCCCGCTCGCCGCCGTGCCGGTGTCGCTGGTCGGCACTTTCGCGGTGATGCATTTGCTCGGCTTCTCGATCAACGCGCTCTCGCTGTTCGGCCTGGTGCTGGCGATCGGGATCGTGGTCGACGACGCCATCGTCGTGGTCGAGAACGTCGAACGGAACATCGCCCTCGGCTTGTCCCCGCTGGAAGCGACGAAGCGCGCGATGCGAGAAGTCACCGGACCGATCATCGCCACCGCGCTGGTGCTTTCCGCGGTGTTCATCCCGACCGCCTTCATCACCGGGCTGAGCGGCCAGTTCTACAAGCAGTTCGCGATCACCATCGCGATCTCGACCATCATCTCGGCCTTCAACTCGCTGACCCTGTCACCGGCGCTGAGCGCCCTGCTGCTGCGCGGTCACCACGCGCCCAAGGACGGGCTCACCCGCCTGATGGACCGCCTCTTCGGCTGGTTGTTCCGGCCCTTCAACCGCTTCTTCGACTGGCTCTCGCGCAAGTATGCCGGCGGCGTCCAGCGGATCGTCCGCCGCGGCGCGATCGCCTTGCTGATGTATGGCGGGCTGGTCTTCCTCACCTGGTCGATCTTCAAGAAAGTCCCGTCCGGTTTCGTGCCGGAACAGGACAAGGCCTACCTGGTCGCCTTCGCCCAGCTTCCGGAGGGCGCCTCCCTCGAACGCACCGATGAGATCATCCGCGAGATGGGCGAGATCGCCCTCGGGGAGGAAGGCGTCAACAACGCCGTGCAGTTCCCCGGCCTGTCGATCAACGGCTTCACCAACAGCCCGAACTCCGGAATCGCCTTCATCGGCCTCAAGCCCTTCGAGGAACGCGGGGGGCCCGGACTTTCGGGGAAAGAGATCGCCGCCAAGTTGCAGGCGAAGTTCGCCGGCATCCAAGGCGCCTTCGTCGCCGTCTTCCCGCCGCCGCCGGTCAATGGCCTCGGCACCACCGGCGGCTTCAAGCTCTACATCGAGGACCGCGCCGGCCACGGCTACGACGAGCTCTTCAACGCCACCCAGGCACTCGTCGCCAAGACCAACCAGACGCCCGGCCTGGCCGGCATGTTCTCCGGCTTCACCGTCAACAACCCGCAGCTCGACGCCGACATCGACCGCGCCAAGGCCAAGCAGCAGGGAATCCCGCTCGGCAACATCTTCGAGGCGATGCAGGTGAACCTGGGATCGCTCTACGTGAACGACTTCAACCGCTTCGGCCGCACCTATCAGGTCATTGCCCAGGCCGACGCGGAGTTCCGCACCAGCGCCGGCGACATCGCCCGCCTGCGCACCCGCAACGACCAGGGCCGGATGGTCCCGCTCGGCTCCGTGCTGACCGTCAACGAGGCCTACGGCACGGACCGCGCGATGCGCTACAACGGTTACCCCGCCGCCGACCTGACCGGTGGCCCAGCGCTCGGCTTCAGCTCCGGCCAGGCCGAGGCGCTGATGGAAAAGGTCGCCGCCGAGACCCTGCCGAAGGGCATGACCCTCGACTGGACCGACCTGACCTACCAGAAGATCCTCGCCGGCAACACCGGCATGCTGGTGTTCCCGATCAGCATCCTGCTGGTGTTCCTCGTACTAGCCGCGCAGTATGAAAGCTTCCGCCTGCCCTTCGCGGTGCTGCTGATCGTGCCGATGGCCCTGCTGTCGGCGATGATCGGGGTCTGGGCGACCGATGGTGACAACAACATCTTCACCCAGATCGGACTGATCGTGCTGATCGGCTTGGCGGCGAAGAACGCCATCCTGATCGTCGAGTTCGCCGTCCACCTGCGCGAACAGGGCAAGGGCGTGGTCGAATCCGCCGTCGAGGCCTCGCGCCTGCGCCTGCGGCCGATCCTGATGACCTCCATCGCCTTCATCGCGGGGGTCTACCCGCTGGTCGCGGCCACCGGTGCCGGGGCCGAGATGCGCCATGCCATGGGCGTCGCGGTGTTCGCCGGAATGATCGGCGTGACCGTCTTCGGCCTTCTTCTGACCCCGGTCTTCTACGTCGTGCTGGAGCGCGTCGGCCGCAGCAAGACCGCCTGATCCCCACCAAGGAATTCCCCATGAAAACTTCCCGCCTTTTCCTGCTCGCCGCAGCCTTCCTCACCTCCTGTTCGCTCGACCCCGCGCTCGACAAGCCCGGTGCCGAGGTCGTGCCCGTCAGTTTCGCCGGCAACCGCGGCGGCTCCGTTTCCGCCGACCTGGAATGGCGGTCGTTCTTCACCGACCCCCGCCTCCGGAAGTTGATCGACCTTGCGCTCGACAACAACCGCGACCTCCGCGTCGCGGCGCTGAACGTGGAGCAGGCACGCGCCCGCTACGGTATCTCCCGCAGCGCGCTCGCTCCTTCCATCGATTTGTCCGCCACCGGCTCACGACGGCGGACACCGGGCTCGACCGCCTCCGGGGGGACGGCGGGCGGCGC